>CALJKL010000073.1 GCA_937973555.1 uncultured Flavobacteriales bacterium | reverse complement strand
GACCGTTTATTAGAATTATACAAAAATTTATTTTTTTACGGGAGGATAGTTGGCCATTATTTCAGCAACGATCTCAGGGATTTGTTTTTGTTTTGCTTTAGAAGAATCTACATTAATTCCGTTTCCTATTCCTTGCCAAACCAATTTATTGGTTTTAGCATCTATGATATCTATTTGCAATTCACCCTGATTATAGTCACTTGTCCATGCTCTACTCATTCCTATGCCCCATCCGAAAGGTCTTCCCCAACTATACATACCAAAACTGGGTTCAATGGTTACATCATGTACCCTTTTGTGAGACGCCTTTAGATTGACAATCAAATCTGGGTTTTGTGATGCAGACAAACCTTTAGATTGAAGGTTTTTTGCTACCTCATTTAACACGCGGTCTTTATCAAGGTCGTTCAGCTTCAAGTCATCTACACGGAATTGATATGTTTTAAAGGCGGTAAAATTGGCTGTTTCAGAATAATCTGTTCTTACTCTAAAAGGAGAACATGAAGTTATCAAAAGCAAAGCCGAAGCCATTAGAAGTAAAATATATTTTTTCATTTCAAGATTTATTTTGTTTTTTTTTCTCAATTTTTTTAAAAGTATCCGTCTTTTTATCATATCCATAAGGACAATGCTTGCATCCGCTTTTACAGCAGTAGCCTCTTTTTAGATGATAGGCTTCCGTAAAAACGCGGTATCCCTGTTCATTGTAGTAGAAATCTATGTTTTCTACTAAGCCTTTATCAAAATTCATTCCATAAAATTAATACAAAAAAAGTAACAAAGTCAAACATTTATAATTTTTTAACATAACATAAAACCAGAAAAAGCACTTTGCTTATGAGAGACCAAATGGTATATTTGCTGCATGTTTATTGTTAGCACAAGATTTCTCCGCAAAGCCAAAATCAACGGAATTACTCTTTTTCCATTTATTTTTTTGCGCAATAAATCACTAAAAGACAATAGAATACTCATCAATCACGAAAAAATTCACATTCGTCAGCAGATAGAATTGCTGATTATTTTTTTCTATGTTTGGTATGTGGCAGAATACTATTATTGGTATTTCAAATTGGGCAACAAGCAATTGGCATATCGCAGCATCAGTTTTGAACGCGAAGCTTATGCCAACGAAGAAGACCTAAACTATCTGAAACGTAGAAAATTCTGGAGCTTCTGGAAATACCTTTCATAATTTGGGCGCCATTTCCAGCCTTCGCCAGTCGCTTCCCGATGTTTCGGGAGAGCTCCAACAATGGCTCTGTCTGGGGCGCAGTTTCCGGTAAAATATTTACCTTTGTCCCATGAAACTTCCGGAACATAATATTCCTATTGTAGAAATTCCCATTCAGAAAAACGTTAGGCTTTTCATCAAAAGAGAAGATCTAATCCATCCTGAAGTTTCCGGCAACAAATACTGGAAAATGTTCTACAATGTAAAGAAGTATCTTGAACAGGACGTTTCTCAAAGAAAAATCATCACTTTCGGAGGTGCTTTTTCAAATCATATTGCCGCAGCCGCCGCCTTGGGAAGAGAATATGGCATAGAAACTTTGGGCATCATCCGTGGAGAAGAACTGCAAACCACCTGGCAAGATAATCCTACCCTAGCTTTGGCGCATCAAAACGGAATGATGTTTCGTTTTGTTGCCCGAGAAATCTATAGAAATAAGGAAGAGTTAATGAAACAGCTGCAGGTAGAATTTCCCGAAGGTTTAGTGGTTCCTGAAGGTGGAACAAACGAAAATGGCGTAGAAGGAATTAAGTTTTTATTAACAAAAGTTAACAATGATTTTGATTATCTTTGCTGCGCTGTTGGGAGCGGAGGTACCGTTTCAGGTCTTTCAAAATTTGCTGAGCCGAATCAGCAGGTTTTAGGCTTCAAAGCAGTAAAAGATGATTCTTTGGAGGAAAAAGTTTTTGGCTTTTCCAAAAGAGCTAATTTTAAACTCATTGATGCTGCAGATGGAGGTTTTGGTAAAATAACGGACGAAAATGTTCGTTTTATCAATATGTTTTATCAGAATTTCGGAATCGGCTTAGATCCTGTCTATACCGGAAAGATGCTGAAAAAGATTTTTCAGATGATTGAACAAGGATTTTTTCCGGAAAATAGCAAGATTTTGGCATTTCATACCGGTGGTATGCAAGGAATAGAAGGAGCAAACGAGATGTTGAAGAAAAAAAACAGACAAATAATTGACTTTATAACGAGAGTATAAATAAACAGTAAAAATGAAGAAAATATTTATTATACCATTACTTTTGGTCATAAGCTTTTTCTCTGCTCAAGGTTGGAAAACCGAAGATCAATACATTCAGAAATTTGCGCAGTATGCAGTAGAAGAAATGGAAAAATATAATATTCCCGCTTCTATTACCTTGGCACAAGGACTTCTAGAAACTGGTGGCGGACAAAGCATCTTGGCACAACAAGGCAATAACCATTTCGGGATTAAATGTAAAGAAGACTGGACGGGAAGAACCATGAAATATACGGATGATGCCCCAAATGAGTGCTTCCGTGTGTATGAAGATCCAAGAGACTCATATGAAGATCATTCTAAATTCTTATCTAATAGACCATATTATAAAGGGTTGTTTCAATTGGATCCTAAAGATTATAAATCTTGGGCTTATGGACTTAAAAAAGCGGGCTATGCTACCAATCCGAGATATGCCTATATCTTGATTGACAAAATAGAAAAGTACAGACTTTTTGAATTTGATAATGTAAATAAAGAGCAGGTTCATGAAAAACTTTTGCTTCTTTATCCAGAATTGGTAAATGATAAGGATTTTTTGGTTAAAAATTTTACTTTAACAAAAGTACAAGAAGTTCCAAAAGTGGTGATAGATGCTCCCGAGCCTGTGAAAATGACGAAAGAGGAAGTTTTACATACCATAGCTGTAAAATCTCATCCTAACGGAAATCTTAATTATATTATCATTCCTATAGAACCAGATTATGATGATGCTTCAGAAGCAAGTCTAGAAGATATTGCCAAAAAATATGATGTTTCTACTTCTAAACTCAAAAAATGGAATGAACTCTTTTCCGATAATTTAAAAGAAGGACAAATTTTATTTTTGGAAAAGAAAAACACTAAAGGCAGTGTAGAAACTTATAAAGCAGAAAAAGGGGATAATATATATACCATTGCCCAGAAATTTGCCATAAGATTAGATAAGCTTTATGCCAAAAACCGTATGGAAATTGGAGATAAGGTAAAAGAAGGGCAATTAGTTTATTTACAAAGAAAAAAACCAAGATAAATAAATTTTAGATTTTAGATTTGGGGTTTTAAATTTTAGATTATTACTCATTACTTATGATATACCAAAGAAGTTCGGCATTATTTGAAGAAGCGAATCACTATATCCCTGGAGGGGTTAATTCTCCGGTTAGGGCATTCAAATCGGTAGGAGGAGTGCCTATTTTTATGAAATCTGCCAAAGGGGCATATTTAACCGATGCCGATGATAGAACATACGTAGATTATATCAACTCTTGGGGGCCGGCCATTGTGGGCCATGCCCATGACGAGGTGGTAGAAGCCGTAAAACTTCAAGCGGAAAAAGGATTTTCTTTTGGAGCACCCACAGAATTGGAAACCGAAATCGCAAAATATATTGTAGAAAACGTTCCGAATATAGACCAAATAAGAATGGTATCTTCTGGGACGGAAGCATGTATGAGTTCTATTCGACTAGCGAGAGGCTATACAGGAAGAGAAAAAATTGTGAAGTTTGAAGGCTGTTATCATGGCCATTCAGATTCATTTTTAATAAAAGCAGGAAGTGGTGCCGCTACTTTTGGGAATCCCAATTCTCCGGGAGTGACCCAAGGAACAGCTAAAGACACCCTTTTGGCGAAATACAATGACGTAGAACAAGTTCAGGATTTGTTTCGTCATAACCAAGGGCAAATTGCAGCCATAATCGTGGAGCCGGTTGCCGGAAATATGGGATGTGTCTTGCCAGAAAATAATTTCTTGCAACATTTAAGAAAAATCTGTGACGAAAATGGCGCATTATTGATTTTTGATGAAGTGATGACAGGCTTCCGTTTGGCTTTTGGTGGGGCACAAGAACTCTATCAGGTAAAGGCAGACATTGTTTGCTATGGTAAAGTCATTGGTGGCGGAATGCCGGTAGGGGCTTTTGCAGCAAGAGATGAGATCATGGATCATCTCGCCCCAAAAGGAGCTGTTTACCAAGCAGGTACTTTAAGTGGAAATCCTTTGGCGATGAGAGCAGGTTTAACGACTTTACAAATCATCAAAAGAAATAAAAATTTCTACCAAAACCTTGAAAAGACCACAGAAACCTTAGATGTTGAAATCGGAAAGATATTCAATGAAAAAGGAATTGCCCATAAAATCAACAGAAAAGGAAGTATGATGAGTGTATTCTTCGATACCGATAAAGTTTCCAATTTTGAAGACGCTGCCAATGCCAATCATAAAGCATTTAACAGTTTCTTTCATCTACTTCTAGAAAATGGAATTTATCTTCCCCCAAGCGGTTATGAAACGTGGTTTATTTCGGATGCGATAAAAGATTCCGAAATCAACAAGACTTTAGAAGCCGTTAGAAATTTTGATTATTCAGATAAATTATAAAATAAAATCCCTCAATCTGAGGGATTTTTTCTTGATATAAAAGTTTTTATTCTCGCAGATTAGACTAATTTGACTGATTTTTATCTGCTCAATCTGCAAGATTAGCGAGGATTTAAAATCTCTAAACCTAATATTTTGGCTTCTTGAATCACAAATTCTTTAGCCGCTTCTTTTTCATTTGGGATAATGCCTTCCAAAATGGCTTCTTTCACCTTTTCTTTGAGGTTGCCGATTTCACGGCCTGGTTTCAGCCCAAACATTTCCATGATTTCTTCTCCCGAAACAGGCGGTTGAAAATTTCTTATTTGGTCTTTTTCTTCCACTTCCTTAATTTTCAGGGCTACATATTCAAAGTTCTTTTTATACTTCTCCTGCTTTGCGGTATTTTTAGTGGTAATGTCAGACTTGCATAGCGTAAAAAGGTCTTCTAAATCTTCTCCGGCATCAAAAAGCAACCTTCTTAAAGCAGAATCACTTACGCCATCATCAATCAAGGCGATAGGTCTGGCATGCATTTTTACCATTTTTTGCACAAACTTTACGTCTGTTCCTAAAGGCAGTTTCAGTCTTGTGAATAAGGGTTTTATCATTTTCGATCCCAAAAACTCATGTCCATGGAAAGTCCAGCCGATGTCTTTTACAAATTTTTTGGTCGGTGCTTTCCCAATATCGTGCAATAAAGCGGACCATCTCAACCAAAGATTGTCGGTGTGTTGAGAAATATTGTCTACTACTTCTAGTGTATGGTAAAAATTGTCTTTATGGCTTTGTCCTTCATATTCTTCAATGCCTTTCAATGCGGTTAATTCAGGAAGTATTTTTTCTAAAAGGGTAGTCTTCTCTAATAAATTCAACCCTACACTCGGCTTTTCTGAAAGCATTATTTTGTTGAATTCTACCATAATACGTTCCATAGAAACGATTTTGATGCGCTCTGCTTCTTCTTTTATGGCTTTTAAAGAATTTTCTTCAATGGTGAAATTCAACACTGATGCAAAACGGATGGCACGCATCATTCTCAAGGGGTCGTCAGAATAGGTTTGGTGAGGATCTAATGGAGTTTTTAGAATTTTTTGCTGCATATCTTCCCTTCCTCCAAATGGGTCTATCAGTTCTCCGAAATTTTCAGCATTTAAAGAAATAGCCAAAGCATTCACAGTGAAATCCCTTCGTTTTTGGTCGTCTTCTAAAGTGCCGGTTTCCACTGCTGGTTTCCTAGAATCTTCGGAATAACTTTCTTTTCGAGCACCCACAAATTCCAAATCCAAATCCCGGTATTTTATCATTGCTGTTCCATAGGTTTTGAAGACAGAAACCTTCAGGTCTCCCAGTTCTTTTCCCACGGCTTTTGCCAGTTCTATACCATTTTGTTCGGTCACGAAATCAATGTCTGTTGGGACTTTTCTGTCCATTAACAAATCACGCACATACCCTCCAACAATATAAACCGTCTGGTTGTTTTGTCGGGCTACTTCAGAAATAATCTTGAAAAGTTTGAAGTTTCTATTTTGGGTAAGGTTAATGCGCATTGATATAATGTAGGCTGCAAAGATAATACTAAATTAGAAAAATGTAATGCCTCAATTGAGGATCATTCTCGTAAAACCTTTACTCTTCCGTCATTCCAGATTTTGATGACAGAGGAACCGGAATATTTAGAAACTTTTTCGCGGTTTTCTTCTACAGCATAATCTACTAAATTCACCAAGTCTTGTGAAATATCTGAGAATTTTAATGGGGATTTTTCTCCACTGAAATTCGCCGAAGTAGAAACCAAAGGCTTATTGAGTTTGCCAATTAGTTTTTTGCAAAAATCATCTTTCACAAGTCTTATGCCAATGCTACCGTCTTCTGCCAAAAGTTCTTTGGGTAGATTTTTTGGGTTTTCATACACTATGGTAACAGGCTTTTCGGAAAGGTCTATGATTTGCCAAGCCATCTCCGGTACCTCCACCAAATCCTGCAAACGGCGCTCAGATTCTACCAAAATAATCATGGATTTGTTCTTTTCTCTGTTCTTGATGTCAAAGATTTTTTGAATGGCTTCCACATTGGTGGCATCACAGCCAATTCCCCAAATGGTATCGGTAGGATATAGGATAGTTCCTCCGTTTTTTAATATTTCGAGTGCTTTTTCCACAATAACAAATTACATTTTCGGTAAATACCTTTCTTCGATGATTTTCAAATGATGATAGTTGTGTCCTGCAATGAGTTTTCCTAATGTTTCTACCGAAATTTCAT
This sequence comes from uncultured Flavobacteriales bacterium, assembly GCA_937973555.1. Taxonomy (GTDB): domain Bacteria; phylum Bacteroidota; class Bacteroidia; order Flavobacteriales; family Weeksellaceae; genus Cloacibacterium. Next base: position 21,692 of record CALJKL010000073.1, on the reverse strand, counting down.
TGCCATTGGCTTTTCCGGTATTGGCAAGGGATACATTCTGCAGGTTTTCAAAGAAAATAATAGACATTTGACGGGTTGTTCTGAATTCTTCTAAAAGACTTACCAAAGTCCTTTCGTTGGCATAAGAATGGGCCACAAAAAAATCTTCATCAAATCCCGAAAGTTCCGTTTGGTCTTTTCTGGCAAAACGCAAGGCTCGGTATTGGAAAATTTTTTCGGCATCAATCAAATGAAGCAAAAGTTCCTTCAATGTCCATTTTCCTTCTGCATATGCAAAAAGCGCTTTTTCGTCATTCAAACCAGAATAAATCTGTATGGTTTCCGCACCAGAATTCACCAATTCTTCCATCCAGTTTTCTGATGGAATCTGGTCAAGATATCTTTGGATGTATTTTTGAAATTCAGTCATATTGATTTACGATTTATGATTTATGATTTGCGATGTTTGGCTTCGACAGGCTCAGCCTGACAGGTTAATTATTTATGATTTAAAATCTAATATTATTGACGGATTTTATTTCGTAAATCCGAAATCTAAACTCCTAAATCATTGGTCCATTCGTAAAAATTGGCATGGTTGTAGAGCTCAAACCCACAACTCGAATAGAGCTGATTGCCAATAGCGTTGGTCTTGTCGGTTTCCAATAAAATTCCACAGGCATTAGTGGCCACGCACAATTCTTTGGCACTTTCTATCAATGCTTTGGAGTGGCCTTTCCCTCTGTGATGGGCGTTGACAAATAAATCGTTCAAAAGCCAATATCTTTTCATTCTGGTAGAAGAAAAAATAGGGTATAGTTGAGTAAAGCCCGTTAAAATTCCATTTTCTTCTGAAACAAAAATTTCAGATTCTCCTTTTTCCATTCTTTCTTTCAGGAAATTTTCTGCTGCTCTTACATCACTTTCTTTGTGATAAAAAATTCTGTATTGGTCAAATAATTCTGCCAATTGAGGCAAATCTCCCAAAGTTGCTTTTCTGGTCATTATCAATATTAATTAAAAGCCTGTTCTATATCTGCTATTAGGTCTTCCACATCTTCAATGCCACAACTTAACCTTACCAAATCATCGGTAATACCAAGTTCTGCACGTTTTTCAGCCGGAATAGATGCATGAGTCATCAAAGCAGGATGGTTGGCTAAAGATTCTACACCACCCAAACTTTCTGCCAAGGTGAAAACTTTCAGATTTTCTAAAAATTTCACGGAGTCTTCTTTTTTGCCTGATTTGAAGGTGAAAGAAATCATTCCTCCAAAAGTCTTCATCTGCTTTTTGGCCAATTCTCGTTGAGGATTGTTGGCTAAATTAGGATAAAATACCTGGTCTACTTTAGGATGGTTTACCAAATATTCGGCAATTTTTTGTCCGTTTTCAGAATGCCTTTGTACGCGAAGCGCCAAAGTTTTGATGCCCCTCAATACCAAATAAGAATCATGAGGTCCAAGGATTCCTCCGCTGGCAAACTGTATAAAGTGTAGTTTTTCTCCCAGTTCAGCAGTTTTGGCAATCAATGCTCCTGCAATCACATCAGAATGTCCTCCCAAATATTTGGTAGCAGAATGCATCACGATATCGGCGCCCAAATCCAAAGGCGTCTGGATGTATGGGGTAGCGAAGGTATTGTCTACTGCTAAAAGAATGTCTTTACCCTTAATAAGCTCTGCCACTTTTTGGATGTCTACCAGTTTCATCAATGGATTGGTAGGGGTTTCTAGCCAAACCAATTTGGTTTTCTCGTTGATGAAGAGTAAAATGTTTTCTGGATTCTCCAGATTTACAAAGTGAAATTTCAATTGGTATTTCTCGAAAAGTCTGGTAAACATTCTGTAGCTTCCTCCGTATAAATCGTCACAAGCGATTACTTCGTCGCCAGGATTCAAAAGCTTTAACACACAGTCTATGGCCGCCAAGCCAGAACCGAACGCCAAACCTCTGGCACCGTTTTCTATAGAGGCCAAAGCATCTTCTAAAGCCTGTCTGGTAGGGTTGGCCGCTCTGGAATATTCGTATCCCGAGTGTTGCCCCGGTGAAGACTGTGCAAAAGTAGAGGTTAAAAAAACCGGAACGTTAACAGAACCTGTCACTTTTTCGTGATGTTGGTTTCCGTGGATTACTTTGGTATTGAATTTCATATTTTTTAATAAGATAATCTGTTAATGTGATAATGAGTTAATTATTCTTTTCTTGTTTTAGAAGTAATTATTATTTTATTGGTAATATTTTCAATTTCTTTTAGGTCTAAAATTAAATTATTGCAATCAGGATATGATTTTGAAAATTTACAAAGTAATAACCAATAACCTGTTTCTTCTATTTCTTTAGCAGCAATTTTAAACTTATGGATAAAGTCATTTTTACTTTCAGAATTTTGGGCTTCTCTAATATTGGCTCCAATAGAAGTTCCGGATTTTAAAAGTTGGTTAGCAATGACAAATTTTTTTGAAATTTCTAGTTTTTCACAATATTCAATAATATCTAAAGCAAACCGAAAAGATTTTTCTAAAATTATGTTTGTTTTCATCTTGTGGTTTTATTAATGTGAAAACTAATTTAAATAAATTATCTAATTATCACATTAACAAATTGCCACATTATTTTATCTTACTCAAGAACGCAAAATCCTCTGCAAATTCTTGGATTTTGTCTGCTACATCATCCTCGCCGGTTGCCCTTTGGTATGTGTGTCCTAAAGATATAAAAATTTGATGAAGGAATATCTTCATTTGGTCTACCGGCATGTCTTTGGTCCAAAGGTCTATTCTAAGCGCTTCTTTGGTTTTATCGTCCCAAACGGAAATCATAGTGGCTTTGGTTTCTTGATTTTCTACTCCACCATCTTGGGCATTCCAAGTGATTTTTTCTGGTACATGGTTATCGTCTAATTCTACGTTTACCGTTATCTGTGTCTGTCTCATATTTTTTTTAAGAATCGCAAATTTGCTAAAAGGATAAAAAGCAACTTTACTATTTTGCCTTTTTAGCAGTTTAGCGGATTATTTATTAGGTTTATAATGACTGTTGTTAAATATTTCTGTAGCGGGCAATTGCAGGAATTTCTGAAGAGAAACTTCAGGATGTTCTTCCAGGTATTTTCTACACATCATCCACCCGATAAAAGCGCCTGTTTTGGGAGCGGATTTTTGGTCTATTTCTGTGTAGAATTTTGAGAAAGGGCCTTTGTTTAGGAACCTTTCTTCTAATCCATTATCATCACTGAATAATATATCGTTTTCTACAAAATAGTTGTAAATATTTTCTTCATTGGAAATGGCCCAAGACTGTTGCTGATTAGAATATCCTATTTTGTATTGGTCTTTTGCTTCCGGTAAAAAGGCGTCTTGCAAAGTGAGCAGTTTGCCCAAATTAATCATCTTATCCAGAAATTTCTGATGGTCTGGCGTAGCCGGAACGTAATCTCCTGCTATGGTTTCACCAACTCTAGTGACCACGTTTTGTGGATTCATTTCTCTCCTTAAATAAGTGTCTATGCCTTCGTAAAATTCAGATTTTTCTCCCATAAAAGCCGAAAGGTCTATAAAGAGCAGTTTCTGCTCCGGAAGATAAAGGATAGGCTCTTCATACAATTCTGTAGCCGATGAAAATACATATACTTTGGGCTGTTGAAATTTTGGGAAATAGAATTTGATATGCGCAAAAAGTCCGGCTAAATCTTTTTCTAATTGTGGAAGTTTATTCAGCGAAAGAGCACTCTTATAAATTCTTTTTTCCAAAGCATTGTTCCTCTTTCTTTCATAAGTGGCATCCGGCACTTGAGGGCTTAAGAAAAATCCAAATTTATCTTTAAAATCCTGAAAAGGGACTTTGTCATTGTAAAATTCAGCAGATATATCAGTGATTTTTACCATTTCAGTTTGCTTTATTTCGATATTCCACCTGCTTTCTGCTTCTTTTTTGCAGGAAATGAAGGTGAAGGAAACCATTAAAAAAATCAGGAATAATCTAAAAAACTTCATTATTTTTACATCGGTTTTAGATTACAAAAATACAATAAAAATGCAGACACAAAAAGTGATAGACCATATTGTTCATTGGTTGAAAGATTATGCCACTAAAGCAGGTGTAAAAGGCTATGTGGTAGGGGTGTCCGGAGGGATAGATTCTGCAGTGGTTTCTACCTTGTGTGCCATGACGGGTCTAGAGGTTTTGGTTTTGGAAATGCCCATCCGCCAAAAGCCGGATCAAGTGAACCGTGCCCAAGATCATATAGAAGACCTCAAAAAGAAGTTTTCTAATGTCCAAGGAAAAAGTATTAATCTAACGCCAATTTTCGAAAGTTTCGAAGGAGTGGTGCATGATCATGTAGAAGGAAGATGGAGCAACAACTTGGCTTTGGCCAATACCAGATCACGTTTCAGGATGTTGACGTTGTATTATTTTGGACAGTTGCATGGTTTATTAGTTTGTGGCACCGGAAATAAAGTAGAAGATTTTGGGATAGGCTTTTACACCAAATATGGAGATGGTGGCGTAGACCTTTCGCCCATTGCAGACCTCTATAAAACCGAAGTGTATGCTTTAGCCAAAGAATTAAACATTATAGAAAGCATCCAAAAAGCGGTGCCTACAGACGGACTTTGGGACAAAGAAAGTACTGATGAAGACCAGATAGGGGCTACTTATCCTGAACTGGAAAAAATACAAAAAGAGTGGGGCACCAAAACTGAAGCTGACTATAGCGGAAGAGATTTGGAAGTCTACCATATCTTTGCCCGAATGAACAAAGCGGCTCAACACAAAATAAATCCTATCCCGGTGTGTGATATCCCTGAGGAGTGGAGAAATTAAATAAAAAAATATGAACACAAAAATAAAAAACCTCTTGTTCTTTTTTGTAGGACTTTTGGGCGTTTTCTTGACCCTGAATTTTTTTGCAGAACATTGTGTTTCCCAAGTAACTTCAAACCATATTGACGAACTTACGAAAGAAGACGTAGTGGTGCCATACCTTAAAAAGCAAGGTAAATTACCAGATTGCTACATTACCAAGTCTGAAGCGAAAAGTAAAGGTTGGGAACCCAGCAAAGGAAATCTTTGTGAAGTGCTTCCAGGTCGTGCTATTGGAGGAGATGTTTTTACCAACAGAGAACAAACTTTGCCCACAAAATCTGGGAGAACTTATTATGAAGCAGACCTTAACTATAATTGTGGTAACAGAAATGCAGATAGGGTAGTGTACAGCAATGATGGACTTATCTTTGTGACGCATGATCATTACAAAACCTTTCAAGCAAAATAAACTATGGAAATATATATAGACTTTTTAGAAATCGGGGATTACGAAGATTTCTATGCCCAACTCAAAGAAAAAATACAATTACCGGAGTATTTCGGGGATAATCTGGATGCGCTTTATGATGTGATTTCCGGTGGACTGGCGATGCCACTTCATCTGGAATTTGTTAACATGAATGTAGAGCAATTGGAAATTTTTGAGGACCTTTTAACCACCTTAGAAGATGCCGAAGAAGAAGTTGAAGGTTTTACTTTTGCGTATTATCTGGAGCAGTATGAGGATGAAGAATAGATTAGAAGTTAGAGGTTAGAAATTAGAAGTTAGATCTGAAAATAAAAGTAAATAAAAAGGCTCCGAAATTTTCGGAGCCTTTTTTGTAAAAAATTTAATTCTCTATTAAAAATTATATCTAATGCCTAACTGTGCCTGGAATCTAGAGGCAAACTGATCTATAGTATATGGCGCACTTGGTGTTTTGAAATTGTAGGTTGGATCGTTTTTATCCGCATTAGCACCTCCTATTGTTCCTACTTTGGTAAGACCTACACTAGAGGTAGAGTTGAAGGTATTCGGAACGAAGTAGATTTTACCCCAATCTTTATTCAATAGGTTGGTAAGGTTCATGATGCTCAAAGAGATTTGGATATTCTTTTTGCCGTTCAGTTTAATTTCATCCATAATTCTTAAATCTGCTTGAACATTCCAAGGTGTGAAATCTCCGTTTCTTTCTGTGAATTTACCTCTTCTTCCTTTTAGATAATCATTACCGTTTACAAAAGCTTCAAAATCATTAACTTGTTGTGCTTTGGTAACAATAATGTTTCCAGAACTGTCTTTCATGTCTGTAATGTATTTAGCCGCTTCTGTGGCATCTTTGAAGATATATGCCAAACCTGCAGCCTGTCCGCTTCCTGCAATAGTGCTGTTTACAAAGCCCCAAGAGAATGGGTTCCCGGATTGTGCATTGAAGAATACATTGGCAGAAAATTTATGATTTTCTCCTACATTGAAGGCATACCCAATGTTAGAAACAATTCTATGGTTGATGGCAAAGTTAGAGGTAGCCAATTTAGGATCGTTTGGTGTCAAAGATTGGTTCATCTGCCAGTTACTTTCCATAGAGTTTCTGATTCCGTTGGTGATGTCTTTCGCATCTCCATAGGTATAGGCCGCAAAGAAGTTTAACCCGAATTTATATTGCTTTGTAATTTGCCCTGTAATGCTGTATCTGTATCCCTCTTTGGTATTAGAAAGCAGGTAAGCATTAGAAAAATTAGAGTTAATGTTTCCGGAATAAATCGGCATTTCGTGGTTTACGTCATAGGAGAAGTAAGTAGGATTGTCCGTTTTGTTCACTTGTTGGAATTTCAAATCGAACATTACTTTGGTATAAATTCCTTCTACTGTAATTTTATAGCCATTAACCGTATAATCAAACGCCAATGAATTTCTTAAGATTTGTGGCATTTTGAAGTTGTTGTCAATCAAATCCACCTGTACTTTAGAAGAGTTTTGCCATTTCGGGAAGTTTCCATTGACTAGTGGGTCTCCGTTGGTGGTTAACTGTGTCGAAGTAGGAGCGTTATAGTCATAACTTCCGAAACCTACTCCGTCGTTATAGAAGGCGTAACCTAACCATGCAAAAGGAATTCTTCCGGTGAAAATTCCACTTCCTCCTCTTACCACGAGTGATTTGTCGCCAAAAACATTCCAGTCAAATCCAATTCTTGGTGAAAAAGAAGGCTTGTTGAAGATTTTGTTGCTGATTTGGCTAAGTGGCGTGTAATTATAAGTAGTTCCATAGTTAGGGTCCGCTGGTGAAGTAGTTACTTTGGAACTCAATTGAGGTGTGTCTGCCAAGTCGGTGTAATCTACTCTAATTCCAGGCGTTACTTTTAATCTGCCCAATGTGATTTCGTCTTGTAAATAAGCAGAAAGCAAGTTGATGTTGAATTTTACATAAGGATTGTTAAACAAATTGTCTCTATTAAGACCTTGTAAAGAATACGTTCCTCTTATTCTGGAAGGGTTAGAATTGTAGAAATCCGTTAAACTTTTATAAGAAATCCTTCCGTTCAATGCATTTACAAAACCGTAATTGATGTTATACAATTCATTATGGGTTCCCAATAAGAAATTATGGTTTCCGGTTTTGTAAGTAAGATTGTCTGTAATTTCGAAAGTGTTCTGTTTCATGTTAAAAACCGTAGCCTCTCTGTCATTTCCTAAGAAAATAGTTCCACCATTATAGCCTATTTCTACCTGAGGAAACATTGCATTTCCGGATAATGGGTTTCTGTAGTCATGTATGGCAGAATAACCTACAATAAGGGAGTTGGCCCAATTAGATCCAAAACGAGATTTCAGTTCTAAAGTAGTAGCAGAAGACACATTTTTCTGTTTGAAATCAATGCTTGCAAATCTGAAGTTGGCCGCATCTCTTTCTAAGTTAGTGGCTTCAGAAAAAACGGTGTTGTTTCTAATGGATAAACTGTTGTTGCTGTTGATCTTCCAATCTAATTTGTTGAAGAATTTAGAACTTTGAGACTGGTCATTATAATTGTTGTAGTTACCTACATTAAAGCCATATTTGGTATTCACAAAATTGGCAATGGTTTGTGCGGTAGGCTCGTCTATAAGTCCGCCGCTATTGGCATTGTAGAAGATAGGGTCAGTTCTTTTAGTGTATTCCATATTGGTAAAGAAGAAAACCTTGTCTTTTACCAGAGGGAAGCCCACACGTCCTCCTATAATAAAATCTTCGAAATCTTTCGGCATTTGTGAACCGTCGCCTACTTTGTTTGGCCCTGTAATAGAAGCGTTTCTTCCATAAGTGTAGATAGATCCTGTAACATTGTTAGAGCCACTTCTGGTTACTGCGTTTACAGAACCGCCCAAGAAATTTCCTAATTTTACGTCATAAGGCGCAATATAAACTTGTACATCTTGTATGGCATCCAAACTGATGGAGTTGGTTCTGGTAGAACTTCCCGGCATCCCAGATGTCCCTGTTTGTCCACCCAATGAAGGACTGAAGCCTATTGCGTCATTATTGATAGACCCATCAATAGTTACGTTGTTATAACGGAAATTGGTTCCTGCAAAAGAGTTGTTGGCACTTTGTGGTACCAGTTTGGTAACATCCTGTATTCCTCTGTTGAGGTTTGGTAACCCTTGGATTTGAGTTTCAGAGATATTAAGACCTTCTTTAGCTTTCTTTTTTGCGGAAAGTTTTACTTCGTCTATATTTTTTTCAGTTTTGCTTTTGCGCTCATCTTCACTTAAGAAAATAAGAGGTAAATCATTTTTTCCCAAAGATAATTGAATCCCATTTTGAGAATAGATAAGGTTTTGTTTTTCATCATATACCTCTATTTTGTATGGACCACCTACATCAAGGTTATTAAGGGTGAATTGTCCATTTTTGTTGGCATCTGTTTCATAATTACTGTTGGTAGGCAGATAAGTGATTTTCACTTTCAGGTTACCATGAGTGCCGTCCTGTATTTTTCCTGACAAGGCAGATGAAGTCTCCTGAGCAAATGCTACTGTAAATGATAGTAATGCAAAAATGCTGATAATTTGTTTTTTCATTTCTAAACTTAGTTTGTTTGCCGCAAAGAAATAACAAGAGTTGTTTTCAGATAGTTTACTTTTTTTTAATTATTCTTGAATTTTCTTTTAATAAAAAACACCTTATATTAATTAATTGTAAATTTTCGAATTCGTAATAAATCGATACTTTTTTTTATTAATTTTGAAAGGTTAAACAGTATTAATGAAAGACAAAAAAATACTTTTAGTAGACGATGAACAGGATATTTTAGAAATCCTTTCATACAACCTCAAAAAAGAAGGTTACCAGGTTTTTACTGCCAATAATGGTAATGAAGGCATTGCCAAAGCCAAAGAAATTTTACCAGATCTCATCCTATTAGATGTGATGATGCCCGAAAAAGATGGCATAGAAACGTGTCAGGAATTGAGACAGATTAAAGAACTCCAAAAAACACTTATCGTTTTCTTATCGGCTAGAAGTGAAGAATTTTCCCAATTGGCAGGATATGATGCCGGTGCCAATGACTATATCGTAAAAATCATTAAGCCAAAAGTCCTTATTTCAAAAGTAAACGCACTTTTGCAGCTTTCTACAAGGGTGGCAGAAAAATCCAAAGTAATCACTTTTGGAGATTTGGTTATAGACAAGGATAATTTCAAAGTCACCAAAAATGGCGAAAACTTCCTATTGCCTAAAAAAGAATTCGATTTACTTTATTTACTGGCTTCCAATACGGAAAAAGTATTCAAAAGAGAAGAAATTTTGGATAAAGTATGGGGCAATGATGTTATTGTAGGTGAAAGGACCATAGATGTACACATCAGAAGGCTTAGAGAAAAACTGGGAGATAATACCATACAGACCTTGAAAGGAATAGGGTATAAATTATTGGTCTAATTTTATCGCGTTTATTTTCCTTTTTTCAAGAAATTATTTATCATGAAACTTCATCGTTTTTCTTTATTTGCCGCTTTTGTAGTTACCATCGCCATGGCTTTTGTGGCTTTGGTGTTTAATTATATTCAGCAAATATATCCTGAAAGCGATACCACATTCTATACTTTCCTTTTTCTGAGTTTAATCATAATTGCGCTAATCAATTATTTTGTCCTAGAATTCCTTTTTAATATTTATGGAAAAAAAGAGATTAAGAAAATTTCTGACATCCTTCCAGAAAATATTATTCAGGAAGAAGAAAATGTGAACTTCAAAGAACTTGGGGAAAGAATTCAGAAAAACGTTTCTGAAATAGACATGATGAAAGAAATGGAAGATTACCGAAAAGAATATATCGGCAATGTATCTCATGAACTAAAAACACCGCTTTTTTCTATACAAGGCTACCTTTCAACATTAATGGAAGGTGGAGTAGAAAACCTGGAAATAAGGGACAAATATCTTGAAAGGATAGATCGCTCGGTAGAAAGACTGCTGAATATTGTGAAAGACCTGGATATGATTAATAAATATGAAAGTGGAGAAATTTCTCTTTCAATTTCAAAATTTGATCTCAATCAATTGATAAAAGAGGTTTTTGAACTGCTGGATCTTGAAGCCGAAAAAAAATCAGCAAAACTGGCACTTAAGGCCCCTGCAAACCAAATTTTTGTGGAGGCAGACAAGCAGAAGATCTCTCAGGTGCTTATTAATTTGGTGTCTAATGCCATTAATTATGCCAACAGAGAAAATGCCACTATAGAAATTAGCATCAAACCAAACGGAAATCTAATAGATATAAAAGTGCAGGATAACGGTATGGGAATAAAACCGGAACTTTTGCCAAGAATTTTCGAAAGATTTTACCGTGTAGAAACCAGCAGAAACAGAAAAGATGGTGGTTCTGGGCTCGGTTTGGCCATCGTAAAACACATCTTAGAAGCTCATCATCAAAACATTACGGTAGAAAGCCAATACCTGGAAGGAACTACCTTCAGATTTTCTTTAGAAAAATCTTTGTAATATCAATTATTTCAATATCTTCGCTGCTGAAAACGCAAGAAATTTAAGAAAAACTTTTTTGAATAAAAATTCACTTTTTTAGAAAAGTCAAAATTCTTTTGTTTTATCTTTGTAACCGAGATTTAATTCAATAAAAAACTTTATAAAATTTAGTTGCTAACTATTTAGTAAGAAATAAAATATGGTTTATAAAATTAGAGTAATTCTAGATTCTAAAGACAGTATTTTTAGAGATATTGAAATCAAAGACAAGCAAACCCTTTGGAATTTGCATTTAGGCATTAAAAGTGCTTTCAGCTTACAGGGAGAAGAGCTTTCTATGTTCAGTATTCTTGATCAGGATGGGATGGAAGTAAAATCTGTTCCGCTAGAAGACATGAGTGATGATGGCGATGGGGAAATAATGTCTGATGTTTATCTGATGGAAGCCTTTCAGGAAGAAGGAGATAAAGTGCAGTTTCAGTATGGGTTGATAGATCTTTGGGAGTTTTTCTGCGAATTGGTGGAAATTTCAGAAGAAAAACCTGCGGTAAATTATCCTATTACTGTTTTTAGATTTGGTAATGTGCCTCTTAAGGCACCAAGCAAGTCTGGAGGCTCTTCTAAATCTTCTATGGCCTCGGTATTTATGGATGAAGATTTTGGGGATCTTGAAGGAGAGTTCAAGGATGATTATGATGAAGAAGATTTTGTAGATGATGAAGAGGAAGAAAACGATGGTTTTGGAGATGATTTTGTAGAAGACGAATTAGAAGATTAATATGTTTTACATAAAAATATAAATCCGGCATTTGCCGGATTTTTTTATATTTGTCTGAAATAAAACTATTTAACCATGAAAAAAACTTTTTTAATCATCACACTTTGTGTGTCTTCTTTTCTTTTTTCTCAACATGCCGAAATAAGTGTTGGCGTAAATTCTGGTCTATTTTCTTTTAGAGGAATTTCTGCTGTAGATCATTCTAATATTAATGCATCTGATTTTAGTAATGGCTATACCAATAATCCATATGGTACAAAGTCTGGTTTGGCTTTTGGAATTTCTTGGGATTACAAGTATGTTTTTAAAAACAACTTGTTGTTGGGCGCCAATCTAGGTTATGAAAATCTAAGAAGTAAAGTCAATATTAACCAAGTAATGGTAAATACTCTTTCCTTTCCAGGATCAGTTGTAATAAACGAATCTGCCACGGGTAAAACCAATCTCATTAATAACAATATCAACTTCTTCCCTTATTTGGGATATAGAATTCCTGTTAAAAATTTAAATTTAGACATTTCTGCCGGGGCTGATGTGGCTTTTATCCTTTCTGCTAAAGAAAAAGGAAGTGCCACTGCCACAGATAATATAACCTATGAAACGTCTGCGGATAGAAAAACCATTTCTACAGATTTCAGACCAAGAATACAGCTCAATGCCCAATACAAAAAATACGGAGTCTATATAGGCTATTCTTTTGGTATGGTAAATTACATGAAAGATTATATAGGATTAGGGGACTATGAAGCTAAATCCAGAATGCTGAGGTTTGGGCTTACGTATCAATTGAAATAAAGACAACAATCCGGAAGAAAATTTCCGGATTTTTTTATTATGTTAGATTTACAATTATTACATTTGCTTCGCTAAAATTTCAAACCAATGAAAAAGCTTCTATTATCTGCAGTTTTGGGATTATCTTTGATCTCTTGCAGTATTCAAAAAAATGAGAAAACGATGACGACAGACTGGAAACACAACACCAATATCTATGAAGTAAACCTTAGGCAGTATTCCCAAGAGGGTACTTTTAAGGCATTCGAAAAAGACTTGCCGAGGTTGCAGAAAATGGGCGTTAAAACCCTATGGTTTATGCCCATTACGCCAATAGCACAAGAAAAGAAAAAAGGAACTTTTGGCAGTTATTATGCCGCACAAGATTATACCTCTATCAATCCAGAATTTGGAGATTTAGAAGATTTTAAGCATCTGGTAAACGAAGCACATAAAATGGGCTTCAAAGTCATTATAGACTGGGTAGCCAATCATACCGGTTGGGATCATGTATGGACCAAAACTCATCCCGATTTTTACCTCCACGATGCTGATGGAAAATTCCATATCGCATCCGGAATGGAAGATATCATAGAGCTGGATTACAAAAATCCTAAAATGAGACAGGCCATGATTGAAGCCATGAAATATTGGGTTCGTGAGTGTGATATTGACGGATTCCGTTGCGATTTGGCAAGTTGGGTAGAAATAGATTTCTGGCAACAAGCCCGTCCGGAAGTAGAAAAAATAAAACCGCTTTTCTTTTTAGGAGAATTTGATGAACTCGAAAATCCAGAATACGGAAAGGTTTTTGACGCCAGCTATTCTTGGAAGTGGATGCACCTTACGCAAGATTTTTATCAAAAGAAATTGCCGCTTTCAGATCTTACCAACCTATTGGCACAATATTCTGCCATTGGCAACAAGAGCATGAGAGCTTGGTTTACCACCAATCATGACGAAAATACCTGGAACGGTACCGAATACGAAAAATATGGAGAAATGGCAAAAGCCCTTGCCGTATTTTCTGCCACTTGGGATGGCGTGCCATTAATGTACAACGGCCAAGAATTGCCATTGCTGAATAAAAGGTTAGAGTTTTTTGAGAAAGACCCTATTCCATGGAATGGAGAAAATAAATTGGCTGGTTTTTATCAAAAATTATTTGATTTGAAAGCCAATAATCCTGCCTTGAGAGGCGGAGATGATAATGCCACTACCAAAATCCTTCAGACCAATGCGCCAGATAAGGTATTGGCTTACCTTAGAAAAAATGGAAACAATGAAGTTTTGGTGATTTTGAATCTTTCAGATTCACAACATCTTCAGTTGCAGATTTTGGATGAAGCTGTAAAAGGCAAATACAAGAGTCTTTTTTCTGGCTTAACTACAGATTTCGATGCAAAACCGACCATTGAAATGTACAAATGGGAGCATATTGTTTTCGAAAAATAAAATTTTGAAATATTGATTCAATAGAGTCGGGCTAAAGCCCGACTTTTTAATAGAAAATTCTTTCGGCTTCAGCCAAAACTAGAAAATGAAAGCAGAGCTTTTAGAACTTGTCAAACAAAAGGTTTCAGAAAAAATTCTGAAATTAGAACAACTCATTGCCGAAACCAGAGCCTCTAATAATGATACTAAAAGTTCTATGGGGGACAAGTACGAAACTTCTAGAGAGATGCTTCAACAAGAAATCAATAACCTTCAGATTCAATTAAACGAGCAACAAAAAGCCCTGCAGATTCTTAAAAACATTTATCCCGTATTTCACAAGGCTATAGGCTTGGGTAGTTTGGTAGAAACGGATAAAGGGAAATTTTTTATTGCTGTTTCTATAGGAGAAATTGTCCTTAATCAAGAAAAAATATTTATCATTTCTGCGGAATCTCCCATTGCAAAAGCCATGTGGGGAAAAAAACAAAATGATGAATTTTTAATCAATAATGTTACTCAAAAAATTAAAAATATTTGGTAAATTTGGGAACTTTCAACCTTGAATCTTAATCCATTATGCAGAACTATTTAGACCTTTTACAACATATTTTAGACAATGGAACAGACAAAACAGACAGAACCGGCACCGGCACTCGAAGTGTTTTTGGGTATCAGTTGAGATATGATTTGTCTAAAGGATTTCCTTTGGTAACCACCAAAAAAGTACACCTTAAGTCTATTATTTATGAGTTGTTATGGTTTCTAAAAGGGGATACTAATATTAAATATCTTACTGATAACGGAGTGTCTATCTGGAATGAATGGGCCGATGAAAATGGTGATTTGGGACCGGTTTACGGAGCACAATGGAGAACTTGGGAAGGTAAAGACGGTAAAGTGGTAGATCAAATTTCGGAAGTGATAGAACAGATTAAGAAAAACCCGGATTCCAGAAGGTTAATTGTCTCTGCATGGAATGCTGCGGAAATCCCAAATATGGCTTTGGCGCCTTGCCATGCCTTGTTTCAGTTTTATGTGGCGGATGGAAAATTGTCTTTGCAATTGTACCAAAGAAGCGCAGATGTGTTTTTGGGAGTACCTTTCAATATTGCCAGTTATGCCTTGTTGTGCATGATGATGGCGCAGGTTTGCGGCCTGGAAGTAGGGGATTACGTACATACTTTTGGAGATGTACACATTTACAATAACCATTTTGAGCAAGTAAAACTTCAGTTGTCTAGAGAGCCAAGAGCTTTACCAACCATGAAAATTAATCCAAATGTAAAAGATCTTTTTGATTTTGATTTTGATGATTTTACTTTAGAAAACTATGATCCATATCCAGGCATAAAAGCGCCTGTGGCGGTGTAACAAAATAAATAAATGAACCACCTATAGTTTAGAATTGTAAAGTTCTAAACTTTTTTATTTCAATCATAATAACCTTATATTTCTATGAAAAAATTTTTTATTGCAGCATGTTTTTTAAGCATGTTTTTTAATGCAAATACTGCCTTTGCACAAACGGAAACTTCTGGTAGAACAGGAGTTTACAGAGCTACTCATACCAAAACTACAGAGCTGAAACATACCAAGCTAAGAGTGAATTTCAATTTTGAAAAAGAACAAATGAATGGAGAAGAATGGTTGACGGCATCACCGTTTTTCTATCCTTCTAGTGAATTGGAATTGGATGCTAAGGGAATGCTCATTAGTGAAGTAGCATTGGAAAAAAATGGCGCAAGGACCCCGCTTAAGTATGATTATAAAGACGATATCCTTAAAATTACTTTAGACAAAATCTATCAGAAAAATCAGGATTATACGGTTTACATTAAATATGTGGCAAGACCCAATGAGGTAAAACAAAAGGGGAGTGCAGCGATTAATGATGCCAAAGGATTATATTTTATTAACGCACAAGGCAAAGATGCAACCAAACCTACCCAAATATGGACACAAGGAGAAACAGAGTCTTCTTCTTGCTGGTTCCCTACTATTGACAAACCGAATCAGAAGACTACCCAAGAAATATATATGACCGTTCCTAAGCAATATGTAACGCTTTCTAATGGAGTTTTAAAGGATTCTCAGCCATTAGGAGAAAACCTTAGGACAGACCACTGGGTGATGGACAAAAGACATTCTACATACCTTTTCTTCATGGGGGTAGGAGAATATGCTGTGGTAAAAGACAAATGGAGAGATAAAGAAGTAAACTATTATGTAGAGAAAGAATATGAGCCTTATGCAAAACAAATTTTTGGGAATACCCCAGAAATGATCGAGTTTTTCTCTAAAAGATTGAATTACGATTTCCCTTGGCAAAAATATGACCAAATTGTAGGCAGAGACTATGTGTCTGGTGCTATGGAAAATACTACAGCTACATTGCATCAGGAGTCTGCCTATCAGAAACCAGATGATTTGGCAGATGAAAACAAATGGGAAGATGTCATTGCACACGAATTGTTCCACCAATGGTTTGGAGATTTGGTGACAGCAGAAAGCTGGAGCAACCTTACCGTTAACGAAAGTTTTGCAGATTACTCAGAATATCTTTGGAATGAGTATAAATATGGTAAAGATGCGGCAGATTATTTTCTTCAGAAATCCCTGAAAACCTCAAAAGCAGATCCTCGAAATTTTTCCAAAGATTTGGTAAGATTCAATTATGCAGACCGTGAAGATGTTTTTGATGGGGTTACCTACAACAAAGGTGGAGGCATTCTTCATATGCTCAGAAACTATTTGGGGGACGATGCCTTTTTTGCCGGACTTAATGATTATCTTAAAACCAATGAATACAGTACTGGAGAAGCGCATCAATTGAGACTTTCTTTGGAAAAAGTTTCAGGAAAAGATTTGAATTGGTTCTTTAATCAGTGGTATTATGGCAGTGGCTATCCAAAATTAGAAGTGACTTCTTCTTTTGACCCAGTTAAAAAACAAGTCACAGTAAGCGTATTGCAGTCTCAGGATCAGAAATTTGAGTTCCCATTGGCCATAGACATATTAGAAAATGGGAAAATGACTCGCAAAAATGTTTGGGTAAAAGCTTCTCCAAAAAACGATCTTGTTTTTGATGTGACTAAAAACCCTGAACTCATTAATGCCAATGCTGATGGTGTTTTGCTTTGTGATTTGAAACAAGATAAAACCCCGGAACAGCTTTATCTTCAATATACCAATTCTAAAGACTTTTACAGCAAATACAACGCTATACAAGCTTCAAAAGATTATGTTTCAAAAGATTCTTTTGCGGCCAAAACCATTATGGCTGCCCTTAAAGATCCATTTTTTAGAACCAGATTGTTGGCTTTAGAATCTTTGCCGGAAGATCCAAAAGATTTTTTGACAGAAGTGGAAAGAATGGCACAGAGCGACAAAAAAACATTGGTACAAGGTTCTGCATTAGGAATTTTGGCGAAAACCAAAAATGCAAAATATTTGCCTTTATTCGAGAAAGGAATGCAGACGGTTTCTAGTGCTGTGAAAGGAAATTCACTTTCAGGTATTGCCAATCTGGCTCCTGAAAAATTAGCTGCTTATGCCGAAAAGATAGATTTGAAAGGTGCTTCAGAAGATTTAATTATCAGCTTGTTGCCTGTGATTGTGAAAAATAAGATCACTTCTCAAATGCCAAATATTTCTCAAATAGTGGCTTTTTATCCATTTGTTGCCTTTCAAAATCCTAAATTAGCTCAGCCTGCGGAGGAAGGATTCAATTGGATTATGGATTCAGACAATCTAAAAGCGGTAGAAAACATTACAAAAATTTTGGGACAAGCAAAATCTCAAATTGGAGAAAACCCTCAGGTGAAGATGATGATTGTACAGATGCTGAAAGGTGGTTTGGAAAGAAAAATGAAAGTTTTCAGAGAAAATCCTCAGAGCCAAAGTCTTAATGCTCAAGTAGAATTGCTGAACAAAGCCATTGCCAGCTATAGCAACTAAGATTATAAATAAAAACAGAAATGAGCGCACCTTAGGGTGCGTTTTTTTATAAATAAAAGATTCTTAAAATAAATTCAATTTTATGATGTTAATTTAAAAATAATCAATAAGATTTATTTTGATTGATTAAAAATTTCAAATTCATTGTGTAATTCTTTTGTTATAAAATTTCAACTCATTAAATTCGCATAAAATTTGCAAAAAATGACGAAAATAGGAATTGAAGCGGCAAGTTTCTTTGTGCCAAGCTTATATTTGGAAATCAAAGATTTGGCAGAACAGCGTGGTATAGAGCCTGCAAAATTAGAAAAAGGACTTGGTCTAAAAAGAATGGCTTTTCCGGATGTACATGAAGATGCTGCTACTTTTGCTGCTGAAGCGCTTTTGAGGCTAATAAAAGACTACAGCATTAATCCCAAAGAGATTTCGAGAATCTATATGGGTACCGAAAGTGCTTTGGATGCCGCAAAACCTACAGCCACCTATGCTATGCAAATGGTAGAAGGGGTGTTGGAGAAAGATTTTGGAAAAAGATGTTTCAAAAACTGCGATGTTGTGGATATGACTTTTGCCTGTGTTGGTGCAGTAGATGCACTTCATAATTCATTAGATTTCGTGAGAGCCAATCCAGGGAAAAAGGCCGTTGTTATTGCAAGTGATTATGCCAAATATGAGCTGGCTTCTACCGGAGAATATACCCAAGGTGGAGGTGCAGTAGCTGTTTTGGTATCTGCTAATCCTACATTATTAGAAATTGAAAATAAATTTGGTGTGGCTACTGAAAGTGTTTTCGACTTTTTTAAACCTAGAAGGGAGACAACCAAAAATTTGGTTCAAAATCTTCCGGATTCTTTTGCAGAAAAAGTAGAAATTTTTACTGATGAGCCTGTTTTTGACGGTCAATATTCTAACCAATGTTATCAGGACAGAATAAGAGAGGCCTATGCTCATTACAAAGAAGAAAGCGGTCTTATAAAACCATATGAAAACTGGAGATTTCTGATTTTCCATTTGCCTTATGCCTTTCATGGAAAAAGATTGTTTACAGAAATTTTTGGAATTGAAAACGGAATGAATGCCTCTACAGCTGAAGATATAAAAGCCATTGCACAAACTGAAGAATATAAAAATTTAGTAGCCCAAAAAATTGAAACCTCACAAAGGGCAAGCTCTGAAATAGGCAACATGTATACCGCTTCTATTTTTATGGCAATGCTTTCTGCTATTCAGGTTTCTTATACAGATGGAGAAGATTTGTCTGGTAAAGAGATTGGTTTCTTGGCTTATGGAAGCGGAAGTAAGTCCAAAGTTTTTGCGGGTAAAGTATCAGATCAATGGAAATCTGTAGTAGAAAAGTGGAACATTTTTGAAACGCTTGAAAACAGAACGCCAATAAATTTTGAAACCTACGAAAAACTCCATCGCAAGCAGCTAGATCAGTCTGTAAATAAGAATTGGAAAGGTTTTGGTTTGGTGAAAGTAGAAAAAGAAAGCCCTGTTTTAGTGGGTGCTAGATATTACGAAAGAAGATAAATTGATTTTAGGGTTATTAAAAGTTAAAATTCTTTTATGTTTAAATAAATGTATATACATTTATGCCATAATAAATAATTCTAAAATCATAATAAGTTTAAAATGAAATTTAATAAAAAAAATACTTTTTTTATTGCTTTTTTCGTAGTATTTTTTTTAGGTTTCTTTAAATCTCAAAGTCAGTTAGATTTTTATATAACTGATGGGCAGGGAAGCCAAATCCCTGTTGTGAATTGTAATTACCCATTTGTAAATGGAAATTGCGTTTCTTTAACGGCTAACTATCCTCAATACAAGCTAACAGATAAATACAATGTTTCTGCAACGGTCTATAGGCCCTATCTTACGACCAATAAAACGGTAATTAAGGGAAATTTAGACGATATTTTTACCAAAGCAATAGATCTACCGTTTACTTTTTGTTTCTATAACGAGGCTTACAAAAAAATCGTTATCGGTTCTAATGGGATGATCAGTTTTGATGCTGCACAAGCCAATCAGCCCAATGCGCCTAATTTTATAGACACATTGCCAAATACCACCATGCCGAAAAGATCTATTTTTGGAGTGTTGCACGATATGTATTTTTCAACTTCTGATGATTCTGAAATCAGTTATTCGGTAATAGGGACAGCACCATTCAGAAAATTTGTGGTCAATTTCTATAAGGGAAGGGTTTATGGTTGCGACAATATAACATCAACATCACAAATCGTTCTTTCTGAAGGTAGCAATACCATAGAAGTTTTTGTAGAAAATAAAGACTTGCCATGTGGTTTGGCGAACTTCAAAAATTCTTTAATTGGAATTAATGATGCCACAGGCACTAAAGGTATAGCAGCTCCAGGAAGGAATACCGGAATTTGGTCTGCTCAAAATGAGGCTTGGGTTTTTTCACCTGATGGAGGAAATATTACTCCTAGTTTTGTGTGGCATGATTCTTCCGGAACGGTAATTGGAAATCAAAAAGTGCAAGTTGTTTGTCCTCAAAAAGAGACCAAATATAGTGTGGATATTATATATTCTTTATGCAATGGTGAGGCAAATACCTACAAAGATGATATCAATATTAAATTTGCTTCAGATTTTCCTTCTGTTAAGCCATATGATAAGTATATCTGTAGCAACAGCGAACTGATAACTTTGGCAGACTTTAAAAATCAACTTTGTACCAACAGCAATATATCTGACTTTAATTTTGAGTTTAAAGATACTTCTACAGGTCTTCAAGTAGATGAAAACACTCCTTTTTCTATTAATGGCAACAAAACATACAGTGTAACGGTTTCCAATAAAATTTCGCCCAATTGTAAAGCGATTACCACTCTAGGTCTAAAATTGGTCTTTGGTACGATAAACGTAAATACCGTCTACCTCTGTGATATGCTGAATGATGAGGTGGAGGCCAGCTATGATTTGACTAAATTTAATTCACAAATTGTAGGCAATAATTTCCAAGGTTCTATTGGTTATTATTTGAGTAAAAATGATGCTTTAAACAATATAGGGCAAGTTTCTACTTTTGATATTAAAAAAGATACCGAGATCTATGTGAGACTTACACTGCAAAATTGTGTGAATATTTTGGGGCCAATTGCTATTGGGTTCAACAGAACTCCTGTTGTTAATACTCCTGTAAAAATAAATTTAGAATTGTGCGATATCAATTCAGACGGATTTGAAATTGTAGATTGGAGTACCCTCATTGAAAGCCAAATTACATCAGACCCAACAGTTACTTCAATAAGAGTTTTTAATACATATAACGAGGCTTTTACTGCATTACCATCCAATTCTGCTATTAATACAGTAAAAGAAGGTACCTATAAGCTCTATGTAAGATTAGACAATGCGGGAGGTTGCTTTTCTATCGCTGAAATAGATTTAAAGATTGTTTTTAAGACGATTGTCCTAAAAGATTATGTTGCACCGCCTATTTGTTTTGATGGAACCCAAGATATACAGATCAATCTAAACACCATTACTGCAGGAATGTTGGTAAGCCCATTAAATGGCACCGTAACCGGACCAATATTTTTTGCATCATATCAGGATGCGGTAAGCAATGATCCTACAAAGGTAATTTCAGCTAATCAAACCATTACAAATAACGGAATCTATGTATCCAAAGTATATTATGCCAGATATGAAACGGGGCCTAATTGCTATACCATAAAACTATTAAATGTTAATCTTTTTCATTTGGTGAAAGATAATGACCAGTTTAATATTTGTGATAATGGTAATGATGGAACAGAAAATGTAAAATTGACAAGTTATTCCAGCCAAATTGTACAAAATTCTGGAGCAAAAATTCTATTTTTTGCTACCAATCAGGATGCGGTTAATAATCTTCCATCCACTAATATTAACACTACAAATGTTAATGGTACTACTACAGTATATGCAAGGGTAGAACTGTACAGTTGTATAGAAATATATCCGATAACATTTACTTT
>CALJKL010000072.1 GCA_937973555.1 uncultured Flavobacteriales bacterium | reverse complement strand
AGATCTACACAGGCGAAGACACTCTTTCCCTACACGACGCTCTTCCGATCTGGGGTTTGTTTTTTAAGTTTTTCTTCTGCTGCCATTTCAAAAAATGTGGCAACCGGGATGCCTGTTTCTGTCTTGTTTTTTCGTACTTTATTCACAATACCCTTTCGGAGTTTTACGCTTTCAAAGTTATCTTGTGGGGTTGGTTTCTTTTTTGCCATTTGTGGAAATTTTACGCTAAAATACTACTTTATTCCATATTGCCAAATAAAATTTAAAAAGCCCCCGAATTACCGGAGGCTTACCAATATCCCATGCTAAAACTAAATTGTGGTTTTCCTAAGGATTTAATTATGTAGTGGTAGAGGTAATAAAGTGTCCGAATGTAGAAACATCCGGGCTGAAACAAAACTAACTGCTTACGTTATAAAAACAACCTGTCTGCTTATGAGAGATGGAGTAAAGATAGGGGATGGTTTTTAAAAAAACAAGGGGCTGACCTGAAAAAGCCGCCCCGTCCAATAATCCTATGAACCTTTTAAAACTACCATGAAACCCTCATCCCTTGAGGGCGGGCATCTGGAAACAAAAGTAAAACAAAAAAGCGGATATGGAAATACCCGCCGTTGAATCAGAATAAACCCTTAAAACTGCTTATATGAAGAATATGAAAAAAGTACAAGTCCAAAAGTAATACTCTCATTTCAAAAAAACAAGAGGGCCGAATAGAAAATCCAGCCCTGATAAAAAACAACGATGTGTACAAGCGGATTCCTTTCTTTTAACCAAAAAAAATCCGGGTTATATAATGCTATAAAGTTAGGGGATTAATTTGTGGTTTGCATCAAAACGTTTATCTCTTTGGATATTTCAAAATCGTAATGGGGTGATGTTGTTGTCCCGCAAGCTAAGTCGTAGATAATATCTGACTTATAGACCTTAATAGCAAATACGATCCTTGGCAACTGCTCCCTATCCGTTTTAAGGTAAACGGTTTCCCCAATATCCAATTTGTTATCTATAACCATTCCCATATCCAACAAAACTACCAAACACAATCCAAAAATCCAATATCCTGAATCATTTTATAAAAACATAAGTCAAAACTTGGTATTTTAATGATAAATATAACCTTCTCCGTATTTATAATCTGTGTTATTTTTATGCCCATCATATTCGCCAAGCATCTTATATACTTTTTTTATTGGCATTGATAATCTAATAGATAATTCCTTAACCGTCAATCTTTCTCCCGTATTATTATTAACTACAACTTTGCTTTTGGGCATAGGGATAGTGATTACTCTATCAAAATGCTTTATTTCTCCTCTACCATCCCTGTTTGTGCCTATTAAATATACCGTTTGCGGATTTATGCCGAATATTTTTGCTAACTTTCTTTTATTGTACCCGTTATAATGTTCTTTTATATAGCACCTTGTTTCTTTTGGTATGGTATCAAATAACCCATTTATTTTTGCATGTTCATTATTTTCTGATATTGTACACCATTCTAAGTTTGATACATGATTATTTAACTTATTGCAATCCTTATGGTTAACGCAAGGTTTATTATCCTTATTATTTACAAAATACTCTGCAACCAATCTGTGAATCATACACCTTTTTCTTTTAGATACCCCATTTTCATACCATCGTAATATTACTCGTAGGTACCCTTGGTGAATTTCTGGATTAACAACCTTGTCCGTAATTATTAATTTGCCCGTTTTTGTTATTTTATAAATAGATTTCAATACACCAAATCTGCTGATAGCGTACATTCCGTTACAAAATAATAAAGGCTTAAAAACGTCTTTTTGGTAATGTTGGGTTTTCATAAAAAAGTAATGGGGCTGCATAGTATTCGGCACTACACAACCCCATTGAGGTTAAATATTAAACCGTTTAAGTAGCCGAATTACCAAAACGGTTTGTTCTCCAAAAGTACAAAACATAACGTATTTACCAAATTTTATCTGGGTAAAGCGTCCGAATGTACCCCTACGTTATATAAGCGGTTGATTATCATGGTCTTTTGTCTCTATAAAACCGGGTACGGCTTGCCAAAAATTCTGGGATGCGCACCAGAATAAACACCTAACTAATTGATATTAATGGGCTTTGGTGGCTCCGGCTGCTTGCTCATGCACTCACGCCTACATTGCCGGGGGCTTGTTGCAAAGGGGGATTGCGCCTGAATAGCCGACGGGCATTGGTTTTTTGGTTTTGGTTTTGAGATTTGAACGGGCTGTGAATAGCTGGTTTGCGTGGGTGTTGGTTGGGGATCGCTGATACGGGCCTGAATTAATATGCTGTATTTTGGATGGATGGGGTATTTGTGTGGGTTGATATGGCTTGCGGGAAAACGTCGAAATTTGAGGCTATTAGAGGGCTTAGAATTGATTTTTGAGCAGCGGGTGCATGGGTATGGTATGGATGGGGGATGGTTGGGAGGGGGGGGGGAAGGAGATTACAATTCATACAATTAATATTCATTGATTACCAGTAAATTGATATTTTATTTTGGTTGATTACAAAAATAAATTTGGTTTTAATGATAAAAGATATTAGCTTTGTCTTGTCAATCATTCATAAACCTTTAAAACTATTTAGCAATGACAACATACAAAAGCAAAACCGAAGCAATAATCAAAGCGACCGAATTTTCAAAAAAGGCAACATTCTTATTTCATGCGAGTATAGTATGGAAACCTGAGAACGACGAATATTACGTTATTAAAGGAGGAGAGATAACCGAAAAGAAAACTGACGTTATTATAGGGAGTTATCATAAGGGCAAATATGTTTCATAAAATAGCTAAATAAGCCGGGAACGGGCATAACCTTAGTACCGGCTTTAAAAAACTATTTTACAAACCTTTAAAAATATATAGTTATGACAACCGCAAACTTTCAAAATTTAATCCGCTTAGTAACCGGCAGAGATTTTTCAATAAAAACTACCGATACTGAACTGCAATTTGAAACTGAGTATTGTATTTATCGGATATTACCAGTAACACAAAGAACAGTTTCTTTTATGTGGAAAACCCCCAAAGCAGACGAAAAAATGCTACGATCTTTTATTACTGCTTTTACTTCAAAATATCGGGAACCCAATCCGGCTACCTACGATTATGAGTACGGCGGCAAATATTACACATGGGCTGAAAAAACAGACGAACAAAGGGAGTTTTGCTATTACAACCATGTTACCCATATGTATAACAAAGCAGACCTATTAAAGCAGGTTGAAGATAATTTTTCAAAGGATGGTATTGCAACCGGATTAATGAAGTACGGTTTTTACAATACTGAGTACGGGATAGGTATTTTCTGTTTCTGGATGACAGCCGGGGTAAATTCAGCCATTAACGCAATGAAAGCCCACCTGCAAAAAATGTCAATCCCCTTCACAAATGAGTTTTCTGATGCCCGCTGGGTTTATCGCTTCAAATTGGGATTAACTAAAGAAGCCCATTTGCAATTAATAAACCAGCTATCTTAACCCTCTACCAATACAACAAAGCAAAAAAAAACAATAACCAAACCAAGTGCAGCCGCAGGCACTATAAATAAGCGGATAAAATGAAAGTGGATATTGATTTAACCGCATTTAAGGAGAAACTAACAGAGGAATTAACTAAAATAATAAATACCCCTGTATCTCAATTAAGAAAACAAGAAAAGGCAAGAAAGCAAATAGAAAAGATAATCAAAAAAACCACTAAAAACACATGAGATTAAAAGGCACTAAATACCCGGCTATTGATAAACTACCATCGGGAGCCATGCCGGTAAGCAGGTTTGCGGATAAAGAACGGATGGCCGTAGGTTACGTTTACATTAAGTACGAAAGGCACTTTAACCCTCAACCCGGTAAAAAGG
>CALJKL010000071.1 GCA_937973555.1 uncultured Flavobacteriales bacterium | reverse complement strand
GATACAAAACCCTTCCACACATAACAATACCATAAGCTAACTGGTTTAATGAATTTTGGTGGGGCATAGTTAGTAGTTTTAAAATGTTATTTCTTCCCCTGTATCGTCTTTGTATGGGAGCCAAGTATGATTTGTTGACAATTCGGGTTGTTTATAATCATTCTGAAGTTCAAGTTTTCTTCTATTGGCTAACTGTGGGTCGCATGGGGTTTCCCCCGTAAATGGGTTGCTATATCTTTTTTTGCTCCACAAAAGAGTTAAATCAAATTGGCCTAATTGTCCGCCAGTTCTTTTTCTTTTTAATTTTTGGATATAAATGGTGACTTCTGGGCTATTTTTATTTATATGAAAATTTGGCCTATAATAAGAAAGTATTTGGTCTGCTTTATTACCCCACATACTACCACCATGAATATCGTACATATCGACAACGGGTAATGGTTGGTTTGGTTGGTGAGATGGATTTTTAGGGTGTGCAATTATTACATAAACTACATTGTTAAGTAAAGCAAATCTTTTAATATCTTTTAGTATCTCGGATAAATATTGGTCTTCCCTTTGATAAGCCTTTTGATTATGGTCAAGCTGGTTAAACGGATCAATCATCACTCCATCTACTCCTTTCTTTAAAATAAGATGCCTAAACTTTTCGTGAATAGAATGTATGTCGTGTTCATTATCTGGATATACATAGAAAAAGTGAGCATCAACAAAAACACAAGCCTCTGTGTATTCATCCTCTGTCATATCTTTTAACCATTTTCCAACATACATTTCAATAATGTCATCATAAAAATCATTTGCTGGGTAGTTTTCTGGAGAAAATATAGCCCACTTCCAATCATCCCATATAGATTTTACAAGCATTATTTGAAGCATAAAAAAAGACTTACCATGATTGCCATACCCAGTACAAAGCGTTATATCCCCTTTCTTCCATCTAAAATAATCATCCATTTCTGTAAATCTTGTAGTTGGGGCCAAAACAATACCCTTCCTAAAATTTTCAAGCATTGAATCAAAAATATCTTCCAAATAATATACTCCATCAACAGGAATTGATTCTGCATTATTAATTACGTTTTGCACAACATCCTTTCCTAAATACATCAAAACCTCATTAAAATCTTTGCATCTTCTTTTTAATCCATTGCCCAATGGAACTACTTCTTCAATAGGGTATGATATTGTTTTGCATCTTTCGACACCAAGCCTTCTTATTAATTCATCTTTAAGCATTTTACCTGCTTCATCATTATCGGTAGCAATTATTATTTCACTAATATCTCCAAACCAGTCTGAACAATTATCTAAATAATCCAATTTTTGATTCCCTTTACTTGCACCATTTGGAACTGATAATGGAACTTTTTCGCTAAATATAAAATTTTCTATTTCCCCTGTTTCCTGATTTATTAACCTATCAACGCCATATCCACTTTCGTAAAGACTAAGGCAGTCTATTTCGCCTTCTGTAATTATCACCGATTTTTTGTCACCAATATTGCTTATGTTGTAAAGTATTAATTCGGCATCCTTTACCATTTTAAAGTTTTTCTTTGCATCCCTAAACTTTATATTCACCATTTCGCCATCTCTGAAATATGGGAAACAAATGCAATTTTCTTTTTGCTGTGTTTGAGGCATCCATTCTTCCCTGTTAAATATCATAAACTTGTCTAAGGTGCTTTGTGATATGCCGCGTTTTTCAAACCACAACCTTGTTTTTTCTTTTACTTCAATATGCTTTAACATTGAAGCATCTGGTTTTTGGTATTTCCTATTTTCGCGTTTACGCTCAAAAGACCTAACATTACCCTTCCATCCGCAATTATGGCAATTATATGCCCCTTCGTTTATATCAACAGATAACGGCAAGTCAGTTTTGTTTTTACGACCATCCGAACATTTGGGGCATTTTGTTTTTACATTCCCACTTCTACGGGTAAGTTTTATCCCTAAATCGCAAAGTTTGTCGTAATACATGGTTAAAATATTTGACCTTTAATAACGTCTTTTGGCTTTAAATCTTGTTGAGAAAGTCTAAATAATTGGGATGTTCCCAATATTTGTCTGCTACCATCCGAAAATACGGCAAAATTTTCTTCAATCGAAACAGCACGTTCTTTTTTGTTTTCCCCCGTACCCCCTTTCTTTATATCCTTATCTTTATCCTTAACCCTATCCTTGAGGTCTATTAGACCTCTAATTGATTTTAGTTCTATATTATGTCTTTGATATAATTCTCCTATGCTTTCATGAACTCTATTATTCCAGTTAAATGTTGGGCCATATTGGTAAACAAAAAAATCCTCTATTAACCAAAGACTATCTGATATTACTCTAATTCGTTGTTTACCAAAGTTAAAGTATTCAAGCACCTTACTTGGGGTCAACTTGACCTCCATTAGACCACAAAATGACCTCAAATTTACCTTAAACAATCCAGCATGATCGCAATTAGACAAAATGTAGTACCAAAAAAGTTTATACTCTATTGGCATGTCTAAAAACCAATCCTCTTTCCATATCTCTGTTGCGGTAAATCTTTTAGCCATTTTTAATGTATTTTGAAGGCAATTTCTTATTAAGTCTATTAGCAGCTTGTAATCTCCAATCTATATTTTCTGATGATTTAGACCTATTGCAATAAGAGCATAATGGCTGTATATTATTTAATCCATTAGAACCGCCAATATATATTGGCTGTATGTGATCTTTTTCTATAAAAGAAGAACCGCTATATCCATTACATCTAACACAAGACCATTCAAAAAAATCTAACATTTCAATCCACTCATTATGTGAATGATTTGATTTAAGTTTAGCATCTCGTTCTCTTTGTCTTCTTATTTTCCCGTTTTGTCTCCTTTTTTCAGCTTTTATTTTATAAACGGTTGACATAAATAAAAAAAGGCCCGTCCCCGCCTGCCGCTTAATTCCACTTATTGCTCCCCGGACGGGGTAAGAAGAAAACAGACGGGGACAAACCGTATATTTAAGTAATTAAATTAATTATGAAAATCATCAATATTGGAATTAAGCTATCACAATACTAATACACTCTAAGAATATAACCAAAAGTTTTTCAGGAATTTTCTTTGACGTATTGTTTCATTTTTTTAATTCCTTCTTTGTTTAATTTGATTTTGGGGAGGCGATAACGGTAATATATGCCACCGTGGGAAGGATTTCTTTTGGATCGAAACGGCGTTGGTGTTTTGTCAACTACAACCCCGAATTTACGCTCTACGCTTCTTCCAATTTCACGGGGTAGGTTGGTACAACCAAAATCTTTAAATCCTGTCATAATACTTAATACTTCCCCATTTAAAAGGGCTTTACAAATAGATGCTAATTGTGTCATGTTTTTTTTATTTTTAAAGATTAGTAAATTCAGAAAAAACCTGCATGAAAATCGTATCCATGCAGGATTGACGGCTGTTTATACATCGACATATTTGGTTAAAATACCGTCAATTATTTAAGAAGTATATCCTTGACAATATACTGTCTTATCGTATAATCCAAGATTACGGATGGTTCTTATTTGTTCTTCTACTTCTGTTTTCGATTGCATTTTACGGGCGTTGTTTTTAAGCCCCTGCCATTTATTATCCCATCCCCACCAATAAGTAAACCTCCCATCAACTGTTTTAGTAATAACGTAACTCATTTCCGTACTCCTGCTTTTTTCTTTATACCATTAATATCATAAACAAATACTTCTGGGTTGGGTACTGTGGTGTCTTTTACTTCAAACAAAGCATCCCCCGGAATTATTCCTATGGCAGAAACAAAATTTAAAGAAGAAGCGTAAATGTTCTTCCAACAAGCCTTTTTGCTTTTAAGTAGTTCACTATTTGATAGTGGTTCATTGTTTCTCCCTGTGTACCTTACTTTATAAGGTTGGGTTAAAGATTTTGTAGGCTCTATAAT
>CALJKL010000070.1 GCA_937973555.1 uncultured Flavobacteriales bacterium | reverse complement strand
GCCACCGTGCTCACTGTCTATAACTGATTTAACAAAAATGAGCCATTAGTCTCATTAGCAAACGGTGTAAAATCCCCACAAAGTGCCGAAAATCTCCCAATAACCTCTTTATCTAAATACTTCCTTCCTAAAGTATAAAAAACAGCAAAATACATAACCAACCGCATAATCGCTTAACTTTTTTGATCATATTTGAGAATAATTCCTTTACTCATACAAATTTGTTTAATTTTTTTTGGCTTAAACAATAATTATGCAGAGCATTAAAAACCATTGTTTTTCCATTGAAAAGGTTTTAATAAAAAAAAGCTTTTATTAATAGTTTAATATTAAATTTTGGGATGTTATATGTTTTTTTTAAAAACACATAAATTATACAAGGACAATATAGTTTTTCCTTTCTATTTAAAATTATGCTAAATTTGCAAGAACTAAAAATTTATTATGAGTTGTGGATGTAATACATCCGGAGGTTCTTCTCATTCCTGCGGGACTAAAACAGCAGGCTGCGAAAATGTAAATACTTGTGGTAATAGCTATAAACTAAGCGTATTTGATTGGCTTTCTACCGTAGATGCACCTAAAGAAAATGCATGTACTTATGTAGAAGTAAGATTCAAAAATGACAGAAAAGGCTATTATAATAATATACATAAACTTCCATTGCATATAGGAAGTGTGGTGGCGGTAGAATCTAATCCGGGACATGATATAGGCGTAGTAAGCCTCACAGGAGAGTTGGTGAAAATTCAGATGAAAAGAAAAAAAACATCTGATGACCAAGCCTTAAAAATATATAGAATTGCCTCTCAACAAGATGTTGAGGCATGGCAAGAAGCTAGAAATAAAGAAGAGTCTACAAAAATTCAGGCCAGAAAAATTTCAAAATATCTTGGCTTGGAAATGAAGATTACTGATGTAGAATACCAGGGAGACGGCTCTAAAGCTACTTTCTATTATACTGCAGAGGGAAGAGTAGACTTCCGTCAATTGATTAAAGAATATGCTTCTGCTTTCAAAACCAAGATAGATATGAAGCAGATAGGCTACAGACAAGAGTCTGCCAAAGTAGGAGGCATAGGTTCTTGTGGAAGAGAATTGTGTTGTTCAACATGGCTTACTGATTTCAGATCTGTAAACACCAATGCTGCAAGATACCAACAGCTAAGTATCAATCCTCTGAAACTGGCTGGCCAATGTGGGAAGTTAAAATGCTGTTTAAACTATGAGTTAGACAGTTATGTAGATGCATTGTCTAATTTTCCATCGTCTAATACCGTTTTAGATACCGAAAAAGGAAGAGCGTTCTGTATAAAAATAGATGTTTTCAAAAGAAAAATGTGGTTTGCCTATGTAGATAATTCTATGGCATGGTATGACTTGGATGTTGCCGAAGTGAAAAAAATGATCAGCATCAACAAAAAAAACCAGAAAACCCCTGCTTTAGAAGATCTTAAGACGTTTTCTGGTGCTGAAGGTACAGAAACGGTAGACCTTATTCAGGAAAACAACCTTAACCGTTTTGAGAAAAAGAAACAGAAATTCAAGCCAAGAAATAACGGAAATAACAATTCTCAAAACAATAACAGACCACAAAATGCTGTTAAAGAGGAAGGTAAAAAAGAGGAATCTAATGGACAAGCTCCTAAAAAATTCAACAAACAAAAAAAGCGATATCCTCCTAAAAAGAAAGACTAATGCATAAATATTTTCTGATATTTTTCGTTTCAATGCTTTTCGTTTCTTGTTCTGGAGATAATGAAGAGGTTTCTATGAAGT
The DNA here is from genome assembly GCA_937973555.1 of uncultured Flavobacteriales bacterium. Classification (GTDB taxonomy): domain Bacteria; phylum Bacteroidota; class Bacteroidia; order Flavobacteriales; family Weeksellaceae; genus Cloacibacterium. The sequence goes on along the minus strand of CALJKL010000070.1, from coordinate 20,693 downwards.
CTCTTGATGGAACTTGGAACAAAAAAAATGAGTTGAAGTTTGAAGTCAATATAGTAGAAACTCAAGCTCCAAAAAACATTATATTTGTTATCAGGAATAATAATGATTATCCATACAGCAATCTCTTCGTAAAGGCATATATAAAGGCAGAAAACCAAAAAGTTTTTAAGACGGATACATTGAATTATGTATTGGCAAAACCCAATGGAGAATGGCTAGGCGAAGGATTTGGGGAAACTAAAGAAATAATGTTTCTGTACAAGAACAGATATGCTTTCCCCGCCAAAGGAAAATACATTATAAGTATTACACAGGCCATGAGAGCAGAAGATTTGAAGGGAATAGAAGATGTAGGGGTAAAAATTGAAAATGCAAAACAACCATAATCAGAATATGGAAAACAACACCATACAACAGGGCAGTACACATACGTTTCCACTGCCTCCCAAAAAAGATAATAAGATGAATTCTAAAAAATGGATTAAATTCATTTGGTACGGGTTGGCCGCATTTGTTGCAGGAACTACGTTGTTGTTTTTTGTGCTTTCTCAGGGTTTCCTGGGAGACATGCCAGATGTGAAAGAATTAGAAAATCCAGATATCTATGTAGCTTCAGAAATCATCTCTTCTGATGGAGAAGTTTTAGGAAAATTCGAAAAAGAAAAAACCATTCCAGTTACGTATAAAGACCTTCCGCCGCATCTTATTTATGCACTAATGGCAAAAGAAGATGAGCGTTTCAGAGAGCATTCGGGGATTGACCTTCAGGCTTTTGTAAGAGCCATTGCCTTTAGAGGGAAAAGAGGTGGGGGATCTACCATTTCTCAACAATTAGCAAAACTTTTATTTACTCCTGATCCATCTTCGAATCCATTAAAAAGAATCTACCAAAAACTTAAAGAGTGGTCTGTAGCGGTAAGTCTGGAGAAAAGATATACCAAGGATGAGATCATTGCACTTTATTTCAATAAAATGGACTTTAATTTCAATTCTAAAGGAATAGAATTGGCTTCAAGAGTTTATTTTAATAAAAACACTAAAGATCTTACATTATCTGAAGCGGCTACTTTTGTTGCAATGTTAGAAGCACCTAGTACCAATAATCCTATTAGGCATCCTGAAAGGGCCATGGAAAGAAGAAATGTTGTACTAGAACAAATGCTAAAAACTGGCTACATAGATGAAAACACATACAATAGGGTTAAAAATGAGCCAATAAAAGTGGATTTTCATCCCGTAGAAAATGTGGATGAGGGCTATTCTGCCTATTATAAATTCTATCTGAAAAAAGAAATCCAAAAATATCTGGACGATTACGAAAAAGAAACTGGCAAAAACGTGAATGTATACAGAGATGGTTTAAAAATCTTTGTAACACTAGATTCTAAAATGCAGAAATATGCTGAAGAAGCCATTAAGGAACACATGACTAATCTTCAGAAAAGTTTTGATGCAGAACAGCGTAGAAATCCAAACAGACCTTTTTATTATCTAGATAAAAAGCAGATAGACGATGTGATGATGTCTGCCATTAAAAGAACAGGAAGATACAAACAATTGGTTGCCGAAAATATGCCGGAAGACTCTATCATGATGGAATTCAAAACTCCTGTGAAAACAACTATTTTTACCTGGGAGGGAGAAAAAGAAGTAGAGATGTCTCCATATGACTCCATTAGATATCACAAGCAGATTGCTCAGGCGGGCCTTATGTCTATGGAGCCTGCAACGGGTGATATCAAAGCATGGGTGGGCGGTATCAACTGGCAGCATTTCCAGTATGACCACGTAAAACAAGGAAAAAGACAGGTGGGATCTACTTTTAAACCATTTGTGTATGCAGCTGCAATTATGAATTTGGGAATGACTCCATGCTCTACGGTTTCTAATGCTACTTTTGATGAAAGAGGTTATAGAGTGCCCGGTAGAGGAGGAAATCTTACCCTAAAAGATGCTTTGGCACAATCACAAAACCCTGTAGCGGTGAGGTTGATGGACAGAGTTGGATCTGATAAGGTAATTCAGTTGGCTCGAGATTTGGGGGTGACACAAGAAATACCGAGAGGGCAATTAGCCGTAGCGCTTGGTTCTACAGATATCACTATTTATGAAATGTTAGGCGCCTATAGTTCATTTGGCAACTTTGGAAATTATGTAAAACCCGAAATGATTTGGCGTATAGAAGATGCCAACGGTAGGGTGATTAAAGAAGTGAAAAACGAGACCAAAGAAGTCATGAATGAGTTATATGCCTATACCATGTTAGACTTAATGATGGGTGTTACTAAATTTGGTACAGCTTCGGGTGAGTTAAGAAGAATGGGGGTTCCTGAGACCATAGAAATAGCGGGTAAAACAGGAACTACACAAAATAATTCTGATGGTTGGTTTATTGGTATTACCCCTAACTTGGCAACAGGAGCCTGGGTAGGATGGGAAGACAGAGCCACCCACTTCTGGGGAACCGGTGAAGGACAAGGGGCGAAAATGGCCTTGCCTATTTGGGGAATTTTCATGAAGAAAGTTTGGGCAGATAAGACACTAGGCATTACCCCAGATGATAAGTTTCCAAAACCTTCCAATTGGACAGGTGATTGTTCGGATTTAAAAGGTCTGGGAGGCTATGGCGATGATGGAGGATTGCAGACCATAGATCAGATTAAAAATCCTAAGCCTAAAGAAGAAGGCAACAAGCCAAAACCCAAAGAAGACAATCTTAATGAACACCTCAATAAAGATGAGGTAGATTTTAACAAATAAAATAAATAAACCGTTTCAATCTTTTTTGAAGCGGTTTTTTAATAGAAATAAAGTAGTTTTGCGGAATGAATTTACAACAGATTACACATCCGTTTTTAGATCAATTTCCAGGTGATTTATCAGGAAATCCAACCCAAAGACAGACTCCGGGATTTCTCTTTGCCACGCATGAAATATATGGTTTTAAAAAAGCAAGTCTCTTGCATTTTAATGAAGACTTAGCTCAGGAAATAGGACTTGGAAAAATAAAAAACCAAGAAGACCTAGATTTTTTGAACGCTACTCAGCTTCCCGAAAACATCAAAACGTATTCTACTGCCTATGCCGGACATCAATTTGGGCAATGGGCAGGTCAGCTCGGAGACGGAAGAGCCATATTTGCTGGAGAAATAAAAAACGCTGCAGGAAAATCAACTGAAATTCAATGGAAAGGCGCCGGAGCTACACCATATTCGAGACATGCAGATGGGAGAGCCGTGTCGAGGTCTTCCATTCGTGAATATCTGATGAGTGAAGCCATGTATCATTTGGGAGTTCCTACAACGCGAGCGTTGTCGCTTTCCTTGACAGGAGAAAAGGTAGCAAGAGACATCATGTATTCCGGAAATGTAGAGTTCGAGCAAGGTGCAGTGGTTATCAGAACTTCAGAAACATTTCTTCGCTTTGGCCATTTCGAACTACTAGCAGCGAGAAATGAACTAGATACGCTTCAAAAATTAGCCCACCACACCATCGAAAAATATTTCCCAGAAATCAATGCAAACTCTAAGGAGAAATACTTAGAATTCTTTCAAAAAGTTGGAGAAAAAACCGCCGATATGATTGTAGAATGGTTAAGAGTAGGATTTGTACACGGGGTGATGAATACGGATAATATGAGCATCATGGGTAATACCATAGATTATGGCCCCTTCTCTATGCTGGATGAATATGACCTTAATTTTACTTCTAATACTACAGATTTGCCGGGCAAAAGATATGCTTTCGGGAGACAGGCACATATTGCTCATTGGAATTTGATGCAGTTGGCGAATGCCTTATTTCCTTTAATAAAAGACCAAGCCGCATTAGAAAAAATATTGATGGATTACAGCGAAATGTTTTGGAAAAAGCATGATGAAATGATGGCGAAAAAATTCGGTTTCGAGAAACTGGAAAAATATGATGCCGATTTTTTTACCTCATGGCAAAAACTTATGGAAGATATTTCCATGGATTACACGCTGTTTTTCAATCAATTAGAAAAAATTTCAGAACATGTAGAAGTTGCTTCGCACTTTGGCAGTTGTTTTTATAAAAAGCCTACGGCAGAACAACTGGATTTGCTTTCAGAATTTGTAGAGCAGTATTGGCTAAGACTTTCTCGCAATGAAATTTCAAGAGAAGAAAGTCAAAAAATCATGCAGAAAGCCAATCCTAAATTCTCTTTGAGAAACTATCTTCTTTTTGAATGCATTGCAGAAATGGAAGAAGGCAAAACAGAACTTTTTGATAAACTTTGGCATGCCCTTCAGCATCCTTATGAAGAAATCTATCCAGAGTTTTCGGTAAAAAGACCAGATGAGTATGAAGGACAAGTGGGATGCAGCATGCTTTCTTGTTCTTCTTAGAAATATCCAAGACTAAAAATGTATCTGTAATCAGCAGAAAACTATAATTTTGCAAAAAATTTTCCTTTTGAAAAAAATAAAAAACTTTTTCTCTTTAGTATTTCCCTCTCATTGGATAGAGTGGATTTTATGTATTGTATTTCTTATTTCTTATGGCGTTTTGGGCACGTATATCGCCCTTCATTATAGAATTATTTTTGATGATAGAATCCCATGGGACGGCTATTTCAGTTTTGATAATTACTCTATTTTAACCACAGGAGGAGGCTTTGAAAGACATCCGTTTTCCAACTATTTTTTTGATGGAATAAGAAGGTTGGCCTTATTGATTTCAAATGGAAAAAAAGATAGCACCTTCAGGTTGGTTTTGGCTTGGTGTAGTAATATTTCCATAAGCTTGAGCTTGGTGCAGATTTTTAAATATCTCAAAAACATCATTAAAACACCTTTGAAGGTGAATCTATTGATTGTCTTTTTCTTTGCATTCTTTACCACTCCTATATTGCTGTCCTTTACCCCGGAAACGTATACCTACACGCTATTTCTATTGACGCTTTTTAACTATTATGCAGCGTTAAAAATTAAACAAGACAAAAAAATACCGGCTATACCACTTACTTTAGCCGCCATTTCCGTGGGAGGACTTACCGTGACCAATATTGTGAAAGTTTATTTGCCGTTATTGTTTGAAAAGAAACTCTTTTGGAATTTCAAAAAAATAGGCAATGCCTTTTTAAGGGTTTTGCTTTCTGCTGTCGTTTTTGCCTTGCTTTTTCTCTACCGCTTGGATTTCAATTATATGAAGATTTTTAAACAGGTAGGGGAGCAATATGAGAAATTTTCAAAACCTAAAGTGACCCCTATTTGGGACATGATTTCTTCTTGGTTTTTTGGCGGAAATATGCTTTTTTCCAGCTTTATCATTAGAGATTACAACAATCTGAAAGGGTACCATTACAAGGCTATCTTTATGGACGTCTTTTCGTCTGTGGGGCCTTATGTTTTTGTAGGATTGATACTAACATTTGTTCTGTGGAGCTACATCAAAAATTTCAGGAATAAATTAGTTCAGATTTTGATGATTTCATTTTTGGTAGACATCATCATTCATTGTGTTTTAAAATTCGGGCTGCATACTTCTTATATTTATGGAGGGCACTTTGTTTTTGTGGTTCCTATGATGCTGGGATGGTTGTTTTACGGCTATAGAAAATCCCCCAAAATGCAAACCTTTTTAACCTTTGTTGTGGGATTGCTTTTCGTTTATCTTTTGGCCAATAACCTCTACAGAATGCAGGAGTTTTTCTGGTTTTTGGAGAAATATTACCGATAAAAAATCCCGAAAATCTTCCAGGATTGTTCTATTTCTTCTTGCTCTTTTCTTTAGCCACTTGGTCTTTGATGTATGGATATTTTTCCTCCATATCATCAGAAAGTGTAGGGTCTAGTTCCAAAGCTTTTTGCAAGGCAATTTGTCCGTTTTTTTCGTCTTTCAAATTAAAATAAGCATTGCCCAATTGGTAGTACAATTCTGCTCTTTCGTGGATTTGGATGGCTTTTTCCAAAACGGTAATAGCGTCTTCATATTCACCCACCAACATCATCACTTCTGTATAGGCATACCAACTGTAAAAACGGGTAGGGTCTGCTTCTACAATCTTTTTAAGACAAGTAAGCGACTCCTCAAATCTTCCGGAATCAATATACAAATAGGCCAGTTTTTTCTGAAATTCTATGTTGTTGCTGTTAAGAGCCACGGCTTCTTTAGCAAAATGGAGCGCTTCTTTCATGCTTTTCATTTCTAGGTAGATGTCACTTTGCTCCATCATAGAAAGATAAAACTGAGGGTCTTCTCTCAAAGATTTCTGAAAGGCCTGCAAGGCTTCAATGTTTTTCTTTTGAGCACGATAGCAAAGACCAATTTTATAATAGGTAAAGGCTTTGGTATATTCTAAAGCCAATTGTTCTTCATACACCTCAATGGCCTTTTGCCATTGTTCTAAGGCTTCATAACAGGCCGCTTTGTTGGCATATACGCCTGCAGATTCAGAATTGATGGCCAATAGATAGTCAAAAGACTGAATGGCTTTTTCGTGCTTTTTTCGGTTGAAATAAAATTGCCCCATTTCAAACCATGCCGTTTCTGAAAAAGGAAACTGATTGATATAGTTTTGGAGAAACTCTTCGGCCTCTTCATGTCGATTGAGTTGCTGATAACACATCATCACGCTTTCCAAAGAATAATCATCTTGTGGATCATGTTTCAGGGCCATTTTATAATGCTTTAAAGCATTGAAGGGGTCTCCCAAATTGTGCAACTCATCTGCAATGAAATTGTGAAGAAAGTTTTCTTCTTCATGTAGTTCTAGAGCCATTTCGCAGAACGCGATGGCTTTTCTAGGGTTACCGTTGTTAGAATAATATTTAGCACAACAAACTAAAAAGTCTGTGCTTTCTGAGCAAGTTGGTTTCAACTCTTCTATTAATGTTCGGGCATTTACATACTGCTCTAGTTCTAGAAAAACCTCCAATTGCTTTACTTTGAGTTCGATGGAGTTGGGATGAAGTTTCAAGCCGTAGTTGATGGCCAACTCGGCATAATTGATGTCTCCCATTTCCAGATAAAAAATAACAATATCCTCTATTTCTTCGGTGTCGAAATAGTAGTTTTCGTTATTCTCAATCATTTCTTCGAACTTTTTGGAAAGTTCATTTTCAAAATATTCTTCCAACTTCTTGCTTTTTATCCTTTGAATTAAATCAAAGATTTTATTTTATCTATCATTTTATCTGCCAAAGCATCTGCTTCTTCTTGAGAATAGGCCTCTGTATAGATTCTAATGATAGGTTCTGTATTAGATTTTCTAAGATGCACCCAGTTGTCCGGGAAATCTATTTTTACCCCATCTATGGTAAAAATTTCTTCTGAAGCATATTCTTGCTGCATTTTTTCCAATAAAGCATCTACATTAATATCTGGCGTCAATTCTATCTTTTTCTTGCCCATAAAATAAGCAGGGTAAGTGGCTCTCAGTTCCGAAACAGTTTTGTTTTCTTTTGCCAAATGGGTTAAAAATAAAGCCACCCCTACTAAAGAGTCTCTTCCGTAATGCAAATCAGGATAGATGATTCCGCCGTTGCCTTCTCCGCCTATCACTGCATGTTTCTCTTTCATCAATGTTACCACATTTACTTCTCCTACTGCACTGGCAAAATATTCTGAATCTAATCCTCTGGCAACATCTCTCAAAGCCCTACTCGAAGAAAGATTAGAAACAGCTGCCCCTTTCTTATGTCTAAGCAAATAATCTGCCACGGCCACCAAGGTATATTCTTCGCCAAACATCTCTCCGTTTTCGTCTATCAAAGCCAATCTATCTACATCCGGGTCCACCACAATGCCTACATCTGCTTTTTCTTTTTTCATTAAATCGCAAATGTCTGTAAGGTGCTCCTTCAAAGGCTCTGGATTGTGCGGGAAATGTCCTGTAGGGTCGCAATATAATTTGATAACCTCGCAACCTAGTTTTTCTAGTAATTGAGGAATAGCAATCCCTCCTGTAGAATTGACGGCATCTAGGGCTACTTTAAACTTTTTGGATTTGATGGCTTCTGCATCTACCATTGGCAAGGCCAATATTTTTTGGATATGAATGTCAAAAGCATCGTCACGGGTTTCATATTTGCCCAAATCATCCACTTCAGCAAAATCAAAATCTTCTTTCTCTGCAATTTCCAAAACTTCCGCTCCATCTTTACCGCTGATAAACTCTCCTTTTTCGTTGAGCAATTTTAGGGCGTTCCATTGTTTAGGATTATGAGAAGCCGTCAATATAATTCCGCCATCTGCATTCAGTTCAGGAACCATTACTTCTACAGTAGGGGTAGTGGATAAGCCTAAATCTACTACATGGATCCCAAGCCCCTGTAAAGTAGCCGTCACCAAAGAATTGACCATAGCACCAGAAATTCTTGCATCGCGCCCAATAACCAGCGTTAAGTCTTTTTTGTTTTTATTTTTTTGAAGCCAGGTTCCGAAGGCAGCGGTAAATTTTACCACATCTACAGGGGTAAGATTATCATCTACTTTTCCCCCAATGGTACCGCGGATGCCTGAAATGCTTTTAATTAATGACATAAATTTTTATGAATTTGTGATATTCGATTTAAATTTCTACAAAATTACAGAATTAGCCAAGAGAATTCGATGATTGTGGAAAAATAAAAGGGTAAAATTATCTTGGCCAACCATTTTTCATCGCATTTTCTGCCCTTTTGATGGCCAGCTTTTCCTTCCAGTCCATATATTTCTTCTTAAAACGGGCTTTCATGAAATTGTCAAAGTTTCTTTGCACCGTAAGATTCCATAAAGAATGCGCCTTTACGGCCCAAGATTTATCCCATGCTCTGAGGGAAAGGGAGAAACTGCCGTCCAGATATTTCATCCAATGCCACCAGCCAGTTGGCATGAAGAGAGTGTCTCCATGCTCTAGAAAACATTCTATGCCTTCTACGCCTTTTAGGGCAGGGAATTTTTCAAAATCCGGATTAGAAATATCATAATCTTCATGAGAATACGTAGCAAAAGGAATTTGGTAAAGCCTTTCTTTCCATTTGTAATCAAATAAAAGAATGTGTTTTCTGCCATTGAAATGGGTGTGGAAGATGTGGGCCATGTCAATATCAAAATGCATGAAGGTCACAGAGCCTTTTCCTCCAAAAAACATATTGGGATATTTGTCTAGAAATCCTCCCATTAAATCTTTCGGAAAGATATAGTCTTTTAAGAGTTTTGGCGCATGTTTTATAGGGTCGAATAAGAAGATTCTGAGATCTGTAGGTTCTTTTTTGATGAGGTCTACATAATCTGCAAACTTCATTTTGGCTGCAGATGAATTAATGGGAGCAGAAGGGTCTGCCTTGGCACTGTCATACAAAGGCACTTCTATATCGCCCACCATTTTTTTCATGTAATCGAGATTCCATTTTTCAAAAGCAGGCCAATTTTTAGCCATTCCTTTTAAAACAACAGGTTTTCTCGGTTTCAGGTATTTTTCTTCAAATTCTTCTTTGGTGATGTTCTCCACCACGTCAATAGGTTTCAGAACTAGACTCATGTGTGTTTGTTTTATACGAAATTATAAATATTTATAAAACCGGCAATTTTATGGTTTTGTGTTTTTTTAAGACAAATTATAACAAATAATATTCCATAATAGTTAATCAATAAAAAGACATTATTCTTTTAAAAATAAAACGGAGAAATGTTTAAAAAATGATTAAAATTGTAGAAAATAAAAAGATAATGAAACCCATCATTACAGCCCAAGAATTACAAAACATCATCAGTCAAAACGACTTGGTTTTATTGGACGCAAGAACTGGCAAAACGGCTCAGGAAGATTATTTGCAGAAGCACATTTCCGGGGCACGGTTTGTGGATTTGGACAAAGACTTGGCGAAAGCAGTAGAAAATGCGGCTTTTGGCGGAAGGCATCCGTTGCCGGATGTTGATACATTTGGAAAGACCTTGCAAAATATAGGAGTTTCAAAAACCTCTCATGTTGTGGTATATGATACGTCTAACGGAGCCAATGCGGCAGCGAGATGCTGGTGGATGCTGAAGGCTTTTGGTCTGGAAAACGTACAGGTATTAAGCGGAGGATGGCAGGCGGCTGAAAAGGCAGGGGTTGATTTAAAATCTGGGGAAGAACAATTCGAAAGAACGGAGATTTCCGCTCCTTCAGATTGGCAATCGCCTACGTCCAGCCTTGAGGAGGTAGAGCGTTCCATTGCAGAAAAAATGGCAACCGTAATAGATGTAAGAGATGCGTATCGCTATCGCGGAGAGTCTGAACCCATAGATTTGGTGGCAGGGCATATCCCGGGCGCCATCAACATTCCTTTTTCTGAAAATTTGGATGAAAACGGCGAGTTTCTCGCCCCGGAAATTTTGAAAGAAAAATATCAAAACCATTTAAAAACCCATCCCGAAAAACTCATCATCCATTGTGGAAGCGGGGTTACGGCTTGTCATACCATTTTAGCTTTGGACTATGCCGGATTTGAAATTCCTCATTTGTATGTAGGTTCCTGGAGCGAATGGAGCAGAAGGGAGGGTAAAGAGATTGCTAAAGAGATTTAAAAAGAAAAGCCTGAAAATTATTTTCAGGCTTTTTTATGGGTTAAAAGTGATGGTTAAAATAGAATTCCCAATTCAAACTTGGCTTCTTCACTCATCATATCTTTGTTCCAGCTTGGCTCGAAAGTGAGTTCTAAATCCACAGATTTCACATCTTCTACCCCTGCCACTTTTTCTTTCACTTCTTGCGGAAGAGATTCTGCCACAGGGCAATTGGGTGTCGTAAGCGTCATTACCACTTTTACTTCTCCTTCATCAGAAATCTGCACATCATATACCAATCCGAGCTCGTAGATGTCCACAGGGATTTCTGGGTCAAAAACCGTTTTCAAGGCTTTGATGATGTTTTCGCCGATGGTGGCAATCTGTTCGTCTGTATATTTCATAATCTAAGGCTCAAAATTTAAAATTCAAAAAGCTGAATTTTTAATCGTTAAATCTTTTTAATAGTTCTTCTTGTCTCAATTTCCTAAAGACATTGGCCAAAGTTAAAACATCTTTCTCACAATATTTTACAATCCTCGGCAAGTCTTTTTCTATATAATAGATAGACGCAACCATAGAGCCGTCTATATCATCTTTTGGGGTGGGCACCCCGAAGATATGCGCCATCAACTCAAGAGAAATAAAACTTTTCCAATCTCCAAATTTCCACAACTCCATGGTGTCCAAATGTGGAATCTCCCATGGTTTTTTCCCAAACATCTGGAAGGGCATTGGGGGTTGCATCCCGTTAATCAGAAACCTTCTGGCGATCCATGGAAAATCAAATTCTTTTCCATTGTGAGCACAGAGAATAACATCTCTTAAGCGGCTGCTGTTAAAAATTTCACCAAATTTTTCCAGTAATTTTTGTTCATCATCATGTGCAAAAGTCTTGATTTTAAGGGTTTCATTCTTTTCATACATTCCCACAGAAATGCAGATAATTTTCCCAAATTCTGCCATGATGCCGGCGCGCTCTCCATAAAAATCTCCCGCCGAAACCTCTTCTTCTCTTTGTCTTTGTGTTTTTTTGTCCCAAAGTTTTTGTTCTGTTTCAGACAATTCTGCAAAGTTGGCAACTTGCGGAACCGTTTCTATATCCAGAAACAATACTTTTTCTATGGGTATATTTTGAATCATTGCATTGATGTTTCTTCAAATTTAATCTAAATCTTCAAATGCAATATCTACTTCTAATTTTTCTGCCAAAAGTTTTGAAATTTTCAACTTTAATGGCTCAATGTCAATGTTTTGCATGGCATCATTGGCAAATGCATAGAGCAATAGGGCTTGCGCTTCCTTCTTAGAAATTCCCCTTGCTCTTAAATAAAACAAGGCATCTTCATTCAATTGTCCCACCGTACAACCATGTGAACATTTTACATCATCGGCAAAAATCTCCAACTGTGGTTTTGTGTCTATGGTAGCCCCTTCAGAAAGAAGGATATTATTGTTTTGCTGATAAGCGTTGGTTTTTTGTGCAATTCTATCTACAAAAACTTTCCCGTTGAACACTCCATGCGCTTTGTCCTTGAACACTCCTTTGTAGTTTTGGTATGACTCACAGTTAGGCTGGTTATGATGTACCGCTGTGTGATGATCTACCAATTGTTCTCCACCAATGATGGTGATGCCATTCATAAAAGAGTTGATGTTTTCTCCGTTGTGAATGAAGTCTAGGTTGTTTCTTACCAATTTTCCTCCAAAAGAAAAAGTGTTAACGGTCGCCAGACTGTCTCTTTCTTGCTTGGCGAAAGTATGGTCTACCAAATAAGAAGTGTCGCTGTCATTTTGGAGTTTGTGCCAATCTGCTTTGGCGTTTTTGCCTGCAAAAATTTCGGTTACCGAGTTGGTGAATACAAAGGTATCATCAAAATTATGATGGCTTTCTATGATCTCCACTTTTGAGCCCTCCTCAGCCACTAAAAGATTTCTCGGGTTGTAAAACGAGTTTTTTTCCTGACTTTGAGAAAGATAAAAAACATGAATAGGTTTTTCAATCACTACGTTTTTAGGGACATGAAGGAAAAATCCGTCTTTACCTAAAGCATGGTTTAAGTTGCAGAAAGGATTTTCTCTATTAGCAATCTTATTGAAGTGCTGCTTAATAATTTGCGAGTAGGTAGGATGAGAAAAGGCAAAATCCAAGGTCAAAAATTCTACATTTTCAATAGAAATTTTTGAGAGTTCTTTGTGCAATTTGCCATTGATAAAAACAATCCAATCAAAATGTTCTTCACCCAAATGAAGATCATCCAGTTGTTTTTTGGTAATGTTATGGTGTTCTGAAGCAGAAAACTGATAGTCTTTTTCTGTAATCTCCTTCAGGTTGGTATATTTGTATTCTTCGTCTTTTTTGGTAGGAAAACCTGCGCTTAGAAAATTTTCTAAAGCGATGCGCTTTTCTCCTGAAAGAGAAGGTTTTTTATCTAAAATTTGTTCGAATAAACCCATTGTAAATCTAATTAAAGTAGCCAGTCGTAGCCTTTTTCTTCTAGTTCTAAAGCCAAAGATTTATCTCCTGTTTTGATGATTTTTCCGTCTGCCAAAACATGTACAAAATCTGGCTGAATGTAATTTAAAAGCCTTTGATAGTGGGTAATTAATAAAACGGCATTTCCTGAATTTTTGAAATGATTTACCCCGTCTGCTACAATTCTTAAGGCATCAATATCTAGTCCAGAATCTGTTTCGTCCAAAATAGCCAACTTAGGATTAAGCATCATCATTTGGAAAATCTCGTTTCTTTTCTTTTCCCCTCCAGAGAATCCTTCGTTCAATGAACGAGAAAGAAACTCCTTTTTCATTCCCAAAAGTTCAGCATTTTTACGCACCAAAGCCAACATGTCTTTTGCAGACATTTCTTCTTCGCCATTTGCTTTTCTGGTTTCGTTGATGGCCGCTTTAATGAAGTTGGTTACCGTTACCCCTGGGATTTCTACAGGATATTGAAAAGAAAGGAATATCCCCTTGTGGGCTCTTTCTTCCGGAGCATCTTCTATGATATCTTCTCCTTCAAAAAGGATTTCCCCATCGGTTACTTCGTAATCTTCTTTTCCTGCAATCACAGAAGAAAGGGTAGATTTTCCGGCCCCGTTAGGTCCCATGATGGCGTGTACTTCGCCTGGTTTTATTTCTAAGTTGATTCCCTTTAAAATTTCTACGCCGTCTTCAATTTTGGCATGTAAATTGTTGATTTTGAGCATTATCTTGTATTGTTTTTTTATCTTTTTTGTTAACCGACAGAACCCTCTAGAGAAATTTCTAATAGTTTCTGTGCTTCTATGGCAAATTCCATTGGCAGTTTATTGAGAACCTCTTTGCTGAAACCATTTACGATAAGGGCGATGGCTCTTTCGGTATCAATCCCTCTTTGGTTGCAATAGAAAATTTGGTCTTCTCCAATTTTAGAAGTAGTAGCCTCGTGTTCTAATTGTGCCGTTGGGTCTTTTATTTCAATATAAGGGAAGGTATGCGCACCACAGTTATTGCCCATCAATAAAGAGTCGCACTGAGAAAAGTTTCTGGCGCCTTTTGCAGAAGGCATTACTTTTACCAGTCCTCTGTAAGAATTGTTGGATTTTCCTGCAGAAATCCCTTTAGAGATAATGGTAGAACGGGTGTTTTTACCAATGTGAATCATTTTGGTTCCTGTATCTGCATATTGGTGGTTATTGGTTACTGCGATAGAGTAAAATTCTCCCACGGCATTGTCTCCTTTCAAAATACAAGATGGGTATTTCCAAGTAACGGCAGAACCTGTTTCTACCTGAGTCCAAGAGATTTTTGCATTTCTTTCGCAAAGCCCTCTTTTGGTTACAAAGTTGAAGACCCCTCCTTTTCCTTCTTCATCTCCGGGATACCAGTTTTGTACAGTAGAATATTTTATTTCTGCATCTGCCATAGCAATCAATTCTACCACAGCAGCATGCAATTGGTTTTCGTCTCTTGCAGGGGCAGTACAGCCTTCTAGATAAGAAACATAACTTCCTTCGTCTGCAATCACCAACGTTCTTTCGAACTGGCCAGTTCCAGCTTTGTTGATACGGAAGTAGGTAGAAAGTTCCATAGGACATTTTACTCCTTTTGGGATGTAGCAAAAACTTCCGTCAGAAAACACCGCCGAATTAAGGGCAGCATAAAAATTGTCTCCTCTTGGCACCACTTTACCGATGTATTGTTTTACCAATTCAGGATGGTTTTTAATGGCTTCAGAGATGGAACAGAAAATGATTCCTTTCTCTTTTAAAGTTTCTTGGAAAGTAGTTTTTACAGAAACCGAGTCCATTACGATATCTACCGCAACACCTGCCAAACGTTTTTGTTCCTCGATGTTGATGCCTAGTTTTTCAAACGTTTTCAAAAGTTCAGGATCTACCTCGTCCAGGCTTTCCAATTCTGGTTTTTGCTTTGGCGCAGCGTAGTATTTTATGGCCTGAAAGTCAGGTTTTTCGTATTGAATGTTGGCCCAGTCTGGCTCTTTCATTTTTTGCCAAATTCTGAAGGATTCCAGTCTCCAGTCAGTCATCCATTGGGGTTCTTCTTTTTTGGCAGAAATCATACGAACAATGTCTTCCGATAAACCGGAAGGGAATTCCTCGTACTCTATGTCGGTATAAAAACCGGCTTCGTACTGTTTATTTTCTAAATCGACGCGTAGGTCGTCTTCTGTATATTTTGACATAATTTTCTTCAGATTTAGTTTCTTTTATAAACTAAAAGATTCTCCACATCCACAAGTTCTTGCTGCGTTAGGATTATTGAACACAAATCCTTTTCCATTCAATCCGCCTGAAAAATCAAGCGTTGTTCCTACCAAATACAGAAAAGATTTTTTGTCTACCACTATTTTCACACCATTATCTTCAAAAACCTGATCGGCATCTGTTTTTTCTTTATCAAATTTCAACACATATTCTAAACCGGAACAGCCACCGCTTTTTACCCCAACTCTAATGTAGTCGTTTTCAGGGTTAAAGCCGTCTTCCTTCATCAGTTGTGCCGCTTTTTCTCTTGCTATATCTGTTACTTTAATCATTATTTTTATTTAGAATGATTTTAGATTGCAAAATTACTATAAAAAATAAGATTTTCCAATTTGTAGTCAAATATTTATCTATGAGATGTATAGATAAATTTTAACTTTGTCATAAATTTTTAGTCCAAACAAAAATTATTAAAATGAAAAATTCATTTAAAACAATTATTGCCCTTCTTTTTTTATCACAAATAGCTGTGGCACAGACGTCTAGATTTGTATATCAGGCTACAATGAGACTTGATTCTAATGCTGTACCAAAAACAGAAAACGCTTATCTGGATATTTCTCCTGAAAAATCTATTTTTTATAGTGAAAAAAGACTCAAAAGAGATTCTATTGTAGAAAAAATGAGAGCCACGCGAAGTTTTGACAGGAACCTTATGCAAAATCTTAATTCAAATATGGATTATATTATTGAAAAAGATTTGGTAAAAAATACCACCACCTTCAAAAGCAGATTGGGAAGAGACCAGTATTCTTATGAAGAAGACCGAAAAATAGATTGGAAAATTCTTCCCGAAACCGTAAAAATAGGAGAATATTCTACACAAAAAGCTGAAACATTTTTTGGGGGAAGAAAATGGTATGCCTGGTTTTCGCAAGACATTCCTTTTCAGGATGGACCTTATAAATTTAAAGGATTACCGGGACTAATCATTAAAGTAGAAGATGCCAAAGGAGATTATTCTTTTGATTTAAAAGAAACCAAAAAAATAGAGTTCTTTCCTAATTTTGATACCCGAATGGGCACCATGATAAAAGTAAAAAGGATAGATTTTGAGAAGCAGCAACAAAAATTTAACAAAGACCCAATGTCTTTCTTTCAACAAGGAAATATGATTTTTGCAGGAGGCGCGAGAGGAGAAGCCGGAGGGCCACCACCGCCACCACCAGGAATGGAAAGCAACCCTGAAAGGAGAAAAATGATGGAAGAAAGGCTTCGTGAAGAAATAAAACAAAACAATAATCCGATAGAATTATTAAAATAGATTTTTATTAACTTTGCGTAGTAATGGCAAAGAGACTTCAGATATTGTTGATGGTTTTTTGTTTGGGAATTTTTATTTTTCCCAAACAGACGATTTCCACTGAAAACACAGAAATGTCATGCTGCAAGATAGAAAAAACTACAAAAGACTGTTGCGGAAAATCTAAAAAATCAGCGCCTTGTAATGATTCCAAAAATAAAAGCCATTCTTGTGACGGCAACTGCAATAACTGCAGTTCTTGTTCGTTTACAGTTGTTTTTATTGGGGTAAATGTAAATGTTGCTGAATCCAATGTTCCACAAATCATCTCCAATAAAGTAGAAAAATTATATCTACAGCCCAATTTTTCCAAACTTTATAAAGCCATTTGGCAGCCTCCCAAAATAGGTTAAATTAAAATGTATAGCCCAAATTGTGGCTAGTTACCATCACTATTTTTTAATTTAACGTATTGAAAATGAAAAATTTACATAAAAACGCAATGCTTCTGCTCATGCTCTTGGTATTTCAGGCAGGCTTTTCTCAAGTCGCCAAATCCAAAGCACTGGTAAAAGGAAACTGTGAAATGTGCAAAGGCAGAATAGAGACTTCTGCCTTGAAAACCGGAGCCAAAACGGCGGCTTGGTCTCCCGAAACGCTTACTTTGGAAATAGAGTTTGACACATCTAAAACCTCATTGGATAGAATCCTGAAAAATATTGCAGATGCAGGTCACGACAATGAAAAATATAAAGCCGACGCAGAAACTTATGAGGCTTTGCCTCCTTGTTGCCATTATGATAGAACAGCAAGTTTTGAAGAGGTAATTGAAGCAAAAAAAGCGGAAACACAAGAGGTTTTCCCTAAAGAAACCTCTGAGAATAAAGCCCCGGTAAAATCCGAAAAGGAAAAAGCCATAGAGGGCGTAAACATTACCAAAGTTCAGGATGCCACTACGCTCAACAAAAAAGAAGCAGGATTGGTTTTCAACATCAATTCCAAGGAATTGTTGAAAGCGGCTTGCTGCAATTTGTCTGAAAGTTTTGAAACCAATGCCACGGTAGATGTCTCTTTCAGCAATGCGGTAACAGGCACCAAGCAATTGAAAATGTTGGGTTTGGACCAGAAATATACGTCACTCACCAAAGAACTTTTACCGGAAATCAGAGGGCTAGCGTCTCCTTATGGTTTGACCTTTATCCCCGGAAGATGGATTGCGGGCATCCAATTGACCAAAGGCGGCAGTACAGTGGTCAACGGTTACGAAAGTATTACCGGGCAAATCAACACCGAAATGGTGAAATTCAACAAAACGCCCGAAAACTCCATCAACCTTTTTGCAGATTTCAATGGAAGATATGAGGCCAATGTGGTTTCCACTTCTCAGCTTTCAGATAAATGGACCAACAGCATCCTTCTTCATGGGAATGCCACGGTAAATGCCATGGACCAAAACAAAGACGGCTTTCTAGACCGCCCGAAAGGCAATCAAATCAATGCCTCTTATTTATTGGATTTCAATGATTTACAGGGCTCTGGCTTTGGTTCGCATTTCGGGATTCAATATTTGGTAGACAAAAGAGTTGCCGGACAAATAGGCTTTGATGATAAAATCCCGCAAATTTCTCAAAACAAATATGGGGTGAATATAGACATCAACAGATTTCAGGTTTGGAACAAGACGGGCTACATTTTCAAAGGAAAACCTTACCAAAGTATTGGACTCATGAACCAATTTACTTACCACAAACAAAATAGTTTTTTTGGTTTGAGGAATTATTTTGGGGAACAAAAAACCTACTATTCTAATCTTATTTTCGAAAGCATCATTGGTAATACCAATCATAAATACAAAACCGGCGCAAGTTTCCTCTATGATCAATACAATGAGGATTATTTGGCTCAAAATTATCAAAGAACAGAAACGGTTCCTGGGCTGTTTTTTGAATATACATTGACGGGTTTACAATACACTTTGGTGGCGGGAGTGAGAAGTGATTTTCATAATCTAGCAGGAACGCAATTTTCGCCAAGGTTGAATTTTAAATACGATATTTCGCCGAAAACCATTGTGAGACTTTCTGCCGGAAAAGGATTCAGAACGGCTAATGTTTTTGCGGAAAACCAACAGTTTTTTGCTTCCAACAGAACGTTGGAAATCATCAATAATCAAGGGAAAATTTACGGAATAAAACCCGAAATCGCTTGGAACTACGGCATCAGCCTTCACCAAGATTTCAAATTGTTTGGAAGAAAGGCCACCTGGGTAACCGATTTTTTCAGAACCGATTTTCAGAATCAGGTTTTGGCAGATTTAGAAAATCCACAGAAGATTACTTTTTATAATTTGACCGGGAAATCATTTGCCAACTCATTGCAGACGCAACTGGATTTCAGTGTGGTGAAAAATTTGGATTTCCGTTTGGCATACAAATATTACGATGTGGAAGCAGATTTTGTAAGCGGCAGAAAAGAAATTCCTTTTGTGGCGAAAAATAGAGGCTTTTTTAATGCGGCTTATTCCACCAAAAAGGAAAATCAAGAAGCATTTTGGTCTTTTGATACCACTTTGCAGTATGTAGGAACGCAAAGAATTCCCAGTACATCCAACAACCCTGCCAATTTGCAACTTCCTACATTTTCAAAATCTTATTTTACGCTAAATGCACAGGTGGCGCATCAGTTTAACAAAAACATCAGGGCTTATTTTGGAGTAGAAAACCTGACCGGTTATACCCAAAAAAATCCGATTTTGGATGCCCAAAACCCATTCGGGAATTATTTTGATGGTGGCATGGTCTATGCACCTATTATGCCTGCCAATTTTTATATAGGGCTGGATGTGAAGTTTTAATACAAACAAAAAAGCGAGATGACTTCTCGCTTTTTTTATTTTTTGTCTCTTTCAAAATCAAGACTGATGGAGTTCATGCAATAGCGCATACCCGTAGGTTTTGGCCCATCGTTAAAGACATGCCCCAAATGGGAACCGCAACGTTTGCAAAGCACTTCTATGCGTTCCATGCCGTGGGAAGAATCCCTTTTGTAATCTACCCCATCTTTATCGGCTTCAAAAAAACTAGGCCACCCGCAGGTAGAAGCAAATTTAGAAGAACTTCTGAACAAATGGTTGCCACAAACGGCACAGTAGTATTCTCCTACTTCATCAAAATCATTGTATTTTCCGGTGTAAGGACGTTCTGTATCTGCTTCTCTGGCAACATAATACAAATCTGCAGGCAGTATTTTCTTCCATTCAGCATTGGAGACATTCAGTTTGGTTTTGTCTGTTCTTGAATAATAGGGATTGTTTTGGGGATATGTATTTTCCATTTTTTGAGGTTTTTGTGAGCAAAACTGTAATGAAAACAAACTGAGCATGACGATTAAAGCTTTCATTTTTTCTAAAATTTATTGATGTAAAAATATAAAGAAAGGAACGCTTTCTGTTTGTATATTTATTAAAAATTTCAATCATAATTATTGAAATATGAACGAAGCGCAAAAAAAGAGACAATTGAAATCACACAAAACCTTGGCAACGGGGCTTTTTGTGTTGATGTGTATCCTGTTTTTGGTGATGACGTATTTTGAGAAATATCATCATTTTGAGAAATGGATAGGCTATGTGAGAGCGTTTTCAGAAGCGGCGATGGTAGGGGCTTTGGCAGACTGGTTTGCGGTGACGGCATTGTTTCATCATCCTTTCGGACTAAAAATTCCGCATACCAACCTGATTGAGAAATCCAAAGAAAAAATAGGCGACAATCTTGGTAGTTTTGTGGTCAACAATTTTCTTTCTCCCCAAAATATAAGGCCTTACATACAGCAGTTGAAGGTTTCTCATTTTATGGGAGAATGGCTTCAGAAGGATAAAAATGCGGCGTTAATCCTCAAAAATTTTTCTGAAATTGTGCTGGATATTCTTCACCGGCTGGAAGATGATGCCGTGATACGGTTTATTGAAAACAAGGCTCAGGAAATTGTCGAAAATTTTAAGGTGAATGTAATGCTAGGCAATGGGATAGAGTATATTCTAGAAAAACAAGACCATCAGAAAATCATCACCCACCTTTCTGCCCAAATTAAAAAATATCTTTTGGAACATCAGGACATGATTCGCGAACGAGTAAAAAAAGAAAGTTTTGCCCTGATACCGAGTTTTGTAGATGATAAGATTGCCGGAA
>CALJKL010000069.1 GCA_937973555.1 uncultured Flavobacteriales bacterium | reverse complement strand
ATTACATCACATTAAGTATAGTTATTAGTAAGTATAGGTAAGTATAGTTAGTGGTGAACTTTTACAATCAATTAGGTATAATTTTACAATTGAAGGTAAAAATTCACAATACTTAACCCGTTGGCGGAATTAATTAGCTAAAGCATGTTTAACTCTGCTTATCGGTTTGTTGCAAATAAATTTGTTTAAGAACTGTAAAATGGTAAATCCTGTAACCTTTGCAAGAATCCTGGATTTAAATCCCATAAAGGATTTGGCATAATTACGCTGTATCATAAACTGGTCACACAATTGAGAAAAAACTGTTTCTATTCTCTTTCTCACTTTCTTGAGAATTCTGATAACCGGCCTTTCTTCTCTCTGATTGCTTCGTAATGGAACTTCCAGTTGGATGCCTGCTGTTTCAAATAAATTAATCTGATGTTGCCTTCCGATATATCCTTTATCGCCTGTTATAATACAATTACTAAACAATTCCTTTACATCTTTCAAATAGTGAACATCATGAACACTTGCCTTGGTTAAATCCACTGATTCTATTACTCCAACAGCAGAACAAACACTATGTAATTTATATCCATAGAAGTATTTCTTTTGAGATGCACAGTATCATTTATCCGGTGAATGATGCAATGATTCTTTTCCCATTTTATTTCTTTTTTCTCTGCTTAGTTTACAAATTTCCAATGGCATCGAATCAATTGAAAATACATCTGCCTGCCTGTTAAGGCGCTCTGACATTAGCTTTCGGACTCGTTCTGTTTTGTCAAATAATAATTTCCTACGATCATTATATTGCCTGCGGCTTATCATATTATCAAATTCATTTTGATACTCTGTTTGCAGTTTTGAAAACAAATAATTCTCACTATCTATACCTAAACACTCCGATGTAAGACTTAATGATATCACTTCAATATCTGAAAATCTTGGCACTACTCCACGACGGGTATAATTACCTTTTTCATTTACCTCTTCACTCAAAATCTCTTTTACCACTTCAATTATTTTATCGAAATTCGCTCTGATGTTGTGCATCTTGTATAAGTCGGTTTGGTTACTTTCTTAGACAATTGCACAACATCCTTTATTGCTTCAATCTTAGCTAAAGACCATAGTGCATCAATAGCAAGTAATTTTGTTTGCGGGGATGAATGCCAATTCATAATATCATCTATTAATTGAGACTTCTGTTGGGCTATCTGTTCGGGGGTCATGGGGTTATTGTTTTTGATTGGATAATTCTTTTTCTGCGGCTCTTTCAAAGAATGTAGCAACCGGCACACCTGTTTCATTTTTATTTTTACGGACTTTATTTACTATTGCTTTGCGAAGTTTAACGCTTTCAAAGTTATCTTGTGGGCTTGCTTTCTTTTTTGCCATTGTGGAAGTTTATACGCAAATGTAGAAACTAATTTCTAATTCCCAAATATTTCTTGAAATTTATTTTTGGACAGATTTTGTCCAAACTAAAAAAAGCACCGGAATTACCCGATGCTTACCAATATCCTCATGCCTGACTTGTTACTATGTGGTTTTCAGTAGGAATTAATAGTGTTTTATGTGGGAGGTAAAAAATGTCCGGGCTAAGAATAGTCCGGGCTGAAACAAACTAACTGCTTACGTTATAAAAACAACCTGATGCTTATGAGAGATGGAGTAAAGATAGGGGATGGTTTT
>CALJKL010000068.1 GCA_937973555.1 uncultured Flavobacteriales bacterium | reverse complement strand
TTTGGGCGTCTTTTCTTTTTTTGGCATCATTAATGAGGATTTCAAAGTTTTCTCTCAGTTCTGGAAGGATAAATTTTTCTTTTTTGAAGATAGAATCTACCTTAATAAAATTGTCAATGGCCTTTTTTTTGTTTCCCAGGGCGAGGTAAGATTTTCCTTTGTAGAAATAACTTGCAGCAACCCAAGCAAAATCTTCATTCTTTATGATTTCTGGTAGGGCAGAATTTAAATCTGCTATAGTATGGTTATAATTTTTATAATGATACCCTAAAATCCCTCTACATTTGAAAAAATAGGCTCTTTCTAAGTTATAATCCTTAGAGTTTTTAGCTGCCCGAAGTCCAGCTTTAATTAAAGAATCTGATTTATTGTAGAATCCCAAATTTCTGTAACAGATAATCGCTTGATGAAGGCTGTTGAGATAACCTTTGGTGTTGTTATATATTAAATCTGGATGGAGAGTTTTGCTTTTAGTAAAAGGTTCAAAATAAGAAATACATTCATTAAATTGATTTAAAGCCTCAGAGTAATATCCTAAATAACTTTTTACCACCCCAATGTGATAGATTATTGAATGCCTATAATAATTATCATCCGCCTTTTTTGAATATTGATATGCCTTTACATAATTACTTAATGCTAGTTTATATTTTCTTTTATAAAAGTAATAAAGGGAGCCCTTCATCATATAAGACTTAACAATTAAAGAAGCGTTTCCTGAAATTTTCGCTGAAATGATAGCACTATCAGCATATTTTAATTTCAAAGTGTTGTCAGGGTTATAAACCCCTTCATCTAAATATCCTTGAATTAATTGAGAATAATTCTTCTCTTTTTTTGCTTTATTGATGTATTGTCTTATGAATGGAAGTGCTTTAGGATTGTTTGCTTCTAATTTTTCATATTTACTAAAAATCTCTTCATAGCTTTGGCTAAAGACTAAATGATAATTTGATAAAAATAGTATTAGAAAGAAAAAAAGAATATTTTTTTTTAGCATAAAAAAATAGTTTTTGAAAATAGATTTTAAAGTTCTTTTTCTATTTCAAGTTTCCTTTGTTTGATGAAATCTTTGGGCCTTATCCCGTTGATTTCCTGAAACAGGTCTGAAAAGTTTTGTCTTGATGCAATGCCACATTCTTCCGCCAAAGCATCTACGGTATATTTTAGTAAGGTTTTGTCATAATAAAGCTTTTGGGTAATGTAGCCAATCCTAAGCTCAGCCAGGTATTTGTTGAAACTCATATTTTTGGTTTCGTTGATCGCCATCGATAGATAGGTACTGTTGGTGTCAAAGCTTTTGGCCAATTTACTTAAGGTGAGGCCTTTTTCCCTGAATTCTTTGTTGGCTTCAAAATCTTCCAGTTTTTGAAGAATATCTTTGTATATAGTGGCATTGACAATAGGTTTTACGGTTTCCTCGTTGTTTTCTGAAGATTTATGTTGTTCCTTGATGTTTTGAAGACGTGTTTCAAGATCTCTGTAATTCTGTTTAATGCTTTTTTCCTTGAGATAGTATTTTATCAACAGAAAGATAAGCCCTAAGGTTAGAATAATGAGCAAAACGATAATGCTGTATCCCCAGTTTTTCTGACGTTCCAAATTGTTTTTTGTTTCCAGAAGGATTTGGGTGTCATATTCTTTGTGGATTCTGGAAGAAAGATAAGTAAAGTCTTTATTGATGATGCTATCTGCCTTGAGGAGATTTTTGGTATAATAGAGTTCTTTTTGGGCGTCTTTTCTTTTTTTGGCATCATTAATGAGGATTTCAAAGTTTTCTCTAAGTTCTGGAAAAATAAACTTTTCTTTTTTAAAGATAGAATCTACCTTAATAAAATTTTCAATGGCCTTCTTTTTGTTTCCCAGGGCGAGGTAAGATTTTCCTTTGTAGAAATAACTAGCGGAAGTCCATGCAAAGTCATGGTTTTTAATAATCATGGGTAAAGCATGATTAAAATCTAAAACAGCATCATTGTATTTTTTATTATGATAGTTTAATATCCCTCTACATTTTAAGAAATATGAATGCTCTAGTTCAAAATCCTTTGAGTTGGCTGATTTTGAAATTCCAAGTTTTATCAGTGAATCAGCTTTTTTGAAATTTCTTAAATTTCTGTAACATACTATTGCTTGATGGATGCTATTAAAATATCCTTTTTTGTTGTTGTATATAAGATTAGGATGCAAATTTTGTTTTGTTTTTCCCTCAAAATAATTAATGCATTTAATAAAATGAGCTAGTGCATCAGAATAATATCCTAAATAGCTTTTTACTATTCCTAAATGATAAATTACTTTGTAATTTTGATATTCGTCTTTTGAATTTTTAGAATACTCATATGCTTTCAAGTATTCATTTAATGCTGGTTTGTATCTTTTTAGATCTAAATAATAAATAATACCCTTGCCCAAATATGACTTACTGATTAATGCATCGTCCTTTGAATATTTTGCAGAAATAATTGCGCTGTCTGCATATTTTAATTTTAAATAAACATTTTCAGTATAGAAAATTGCATCCTTATATCCCTGTACTAAATATGAAAATTCCTTCTCTTTTTTTGCCTTTTTAATGAGCTTTTTAACTAGAGGTAAGGCACTTTTATTATCTGCTTCAAGATATTCATATTTTTTTTGAAGATCATCATAACTCTGACAATAAATAGTTTGATTGAAGGAGATAAATAAGGTCAGAAAATAGAAAAGAATATTTTTTTTTAGCATAAAAAAATAGTTTTTGAAAATAGATTTTAAAGTTCTTTTTCTATTTCAAGTTTCCTTTGTTTGATGAAATCTTTGGGCCTTATCCCGTTGATTTCCTGAAACAGGTCTGAAAAGTTTTGTCTTGATGCAATGCCACATTCTTCCGCCAAAGCATCTACGGTATATTTTAGTAAGGTTTTGTCATAATAAAGCTTTTGGGTAATGTAGCCAATCCTAAGCTCAGCCAGGTATTTGTTGAAACTCATATTTTTGGTTTCGTTGATCGCCATCGATAGATAGGTACTGTTGGTGTCAAAGCTTTTGGCCAATTTACTTAAGGTGAGGCCTTTTTCCCTGAATTCTTTGTTGGCTTCAAAATCTTCCAGTTTTTGAAGAATATCTTTGTATATAGTGGCATTGACAATAGGTTTTACGGTTTCCTCGTTGTTTTCTGAAGATTTATGTTGTTCCTTGATGTTTTGAAGACGTGTTTCAAGATCTCTGTAATTCTGTTTAATGCTTTTTTCCTTGAGATAGTATTTTATCAACAGAAAGATAAGCCCTAAGGTTAGAATAATGAGCAAAACGATAATGCTGTATCCCCAGTTTTTCTGACGTTCCAAATTGTTTTTTGTTTCCAGAAGGATTTGGGTGTCATATTCTTTGTGGATTCTGGAAGAAAGATAAGTAAAGTCTTTATTGATGATGCTATCTGCCTTGAGGAGATTTTTGGTATAATAGAGTTCTTTTTGGGCGTCTTTTCTTTTTTTGGCATCATTAATGAGGATTTCAAAGTTTTCTCTCAGTTCTGGAAGGATAAATTTTTCTTTTTTGAAGATAGAATCTACCTTAATAAAATTGTCAATGGCCTTTTTTTTGTTTCCCAGGGCGAGGTAAGATTTTCCTTTGTAGAAATAACCTACGGAAATCCATGCTATATCTTTATCTTTTATAATATCAGGTAGAGCTTGGTTTAAGTCATCAATTGATTTCTTGTATTTTTTCTGATGGTAATCTAAAACGCCATTGCATTTCATGAAAAGAGCATGTTCCAATTCAAAACCTTTTGAGTTGGCAGATTTAGATAATCCTATCTTTATGAGGGAGTCCGCTTTTTTAAAGTTCTTTAAATTTCTGTAACAGACAATGGCTCGGTGAAGACTATTGAAATAGCCTTTTTTATTATTATAAATTTCATTTGGGTTTAAGGTTTTATCTTTAGTGAAAGGCTCAAAATAATTGATGCATTTATTAAAATGATCCAAAGCCTCAGAATAATATCCTAAATAGCTTTTTACAACACCAATATGGTAAATAACCTTTTGGTTTTCATATTGATCATTAGAATATTGAGAATATTTAAAAGCTTTTAAATATTCGTCCAATGCTTCTTTGTATTTTCTGAAATTAAAATAATAAATGATTCCTTTTCCTAAATAAGCATTAGGGAGTAAATCTTTGTCTTTTGAAAGTTTTGCGGCGATAATGGTGCTGTCCGTATATTTTAATTTTACGTTTGGGTCTTCGTAATAGTGCACCGCCATTTTATATGCTACAACCAAATGAGAATAATCCTTTTCTTTATGAGCTTTTTGAATATATTTCTTTACATAAGGAATAGCCCGCTTGTCATTTTTTTCGAAGGTATCTAATTTTTCAATAAGCTCATCATAAGTCTGGCTATAAAGAGGCTGATTATTGCCAAATAGTAAAATAAGAAAGAAAAAAAGAATATGTTTTTTTAACATAAAAAATTAGATTTCGATAATGGTTATTGCTATAATTTAAAATAATAAATATAGTTTTAATAGTTTTTAAAAACAAACAAGCGTTTAGATTCCAAAAATAATAAAAAAAACAGATGAAATATTAAGATTGAATAAAAATAATTAGTTAATTGTAAAAATTATGTAAATAATTGGTTTACAATATATTGATATGAAAATGAAAAGTGGTTGTGTCACAATTCATTAATTAGGACATGGCTTTTTTTTCTTACTCATTACGTTGTCCTAAATTTGTTAAAGAAATTAAAGAAAAACACTTAGAATTAAAATCTAATTCTATATTATCATTATTTTTTTTTAATCGTTTTAGCAAAAAAGGTAAAGTCTAATAACCATAAGATGGATTTGATGCCATCAAAATAAAAAAAGGTTAAAACGGTATAGCTCTGGGTTTATTGATTAAATCTGGAGTTTTTTATTTATTAATCAATAAAAAATCATTTTTATTTTTGTGGATATTACATATATTTAGATAGCTTTGTCTAAAATTATTCTTAATGAAAAAACTATTTTCAGTTTTTATTTTCTTTTTAATATTCAGTTGCAGAGAAAGCAATGGTGTAGCTACTCCAGAACAACCACAAATACAGCAACCTTATCAAACTCCATATACTCTTTCAGATACTCAAAAGTATATCTACGACAATACAGCAGTTCCGGAGATTACCGTAGAAGTGCCTCTTGCAGAGTGGAATAAATTTTTAAGTTACTATGATCAAAACCCTGATAATGAGGAGTACGTTTCTGGTAAATTTACTTTTGTTAAAAATGGAAGTGCAGAAATATTAAACAATATCGGTTTCAGGCTAAAAGGCAATACCAGTAGAAGAAGACCAGAGGGAGTAATAGGCCAAAGTCATAATGCAACAAATCCAGATTGGCACCATGCTACATTTACAGTGAGTTTCAAAAAATACAATAAAACTCAGTTGTTTCATAATTCAGAAAAACTGGTTTTAAAATGGTTTAAGGATGATGCCATGTATGCCAGAGAGGTTTTTTGTTATGATTTATTCGAAAGATTTGGAGTATGGACGGCGCCACAATCCAGTTACTGTAAACTTTCTATTAAAGTGTCGGGTGATGCTAAAGCAGCTTATTTTGGGGTTTACCAGATGATTGAGCCGGTAGATGATACCTTTTTGGCCAATAGAAGTTCTTTTTTTGCCACTACCGGAAATCTTTGGAAGGCAAACTGGGGAGCAAGTCTTCGTGATGCTTCCACCTCTAATATGGGTATAGAAAACGTTACGCTTACCTCTACTTATACGCCGGTATATGATTATAAAGGTTCAAAATCAAACTTGGAACCAGCAAAAGCACAGTTGGTAGATTTTATCAATAATATCAACAGC
Organism: uncultured Flavobacteriales bacterium; assembly: GCA_937973555.1. Classification (GTDB taxonomy): domain Bacteria; phylum Bacteroidota; class Bacteroidia; order Flavobacteriales; family Weeksellaceae; genus Cloacibacterium. The sequence goes on along the minus strand of CALJKL010000068.1, from coordinate 4,032 downwards.
AGAACAGGAGACGATTTCAAAAATTATATTTCCCAAAAAATGGATGTTAATCTGTTTTTAAAAACCTATGCCGTAAATGTAATGGTAGGCATGTGGGACGACTATTGGAATAATTCTAACAATTATTATTTCTATTTTGATCCTTCGGGTAAGTTTTATTTCATCCCGTATGATTACGATAATACATTAGGGACCTCACTGTTAATGACAGATGCAGGTACGCAGAATCCTTTAACTTGGGGAAATAGTTCCCAAAATCCTTTGGTTTCTAAAATCCTTTCTATTTCTGAATATAAGACTCAATATCTTAAATACCTCAATGACTTAATCGACAAAAAATACGATTTGTTTTATGTAGATTACAGTCAGCAGAGAATCCAAAACTGGCAAAACAAAATTACAGCCTATGTTGCTAATGATACCGGCGAAGACATGGAAATAAAAGACGTGCCGGCTTATTGGGGCAACTGTGGTTTTTACAGGCTGAGGGGTACTAGTATTTCAGATAATTTCTTTGTTAGAAAGGCTGCAAGTATTCCTAGAGATTAATTTTATCTATTGATTTACAGTAAGTTATATTGTTTTAACAAAAATTTAACTAATTTTTTAGTGATAAGAAAAATTGTTTTTTCATATTTGTATCACTAAACTATTAGTTATGATTTCTTTCTTGTTAACTCTGATTTTAGAAATCGCAGATTATCTATTATCATTAATACTGTAAGACATTATGTTAACCAAAACCCTTACAAAAGCAGAGGAGCAGGTAATGCAATACCTGTGGGAACTAGAAAAAGCATTCTTGAAGGATGTTTTAGAACTTTTTCCGGAGCCTAAGCCCCATACCAACACCGTATCTACCATTCTTAAAATCCTGATGGAAAAAGAATTTGTAGGATATAAGGTACATGGCAGACAACACGAATATTTCCCGTTAATTTCAAAAGAGGTCTACAGCGGTAAGTCTATGAAAAACCTTGTTAAAAATTATTTTGAAGGGTCTTATAGAAATGCAGTTTCCTTTCTCATAGAGAAAAATGAAATGAGTGTGGAAGACCTGGAATTATTATTAAAAGAACTTAAAAAATAAGAGATTATGGAAGCATTATTCTTTTATTTTGGCAAAATGATCATCTGCTCGGCATTAATGTCGGCTTATTATCTTCTTTTTTTAAGGGACAGAACTTTTCATCATTACAATAGGTTTTATCTTTTGGTGACTGTAGTGGTCAGCATCTTACTACCGCTTCTAAAAGTGGAATATTTTACCATAGAAACAGACAGCAGAATTCTGTTGCTTATTAACCAACTAAATGCCCCGGTTCAAAATCAGGCAGCAGATACCTTTGATTTTTGGACATTTTTGGCAGCGGTTTTAGGAATTGTATCCCTGTTTTTCTTGGCTAAAATTATGCTGGGGTTGGTAAAAATCAATCAGTTGAAAAAGGAATTTCCTAAAGAAAACATAGAAGGAATTACTTTTTACAATACCAATCTGCACGATGCTCCTTTTTCCTTTTTCAAAAATCTATTTTGGAAAAAATCCATCCTTCTTCATTCGGATTTAGGAAAACAAATCCTAAAGCACGAGATGGTGCATATAGAGCAAAAACACAGTGTTGATAAACTTTTTATACAGATTTTGCAATCTGTCTTTTGGTTTAATCCTGTTTTTTACTTCATCAAAAAAGAAATTAATTTAATACATGAATATTTGGCAGATAAAAAAGCCGTGAAACATAGCGATACCAAAGCATTTGCGCAGATGCTATTGGCGAGCAATTTTTTCGGGAATGTATTGCCTGCCACAAGTCCTTTCTTATCTTCTAATCTTAAAAAACGATTACACATGCTTACAAAAAAAACAACCAAATACAGTTATGCCAGAAGAATTTTGGCTTTGCCCATTTTATTTGCGGTATCCTTTACTCTTTTGGTACATGCCAAAAACAAAGAAATTAAAAAACAAAATCAAGAAATTGCCTTAGCTGTAAAACAAATTAAAAAAGATACCATCAAGCCTGATGATATTCAAAAAATGATTCAGACGCAACAAGAAAAATTGAATAAGGCTTCTGAAAAATTGAAAAAAGACAACGAAAAGATTAAGCTTCTGGGTGAAGAAACTCGTAAAAAATCTGATGAATTGCAGAAAATAGCCAAAGAAAAAGGAGCAGAAAGTTATGAATACGAGCTTAAGTCAAAAGAACTAAAACAGTTGGGGCATGAGTTAGATAAAATAGCCAATTCTAATGAAGCCAAAAAGAACAGACAAGAATTGAGTTTTAACTTAGAGGAACTGGATAAAATTTTCAATTCAGATGATTTTAAAAATAAATTTAAGTTTGATGATGATAAAATAAAAGATTTAGAAGTCAAAATTAAAAAAGGAATGAAGGATGGAAATGTAATCATTAAAAACATTAGGGTTCCAGAAGATTTTGACGGAGTAATGGCACCTCCTGTGCCACCGGTGCCTTCAATTGAAATGGATAGGTATAGAGCTGAAGCTAAAGCAAAACTTTCTGCAGAGGATCAAAAGAAATTAGAAAAACTAAATAAAGAAAGAGAAGGTTTGGCAAAAAAACAGGCCGAATTGTCTAAAAAACAGGCCGAATTGGCCAAAAAAGAAGCTGAAATTACAGGTATTAAAATGAGATACTGGAATAATGAAATTATAGATTTGCCCAATAAGGAAAGAATCGAAAGAATAAGATTATCTGCTCCTAGAATTAGAGTGTCTGGTTTTAATAGTAGTGATAAAGGTGCTATTGATGATAACGTTAAAATCTACATCAACGAAAAACCTTCTACCAAAGAAGAGATGAATAAGCTGAAACCTGAAGATATTGTAAGAATGGATGTCAATAAAACCAATACCAACGGAAAAGAAAACAACGAGATTAGAATCCAAACAAAATAAAAATTATACTTTGCCAAAGTTTAATATCTTTGGCAATGTTTTTTTAAAATCAACCCATGAAAAAAATATTTTCACTTTTCGTTTTTATGACGGTGCTTTTCTCGGCACAAAACAGATTTATCTATGAGTATAAATTTGTTCCAGATTCTACCAACAGAGAAAATGTAAGCAAAGAACTGATGTATCTAGATGTTACAGATAAAGGTTCTACCTATTACAGTAGATCAACTTTTGTAAGAGATTCTACCATGCAGGCAGAGGTAGAAAAACAGATAAGAGGTGGTGGAGGTAATGTTAACTTTAACATGAAAGCCTCTGAACAAAAAGTAAACTATAAGGTCATCAAAGATTACGCAAGCAATAAAACCATTCTTAACACAAGAATTGGAATGGACATGTACAAAGTGTTAGAAGACCGTGCCCTTACCTGGAAAATATCTCCAGAAAAGAAAAAGATAGGTGAATTTGATGCCCAAAAAGCCACGACAGAATTTGCCGGTAGAAAATGGACAGCTTGGTTTACAGAAGAAGTTCCTTTTAGTGATGGACCATATAAATTCAAAGGTTTGCCAGGGCTCATTGTTAAAATAGAAGATACTACACAATCACATGTTTTAGAACTGAAGGCTTCTACCAAATATGTTCCGTTAGATGAAAAAAGCAAAGCTGTGGCTGCTGCAGGTGGTGGCGAAAGAAGAATTGTAATGGTAGGCGGAGGCTTTTCTATGGGGAAAGAAGAAATAGAAATTAGCCGTCAACAATACAAGAAATTGTTCTGGGAAGACAGAGACGATCCTGCTAAAGTTCTTAAGATGATGCAAGGAAGAGGAGGTGTTGTTATTGAATTTAAAGACCAAAACGGGAGTGAAATTTCAATGGCAGATGCCATCAAAAGAAGAGAAGACACAGCAAAAGAGGCTGCTAAAAGAAATAATAACTTAATAGAATTAGATGTTCTCAAAAAGTAATTCTTAAAAAATATTCCAAAAAAAATCCTGAAGTTATTTTCAGGATTTTTTTTGTTTTTTTTAAATTTAAAAATATTTATAAATAATTGATAGATCGGAAGAGCACACGTCTGAACTCCAGTCACCGATGTTTATCTCGTA
>CALJKL010000067.1 GCA_937973555.1 uncultured Flavobacteriales bacterium | reverse complement strand
CTGAAAATAATGCTACACAAAACACCCAAACTCCAAGTGCAGAAGGCACAACAATTATTGGACAAAACGAATTGCCCAAAACGAAAACAGAAGTTACAGAGGATAATGTTGAAATTAAAGTTGGGAAACCTATTTCAGCAAAATTAGAAGGCAAAGACGTTACCATTGATAAAACAGAAACAGGTTATACATATTCATTCCCAAATGGAATAGTAGAAGAAGTATCAGAACAAGAACACCAACAAAACATTGCAGATAAATCATTAATCCTACCAGCAGGAGTAAGCAGTACGGAAGTTGCCGAAGTACTTACAACCACAGGTACGCCTACTGCCGAAACTGCAACCAAAGAAGGAACAGAACAACCTACTGTATTAGGTAAGGAAGAAGGTAGTGGTGTAGGGGATAATGTGGATTTTACTGCTAAGGGGGGGAATAAAGTAGTGGATAATAAAGGAGAACCAATTACGGTTTATCATGGTACTTCCGAAGAGTTTGATGCTTTTGATAGAAATGCAAAATCCAAGTCTAACCACCCTTCATCTAAATTGGGTATATTCTTTACTGCATCTGAAAAATTGGCTAATTTATTTAATAGAGATACAGAAGGCGTTGGCGGTTTCCCTGATTATAAAAACTTACCTCCAAAGAAAGGAGCAAAAGTATTAAAGGCAAATATCAGCATCAAGAATCCAAAAGTTTTTACTGCAAAAGAGTATAAAGCATTGATGGTTTCCGAAGATTATAGTAAGACTTCCGATGCCAATGATTATATTAAATTGAGGGATAAACTTATAAGTGAAGGGTACGATGGCATTAAAATAGAAAATGATTTTCATAATGAAAAAGGAGAATATCAGTCCGACCAATATGTAGCATTTGAACCATCGCAAATTAAATTAATTAAAGACCAACCTGCACCCACCCAAGAAGTAAAGGCAGAACAACCTACTGTATTAGGTAAGGAAGTAGGTAGGGGTGTAGGGGAAGATGTGGAAAGAGGCAATAACCCAAATGGAGGAACATGGGAAACTGTTGTATCAGAAAAAGATGGAATTAAAACAACAAGATTTAAAGTAACCCGAAAAGATGGTAGAGTTATTCAAGAAGGAAATACAACGGGAGTGGGTGGAAGACAAATGAGTTGGGATGATTTTCTAAATAACTTTAAACCAAGTCAGGAAGATTTAGATGTAATAAATGAAGGCGGCACTCCTAAAGAAATAACTATTCACGAATTAAGAGAAGGCAAAGACGGAAGAAATGGGATGACTATTACGGTTGATAGAGGTGATGGGAATGTTCCTACAAGACAAGAAATTAAATTTACAAAGGCAGAACAACCTACAAAACCAGTTACTAAACCTATACCAGAGGTTACTGAAACAGCCAAGGAACAAGGAGTTAAAGAAGCAGTACCAGAAGGTACTACTGAAACTGGACGAACTGAACCAGAAGG
>CALJKL010000066.1 GCA_937973555.1 uncultured Flavobacteriales bacterium | reverse complement strand
ATAAAATAAATGTTTTAAAGAAAATTATATTATTAATCTTATTGAATTTTATGCATAATTAATTTTTTCACAACAAAAAAATCCTGAAACTTAGTTTCAGGATTAAAAAAAAATTATTGGTAATGCGTTTTGAATCTTTCGAAGCAGAATTTATCCAGCATTTCTCGGTCATCCGGATGTGCAATTTCTATCAGTGCCTGAGCTCTTTGTCTCATGTTTTTGCCATACAAATAAGCTACACCAAATTCTGTAACAACATAGTGGATGTGTCCTCTTGTGGTTACTACACCAGCACCTTCTTTTAGGTAAGGTACTATTCTCGGAATTCCCTTTTTAGTTCTAGAGGTAAGGGCAATAATCGGTTTACCGCCTTCAGAAAGTGCGGCTCCACGGATAAAGTCCATTTGGCCACCAATACCAGAGTATTGATACGTGCCGATGGAGTCTGCACAAACCTGCCCGGTAAGATCTACCTCTATAGCGGAGTTGATGGCTATCAATTTATTGTTTTTTCTAATTACAGAAGGATTGTTTACGTGGGCAATATCCATAAAGGCAAAAGATGGATTGTTGTCTATAAAGTCATACAGCTTTTTGGTACCAAAGCAGAAAGATGTAATGGTTTTGTTGAGGTGCGTTCCTTTATATTTGTTGTTGATGACATCATTGGCCACCAAGTCTATCACTCCATCAGAAAGCATTTCTGTGTGTACCCCCAAATCTTTGTGATTGTGAAGCGAACTCAATACTGCATCAGGTATAGTGCCAATGCCCATTTGGATAGTAGATTTGTCGTCTATCATTTCGGCAATATATTTGCCGATGGTTCTTTCTTCGTCAGAAACCTTAGCACCGTAGTTTATTGTCATTAGTTCAGACTCATGCCATACCATTTTATCAATTCTTCTTATATGTACCATAGAATCTCCCAAAGTTCTTGGCATTTTCGGATTCACCTGTGCAATGACATATTTTGCAGTATCTACGGCACTTCTGGCAACGTCTATGGATGTCCCCAAAGAACAGTATCCATGCTGGTCTGGTGGTGAAACCTGAATAATAGCTACATCTAGCGGAAGAATGTTGTTCTTGAATAGAATAGGAATTTCACTCAAGAAAACCGGCACAAAATCTCCTCGGTCACTATTTACCGCTTCTCTTACTGGAGCCGAAACAAAAAGAGAATTGATGTAGAAACTATCTTTATATTCTGGTTTAGCAATTTCTACATCGCCTTGTAAAGTGATTGATACCACTTCCACATTTCTTAATCTTCCGGCTTGTTTGGCCAATTCAGAAATAAGATAATTGGGGGTGCAGGCACTTCCGTGCAAGAATATTCTTTGGTTGCTTTGGATTAGGGAGAGGGCTTCTTCAGCAGATACATAATGATACATGATGTAAGTTTTTTGTTATAAATCTATCCTTTAGGATACCACAAAGTTACGGCTTAAAAAAGAATTTGGAAAATAGATTTGCCCAATATGAGTCTGTTTTTTTGTGAATTTTATCACGTTTTTGTGAATTTTAGGAGATAAGTAATTTCTTTTGTTTTTTATTTTTAAATAAAAAAACCTTCAGTAATCTGAAGGCTTTTCGTTTTTTATTTTGAAATATAGTCGGTAAGATTATCTATTACTTCTTTCTGTTGAAGCAAGAATTCATCTAGAATGTCTTTTATAGAAATCAACCCAATCAGTTTTTCGTTTTCTACTACTGGAAGGTATCTTACATTAAGCTGTGACATAGTTTCCATACATTTTTCAATGGAATCATTTTCTGAAAGCATCGGTAGGTCTGTCCGCATGATTTCTTTTACCAGTACTTCTTTAGAGCTTTTGTCCAAAAGTACAATTTGTCTGGCATAATTTCTTTCTGAAAGTATGCCCAAATATCTATCGCCATTCATCACAATTACAGAGCCAATGTTTTTGTCTGCCATTAATTGAAGGGCTTCAAAAACTTTTTTGTCGGGCGCAATAGTTGCTAACTCTCTTGATTTTCGATCGAGAATGTGTTTTATAGTTCTCATATTCAGTTGATTTAGTGTTTGATAAAATTATAAAAATAATTGATATAAAAATCTTTGAGGTAAAACTTTTATCAAATTTTATCTTCTGATTCTGAAAAAGAGAAAAGATTAGTCTTTGAAATCGATGCCTCCAAAATTGCCACTGCTCATCATTAAATAGGCGCCTTCGGTTTTAGGCATACTTTGCCAATAATTTTTCAAATCTTCTGCATTGGTGAAAACCAATAAGTTTTCTTTGGCAAAATTTTCTTGAATGAATTTTGAAGAGATTGGCTGCATATTTTTGATTTTCAGGGCTTCCAAATCATAGAAAACTACTGCCGAATCTAATTTTTCTAATGTGTTTTTATAGTTTGGCAAAAATTCAGGGTTAAGGCTAGAGTAGGTGTGAAGCTCCAGAAAACCCGTCTTTTTTTTATTTGGAAATCTTTCCGCAAAAGCATCAGCACTTGCCTTTACCTTACTTGGAGCATGTGCAAAATCTCGGTAAATAATGGCGCCGTCATTTCGAGGCACTTTCTCCAGACGTTTTGAAGCACCATCAAAACTCATGATGGCTTCATAGAAGTCTTCTTCCAAAATACCCATTTGCGCACAGATAATTCTGGCTCCTTCAATATTTTGCAGATTGTGTCTCCCAAAAATTTTCAATGGAACGGGTCCCATTTCTGTTTCTATAGTGGTTTTTTCATTTTTTACTTCATAAGAAGGCGTCTTGTAAGGCATTTTTCTAAAGTAGTTTTCGGCCTCATTTACTAGTTTTACCACATTTTCGTCTTCCTCGTTATAGACCAAAATGCCTCCTGAAGTAATGTTTTTAATGAAATTTCTGAAAGCGGAAAGGTATTCCTCAAAGGTTTTAAAAACATTGATATGATCCCAAGCAATTCCCGAAATTAAAGCGATATTAGGTTTGTAATGCAAAAATTTTGGTTGAGGGTCGACTGGGGAAGAAAGGTATTCGTCTCCTTCCAAAAGCATAAAGTCACTCTCATCAGAAAGATTTACCATGCAATTGAAACCTTCCAAAGGTGCTCCTACCATAAAATCTGTAACTATGTGGTGGAAATTCAAAACATGCAAAACCATAGATGTAATAGTAGTTTTGCCATGAGAACCGGCAATCACTACTCTTGTTTTATCCTGGCACTGTTCATAAAGAAATTCTGGGTAAGAATATATTTTGAGACCTAATTCCTGGGCTTTCAGGAGTTCAGGATTGTCTTTTTTGGCATGCATTCCCAAAATGACAGCATCTGTATTGGAATTTATTTTTTCAGGAAACCAACCCATTTGATCCGGTAAAATGTTATGCTGCTTTAGTTTGGATAAGGAGGGCTCGAAAATTGCATCATCAGACCCGCTGATGTGGTGTCCCTTATTTTTGAGTGCAATAGCAAGATTGTGCATGGCGGCACCACCTATAGCGATGAAATGAATGTTCATAAGGTAAAAGTACGAAGTCAGAAGTTAAAAGTACAAAGTAAAAAATGAAAAGTACAAAATACAAAGTCAGAAGTTAAAAATCTAAAATCCAAAATCTCAAATCTTATTCGTTTCCTTCTTTTGTTTGTTGTTTTTTGCGTTCCTGGTATTCCTTTTCGTATTCGTGAAGGACATTGTGTTCAGGAGTTTGCTCTATGGCATGCATGATTTTGTTTAAAATCTCGTCTGCCTTTTCATTATCATAATCGATGTCCAAAGCTGACTTAAACTGCATGGTAGGTTCTACCCCCGTTACCTTTACTCTTAACCCTTTTTTATCAAAAGCTCTTCTAAAGCCATTTATTTTGATGGGGATAACGATAGAGCGTTGTTGCTGAATGAGTTTTGCAGTTCCTTTTCTGCCTTGTGCAAATGCGGAAGTGGTGCCTTGAGGAAAGGAAACCACCCAACCGCTATCCAGCGCCTTCATGATGTTTTCTACCTCTCTAAGGTCTACCATCCTGTTTACATTTTTACCTTCGGCACGCCAGGTTCTTTTCACAGTAACGGCGCCTGCCAGTTTAAAGATTCTTGCCAAAATCCCTTTGTTCATGGTTTCTTCTGCAGCTACATAGTAGAAATCTACTTTAGGATTCAGCAGATAAACCGGGTTTTTAATGGTATTAAGATATCCATTGTTAACGGCGCAGAACACATGATACATGGCAGCTACATCAGCAAAATACGTCTGATGGTTAGATACAAAAAGGACATTGGTTTTGGGCAGGTTCACCAAATTTTCGGTGCCTGAGATTTTCAGTTTGTTGAATCCATTGAACCTTCTGTAAGAAATCATTCCCAAAATGAAAATAATCAGTCTTTTCAGAATGTATATATTTCCAAATGAATCTGTAAAAATGCTTTTCTTCGCCATTTTCTTTCAGCCTTAGCCGTTATTGATTAAACACAAATGTTACGCCTTCTTTAACTTTCTGTAAATAAATCAAAAAAAGCAGTATGCAAATTTAAACATTTTTTAACAAGAAATTCAGTTCACTTAAAATCATTGAGGTGGCTCCCCATATTTTATGGTCCTTAAAATCAATATAAGGGACCTTGTAGCCATCTGTTTTAGGTAACTCCATTGTATGGGGTGGATTGGGCAATTCCTTGATTAAGGAAACAGGAACTTCCAATATTTCTTGTACTTCGCCTTCCTGAAAGCTAAATTGTGGTGTAGTCTCTGCAAATGTGAGAAAGGCATACACAAAAAAATTGCTTGGCGGAATATAGATAGGGGAAAGTTCTTTCAGTATTTTCATTTCTGAAAAATGAACGCCTATTTCTTCCCATGTCTCTCTGAGAGCGGTTTCTAGAAAATCAGCATCAGTGTTGTCTTTTTTGCCTCCCGGCAAAGAAATCTGCCCAGAATGGCGGTCTCTTTCATTATGCGTTCTGTGGATGAGGGGGAAATGCCATATTCCTTCTTTAGGATAGAGCATAATGTTTACAGCCGCATACTTTGGCTTTTTGGCCATTATCTCTTCTTCTGTTAGCAATGAACGGTAAGGTGGAGCATAGATTTTTTGCGCCTCAAAGCCTCCTAATTCTGCCTCTTGCAGTTGCTGTATCAATATTTCTGAAGAAATTTGCATCTCTCAAAAATAGGGAAAATTTCATGGATAAAAAAACCGCTGCACTCCTGCAACGGTTTAATTTTCAATTCTCCATTTTGAATTAATTGGAGTAGCTCATCAGTTCTTCTTTTTGGGCATTGTAGATTTTAAATTCCAAATACTTAAAAGAATCTCTTGGGATAATGGTAACCCATTTTTTGTATTTCAAGAACCATTTCATTTGCTGGCTCATGAGTCCCTTGGTAAGATATGCTTCTACAAACGGATGTGTATGTAAAATAATTTTGCCCTTATTTTTGGTCAGAAACCCTTTCAGGTGTTCTTCCATGCGTTCTACCACAAAAATAGGAGCCAAGATTTCGCCGTCTTTATTCGGGTTTTCTTCTTTGGTCTCTATCTGTTTTTCTGGCCTTACGCGCTGTCTGGTGATCTGTATAAGACCAAACTTACTTGGCGGAAGAATCTTATGTTTTGCTTTATCGCGTTTCATCTCTTCGCGTAGATGCTCGAAGAGGTCTTTCCTGTGGTCGGGATTCGTCATGTCTATGAAATCCACCACAATGATGCCTCCCATGTCTCGCAGTCTCAGTTGTCTCGCAATTTCCGTGGCGGCCATTTTGTTTACATTAAGAGCATGCTCTTTGTTGGCAGCCGTAGAAGTAATGTTGGTCCCCGAGTTTACGTCTACTACGTGCAGGGCTTCTGTGTGTTCTACCACCAGGTAAGCACCTTTAGAACTTGGGATGTTGACGTGTTTCCCGAAAGATTGTTTCAGTTGTTTTTCTACATTGTAATATTCCAGTAACGGAATGTGGGAATCATAAAACTGAACAATGTTTTTTCTTTCTGGGGCAATGACTTCCAAGTAGTTTTTCATATCGTTTACCATCTGTTCATTGTCACAAATGATGGAAACGAAATCTTGGTTGAAATTGTCTCTTAAAATGGCCGAAGCCTTGTCTTCTTCGCTCAGAACTTTAGAAGGGACTTTATTTTTCTGAATGTTTTTGAAGCAAACGTTCCATTTTTCAACCAATTGGTTCATGTCATTATGGAGTTCTGCTACTTTTTTTCCTTCTGCTACCGTTCTGATGATTACGCCGAAACCTTCGGGCCTTATGCTTTCTATTAAAGTTTTGAGCCTTGCTTTGTCTTCGGCACTTTTAATTTTTTTCGAAACAGAAACCTTATTGTCAAAAGGGATCAGTACGAGAAATCTACCGGTAAGCGATATCTGGGTAGAGATCCTTGGTCCTTTTGTGGAAATAGGTTCCTTGGTAATTTGTAATAAAACTTCGTCGCCAGCTGCCAGCACTTTGTCTACCGTGCCATGTTTGTCTGTTTCTGGCTGTATTTGGAAGTTTTTTAATGAAGAAGACTGTTGTTTCTTGGAAACCGTGTCTTTTAAAAATTTGCGATACGTAAAATACTGCGGGCCGAGATCTTGATAATGCAAAAAAGCATCTTTCTCGTATCCGATGTTTACGAAAGCGGCATTAAGATTAGGGGCGAGTTTTTTAATTTTTCCCACGAAAATATCACCAACCACAAAATCGGTTTTTTGTTCAATTTCGTGTAACTCGAATAATCTTCCGTCTTCAATAAGGGCAATTTTAGAAGCATCTTCTTCATAAGAGATTAATAATTCTTTCTTCATGTTTTCTAAAATTTCTTTTTTTTAACGTTTTTAATCTAAACAAAAATATAGTCAGTGCTACTTACCGAAATAAAAACACCAACTATATTATATTGTTATAACAGAGAAAAATTACTTCTTCTTGTGTCTGTTCGCTCTTCTTCTTTTCTTTCTTTTGTGGGTAGCCACCTTGTGTCTTTTTCTTTTCTTTCCGCTTGGCATAGTTAGAAATTTTAATAGTTAATATTTAAATTATTTTACAGCAACTTTGGTTTTTACTTTCTCTACAAATGTTTTTGAAGGTTTGAAAGCCGGGATGTTATGAGCAGGAATTTCTATCGCTACATTTTTAGAAATATTTCTACCTGTTTTCGCTGCTCTGGTTTTGATTACAAAAGAACCGAAACCTCTTAAATATACGTTATCGCCATTATACATAGATGTTCTGATTTCTTGCATAAATGCTTCAATAACTTTTTGTGTATCGTTTTTTTCTATTCCTAATTTGCTTGATATTGTATTTACCAATTCTGCCTTTGTCATTTCCTTTTTTGTTTTTATTTTTGGTGTGCAAATATAAAAAATATTTTTTGAATAAAACGAATACAACGGCGGATTTTCTTTTGATTGGGAATAAATTATTGCAATGGTATAATTTGAATTCGAGAGATTTACCATGGCGAAAAACCAAAGATCCATACAAAATTTGGATCTGCGAAATTGTTTTACAACAAACCCGCGTAGAACAGGGCAAAAACCATTATCTCCGATTTGTGGAACGATTTCCGGATGTTAAAACCCTTGCCGAAGCAGAAACGGATGATGTTTTGCTGTATTGGAAAGGGCTGGGGTACTATTCTCGGGCAATCAATCTGCATAAGGCTGCCCAACAGGTAATGGAGGAATTTGGAGGTGTTTTTCCTTCAGAATTTAATGAAATACAGAAGCTGAAAGGTGTAGGTAAATATACCGCTGCAGCTATTGCTAGTATTTGTTTTAATGAAAAGATACCTGCAGTAGACGGTAATTTTTACCGGGTTTTGAGTCGTGTTTTTGCTGATGATTTTGATATTTCTTTACCAAAAGCCCATGCATATTTCTACGAACTTGCTTTAAGAATAATGCCCGAAAAACAGCCCGGAAATTTCAATCAAGCCATTATGGATTTGGGTTCTGAAGTCTGCAAACCCAAAAACCCTGTCTGTGAAATCTGTCCTTTGAGTGAGGATTGTTTGGCTTATGGTTCCGGAACAGTTCCGGCATTTCCGAAAAAGACTAAAAAAGTAAAAGCAGAAGATTTACATTTGAAGTATTATTTCATACAGCACGAAAATCTGTTTCTCATAAAGCAACGTGACGAATCTTTTATCTGGAAGAAACTGTATGATTTTCCGGAAGATATTCCTGCCGAGTTTCAGAAATATATCACAAGCGAAAAAACTATTCATCATAAATTGACGCACAAGAATATGGAAATTACTGTTGTTAAAGTATTGTTAGACAATAAGAAGGAATTTGAAAATTTTGCTAAAGAGCATTATTTTACGGTTACAGATTACGAAAAATCTCATCAGAAATCTTTCCCAAAACCATTAGAAAATTATCTAAAGAAAGCGTTTGAATCTTAATTATTTATGGCAAAATTCAGGTGAAAAAATCCACAAAAAATTCTTATTTTTGCCAAATGTTTAAAAAAGCAGCATTTATTGTTCTTGCACTTACTACCCTGGCTTGTCAGCAGGAGGTAAAGCCAAAACCAAAAGGCGAATTACGGTTAGAGTATCCACTACCGAAATATCAACTTTTGCAGAACAATTGTCCTTATACTTTTGAATATTCAGATTTTGCAAAACTTCTTGATGCCAAACGGGAGTGCTGGTATAACCTGAGATATCCTAAAATGGATGCCAACGTATACATTACCTATTTTCCGGTACACAATGATCTGGATGCGCAGATAAAAGAAGTGGAAACAATGGTTTACAGACATACCATCAAGGCATCTGCTATAGAAACCAAGTCTTTTTCTTATCCGGAGAAAAGGGTTTTCGGGAATTTTTATGAACTGAAAGGGGAGTCTGCGTCTAATATTCAGATTTTTATAACGGATAGTACCAAGCATTTTGTAACGGCTAACCTTTATTTTAATACCCGTCCAAAGCCAGATTCATTAGCTCCTGCCATCAACTATATCAAACAAGATTTATTGCATATGGTGGATACCTTTAAGTGGAAATAGTAAATTGTAAGAAAAAACTTTAAGAATTTAATTTTGAAATAAATATTTAACAAATATGAAATTATTAGCAGTAGGAACTGTAGCATTTGATGCCATAGAAACGCCATTTGGCAAAACAGATAAAATTTTGGGAGGTGCTGCCACCTATATTGGATTGGCGGCTTCTGTAATGAAGACAGATGTGAGTTTAGTATCTGTAATCGGAGGGGATTTTCCACAAGAATATCTTGATATGATGACTTCTAAAGGCATTAATGTAGATGGAGTGGAAATGATAAAAGATGGCAAAACCTTTTTCTGGAGCGGAAAATATCACAATGACCTTAATTCTAGAGATACCCTGGTAACAGAACTGAATGTTTTAGAAAACTTTGACCCAAAAATTCCTGAGTCTGCTAAAGATGCAGAGGTATTGTTGTTGGGTAACCTTCACCCGGCGGTACAGTTGGCGGTTTTAGAAAGAATGGAAAAGCGTCCGCAATTGGTGATTCTAGATACCATGAATTTTTGGATGGATCTTACTTGGGATCTTCTGATGGAAGTAATTGCCAAAACAGACGTTATTACCATTAATGATGAAGAGGCGAGACAGCTTTCTGGAGAATATTCTTTAGTGAAAGCAGCTCAAAAAATCCATGAAATGGGCCCTGAATTTGTGATCATCAAAAAAGGAGAACACGGGGCATTATTGTTTAACGATGGTAAAATTTTCGCCATGCCTGCGTTGCCATTGGAAGAAGTTTTCGACCCAACTGGTGCCGGAGATACTTTTGCAGGTGGTTTTGCAGCATATCTTACCAAAAAGCAGGATTTCTCTTTCGAGAATATGAAATCTGCACTTATTGTAGGTTCTGCCATGGCCAGTTTTACGGTAGAGCAATTCGGAACTGAAAAAATTCAGCAGGTATCAGAAGGCGATATGATTGGTAGAGTAAAGCAGTTTAAGGAACTTACTACTTTTCAGGTAACGCTTTAAGAAATATTTAACTCCCTTTTAGATTTCTTTAAAAGGGATTTTTTTTAGTTTTGGAAAAATATTGGAGATAAAACTCCTTTCTACAAAAAAATAACCCAAAAAATTCACATGAGAAAGAGTATTGCATTATTTGTGTTTTTGTTTTTTTTAAGTTATAAATCACAATATATTATTGTAGGTAAAGACAGCATCTCTGCAGAAAAATTCAAAACCGAAAATAAATATGGCCTTGAAAATGCGGGAATAGACAAAACGGTAAAAACGTATGTAAACTTCAAATTGCTTCAGCAGTTTGCTTTAGATAAAAAGGCGGATACCCTTGGCTATTTCAAAAAGAAGATGTTTGAAAAAGAACAAGAATTAAAGGATGCTAAATTTTATCCAAAAGAAGTCATTCAGTCTACCCTTAATCAATATCTTTCTTCAAATTTGTTGGAGAAGAAAATTCAAGTTTTTTATGTAGAAAAACAGGATAATGACATCAAAGATTACAATAAAATCTATAATGATGTGAAAAGTGGCAAAATATCTATGGAAAAAGCCATCCTGCAATATACCAAGCAAAAGCCGGATGCTTTTTATATAAAATCTGGAAGTATAGATGTGGCTTTAGACAAAGAGCTGCAAACCCTGCAACCAGGAAGCGTTACCAAGTTGGTAAATACTGCTACCGTAGCAGCTTTTGCTAAGTTGGTGGACAGAAGGCCATCCTTGGGGTATATTGTTTTTGGAGCCATTTCTTATCCTAAAAATGATGATGCAGAAAAAATGAAATCTCAGATTTATGAAGCATTGAAATCTGGAAAGAAATTTGAAGAAGTAGCCCAATTATATGGCTCTACAGACAATGAAAAAAATAATGCAGGTGTGGTGATGGGGTCTCCTGTTCTGCCTGAAAACGTATATAATGTCTTCAAAGATAAAAAACAGGGAGAATATTCAGATCCTGTTTTGGTGGGAGATAAGTATTACATTTTTAATATTTATTCTCTAATACCTTATCAAAATTCTGATAAATATAATGAGATGTTTATCAAGGAAATGATGAATTCTCAATTTGCAGATGTAGCTTATGAAAAGCTAATTGAAAGCTTAATAAAATCTGAAGACTATAAAGAAACTGCCGACTTTGCAAAAATCAAAAAATCATATCAGGATTATTTGGCCTTCAAAAATAATGATGCTGTCTTGTATCAATATTCAAAACAGAATTTTACGTTTAATGATTTAAAAAGATTAATTACTGACCATTTTAAAAATGCAGACAAGCTTTCTAATGAACAGTGGACTGTTTTTTTAGAAGCTAAAAGAGGAAATGACATTTTTGGGGTCTACACCAAAGACTTTTTTAACAAAAAAGAAATTAAGGAAGAACTTGATAATCTTAAGCAAAATCTTTTGGCAGATTTTCTTTTTTCTTATTGGATTGATGATGAATTGAGAAATAATCCACAGCTTACAGACGAGTATTATAATGCTCACAAAGAAAAATATATGTGGGAAAAAAGAGCAGATGCACGCGTAGCCATTATTACAGACCCTTCTGTGGAAAAAGACATCACTAAAGAAATTAAAAGTCCTAAAAATTGGGAAGAGCTCAATAAAAAATATTACGGCAAAACAAACGACAAGGATCAGCTTTTGGTGCATTTCGAAAAAGGGGAGATGTCTGAAAATGCAGATGTCTTCAAGGTTCACAAAGTCCCTTTTGAAAATGGATTGCATAAGGTGAAAATTGATGACAAAATCTTGGTGATCGCTATTGATGGAATATTGGCTCCATCTCCTATGACAAAGGACGAAGCTGCTGAGACATTAAAAGAAGATGTGACAGAAGAAATACTCAATAAAATAATTGCGGAACAGAACAGCAAGACAAAAATAATTGTAGAACCTTCATTCTTAAAAGCATTAGATAATAATTTTAAGAAATAATTATAATAAAAAATCATTGATTTCTCACAGAGAATCCTAATTTTGCAAATTAATATAATTTTAATAATGATTAAAAATTTAAAATACCTGCTTACACTTAGTTTGTTTGTAAGTTTATTTTCAGTCCATTCTAACGCACAGATTAAGAAAGGAGATTTGGTAGATGGTATTTCTGCGGTAGTAGGAAACGAAATTGTTTTAGAATCTGATGTTTTGGAACAACAAAACTATGCCGCTCAGCAGGGTGCTGCCGTTACCGATAAATGTGAGTTTATGGAGAGTGTCCTCAATAATAAGTTTTTGATTTATAAAGCCAAAAAAGATACCCTTATCCAAGACAGATCGGCTGCTATTAGAGAGCAGGCTGCTAACAAATATGAGCAGATTGCGGGCCAATTTCCTTCTGAAAAAGCCATGTTAGAAGCCTATAAATTCCGTTCTTCTTACGAAATGAAAAATGTAATAGAGAAAATGGATATTGATAACTACTATGGTCAACAAAAATATGGATTGGTAACGGATAAAGTAAACATTACCCCAAATGAGGTAACCGATTTCTACAATGCTTTTAGATACCAACTTCCTCAGGTTAAAGATGAGGTGATTTTGTCTAAAATTGCCATGTATCCTAAGCTGACAGATGCTCACAAACAGGAAATTGTAGATAAACTGAAAAAAATAAAACAAGATATTTTAAACGGAGAAAGCTTCGAAACAAAAGCAAGAATATATTCAGAAGATACGGGCTCTGCTGCCAATGGGGGTCTATATACCAATATCAACAGAGGGAAAATGGTGAAGATTTTTGAAGCTACAGCTCTTAATCTTCAAGAAGGTGAAATTTCTGACCCTGTAGAATCTGAATTTGGATTTCATATCATTCAGTTGGTGAAAAAAAGTGGTAAACTTTATGATGCTAGACATATCCTTATCAAGACGATTCCTAACGATCGCGAAATAGCTACGGCTAAAGCTGAATTAGAAAAAATAAGACAAGATATCTTGAGTGGAAAAATTACTTTCAAAGATGCGGCGTTTAAATATTCAGATGATAAAAATACCAAGTTCAATGCGGGCATAATACCAGGTGAGGATGGTTCTGATAGACAAGAGAAGATAAATCTCTCTGCTAATATTGCTTACCAGGTTGCCGGGATGAATAAAGGAGATTTAACGGAAATTTTTTCCGATGAAATGAATCAGAGAAAAGTAGTGGTTTTAATGAAGATAAATGATATAATTCCTGAACATGCGCTGGATCTTGCTACTGATTTTGAAAGAATTAAATCCTTTGCCCTTAATAAAAAGAAAGGCGAAGTGCTAGATAAATGGATTAAAGAACAGCTGCCTGGTACATTTATATCAATTGACAACCGATACAAAGATTGTCATTTTAAAGTAGACTGGGGAAAATCTGCAATCACTAAATAAATTTGAAAATCTTTTCAATAATATAACCTTCGATTTTTCGGAGGTTTTTTTATTACATTTGAAGATAATTTATCGCATGAACAGAATTACTCAACTTTTTAATATTAAATATCCCATTATTCAAGGAGGAATGATTTGGCATAGTGGCTATAAATTGGCATCTGCCGTTTCTAATGCAGGAGGTCTCGGGTTAATTGGTGCAGGAAGTATGTACCCTGATGTTTTAAGGGAGCATATCCAAAAATGTAGAAAAGCCACTGACAAACCTTTTGGCGTGAATATCCCGATGCTTTATCCCAATATTGAAGAAATCATCAATATAGTTTTAGAAGAAAAAGTACCTGTTATATTTACATCAGCAGGGAATCCGAAAACATATACTGAACTCCTTAAAAAGGAAGGCAGAAAAGTAGCCCATGTGGTATCCAGTGTTAAATTTGCCCAAAAATGTGAAGAAGCAGGGGTGGACGCCGTTGTTGCTGAAGGTTTTGAGGCCGGAGGGCATAATGGAAGAGAAGAAACCACTACATTTTGCCTTGTTCCGGATGTGAGAAGAAGCATCAGTATACCATTAATTTCTGCTGGAGGAATAGCATTGGGAAGCCAAATGAAGGCGGCTATGATTTTAGGAGCAGATGGAGTGCAGATAGGTTCTAGGTTTGCTGCTACGGTGGAAGCCAGTTCTCATGAAAAATGGAAGCAAAAAATTGTAGAAGCTAAAGAAGGCGATACCCAACTGACATTAAAGGAACTTGCTCCCGTAAGATTGGTGAAAAATAAATTTTTCTATGAAATAGAAGAAATATATAAGCATGGGAAAGATGTAGAAGAATTAAAGGAAAAACTGGGAAAAAGAAGAGCCAAAAGAGGAATGTTCGAGGGGGATTTGGAAGAAGGTGAGTTGGAAATTGGTCAGTCTTCGGCATTAATAGACGAGATACTAACAGTGGAACAGGTTTTTCATAAATTGTTAAAAGAATTTGATGAAGCAGATTTTTCAAAATTTTAATACAAAAGAACCCTTTCAATATTTTGAAAGGGTTTTTTATAAATAGCCGTTTTTAAATCAAGAAACAGCATATAAAAAATATGAAAACTCTATTTTATTTAAATTGCTCCAGCATGGTTTTTACCTGCATGAAACCACCACCATTATATATCCCTTCTACACCATTTTGGTCCAAAAACATACATGCTTGGCCACTTCTGCCACCGCTTCTGCAAAAAACTATTTTTGGGCCTTTCATTTCCTTAATTTCAGCTAGTTTCAAGGGAACTGTTGCTAATGGAATATTCACGGCACCATCTACTGCACCTTCTAAATCTAATTCCATAGGTTGTCTTACATCTATTAAGTGGTATTCACCAGATTTTAAAATTTCTTCAAAAGTCATTTTTTATTTTTTTTAATTAATTATTCTGTACTTACAGGGCAAAATTATAAAAAAACTTAACTTCGCAATGTAGTATATGTTACATAATAAAAATCATACCAAACTTATTAAGGAAAAATCCAAAAAATTTGGCTTTCAGTCTTGTGGGATTTCAAAAGCTGGCTTTTTGGAAGAAGAGGCTTCGCGATTGGAAATGTGGTTAAAAAACAATTTTCATGGAGAAATGAAATACATGGAAAACCATTTTGACAAAAGGCTAGATCCAACATTATTGGTGGAAGGCGCAAAATCTGTAATTTCTTTATCATATAATTATTTCCCGAAACAAAATATTGATACGAATGATAATTTTAAAATCTCGAAATATGCATATGGAGAAGATTATCATGAAGTGATAAAAGAGAAATTGACAAAATTAGTAACTGAGCTTCAAGAGGAAATAGGGGAATTTGGGTTTAGGATATTTGTAGATTCTGCGCCGATTTTAGAAAAAGCCTGGGCTAGGAAATCTGGATTGGGCTGGGTAGGCAAAAATGCCAACCTTATTACCAAAAAACACGGTTCTTTTTATTTTTTAGCAGAAATTATTTGTGATTTGGAATTGGAGTATGATTTCGAAGTTACAGATCACTGTGGAAGCTGCAGAAAATGTATAGAAGCTTGTCCTACGCAGGCTATAGTTTCAGATAAAATTGTAGATGGCAGCAAGTGTATATCATATGCTACTATTGAATTAAAAAACGAAATTCCGGATTATTTTAATGGTAAAATGGATGACTGGATCTTTGGATGTGATATCTGTCAGGATGTTTGTCCATGGAATAGGTTTTCTGCACCTACATTAGAAGAAAAATTTACGCCAAATCTTCAGAAACTCAATTTTAAAAAGAAGGAATGGAAGGAACTTACGCAGGAAATTTTTTCTGAAATTTTCAGAAAATCAGCAGTTAAACGCACAAAGTTTTCTGGCTTACAGCGTAACATCGGTTTTATTTCTGGCAAAGACTAGTTAGGGCTTTGTCTTTATTCTTTTATTTTTAGACTGAAAGAAAGGTCTAATGCATCATTTACATGCACCAATCCGCCAAATTTTTTTGGTGGAATGATTTCAAAATCACTGAAATATAAAGTCTTGTTGCCTACAATTTTAGAATCTGTAAGGGTAAAGTCTATATAATATTTTTTCAGTTTGTTCATCATCTTTACATTGATGGCTGCTTTGTATTTATTTTCTGAAATTTTGTCTAAATCCAAAAATGTGATATTAAGTATTGGGTATTTATCGGCATTTAAGGTGTTTTTAAAATCGCTGGTCATGATTTTGTTTTTGCAATCAAAATCATTTACAACAAGGCTAATGGTGGTTTCGGAAAATTTATTCTTTTGGGATGTTTCTACAGAAACGGGAATTGGTTGATGGAAATCATTGTTGATGCATTTAAAGGTATTTACATTGGTAGTTCCTTTTATCACCACAAATGAATCTTTACTTTGAGCAAAAGAAAATATGCTAGACAAAAACAAAATGGCAAAATATTGTTTTAATTTCATGAGGCAAACTTTCTTAGTTTATTAGATTTTATTGAAGATTTTGTTATAAAAAAAGGGGCAACGAGGCCCCTTTTTATTTATTGGTAAAGTTTTGATTAGAATCCAATTGTAGCTTCTAACATTAAACCATTGAATTTACCACCATAAAGAGCTGAAGTAGTACCCCATGCAGTGCTCTTATCGTAAGTTTGGCTTACATATTCAAGTTTAGCAAGAACGTTTTTAGTCATATACCAACCAGCGTTGATGTTTACTCTGTCAATTTTTCTTGAAGCAGAAGCATCGCTGTCTTTACCACTGATAGTGTTGTATTTACCTCCGAAGTAGAATTGTTCTTTGTTACCAAATCTGTAAAGTAATTCTGTAGCAACTTGAGTGTAAGATCCATCAGTTGAAGCTTTAGCGCCATTTACTAGTTTGTTACCTTTTACGCTTTCAAAAGTTCCGAAGAATTCTAAACCTTTGTATTTAACGAATGGGTTGATTTGGATAGCAGTCATGTATTTGAATCCAGGGTTAAATCTACCTGTAGCAGGGTTTTCTGTGCCGAAAGATTTACCTGCAGCAGTAGCAGCAGCTTGATTAGCACTAGTTAATAGTACATAATAATATTTAGATCCTGCTCTGTCATCACCAAATAATTGTCCATTAGTTGTTAAACCGTCAGTTTTAAGGATAGATCCTGTTAATCTTACTCTTAGGTCTTGGTTTAGTTGTTTGTCATATCCTACTTTAGCATAAATAGAAGGTTTGTTATCAGAAGTTGCTGTGTTTACAACAGATTGGTTTAATTTACCATTAGATACCCCTACCATACCGATGAAGTTGTTGTAGAAACCATAAACTTCCCCAAATGCTTGAGTGGTAAATGAATCCATAATGTTGTTTTCTACGAAAGCATTGTTCATGGTATTTGCATTGTCTGATCTTCTGAAATGAGCATCACCATAGTTAAGGTCATCCATACCTATTTTTACTCTGGCATATTTCATAATGTTTCCTAAGAATCCAGAACTAATGAAGTCTAGGTTGTCAATTTCAATATATCCACCTTTTACCCAAGTTTCATTATGGTGTCTTGCAGACAGGTAATTTCTTAAATGCATTTTTACCCCTTTTGCAAGATATGCGTTGATATCTAAGTTGGCAGTTGGTAAATTGAAGTCTTTACCAAGTGGGATAAGGGTAGCAGTACCTAAATTTCCTGATGTGCTGTGATCTAATGCTTGGAATTGCAATGCGAAGTCACCACCAATTGATACCTTAACTCCATTGTATTCAGGAGCTTCAATTTTTGGGTCTTCAAATACGTTACGGTTGTATTTTTCTGGTGCAAGATATTCTCTCATTGAATTTTTTCTTGCGCGTAAAATGCTGTACTTGATAATACTGTAGAAAGAACAGCTGTTTTAATCCATAAAGTTTTCATACTTTTTTATTTAAAATTGTTTATTATTTTTTTTAATTCATTTCAATTAGTTGGCAACTACACTTGCGGTTACTGTTACTACGTCTCCTGTATGTACACCAAGGAATCCTGGAGTTTCCATACCATAATCAGACATTTTTAAGCTTTCAGAAGCAATGATAGTATAAGAATTTCCGTTTTTAACAACATTCACTGCAATAGAAACATTGTTTGTTTTGCCGGCAATAGAAAGTTTACCTGCTACATTGCTTTTACCTACTGGTAAAGAAGCTGCTGTGAAAATAATGTTTGGTGCTTTGTCTGCGTTTAATGCATTATAAGCTTTATTATCCATCATGCTGCCTTTAGTACTTTTTAAGCTTTTAGCGGCTACTGCAAATTTCACGTTAGTAATCGCATTGTCATTTGCGGTTCCTGTAAATGATGCGGAGGTAGATGTCATTTCCCAATCGTGCATTGGTGAAGTTCCTTTTACCACCACTTTGCTAGATTTAGCATCAATAGCTTGAGCGCTCATAGCACCTACTGCTAAAAGTATTTCTGTCAATAAAATTAAAATCCATAATCTTTTATCCATATTTTTAAATAAACGCGGTGGTGTTAAATATTGTTAAAGTACATACCATTTTATAGCTTGATTCGTTTTACAAAAACAGGCTATATCACATTGTTATTAATATTTAAATATTCAAGATTATGAAAAATTTAAAGATGTATTTGGCTGGTTTTATCACTATTTTGGTCAGTGTTGTCTTGACGGGTTGTGATAATAACGAAAATGATGCTACTGGAACTTCTAGAATGACTGTAAAAATGTTCGATGCCCCGGGTGATTACAAAGAAGTAAATGTAGATGTTCGAGATGTAATGATTAAGAGTACTACAAATACCGATGATCAAGGGTGGGTGAGTATAGGAAATTTACCATCACAAGGCAAAGTGTATAATCTTCTTAGTTTAACCGGAGGGATAAATGCTGTTTTGGCGGACAAAAATGTTCCTTCTGGTTTTGTAGGGCAAATTCGTTTGGTACTTGGAGATCAAAACACGGTAGTGCTTAGAGATGGTACCTCTCATCCCTTAAATACCCCAAGTGCGCAACAATCGGGATTGAAAATTCAGGTAAATCAAACCCTTGTGGCAGGCGCTACTTATGAATATTTGCTAGATTTTGATGCCAATCGTTCTGTGGTGGTGCAAGCGGGCTCATCAGGAATATATAATCTGAACCCTGTTATAAGGGTTACCACCGCTGCAACTTCGGGCGTTATAAAGGGATCTGTCTCTAATATTGTTGCAGCAAAGCAGGTGATGGTTTCTATCCAAATAGGAAGTGAAACGGTTTCCACTTATACTGATGCCCAAGGTGTATTTCAACTTAATGGCGTGCCGGCAGGAACCTATATTGTGACCCTTACCCCAGACGCTACATCAGGATTACTCACTAAGACCATTTCAGGAGTGGTAGTGGTGAACGGACAGGTAACTACCATGGCTGCAATTACATTGTAAATACAATAATTCCCTAAAAACCAAATAAAAAACCCTCTGAAATTTTTATTTTCAGAGGGTTTTTAGTACCCGGAGTGGGAATCGAACCCACACACCTAAGTACACGAGTTTGAGTCGTGCGCGTCTACCAATTCCGCCATCCGGGCATGCGAATTTTGTGAGTGCAAATATAAAGTTTTTTTGATTTAAAAAAAGAATATTTCCAAAAAAATTAAAAAACTATTTCCAGTCCATCATATGCAGGGCGTATGTTCTCCGGCAATTCGTTCTCAATATCTTTGTGAAAGCCAAATCTGTTACTGATATGCGTAAGGTAGGTAGTCTCTGGTTTTAATTTGTTTACAATATCCAATATTTCAGGTAAAATAAAATGGGCGTTATGAGGTTCGGTTTTTCTCAAACAGTTAATAATAAGGTAGTCTAGGTCTTTTAGGTTTTCCATTATTTCTTCAGAAATAAAGCTGGCATCAGTTATATAAGCTAGGTTTTTAAATTTATAGCCCAAAATCGGAAGATTGTGATGCGTTACTTCCAAAGGAGTTATTTCTGTATTACCAATTTTGAAGGTTTCTTTGCTGTTTATATAGTTTAATTCAAAGCTTGGAGCTCCCGGGTATCTGTATTCACTGAAGGCATAAGGGAATCGGTGTCTTATTTCGTTTCCCACTCTTGGCATGCAGTATATAGATACATCTTTTCTTTTTTGGAATATGATAGGCCTCAAGTCATCCAATCCTATTACATGGTCATTGTGTTCATGGGTTAGCAGTAAAGCATCTACGGTGGTTTCATTATTGGTAAGCATTTGTTGCCTGAAATCTGGTCCGCAGTCTATCAGGATCTTTTGTCCGTCATTGTCAGTGATCATTACAGAAGCTCTAAGTCTTTTGTCTTTAGGGTCGGTTGACAGGCATACTGGGTGTGTGGAACCTATTACCGGAATTCCTTGTGAAGTGCCTGTGCCAAGAAATTTCAACTTCATTTTCAGAATTTGTCAGATTTTGGTAAATTTACACAAAAAATTCTAGATGTCTGAAATTAAGCAATATCTTACACCTAAGCAGAAAGCACTAATTGTAAATTTAGATCCTAATATATATGGAACTTTTGCGGAAATTGGTGCTGGTCAAGAGACGGTGCGTCATTTCTTCAGAGCGGGAGGAGCCTCCGGTACTATAGCCAAAGCCATGTCTGCTTATGACAAAGATTATAGTGATGCTATATATGGAAAAGAAGATAAGAACAGATATGTAACCCAAAACAGACTTCGAAAAATGCTTCGTCATGAGGTGCGTCTTATAGAAGAACGTCTGGATAAGGATGATAATCCCAATAGAAAATTCTTTTCTTATGCCAATACAGTAACCACTATTAATTACCAAAAAACCTTCAAGGGACATGGCTGGGTAGGGATTATGTTTCAGGCAAAGCCTAACCAGGATTACAGTGAGATTATCATCCATGTAAAATTTAAAGAAAATGATGCTACGCTTCAGCAAGAAACGCTGGGGAGTTTGGGGGTGAATCTGGTGTATGGTGCATATCATCTTTATGATAACCCTAGAAGATTAATCAAAAGTTTATATGACGATATTTCTATAGACAAAATAGAGATAGATATGGTAGATTTTCAGGGTCCTGCATTTCAATATGTAGATAATAGACTGATGAGTTTGCAGCTTGTTAAAAATTCTATGACAGATGCTGTAATCTTTACCCCAGAAGGAAAAAACATGCTTCCGGCAGATTTGCTTTACAGAAGAGATGTATTTGCTGTGAGGGGCAGTTTCAGGCCGGTAACCTTGGTGAATGTAGATATGTTCGAGAATGGACTGGAAATGTTTATGAAAGATACTGGTGGTAAGCCAGAAGATACAGTTATATTATTCGAAATTACCATATCTAATCTTAAAGCATCTGGGGATATAGACGAGAGAGATTTCCTGGATAGGGTAGATGTTTTGGCGAAATTAGGATATACCGTTATGATATCTAATTTCTCCGAATACTATAAGCTTGTAGAATATTTCACTACTTATAATGTAAGGTATATGGGCGTTGCAATGGGGGTTAATAACCTTTTGATGGTTTTTGATGAAGAATACTACAAAAATCTTTCAGGAGGAATTTTGGAAGCCTTCGGTAAATTTTTCAAAAATGACATGAGGGTATATCTATATCCATACAAAGATCCTAAAACACATGAGATACTTACCTCAGAAAATCTTAAAGTGAGCGAAAATTTGAAAGAACTATTCAAATACTTCAAACTGAACAGGAGAATTGTAGACATCGAAAACTACAATCTTGATCATGCCGAAATTTATTCCAGAGATATTCTTTATAAAATTGTAAACCAGGAAAAAGGTTGGGAAGAGCAACTTCCTGAAGGAGTAGCAGATATGATTAAAGAACGAGGTATGTTTGGCTATAAAGAAGAGATTGATTTTGAGGAATATTAAAAATCAAATTAAAAAAGTAAAATATGGAAATCAAAAAAAGGCTTTCTTCTATTATTGAAAGCCCAAGTCACAATACAGAAGAGAAACTTCAGAAAATCTGTCATTTATTAGATCAAGAATTTGATTATTTCAACTGGACGGGGTTTTATTTCAAAAATGGGGACAAAGAAGAATTGATATTAGGTCCATATGTAGGGGCGGCTACAGATCATACCGTAATCCCTTTCGGGAAAGGAATCTGTGGACAAGTGGCGGTGTCTAATGAAACCTTTGTGGTGCCAGATGTTTGGCAACAAGATAATTATTTGGCTTGTTCCTTAGATACAAAAGCCGAAATAGTGGTTCCTATTATTAAAGAAGGTAAAAATATTGGGCAGATAGACATAGATTCTCATCAACTTAATCCATTTACTGACGAAGACAGAGCACTATTAGAGTGGCTTTGTAATGAATTGGCTAAAATATTGTAAAGTTATTTTTGAGAATTGGGATCGGTCATGTTTCTGCGTCTCAATTCTCCTATCATGTTTTTGATAACATGTGAAGTGCCTATTTTTACTGAGTTTTCTGCAGTACCCAATAATCTGCCACTTCCTTTGTACGTGTCATAAGAATTTTCGATGACTAGTTTTCCATCACTATTGTATAATTTCATGCTCACAATAACTTGATTAGAAAAAACATATTTCCCTAAACCTACTTTAAAATATTTTACTTTTGGGATAATGGCCACTTCTGCACCATTGTTGATGCAGAGTTCTTTCACCATTTCACCATCTATGCTGTCATATTTTATAGGAACGTCTACATGTAGAATTCTAAAGTTTCCGTAGTTTTTCAGTTCGTCAGAAACAGTGCTGTAAAAGGCATTATTGGTAGGTTTTTTTATTCCGTCATAATCAGGATAAACCTCCGGATTGAAGTATACAATTCGGTCCACATGTTTTAATCTGACGGAATTGTTCAGTTTTAGCAATGTGCTTCCTAAACTTTTACATCCTATCAGTATAATGCCAGCAGCTAGGCTTAAGAATAAAATTTTTTTCATTTTTCCTGTAGAATGCAAAGTTATAGATAAAAAGAAGCTATAGCTTATAAAAATAAAGGTTATTTTAACATAATTACATGATGATAATCTATAAATATTGTCTATAAAGTTTCGAGATTCAAAAAAAAGTCTTACTTTTGCAGCTCGTTACATAATAATCATTAAATAATATTGGCATGTACTTAACATCAGAAAAAAAATCAGAGATCTTCGCTAAACACGGAAAAAATGCGCAAGATACAGGTAGTGCAGAAGGACAAATTGCACTTTTTACCTTCAGAATCAATCACTTATCAGGACATTTGAAGTCGAATCACAAAGATTATGCTACAGAAAAATCTCTAGTGAAATTGGTAGGTAAAAGAAAAAGATTGTTAGATTATCTTAAGAAAACAGAAATTTCTCGTTACAGAGCAATTATTGCTGAACTAGGAATCAGAAAATAATCAGATACTACAAAAATCTACAAAGCAACTCCATTTTGGGGTTGCTTTTTTTGTAATTTTTAATTCCGTATCTTTGCCCTCGAAAATTTAAAGAGTTTAAATAGTAACGCACTCAATACGGGGTGCACAAGACAGTAAATTTTATGAATGCTCCAGCAGCAATTATTGAAAAATTTCAATTAAAAGACGGGAGAGAAGTCTCCATAGAAACAGGTCGTTTGGCTAAGCAGGCTAACGGTTCTGTAGTAGTAAAATGTGGTGGTACCATGTTATTGGCAACAGTAGTAGCCAACAAGGATGCTAACCCAGGGGTAGATTTCTTGCCTTTAACAGTAGATTATAGAGAAAAATTCTACGCAGGTGGTAAAATCCCAGGAAATTTCTTTAGAAGAGAAACCAAACCTTCAGACGATGAGGTATTAACCATGAGATTGGTAGACCGTGTACTTCGTCCGTTATTCCCAGATGATTTCCATGCAGAAGTTCAGGTAATGATTTCCCTAATTTCTTATGACAAAGAAGTAATGCCAGAAGCATTGGCGGGTTTAGCAGCTTCAGCAGCTATCGCTATTACAGATATCCCTTTCAATGGGCCAATGTCTGAAGTAAGAGTAGTAAGAATAGACGGACAACTTTCTGTAAACCCAAGCATCGAAAATCTTAAAAAAGCAGATTTAGATATTATGGTAGGGGCTACCAAAGACTCTATTGTAATGGTAGAAGGGGAGATGAAAGAAATTTCTGAAGCCGAAATGCTAGAAGCCATCAAATATGCTCATGAAGAAATTAAAGTTCAGATTGAAGCACAAGAAAGATTGGCTGCAAGAATTCCTGCATCCCAAACCAAAAGAGAATACAGTCACGAAACCCACAATGAAGAGATTAGAGAAAAAGTGTGGGCAGAGTGTTATGATAAAGTATATAACGTAGCAAAAGTGCCTTCAGCAAAAGAAGAAAGACACGAGAAATTTGCGGCTGTATTAGAAGAATTCCTTTCTCAGTATTCAGAAGAAGAAAGAGCAGAGGTAGAGCCTTTCGCGAAAGTGTACTACCATGATGTAGAAAAAGAAGCCATGAGACAGATGATCCTTAATGAAGGCATCAGATTAGACGGTAGAGATCCTAAAACGATCCGTCCTATTTGGTCAGAAATTGATTATTTGCCGGGAGCTCATGGTTCTGCAGTATTTACCAGAGGAGAAACTCAGTCTTTGACTGCGGTAACTTTAGGTTCTGTAAAAGATGCCAACATGGTAGATTCAGTAGCCATCAATTATGACGAAAAATTCTTCTTACATTATAATTTCCCACCATTCTCTACAGGAGAAGCAAGACCTTTAAGAGGTACTTCTAGAAGAGAGGTAGGCCATGGTAACTTGGCTCAAAGAGCTTTAGCCGGAATGATTCCTGCAGAAAATCCTTACACCATCCGTGTAGTATCAGATATTTTAGAATCCAATGGTTCTTCTTCTATGGCTACCGTATGTGCCGGAACTTTGGCATTGATGGATGCAGGGGTGCAGATTACCAAACCGGTTTCTGGGATTGCAATGGGATTGATTACCGATCCTAAATCAGGAAAATTTACCGTGTTGTCTGATATCCTAGGAGACGAAGACCACTTAGGAGATATGGACTTCAAAGTAACGGGTTCTGCAGACGGTATTACCGCTTGCCAAATGGATATCAAAATCCAGGGATTAACCATGGATATCATGGAAACTGCCCTTAACCAAGCAAGAGAAGGAAGATTGCATATTTTAGGTGAAATCTTGAAAACTATTGATAAGCCAAGAGCAGATGTGAAGCCTCACGCTCCGAAAATGGAAGTGTTAGAGATTTCTAAAGACTTCATTGGTGCTGTAATAGGACCTGGAGGAAAAGTGATTCAGCAAATGCAAAAAGATACCGATACCGTAATTGCAATTGAAGAAATTGGCGAAATCGGTAGAATTGAAATCGCAGGTACAGACCGTGAGAAAATCAACGATGCGATTGCAAGAATCAAAGAAATTACTTTCGTACCTACGGTAGGAGAAGTCTACAAAGGTAAAGTAGTGAAAGTAATGGATTTTGGAGCTTTTGTAGCGATTGCTAAAGGGACTGAAGGTCTTCTTCATATTTCTGAAATAGAGTGGAAGAGACTAGACAAAGTTCCTTATGCCGAAGGAGATGAGGTAGAGGTGAAATTTATGGGTTACGATGACCGTAAAAAAATGAGACTTTCTAGAAAAGTTCTTTTACCAAGACCTCCAAGACCGGAAGGCAAACCAAGACCAGAAGGCGCTTCTGAAGGCGAACAGCCGACAGAACAAGCATAAAAGTAAAAACCACCGATTTTCCGGTGGTTTTTTTTTATGAAGTTTATTTTCAAAAATTTAATTAATTTAGAACTTTAAAACTTATTATGCCCACAATTATTAAGCCTAAAATAGCTCCGGAAATTATAGCCAGCCTTCAAGAAAAATTCGAAGAAGAAAAGCAGGTCATTGTGCATTGTCTTTTTCCGAATGATTACATGATGGGAAATCTGGTGAGGATTTGGCAAAGTACATTTTTGGTGGATAAGTTTACGGGATTTAGGAGTCAACTGCTGTTTTGGGAAAATATTTCTATGTTTCCTTATTGGACAGAAGTGCCGCCAGTGAAGGAATATCAGTTTACATTGGTGTTTTCGGGATTGCCTAAAGATTGCAAAATTTTCGATTTTGTGGAAGAAATACCTCAAGAAGGTGGCTTTTTGGTGTCCGATATAGAACGCAATGATAGCGATGTTTATACAATAAAATTGTAATGAAATGAAAAAGTGTATAGCAGTTCTCGTTTTATTTTCCGGATTTATATTCGGTCAGGAATTAAAAACTATGCCTGAAAAAGCTAGAAAAAAATTTCCGGCGGAGGTTTCATCAAAGCATTTACAGGAAAACTTAGAGATTAAGAAATTTCAGAAAGAACTCAACGAAGAATACCGCAACCCGAAAGAATCACCTTTGAGAGGTGAAAACTTAAAGAAATTTAAAGAACATCCTTTCTTCCCGAGCGATTTTCAGTATGTGGTAATTGCAAAATTGGTGAAAACAGAAAAAACCGAACCATTCGAAATTCCTACTTCTTCAGGAAAGACCAAAAAATACAGAGAATACGGAAAGCTTTATTTCAAGCTGAAAGGAAAAACACGGGTTTTGACGGTTTACCAAAGTTTGGCGCTCATAGAAAAACCAGAATACAAAGACTATCTTTTCTTGCCTTTTAAAGATTTAACGAATGGAAAGGAAACCTATGGGGGCGGAAGATATATGGACTTAAGGATTCCAGAAAAAGATGAAATTTATTTAGACTTTAACAAAGCCTATCATCCGTATTGTGCCTATAATGCCTTTGATTACAATTGCCCCGTGGTTTCCAAAGAAAACTGGTTGCCTATAAAAATTGAAGCCGGCGTGAAGTACGAGGATATTTGGTTTGAACATTAAACCTTCGCCAAGAATTCTTCAAAAACAGGAGAGATAGATACCGTACCATCTGCTTCTATCTTTTCGAGTTTTACCAATTCTATTTGGTTAATAGATGAGGCATCAAAAGGTTTTTGAACGCGGACGTAATTTTCCGTAAAGCCATACATCTTGCCGTCTTTTTCTTCATGTTCCCAAAGAACGGGTAATGTTTTTCCCAATTGAGTTTGGTAAAAAGCCATTTTTTTCTTCTCTGAAAGAATACGCAGCATTTTGTTGCGTTTTTTTCTTTCAGAAACAGGCACTACGCCCTCCATCTCGGCAGCTTCGGTGTTTTCTCTTTCAGAATAGGTGAAGACATGGAGGTAAGAGATAGGCAGTTCATTCAGGAAGTTATACGTTTCTAGAAACTTCTCATCTGTTTCCCCCGGGAAGCCTACAATAACGTCTACGCCAATGGCTGCATCCGGCATCACTTCTCTTATTTTGGCCACACGGTCTTTGTAGAGTTGGGTAAGGTAGCGACGCTTCATTTTTTTGAGCAAATCGTCGCTTCCACTTTGCAATGGAATATGGAAATGCGGCACAAAACTCTTGCTTTCTGCCACCAATTCTATGGTTTCATCTTTTAAAAGATTAGGCTCAATAGAAGAAATTCTTATCCTTTCTATGCCTTCTACTTTATTGAGTTCTTTAACGAGATCAAGAAATGTATGCTCATGTTTTTTATTGCCAAACTCTCCTTTTCCGTAATCGCCAATGTTAACACCTGTCAATACAATTTCTTTGATGTCTTTTGTGGCAATTTCTTTGGCGTTTTTAATGACGTTTTCTACTGTGTCACTTCTAGAAATTCCTCTTGCCAAAGGAATGGTACAATAGGTGCATTTGTAGTCGCATCCGTCCTGAACTTTTAGGAAAGCTCGGGTTCTATCTCCAATGGAATAACTTCCGATGAAGAAATCAGCCTCTTCTATTTCGCAAGAATGCACTTCTGCATGGGTTTCAGACTTCTGCAAATCTTCGAGATAACTCAAAATATTGAACTTTTCTTTGGCTCCCAAAACCAAATCTACTCCTTCCATGGCAGAAATCTCTTCGGGTTTCAGTTGGGCATAGCATCCAACTATGACTACCAAGCCATCAGGATTGGCTTTCATGGCGCGTTTTACATGCATTTTGCATTCGCGGTCTGCATTTTCGGTTACAGAACAGGTATTGATGACGTACACTTTTGCAGGTTCATCAAAACTAACTTTCTGATACCCTGCTCCGGTTAATTGTCTTGCAATAGTAGAAGTTTCTGCAAAGTTGAGTTTGCAGCCGAGGGTGTGAAAAGCAACGGTTTTGGCAGTGAATTTGTCCATAGTTTGAAGGGGCAAATTTACTGAAAATATATTAGGAAAATAGGAATGAAAAATTAATTTTTGAGAAGAAAAATTTGACAAATCTTTAAAAACTTAATGATTTTTATCAAAAATTATATTCTTAACATAGATTTTATTTTCTGTTTCTAAAAAAATAATACCTTTGCAGCTGATTTTAAAGAAACGAAAAATGGATTTTAAGAACTATCAAATGCCTTTTGGTATTAACCCTAATTACAGCAAGAAAGTTGCCTATTTCTCGATGGAATTCGCCATTGATCAGGCATTAAAAATATACAGTGGAGGTTTAGGATTTTTAGCCGGATCTCACATGAGAAGTGCTTACAATTTGAAGCAAGACCTTGTTGGGATTGGTATTTTGTGGAAATTTGGTTATTACGACCAAGCAAGAAATCATGATCAGACCCTAAATCCTGTTTGGACTAAAAAAATGTACAGCTTCCTGGAGGATACAGGCATTAAATTCCAAATAGATATTCATGATGCACCGGTTTGGGTTAAAGTTTGGTATTTAAATCCAGAAACTTTCAAAACAGCACCTATCTTCTTGTTGTCTACAGATTGCCCGGAAAATGATCATATTTCTAAGACCATCTGTCACAGATTATATGATGCTAACGAATCTACCAAAATAGCGCAATATATCCTTTTAGGAAAAGGTGGTGCTAAGTTATTAGACGAATTGAATTTAGAAAGAGATGTATATCATTTAAATGAAGCACATGGTTTGCCGGCAGCATTCTATTTGTTGAAAAAATATGGAGGAGATTTAGCAAAAGTAAAAGAGAAATTGGTTTTCACTACCCATACTCCGGAAGAGGCTGGTAACGAAAAACACAATGTATATCTATGTCACCAAATGTCTTATTTTTCTGGGCTTACCCTTAATGAAGTGAAGGCTATTGAAGGTGAAAATAATGATATGTTCAATCACTCACTTTGTGCATTAAGAATGGCCAGAATTGCCAATGGTGTTTCTCAGTTGCATGGGGTTGTTTCTAATGAAATGTGGGGCAAATATCCTAACATTTGCGAGATTAAGGCCATCACCAATGCACAAGATTTCAAATATTGGGCAGATAAGCCACTTTACAACGCCAGAGAAGAAAGAGAGGATGAAGAGTTTGATTACAGAAAAAAACACCTTAAGAAAAGGGCCTTCAAAATCGTAGCAGATCAGTGTGGTAAACTGTTTGATTCTCATGTGTTTACTATGGTTTGGGCAAGAAGATTTGCAGGCTATAAAAGAGCAGATTTATTGCTTCAGGATAAAGAAAGATTCAGAAGATTATTGGAAAACAAAAAATATCCGGTTCAGGTAATCTGGGCAGGAAAGCCTTATCCAATGGATTATGCAGCTATTTCTACCTTCAATAATTTGGTGGAAGAAAGTAAGAACTATAAAAACATGGCGGTACTTACAGGCTATGAACTGGAACTGAGTAAGTCTTTGAAACAAGGTTCTGATGTCTGGTTGAATAACCCAAGAGTACCTAGAGAAGCATCTGGTACTTCTGGTATGACGGCTTCTATGAACGGATCTCTAAACCTATCTACCGATGACGGATGGATTCCTGAATTTGCAAAACATGGGGTGAACTCTTTCGTGGTTCCAAAAGGAGATTATGAACATATGAGCGTTTTCGACCAAGATAATTATGATTTCGAAAAATTATATGATATTTTGGAGAATGAAATATTACCAATGTATTACGACAGACCAAACGAATGGAGACAAGTAGTGAAAAACGCTATGGATGATGTTAAAGTTCAATTCAATTCCGATAGAATGGCTGATGAATATTATAAGATAATGTATAATATTTAATCTTCTCAGATAAATTTTAAACGGGCGCTTCCTTTGGAAGCGCCCGTTTTATTTTCATAAAACAAGGCTTAATTATATTATTTTCTGTATAAAATATAAAATGCTGTAACACTTCTATATAAAAACTTACAAATACTAACGTCACATTTGTTTTATTTTGAATATTAATTCAGAATAATTTTTAAATTTGAAACAAATAAAACTGAAATTTTAAATATATCATAATGAAGAAATTATTTTTAGCATTGGGTTTTCTGGCAATGGTACAATTAGCCAATGCACAGGAAATTACTTTGGATAAAATCTATTCTGGGTATTACCGAGGAAAAGGTATTGCAGGTATTGCTTCCCTTAAGGATGGTGAAAACTATGCCGTGATTGAAAGAGAAGGCATTGTAAAATACTCCTATAAAACTACCCAAAAAGTGGGAACTCTGGTAGAAGGAAGTTTTGAAAGCTATACTTTTTCAGCAGATGAGTCTAAAATATTGCTTCAGAAAGATTCTGAACCTATCTACAGACACTCTTTTCTAGGGAAATTTGATGTTAAAGATTTACAATCCGGTAAAACCGTAAGCCTGAATAATGGTAATTTCGTTCAGGAGCCTAAATTTTCTCCGGATGGTAGCAAAGTGGCCTTCATTGTAGACAATAATCTTTTTTATCAGGATTTGTATTCAGGAAAAATAACACAGATTACTACTGACGGTAAGAAAAATTCTATTCTTAACGGTCTTGGAGACTGGGTATATGAAGAAGAATTCGGGCATGCAGATTTCTACCAATGGAGCAAAGGAAGTGATGCACTTATCTTCGTAAAATCTGATGAAAGCAAAGTGCCGGAAATCAATATTCCTATCTATGGCAAAAACTTATATCCAAAGTTGATGACGTATAAATATCCAAAAGCAGGGGAGGTG
Source organism: uncultured Flavobacteriales bacterium (assembly GCA_937973555.1). GTDB lineage: Bacteria > Bacteroidota > Bacteroidia > Flavobacteriales > Weeksellaceae > Cloacibacterium. Next base: position 27,197 of record CALJKL010000066.1, on the reverse strand, counting down.
AACTCTACCGTTTCGGCTCATTTGTATCAATTGGCTTCGGGAAAAACTTTAAACTTAGATTTATCAGCTTTTGAGAATTATTATATTCCTCAGGTTTTCAGTACTGCTAAAAATGATGAGGTAGCTCTTGCCACCAGCAACAGACATCAAAACAAAGTAGATATTTTAAAAGTTAATACGGCTACGGGTAGTGTTTCTAAATTGTTTTCAGAATCAGACAGCGCATGGATTGATACCGATAACCTAACTTTAGAATTCTTAGAAGACAATTCTTTCCTTTGGGCTTCAGAGAAGAGCGGATTCCGTCATCTATATTGGTATGATGCCAAAGGTAATCTTAAAAAACCGATAACCAAAGGCAACTGGGAAATTACCGATTACTATGGATTTAACCCAAAGACTAAAGAGGTTTACCTTCAGACCACTGAAAAAGGAAGTATTAATAAGGTAGTTTCAAAAGTGAATATTGACAATGGTAAAATGCAGTTGCTTTCTCAAGCAGATGGAAACAATAAAGCAGATTTCAGCAAAAATTTCCAATATTTTATCGAAACCAGTTCTTCGGCTCAAAAACCAAATACTTATACTTTAAAAGACGGAAATGGTAAATCTTTGAAAGAACTTCAAAACAACAATGAGTTACTAGATAAGTTGAAAAAAGACAACTGGGTAGCCAGAGAATTCATCACTATTCCGAATGAGGTGGGTGACCAAATGAATGCATATATCATTAAGCCTAAAAACTTTGACCCAAATAAAAAATATCCTCTTTTTATGTTCCAATATTCTGGTCCGGGATCTCAGCAAGTATCCAATGCGTGGGATGGTGGAAACGGTGTTTGGTTTGAAATGTTGGCTCAAAAAGGATATGTAGTAGCATGTGTAGATGGTAGAGGTACGGGATACAAGGGCACGAAATTCAAAAAAGTGACCTACAAAAACCTAGGTAAATATGAGATAGAAGACCAAATTGCTGCTGCAAAATGGTTGGGCACTCAAAGCTATATCGACAAATCTAGAATCGGTATCTTCGGATGGAGTTTTGGAGGATATATGGCGAGTTTGGCAATGACCAAAGGGGCAGATGTTTTCAAAGCGGGTATCGCGGTAGCTCCGGTGACCAACTGGAGGTATTATGACAGCATCTATACCGAAAGATTCTTGCAGACGCCTCAGGAAAATGCTGCAGGGTATGATGATAATTCTCCTATCAACTTTACCAAACTGTTAAAAGGAAAGTTCCTTTTGATTCATGGTACGGCAGATGATAACGTTCATTTCCAAAATTCAATGGATTTTTCAGAATCATTGATTCAGAATAGAAAACAATTTGAATTTATGGCATATCCAGATAAAAACCATGGTATCTATGGTGGAATGACAAGACCACAGTTATATCAAAAGATGACAGATTTTATCTTGAACAATCTATAAAAGATATTTCAATTTCAAATAAAAACCCTTTCAGAATTTATGAAAGGGTTTTTTGTGATTATTATTTTTTTTTCGTTTCTTTTATAGGTTTTGGCACTTTTAAGCCTTTTTCTCTTGCTTCGGAAATCCCAATGGCAACAGCCTGTTTTTTATCCGTTACCTTTTGTCCTGAAGAAGATTTCAATTTACCTTCTTTAAATTCATGCATTACTTTGCCTACTTTTTTTTGGGCAGCTTCTGAATATTTTTTTTCTGGTGCCATGATACATTTTTTTAAAGTTAATATTGTTGTTTATTTGGTGAGAAATTATTCAAGTTTGTTGCCAAAACCTATTCTCAGAAGGTTTTTTATTGAAATTTAATAACAATAAACTTTAATGATATAAAATGGATAATCAGAGTCTAGAACAATCCGAACCAAAAGTTTATATTTGTTAAAAAAATATTTGTCATTTTATGAAGCAACATCCAAAAGGCTTGCCGTATCTTTTTTTTACGGAAATGTGGGAAAGATTCGGTTACTATCTTCTACTCGGTATCTTTATTCTTTATGCCATTGAACCTACCAACACAGAAAAACCCGGATTAGGATTAACCGATAAAAATGCAGACGACATCTTCGGGACTTATCTCGCTTTAACATATCTTACCCCCTTCATTGGAGGCTTTTTAGCAGAAAGGTTGATAGGCTACATCCGTTCTATTTATCTTGGCGGTATTCTGATGGCTTTTGGCTATATTGGGGTTGGTGTTTTTAGAGAAATGCCATTCGTTTATCTTTCCTTAGCACTCATTATTATTGGCAACGGGTTCTTCAAGCCTACTATTTCCACGCTTTTGGGAAGCCTTTATTCTGAACCGGAATACAAAGACAAAAAAGATACCGGCTACAATATTTTCTACATGGGGATTAACATTGGTGCCTTTATCTGCAATATTATTGCAGCTTTTATGAGAAACAAATTTTCTTGGGATGCCGCCTTTATTTCTGCTGGAGTAGGACTTTTGGTGGGATTGGTAATTTTTAGTTTTGGAAGAAAGCATTTGCTGAAAGCCAATGAAATGAAACCTGCTGAAGATGGAGATTCTAAAATTTCTGATGTTTTGCTGAAAGTATTTTTGCCAGCCATCATAGCGGCAATTGTAGGTTATTTTATTCCTAATGATATTTTTGGAAGCGACATAACAGACGCCTTTATATTTGCATGTATTCCGGTGATTTATTTTTATGCTTCGCTTTATTTTAAAGCCAAAGAAGAAGAGAAAAGACCTATCGGTACTTTGCTTTCCATCTTTTTGGTGAGTATGTTTTTTTGGGCTATTTTCAAACAGAATGGCACCGCTTTAACGCGTTGGGCCAATTATTATACAGACCGAGAAATTCCTGCAAAAGCCGTTCCTATTGCACAAACCTTATACTTAGTAGATGGTAAAAAAGGAACCGAAGGAAAACTTTATAAAAATAAAGAGGTAACCGTCTATAACGACCAGTTTCAGGCACAAAAAGACGACAAAGGCGAAGCATTGAAAGAGCAGGGCAAAGATGTTTATTTTAAAAATATTTCTCCTGAAAAACGTTCAGAACTAGAAAAAAATCCTGATAAACCGGTGTATCTTTTCAATACGGAACTCCTGCAGTCGGTGAATCCGTTTTGGGTAATTGCACTGACGCCGTTTTATATTTTCCTTTGGACATTTCTCAGAAGACGCGGAAAAGAACCCACTACGGCTTCCAAAATAGTGTTGGGGCTGTTTCTTACGGCAATGTCTTGTTTGGTAATGGTTGCTGCAGTGTATTTCAGTAAAAACGGTATGATTAAGGCTTCAGCCTTATGGTTAGTAGCGGCCTATGCTTCTGTAACTTTGGGTGAATTGTGCCTTTCTCCAATGGGGCTTTCCATCACCTCCAAATTATCTCCAAAAAGGATTACCAATTTGATGATGGGTGGATTCTTCTTAGCCAATTCTGTAGGGAATAAACTTTCTGGGATTTTATCCAGCACTTGGTACAGCTATGAAAACAAGATGAATTACTTCCTCTTCAATTTTGCATTGCTCTTGTTTGCCACTATTTTGGGGTTGCTGATGCTTAAGAGGTGGAATGCCGTCATGAAGGAAAAAGGCGTGTGATTTTCATTGCAGGATTTCTAAAATAAAGTATATTTGCTCATCTTAACAAAATTTAACAATAAAATATATGGATACAGTTCAAACTCAGTCTAGACATCCTAAAGGTCTATGGGTTTTATTTGGTACAGAAATGTGGGAGCGTTTCAATTTCTACGGAATGCGTGCTTTATTAACTTTATTTATGGTAAATTCTCTATTGATAAAAGAAGCTGATGCTGCTATTATTTATGGAGGATTTTTAGCATTATGTTACCTTACACCACTTTTGGGAGGTTTTATTTCTGATAAATATATTGGGAATAGAAATGCAATTTTAGTAGGAGGATCGTTGATGGCTACAGGGCAGTTTCTACTTTTTATTAGTGCATCTACCTTTTCAGCAAATCTAGGAAGCGCAAAATTAATAATGTGGTTGGCACTTTTTGTTATTATTTTTGGTAACGGATTTTTCAAACCCAATATTTCTTCAATGGTGGGCAGCCTTTATCCTAAACAGGAGAAATCTAAACTAGATTCTGCTTTTACAATTTTTTACATGGGTATCAATATAGGGGCTTTTCTAGGCCAATTTATTTGCCCATATTTAGGTGATGTAAAAGATTCTGTATCCGGAGCAAGAGACATTTTTGCATTTAAATGGGGATTTTTGGCGGCATCAGTGGCCATGATTATAGGAACAGTAACCTTCTTTTTTCTTAAAAACAAATATGTTGTAACCCCTGAAGGAAGACCTATTGGTGGATTACCAAAAAATAATACCAGCGAAGATTTTGAAGAAGGAGAAGCGCAATCTGCTAATTTTTCTGGAAAATTTATAACAATTGCGATTGCATTATTTGTGGCATTGTTTTTTGTTTTTAGATATGTTTTAGTAGGTGAATTTGGTTTCAGTTCTGTTGAAATGGGAAAACTGATTAAAGGAATCATTTATCCATTCATCTATTCTGCGGGCATTTCATTGGCATTTTTAATTATGTCTTCTGCTGAAAATAAAGTAGAAAGACAAAGAATCTGGGTAATTTACATTGTTTCATTTTTTATTATTTTCTTCTGGGCCGCTTTTGAACAGGCAGGGTCTTCATTAACATTCATAGCAGACAACCAAACAGACAGAAACATCTTAGGATGGGATATGCCTCCGTCAATGGTTCAGATTTTCAATGGAATATTTGTAGTGGCATTGGCATTGCCTTTCAGTTTACTTTGGGATAAATTAAGAGCCAAAGGAAAGGAGCCCGTATCTCCGATGAAGCAAGCTATTGGTTTAGGTTTAATAGCATTAAGTTATTTTATCATTGCACATAATGTGAAAGATTTAGGAAATACCGGTTTATTGGCTATTAAATGGTTAATGTTACTATATCTTATCCAGACAATGGGAGAGCTATGTTTATCTCCAATTGGTTTGTCTTTGGTAGGAAAATTAGCGCCTAAAAGATTTGCATCATTGTTATATGGAGTTTTCTTTATCTCTAATGCTGCTGGTTATGCTTTGGCAGGATCACTGGGTGCTATAATACCTGCAACTGGTGATAAATATGAAAAAGCCGAAAAACTTGGGATTAATCTTCAAGAAGTTTTAGATAAAAAAGTGACACTAACTACAGAGCAAGCAGCTCTTTTTGAAAAAGAACAACTTCCAACAGAATATACCAATTTTGCTGGTTTTGAGATTCATAATTTATATGAATTTTTTATGGTTTTCGTAGTGCTATGTGGTATTGCAGCCATTATTCTTGCTTTTTTATCACCAAGATTGAAAAAGATGATGCACGGATTGCATTAATATTTTATAAATAAAAGCAAAGAACCACCGATTTACTCGGTGGTTTTTTTTATTTTCGTGTGATCAATTCAAAATTCATCAGATGGAACTCACATTAGAACAGATTCAGGATTTTAAAGGCAAATACCCAAGACAGATTTGGAGTCTGTTTTTCTCAGAAATGTGGGAGCGTTTCTGTTTTTACGGAATGCGAGGCATGTTGGTTTTCTTCATGATTTCTCAATTGAAATTCGGAGACGAACAGGCTAATTTGCAATATGGAGCTACACAGGCTTTTGTATATGCCTTTACTTTTATTGGAGGGTTGTTTGCCGATAAGATTTTAGGCTTCAGAAAATCTTTGTTTTGGGGCGGTTTATTGATGATTTTAGGAAGTATTATCCTCTCAATAGATCCCCATCAATATTTCTTTTTAGGCATATCTTTTACCGTAATCGGTACAGGGTTTTTTAAACCGAATATTTCTACCATGGTAGGGAAACTCTACAAAGCAGGAGATTCTAGAACAGATGCCGGGTTTTCGCTTTTTTATGCAGGGATTAATTTGGGGGCACTTCTTGGGGGTTACTTTTGTATTGCTATTGGCAAAGGTGAAATGTTTTCTTCTATTATATCTGAAGACAAAAGATGGAATGTAGCTTTCGGTTTGGCTGCTATAGTGATGATGGTGAGTTTGGTGAATTTTATTTTTACCCAAAGAAGATTAGGACCAATAGGTCTTCAGCCTCAAAAACTAAATGCAGACGGCAGTTTTTCACCAATAAATAAATGGAAAGAATACACAGTATATGTACTTTCATTACTTTCTGTACCAATCATTATGACGATGGTTTCCAAAACAGAATATACCGATTTATTCATGTATATCGTAGGGCCAGCCACTTTACTGTATCTTTTTTATGAAATGACAAAAGTGACTCCTGCAGAAAGAAATAAACTTTGGGCAGCCTTGGTTTTCATAATTTTTTCTATCGTTTTTTGGGGAATTTATGAGCAGAGTGGAGGTTCTTTAAGCATATTTGCGGCCAATAACCTTAATAAGGATTTATTGGGGTTAGATCCTAATGGCGTTAACAATTCCGGAGGTTCTTTCTTCATTATCTTTTTGGCGCCATTGGTTGGTTTGCTTTGGATTTGGCTGAATGGTAAAAAAATGGAACCCAATACCTTAATTAAATTTGGGCTAGGGTTTATATTTTTAGGATTAGGATATTACATTCTTTTCGCTACTAAATTTTTCGCCAATTTACAGGGAATTACTTCGCTAAATATATTTACCATTGCCTTATTGGTCATTACCTTTGGGGAACTTTGCCTATCGCCGATAGGTTTGTCTATCATGACTAAACTATCTACCGAAAAACTTCAGGGAATGATGATGGGAATGTGGTTCTTGGCTTCTGCATATGGTCAATATGTAGCAGGAATTATCGGAGCTCATTTGGCTACCGCCAAAGCAGGAGCTTCTAATTATGATGCTTTAATTGCCTACACGGAAGGGTATAAACAATTAGGAATTTATGCCCTTATAGCTGGTTTGGTATTGATTTTGATTTCTCCGTTCGTGAAAAAATTAATGCAGGAAGTACATTAATTTCATAACTTTACCCTATGAAATCACTTTTATCTTTTTTCTTTTTCTTTGTTTTTCTGCTTTCTAATGCACAGATTAATTGGATGAGTATGGAGCAAGCTATTGAAGCACAAAAGAAAAATTCTAAAAAGATAATTATTGATTTTTATACAGAAAACAATGATGCCTCAGAATTAATGGAAAGGCAGACTTTTAGTCATCCTTATTTAATAAAATTTATCAATGATAAATTTTATGCAGTAAAATTTAATGCTCTAGGTAAGACAGAAATAAACTTTTATGGTAGGGTTTTTAAAAATTCTGATTTATCTGTTGATGCTTCTAACCAAATTACTTGGCACCAATTTGCTAAATTTATGAATGTAAATTCTAGTCCCTCTTTAGTTTTTCTGGATGAAAATGGAAAAACAATAACCAACCTTATGGGCGGTTTCAGTGCTGCTGAATTGGAACCTTATCTTACCATGATAGGCAATAATGAATATAAGGACATCAAAACCCGCGAACAGTGGGAGAATTATCAAAAGAAATTCAAATCGAAGATCAAAGAATAAAAGCAAAGACTTTCAATACATTTGGAAGTCTTTTTTATTTTTACGAAATTCGCTCCACTTTGATTAATAAAATTTGAACCTCGATACTTCCATAGAATTCCTAAAAGGGATTGGTACAGAACGTGCCAAACTCATTAAGAACATTTTGGGTATTGCTACGGTGGAAGATTTTCTGCATTTCTTTCCGATTAGATATCTCGACAAGTCAAAAGTCTACCAGATTTCAGATATCAAGGAAGATAATCTGGAAATTCAACTGCAAGGAAGAATCACCGAATTGCAGGAAATTACCTATGCCAAAGGCAAAAAAAGGCTTTCCGGTAAATTTACGGATGGCACCGGCACGCTGGATTTGGTTTGGTTTCAATACACCAAATGGATGCTAGAACAGATTCCCGTTAACAAAGAAATCTATATTTTCGGAAGGGTTTCGGCATTCAACCATCAGTTTTCCATGGCGCATCCGGAGATAGAGCCAGAAGAAAAGAAATCTGCCGAAGAAAGGCTTAGGCCTATTTATCCCAGTTCAGAAAAGCTGACCAAACGTGGACTTAATCAAAGGTTTTTTCAGACCGTTCAGGCGAATATTGTGGCTCAGATTCCTAATCTTATTCAGGAAAACCTTCCTGTGTCGCTCATGAAATCTTTGAAATTGATGAGTAGACAAGAAGCCTATCTTAATATTCATTTCCCTAAAAATGCTGACTTTGCGAAGCATGCAGACCGCAGGCTGAAATTCGAAGAAGCTTTCTTCTTTCAGTTGGGTTATGGTTTGAAAAAAAATTACAACAAAAGTTTTTCTGTAGGAAATCCTTTTCCTCTGGTAGGAGAGAATTTCAATCAGTTTTATGAACATTTTCTTCCTTTTGAATTGACCAATGCCCAAAAAAGGGTGCTAAAGGAAATCAGAACCGATTTGAAAAAGCCTATCCAAATGAATCGCTTGCTGCAAGGTGATGTAGGTTCTGGCAAGACGATGGTGGCGCTTTTGGCGATGCTTTTGGCGATGGACAATGGTTTCCAGAGTTGTATGATGGCGCCAACGGAAATTTTGGCCACACAGCATTTTAATTCTATTGAAGAATTATTAAAGGAAACCAATGTCAAAGTAAGATTATTGACCGGCTCCACTAAAACTTCTGAAAGAAAAATCATTCATGAAGAACTTCTCAATGGTGAACTTTCTATTCTAGTGGGTACCCATGCTGTTTTGGAAGATATCGTTCAGTTCAAAAATTTAGGTTTGGCAATTATTGATGAGCAGCACCGTTTTGGCGTAGCACAACGTGCTAAATTATGGGCTAAAAATAAAATTCCGCCTCATATTCTGGTGATGACGGCAACGCCTATTCCTAGGACCTTGGCGATGAGTTATTACAGTGATTTGGATGTGTCCGTAATTGATGAAATGCCGGTAGGGAGAAAGCCGATTATTACCGCTCACCGAAAAGAAAAGGACAGACATATCGTTTACCATTTTGCCAAAGAAGAGATTTCCAAAGGAAGACAGGTATATTTTGTGTATCCTTTGATAGAAGAGTCTGAAACGCTGGATTACAAAAACCTTATGAAAGGCTTTGAGCATATTGCAGAATATTTTCCGGTACCCGATTATCAGATTTCTATGCTTCATGGCAAGATGAAGTCTGATGATAAAGAGGCGGCTATGCAATATTTCTCAAGCGGAAAAGCCAACATTATGGTCGCTACCACCGTGATAGAAGTAGGGGTAAATGTACCGAATGCTTCGGTAATGATTATAGAAAGTGCCGAAAGGTTTGGTTTATCACAATTGCATCAATTGAGAGGAAGGGTAGGTAGAGGTGCAGAACAGAGTTATTGTATTTTATTGACTTCTGACAAACTTTCTACAGAATCCCGAAAGCGTATCAAAACCATGTGCGAAACCAATGATGGTTTCAAAATTTCTGAAGTAGATATGCAGTTGCGCGGTCCGGGAGATATTCTGGGAACCCAACAAAGTGGTATGATAGATTTCAAACGTCTGGATCTGGTGAATGATGGAAATGTCATAAAAGCCGCAAAATCTACCGTGGAGCATCTTATCCTGGTAGATCCTACGCTACAGCATCCCGAGCATCAATCGCTTCGTGAGTATTATGTGAAGCAGTATAAGGGTAAGAATAAATGGGGTAAAATTTCTTAACTATAAGATAAATTCCATCAGATAATCATCCATTACATATCCGTTTCCAATTTCAAATACTCCTTCTTTAAAAACCTTAAAATTTTGAGAAAGATAAAAATGGTAAGAAGGATTTTCTTTGTTGACATTCAGAATGATTCTTTTGTCACCAATTTTTTTCACCTCATTTTTTAGAAAATTAAGCGCAAATTTCCCTAATCCTTTTCCTTTGGCTTCATCTAAAAGATATATACGGTGAAGCTTTGTGGTTTGTGGCTCATAATGAAATTCAAAACCCATAATGCCCAATATATTTTCGTCTTCTCCCAATAAATAATACTGATAATTGGGATTGCTGAAATGTTTTTGTAATTCGGCTTCAGAATACATTAAATCTAACATGTAATCTATTTGTTCATGAGATATAATTCCAGGATAATGGGCACGCCAGGATTTGGCAGCAATTTCCTGAATCAAAAGGATATCAATCGGGGCAGCTTTTTGGATTTTTTTCATAAAAAAAGAACTTACACAAATGTAAGTTCTCTTTATTAAAATTAAAATTTTTTATGTTTAAATTTTTGCCATTTCAGCTTTTATTTTGGCATGCAAGCCTTCAGAAGCTTTTACAAGAGGCAATCTTAAATAGTTTTTAATAATGCCTTTTTCTGCCAAAACAGCTTTGATGCCACATGGGTTTCCTTCTGCAAAAATCAATCTTGTGATGTCTACCAATTTGTTGTGGATTTCATACGCTTCTTTCACTTTTCCTGCGAAAGCCAACTGTACCATGGTAGAAAATTCTTTCGGGTAACCTTGTCCAATTACAGAGATTACGCCGTCTCCACCGGCTAAAGTTACCGGCAAGGTAAACTCATCATCTCCTGAAACCAAAGAAAAATTGGCTGGTTTTTGTCTCAAAATATCAAAATATTGAGAAATATTAGGAGATGCTTCTTTAATCATGAAAAGATTTGGAAAATCTTTCGCCAAACGAAGGGTAGTAGATGCTTCTACGTTTTGACCCGTTCTGCCGGGTACATTGTAGATGATAATCTGTTTTCCGGTTTCTGCCAACGCTTTATAATGTTGGTAAAGCCCTTCTTGATTAGGTTTGTTGTAATATGGAGATACAGACAATACCGCATCAAACTCAGACAAGTCGGCTTCTTCAATCTGTTTTTTAACTTCCAAGGTATTGTTTCCACCGATTCCCAAAACCAGTGGCAGGCGTTTATTATTAATCTTTATAACGTGTTTTATAACTTCCTGTTTCTCTTCCTTAGATAGGGTTGCAGCTTCTGCAGTGGTTCCTAATACTACTAAAAAATTGGTTCCGTTTTCGATGTTGAACTCTATCAATCTCGTCAGAGAATCAAAATCTACGGAAAGATCTTCATTGAATGGTGTTACAAGTGCAACGCCTACTCCTTTTAAATTACTCATTGTTATAAATTGTTATAAAAATTAATGATGTCAAAATTAGTAAAAATCTTTATAAAAAATTCTTTTTAAGTACTTAAAAATTCAGATTTTAATAAATTAACTTATTACCGAATCAATTATATTTGCATATCAATTTTTAGTATTTTACCATGAAAAATAAATTTTGGCTCTTAGGGGTTTGGCTTCTGACAATCACCGCTTGCCAATCTACGCTCAATGTAGTGCAGGTTCAGCCTCACAAAAATATTTCCATAACAGGAGAGCTTAAAGAAAATCAGGATTTTGTTTCCATTATTGCCCCTTACAAAGAAGGTTTGGAAAAAGAAATGAACACTAAAATTTCTCACACCTCAGTAGACCTTACTAAGAAAGGAGATAACAGTAATTTGGGTAATCTTTTGGCAGATTTCACATATGAAGGGGCTGAGGTTTGGGCCAAAAACAACAATATTCCTTTAGTAGATGCTGCAGTAATCAATATAGGTGGAATTCGCTCTACCATTGGGGTGGGAGATATCCTTACCAAGCATGTTTTCGAAGTAATGCCATTCGAAAATGAAGTGGTAATAGTAAAAATGAAGGGCAGTGATCTGGAAGGTCTTTTCAAGTATTATTTAGACTCTCAGAAAAATAATCCTGTTTCTCATGTTTATATAGAAACAGAGGCAGGTAAGGTGAAAAATGCACTCGTGAATGGAGAAAAAGTAAACCCGGAAAAGACTTATTATATTGCTACGTCAGACTATCTGGCGATGGGTGGAGATTACATGAGCTTTTTCACCAAAGGAGAGATGATTTCTACGGGCATCAGACTAAGAGACCTTTTTATTGAATACTTTAAGAAAAATCCGGAGGTGAAACCTTCTACAGACATTCGTTTAAATTTTATAGGCAAAAATCATGAATAGAAAAGAATTTTTAAAAGCGGCAACAGGCGGCACGTTAGCCCTTTCTTTGGCTCCTAATTTGGTTTTCGCCGGACAAAAAAATATTTTGGAGGCTAATGCTCCACATAAACTGACCATTTTACATACCAACGATCAGCATAGCCGAATTGAACCTTTCGATTCCAGTTATAGCAGAAACCCAAATCAAGGTGGTTTTGCAAGAAGAGCTACACTTATTCAGCAAATCAGACAGCAGGAAAGCAATGTCCTTTTACTGGATTCGGGAGATGTTTTTCAGGGGACTCCCTATTTTAATTTTTATGGTGGTGAATTGGAGTTTAAATTGATGTCTATGATGGGCTATGAAGCTTGTACTATGGGTAATCATGATTTCGATAATGGTTTGGATGGCTTCTTAAAAGTTCTTCCAAATGCTAAATTCCCGTTCATAACCTCTAATTATGATTTCAGTAATACTGTTTTAGATGGCCATACCATCAAGTATAAAATATTTAATAAAGACGGAATAAAAGTAGGGCTTTTTGGAGTTGGAATCAAGCTGGAAGGCTTGGTAGGAAAGAAAAATTATAAAGAAACCGTTTATCAAGACCCTATAGAAGTGGCGCAGCATTACGCAGATTTTTTAAGAAAAGAAGAAAAATGCGATTTGGTGATTTGTCTTTCTCACTTAGGGTACGAATACAAAGAAGATTTTATTATTTCAGATAAAAAACTTGCTGCTCAGACAGACAATATTGATTTGATTTTAGGAGGCCATACCCATACTTTTTTGCCAGAACCACAAAGTTTCACCAACAAGAGCGGTAAAAATGTACTGGTGAATCAAGTAGGATGGGCAGGGCTTTTATTGGGAAGAATCGATTTTTATTTGGATAAAAATAAAGACATCAAAAATATTTCATGGAACAATCAAGTTATAGATGATAGTATCTTGGTTTAATTTTAAATGATGAAAAAAAATATTGTAATTCTACTCTTTATTTTCGTGGGGTTTGTGTTTAAAGCACAAACGAATAATACTAAATGGAGCGATTTGTTTTCTTACAATAATGTATTAGCATTTAAGGAAAACAATGGCAAAATAATGGCAGCCACAGAAAATGGGATATTTTATTACGATACCGTCTCTGGAGAAATAAAAAAATTTTCAAAGGCAAATGGCCTTCATGAAGTGAAAATTTCTGCCTTTGATTATAATCCTTCTACCAATACGGCTCTTATTGGATATCAATCTGGGAACTTAGATGTAGTGACGGATGATGGGGTAACATATATTGCAGATATTCCTCTGTCTCAAAGCTATACAGGCAGCAAAACTATTAATAACATTTCCATCAACGGAGATAAGGCTGTTATTTCGGTAGGATATGGTGTTTCTATTTTTAATCTCAGTAAAAAAGAATTTGGTGATACTTGCTTCTTTTTTAATGGAACTTCTTATGAAAAAGTTAATGAGGCTGTTATTAAAGACAATGTTATCTACGCCGCTACGGGAAGTGGTTTGAAGTATCACTCAATGGATGTTACTTTTTCGGTTTATAGCGGATGGAATACATTGGCGGGTAGTTATACTCAAATAGATTCTGGGAGTGTTCTGGTTTTAGGAACGCCCTACAATGTTTATATTGGAAACATCGGTACGCTAAATGCTTTACCACAAACTTTTACAAATGTTAAAGATATTAAGATTGGGGCAGCTAATATTGTTGTAACAGATCAAACAAGGGTATATGTATACAATTTATCTGGTAACCTGCAAAAATCTACAGATGTTTCTGAAGAATTAAATACTGCAAACATCGTTAACGGAAAAATATATGTAGGTACTAAATATTCTGGAATATTAGATGAAAACAATAACTCATATAAGCCAGATGGGCCATATTCTAATACCTCTTATAAAATAAATATTTTGGGTAACCAAATATGGGTAGCAACGGGTGGAAGAGATAGCTATAATGAGCCTTATTATTCTGGCTTGGGCTATTATCATTTTGATGGTAACAAATGGAATTATCCAGATTATTTTAAAACTTCTAATTTTAATTGGAATATCCTAGATGTAGTTCCTAATCCAGCTAAAACCTCAGAAGTCTATTTTACCAATTATTCTTTTATTCAGGGGCAAAAAGGAATTTATAAAATGGACAATAATTCTTTTGTAAAAGCTTATGAACAAGAACCTGATTTACAATATTACAATAGGCCTGTAGGTTGTGTTTTTGATGATAAAAACCAACTTTTTTGTACAGTAGGTCTAATTAAAAACCAAAAATATACTGAAGGGGTTTATATTTATGATAATGCTTTGGATAAATTTAATTTAGTGTCATTATTCTCAGCAGGAAGTGTACAAAAGCCAATTGTAAAAGAGTCTACACTTTTTATCCCATCCCCTTATTATAATCCAGGGGGATTGATTGTTTATAATTATAATTCACCTCTATCAACTAATGATGATAAAGCAATACTTATAAATTCTAGCAATGGATTGGCTGCTAGTGGAACTGTAGGAGTGGCAATTGATAGAAATGATGATCTTTGGTTAGCTACTAGATTAGGTTTGAGAGTAGTTTCTAATGGAATGTCTTTAATAAATAATCAAAATATAAAAGCAGAACCGATAATTATTACCCAGAATGGTATAGCTGAAGAACTATTCAAAGATTTACAGGTTATTCAGATAGAGGTAGATTCTGGAAACCAAAAATGGGTTTCGATAGATGGTGGAGGGGTGTTTTACTTAAGCTCAAACGGAGAAAAAACCATTGAACATTTCACCAAGGTTAATTCACCTTTGCCAAATGATACTGTAACCGATATAAAAGTAGATCCAAAGACGGGTAAAGTTTATTTTTGCACCTATGATGGAATTGTGGTCTACCAAGGAGATGTTATTAATATAAATTCTAATTTTGGAAACATAAAAATATATCCTAACCCTGTAATAACGGCTCAATATAAAGGAAATGTGAAAATTACAGGGCTTGCAGAAAAAACCAATATCAGGATTACGGATGCTGCCGGTAATGTGGTGCATCAGGCTGTTGCCAGAGGTGGTTTTTATGAATGGAATCTCAATAATCAAAGAGAGGTAAGGGTAGCTTCAGGGATTTATTTTGTGTTGATGACTAATGAAGATGCTACAGACACCGCTACAGCAAAAATTGCAATTGTAAATTAATGAACAAGCAGTCCGGTTTTTTATTATCATACCTTAAATATGGAGACAACGATGCCGTATTGCATTGCTACACAAAAGAAGCCGGTTATCAGTCTTTTTTTGTGCGTGGAATATATTCTGCTAAAAATAAGAAAAAGGCTTATCTAATACCATTGAATGAACTTTCTTTAAGTCTTTCGGCTCATCATACAAATGCCAAATTACCAATGGTGCAAAAAATAGAGGCTGGTGAGAATTCAGATTTTTATCTTGATATAAAGCAATCTTCAGTGATTTTTTTTGTGTCTGATTTTTTAAATCAAACTTTAAAAAATGAGCATGCCAATACTTCGCTATATTCAGAAATAGAAGAATTCAAAAATCATTTATATAAAGGCAATTTGCATTCACATTTTATATTTTTAATTAGAATGTTGAATGTTTTCGGGATTGCACCATTAACTTCTGAAGAAGGAAAGTTTTTGAATATAGAAAGAGGTTTTTTTCAGGATGAGGCTTCCTTTGATCTTTTAGATGCTGAGATTTCTGAGATATGGAAACATATACTCAATAATCATTATGAAGAAGATTTTAGAATAGATAAACAATATAGAAAAAAGCTGTTGGATTCTATTCTGCTTTATTATAAAATTCATTTTCCTGAATTTTACACTCCTAAGTCCCTTCAGGTAATCACTCAATTGTTTGAATAAAAAAACCGCTTCATTAAGCGGTTATATTTTTTAATCTTCGGTAGAAAGTCTGGTATCAGATTTATATACTTGGAAGTTGAAAACGAAACTTCTATTTCTGAAAGCATAAGCAGCAAATGGGAAATGATCATCTCTGGCATATGCAGCTCTTGATGGCACAATGATTATGCCTTGCAAGTTGTAATTGTCACTATCAGGAATTTCGCAGCTTTTAAAATATTGTAAACCTTCCTTAAGGCCTTCCATCTCATAAAAGCTTCTTGTTTTGGTAGTACTGTTGTCTGTATTGTATTTATTTAATACAGATGTTTTTACGTAGTAATAAGCAGGGTCTACTTCTGGCGTACCTGTGCTGGTCATTGTATTTCTGAATAATTGTGCAGATCCAAATTTTACAGTTCCATCAGTATCCTTGGTCCCCACATAGGTAGTGGCTTTTACCATCCATCTTATTTTGTCTGTAGCGCCAATGGTTCTTCCGTTTGAAGGAACATATCTGCTGATATATATTACTCCTGAAGCCAGTTTTACAGGGTTTAAGTTTGCCAAAGGAGTCTCATTGTCATCTGTAGTAATAGAACTATCAAAAGCTACAACATTTCCTTTACTGTCAAAATAATTGTCTTTTAAGAATTGTTGAGCGGCTTGATCGTCATAGGTGTTTTGAGTTTCTATGCTCACTTCTTCAGTGGTAGTAGTGTCATCTTTTCTACAAGAGGTAACTGAAAGTGAAGCAACAGCAAGAAACAGAAATATTTTTTTCATAATCATTATTATCCTTTGGATTTGTTTAATTATATTGCCTTAGCAAATTTAATAACTGCAAAAGTATAAATAAATTATGAGAATTGATAAATTTTTATGGAGTATTAGATTTTATAAAACAAGAAATATATCCGCAGAAGAAATTAAGAAAAACAGAGTCTCTATTGGGGATCATGCAGTTAAATCTTCAAAAGAAGTAAAAGAAGGAGATGTCATCAAAATAAGAAAAAACCAGATAGACTATAAAATAAAGGTTTTGCAGATTCCAAAAAGCAGGATAGGCGCCAAACTGGTGCCGCTTCATGTAACAGATTTAACTGAGAAAGAGCAATATGAAATCCTTAAATTAAGAAAACTCTCGCAAGATTATTACAGGCAAAAAGGTGAGGGAAGGCCCACCAAAAAAGACAGAAGAGATATGGATGGTTTTATGGAAGAAGATACTTCTGAAGAACTATCAATGTCTGAAGATGACTGGGGTGATTTCTTTAATGATTCTGAAGATTTGTAAAAATTTCTTCTACTATTGCGTTAGGAGTTTTGTGGTCTGTGTCTATTATATATTGAGCCTTGTTGTAGAAAGTATTTCTTTCAAAAAGATGTTTTGCAATAAATTCTGGCAAATCTTCATCCGGAATTCTGGCAATAAGCGGTCTGCTTTCTTTTTGTTTCAGAAGTCTTTCTGTTAGAGTAGCAATATTTGCTCTCAAGTAAAAAGTAATACTTCCGTTATTGAGAGCCTCCATGTTATTATAGTACACAGGAGTGCCACCTCCCACGCTCAAAATACAATTTTCTTGAGTAGCTAATAATTCTTCTAAAGTTTCTTTTTCTAGCTTTCTGAAGAACATTTCTCCTTTTTTTTCGAACATTTCTGGGATAGTGCTTTTATTTTTCATAGAAATTTCTTTATCCAAATCAAAAAGTTGAAAATTTAATTTTTCGCTCAATAATTTGGAAATGTGAGATTTACCACTACCCATGTATCCGATAAGAGATATTAACATATTTTTATTTTGTACAAATTACCTAAAAAATTTTGAGATTTTAAAAAAAGCAGTATCTTTGCACCACTTTTTAACAGAAATGTTAAAGGAGACCTGGTAGCTCAGCTGGTAGAGCAATACACTTTTAATGTATGGGTCCTGGGTTCGAATCCCAGCCAGGTCACGATTTACGAAAGTAAATTTTTTTCATATTAATATTTTGTGATTTGGTGTTTAAAGCCTTCAGTTTTTTCTGAAGGCTTTTTTTATGCCAATTGAATGTTGTCTATTAGCCTCACATCACCTGCATAAGCGGCTATAAATGCTCTGTAATGCTTTTCTTTTTGTATGGTGGTTGATTCTTTCAAGGTCTCTTCGTCTGCGATAATGAAATATTCTAATTTCAAATCGGAATCATCAAAAAGCTCTTTTACTTTTTTGCGGATATCTTCAATTGAAATTTTACCAAACCATTCTTTGGTCTGTAAAAGTATTTTGTAGATGAGGGGGGCTTCTTTGCGTTGTACTTCTGTTAGTCTCATATTTCGTGAACTCATAGCCAGTCCGTCTTTTTCTCTCAGCGTTGGAATACCATGTATTTTAATTGGTAAGTCAATTTTGTTTACCATTTTTTTAATGATGGCCAATTGCTGAAAGTCTTTTTCTCCAAAATAAGCATTGTGTGGCTGCACTTGGCGGAAAAGAGTTTCTACTACGGTTCCTACTCCGTCAAAATGCCCTGGTCTGAATTGGCCCTCCATTTCATTTTCTAATCCATCAAAATCATATTGCTTACTTTCTAAATCATCAGGATATATATCTTCTACATCCGGAACATAAACAGCATCTACCCCTTCTTTTTCCAGTAGTTTCAAGTCGTTTTCGAGTGTTTTGGGATATTTATTGAAGTCTTCGAGGTTATTAAACTGGGTAGGGTTTACAAAAATGGAAGAAATGACTTCGTCATTTTGTTCTTTTGCAATGTTATAAAGAGAAAGATGCCCTTCATGCAAGGCTCCCATAGTAGGCGCGAACCCTATTTTTTTGCCCATTTCTCTCTGTCTTTCAACATAATCTACCAGTGTCTTTTTGTTTTTTAAAACTTTCATGAAAATCTCATTTCTGGTAAAATTATAAAAATTTGTTAATTAAAAGAAATTCGGTTATTTTTTTGTAATTTTGCATAATTAACTGTCTTTGTAAGAGAAGAAATATATATTATGCCGAATCAAAAGATTTTATATGTCACCACTGAGATGTTTCCTTATCAGGAAGAAAGTAATATGGCGATGATGGTGAACAAAATGGCACTCAAGATGCACCAAGAGGGCAATGATGTGAGAGTTTTCATGCCAAGATTTGGACTGATTAGCGAAAGGAAATTCCAACTGCACGAAGTGATAAGGCTTTCGGGAATGAATATTATCATTAATGATCTAGACCAGCCTTTAATTATTAAAGTAGCTTCTTTGCCAGGAGAAAGACTTCAAGTTTATTTTATTGATAACGAAGAATATTTCAAAAGAAAACAATATTATTTTGATGAAGAAGGGAAGCCTTTTGAAGATAATGACGAGAGGGCTATCTTCTTTGCAAGAGGTGTTATCGAAACCATTAAAAAACTGAATTGGGTTCCGGATGTTATTCATCTCAATGGATGGATGTCTTCATTTATTCCGATTTATCTTAAAAATTATTACAAAAACGATTCTTATTTTAATGATACCAAACTCGTTCTTTCTGTATATAATGAAAAAGATGTTGCATTGGAGAATAATATTGCTGAAAAATTAAAGTTTGATAATATTAATGGGATCAAAGCATTAGATCATCCTAGTTTTCAAAGTTTTGTGATGGAAAGTATGGATATGGTAGATGTTTTGGTAAAAGGAGATGAATTTTTAGAAGAAAATTTAGACAAAGCTTTTGAAAAGGCATCAACTGAAAAAAAAGAATATCTGGATGGGGATTCTATTAGTGAAATTTACTAATCAATTTTATAATTAAATTAATGATCAAAAAAAATCAAAATATCTTCAAGTTATTTTTCTCACTTTTTATAGGGGTTGCTGTATTGGTGGCATGCGAGTCTGAGGCTGATGAACTAGGAAGCCAATTTTTTCAAAATGGCACGGCACAAGGTACGGAAGAAGGGTATGATATTGTTATTTACAATACCAATCATCATGATACCATACAGTCTAAAGGAGATCGTATTGTAGAAGGAACTTTAGGAGCTTTCGATGAAGCGAATTTTGGAAAACAAAAATCTTCTTATGTTACACAGGTGAGATTAAGTTCATATAACCCTGATTTTGGTGCAAATCCTGTGGTAGATTCTGTGGTTTTAGAAATGAAACCACTTTATTATACGGCTACAGACTCTGTTAAAACCACTACTTATGAAGATTATATTTACCCAGACGGAAATGTGGCTGCTAAAAAAGTATTAACCACTTATCCTGTTAAAAAATACGGAAAGGCAAAATTGAATGGTTCTACCACTCAGTTTACCATCAATGTTCATGAGGTAAATCAGTTTTTAAATTCTTACGAAACAGATGTATATTCTGATAAACAAGTTGTATTGGGAAATCTATTGGGAACAAAATCTTTCGATGGGAATCTTAGGGCAATTAAAATAACCAAAGATTCTGATAATACTGAATTATTCAGTAGAGAAGCCGGCTTAAGAATTGCATTAGACAAGAATTTCTTTCAAACCAATATAATTAATAAAAAAGGCACATTTGAACTAAAGGATGCTGCAAGTTTTATTAGGTTTTTTAAAGGCATAAGAATTTCTGTTGCAGAAAATGACGGGTATATTTTCAATTTTAATCCTAACGAAATTACAACGGTTATCTATTATAAATATGATAAAACCGAAAATAACGTAACTACCAGAACCCAAGCCAGTTATTCTTTAGATTTAGGTTCTTCTAATGCACACTTTAATCAGATAGAATACAACAGGCCAGCAGCTTTTACAGCAGCACTGGCTTCAATAAATAAAGTGACGGGTGATCCTAAAATTTATTTACAGGGAATGGGCGGACCAGGTGCAGAAATAAAGATCCCAGCAAGTGTTGTAGCGGGTCTTAAAAATCTCTACAATACAAAAAAAATAGGTATTTTGTCTGCAAAAATTAAACTATATACAGATGTTTCTGTCTGGAATAATGCCTATGCAAAGCCAAGTAAATTTTCTCCGTTATTAAAAGAAATCGATGCCAGCAATAATATTACCACTTCATTTTTGGATGATTTAACGGCATTTCAATACTCTGGGGCTTATAAAATGGTAAATGCGGTAGATCTTGATAAAAATCCTGCATATTATGAAATTGGGATTACCCAAACTCTTAGAAACATGATTGAAAAGGAATCTACATCAGATAAATACATAACCCTAGATGTGGGAGAATTCAGAACAGGTACTTCTACTTCAGGATTTATTGGCAAAAATTATACTACAAGAGCATATACTCCAAACAGAATAGTTTTAGTAGGGTCAGATCCTGCAAATACACAATATAAGGCTCAGCTTAAAGTTATTTATTCTAAAAAATAAGAATCATGTGTGGAATAGTTGGTTATATAGGTTTTCAAGATGCCTATGATATCGTTATAAATGGTTTGAGAAGATTAGAATACCGCGGTTACGACAGCGCAGGTATAGTACTGGAAGATAATAACAATAACTTCGAAGTAAAGAAAACTAAGGGTAAAGTTTCAGATCTGGTAGAGATTTCTCAAAAATTGAAAGAGACTTCACATATCGGCATGGGGCATACCAGATGGGCTACCCATGGAGTACCTAGTGATAGAAACTCTCACCCACACGTTTCAAATAATGGTAAAATTGCAATAATCCACAATGGTATTATTGAAAATTACGATACCATTAAAACCATGCTTATCGAAAAAGGATTTACTTTTTCTTCAGAAACAGATACTGAAGTTTTAGTAAATCTTATTCAATATATTTCAGATACCCAAAATATTACTTTTCCAGAAGCAGTAAGATATGCTCTTAATGAAGTTTATGGTGCATATGCCATCACAGTAATGCACAAAGATTATCCTGGCGTTTTGGTGGTGGGTAGATTGGGCTCTCCTTTGGCAATTGGCTTAGGGGACAAAGAATACTTCATTGCTTCAGATGCTTCACCGTTTGTAGAATTTACAAAAGAAGCAGTGTATTTGGAAGACGGTCACATGGCCACTATTTCACTTGAAGGTGGAGTAGATGTAAGAAGCATTAAGGAAAACGAGAAAATAGAGCCAGCTATTCAGGAGCTTAAATTAAGTCTTGAGCAGATAGAAAAGGGCGGTTATGAACATTTCATGTTAAAAGAAATTTTCGAACAGCCAAAATCTATACAAGATACTTTAAGAGGAAGACTTTTGGTAAATGAAGGCATCATTAAAATGGCCGGAATTTGGGACCATCTAGACAGAATCAACAAGGCGGAGAGAATCATCATCATTGCTTGTGGAACCTCATGGCATGCTGGTTTAATAGGTGAATATTTAATTGAAGAATTTGCCAGAATTCCTGTAGAAGTAGAATACGCATCAGAATTTAGATACAGAAATCCTATCATTACCAATAAAGACATCGTTATTGCCATTTCTCAATCAGGAGAAACTGCAGATTCTATGGCGGCTATAAAATTGGCCAAAGAAAAAGGAGCATTTATATACGGTATTTGCAATGTGGTAGATTCTTCTATTGCCAGATTTTCTGATGCAGGATCATACACCCATGCCGGTCCGGAAATAGGCGTGGCTTCTACTAAAGCATTTACTGCTCAATTGACTATTTTATCTTTAATTGCTCTTAAATTGGGTAAACATAATGGTAATTTAGGAAATGCTGAGTTTATGAGATTGATTACAGAGCTAGACAATATTCCTAAAAAAGTAGAAGAAGTTCTTAATTCTACTCACGAATACGTGAAGAAAATTTCTCATGATTTTGTCAATGCTTCTAATTTCTTGTACTTAGGGAGAGGATTTAATTTCCCGGCGGCATTGGAAGGAGCACTGAAATTGAAAGAAATTTCTTATATCCATGCAGAAGGATACCCTGCAGCAGAGATGAAACACGGTCCTATTGCTTTGATAGACGAAAATATGCCGATTGTAATCATAGCCCCTAAAAAAGGTCATTATGATAAAATTGTAAGCAATGTTCAGGAAATAAAAGCCAGAAAAGGAAAAGTATTGGCGGTAGTAAATTATGGTGACGAGCAGGTGGCTTCTATGGCAGATTATGTGATAGAAATACCAGAAACCTCAGAATGTTTTTCTCCAATAGTTGCTTCTATACCTTTGCAATTGTTATCATATTATATAGCAGTTTATAGAGGAGCCAATGTAGATCAACCAAGAAACTTGGCGAAATCTGTAACTGTAGAATAATTTTTACATCATTAAAAATAAAACGTAATTTCTAGCGTTAATTAGAAAATCTTAAGATTTGTTAAATAAAAATATTTATATATTTACCGTTAAAATTTTATCAGTATAATGAAAAGAACGTTTCTTTTGATGCTCGGAGCATCTTTAATGGTCTCATGTTCCATAGGTGGTGGAGGAAAGAAAAGCTCTGGAAAACCAGATTCAAGAGGTGAGATAGTACCTAAAGAAAATTCAAAATCTTTCGAAGCACAAAGACCTTTTGGAATGGTGGCAATTCCTGGGGGTTCTTTTGTAATGGGACAAAGCGATGCAGACTTTACAGCAACTCCAGAAAGAGCTCCTTTAAAAACGGTTACCGTTTCTTCATTTTTCATGGATGAAACAGAAGTTACCAACGCAGAATATAGAGTGTTTGTAAACTACGTTAGAGACTCTATTGCAAGAACTCTATTGGCTGAAGCAGCTGGTGATGGATCAGGTAATGGTAACGGTATAGACAATTATGCATATCTAGCTAAAAAGGCAAACAACAATGCCAATCAATCTGCATATCAAAAATTCTTAGAATCTCAAGGTGATAGAAATGGCTATAACGAATCTAAAAGATTAGATTGGAAAACTCCTTTATATTGGAAAACAGGTCAATATCCAGACGAAAAATATGCTGAAGTAATGGAATCCCTTTATTTGCCTACGTCAAAACGAATAAACAACGAGAGACTTCTTGATACGGGTAAACTTGTATACTCTTATGAGTGGGAAGATATTGCTACTGCGGTAAAAGATGAAAAAAGAGGGATGCAGTATCTTAAAAAAGAAAATATTGCAGTCTATCCTGATACTACTGTATGGGTAAAAGATTTTAACTATGCATACAATGAGCCATTGTTTGACCAATATTTTTGGAATAAAGCATACAAAAATTATCCGGTTGTTGGGGTAACTTGGGATCAGGCCCGTGCTTTTTGTGATTATAAAACCAAAGCAAAAAGAGATTATGTAAACTCTCGTAAGAAAAAAGGAGACAGACCAATGAAATTCCGTCTTCCTACAGAAGCAGAATGGGAATATGCCGCAAGGGGTGGTTTAGAAAATGCTACTTATCCTTGGGGTGGGCCATATTTAATGGATGACAGAGGATGCTATTTGGCGAACTTCAAACCAAAAAGAGGTAACTATATAGAAGACGAAAAGAAAGGAACTTATCCTTATACAGCTCCTGTGAAAAAATTTAAAAAGAATGGTTATGGATTGTATGATATGGCGGGTAATGTTTCAGAATGGACAGAATCACCTTACAGCAACGCTACATATCAATTCTCTTCTACCTTAAATCCTTATTTGTCTAACCAAGCCTATAGAGAAGTGAAAAAATCTGTAAGAGGTGGCTCTTGGAAAGACGTAGGTTATCTATTAATGACAGGTTACAGAGACTGGGAAAGAAAAGATTCAGCAAGAAGCTACATTGGTTTCAGAACCATACAAGATGTGCCTGCAGGAACAGTAAAGCTAAAAAAAACAAGCAAATAACAGCAAAATATTAATAAAATTTAAAAAACTCAAAACATGTTTAAGACTAAAGACGCTAAACTTAATTTTGTTTATTCAATCGGAGCTGCCATCGTAATTTTAGGAGCATTATTTAAACTTAATCACTGGCATATTGGGCCTTTAACCGGTACTGTAGTATTGGCAATTGGATTGGTGACCGAAGCTATAATTTTTGTGATTTTTGCTTTTGATGTTCCGAAAGAAGAAAGTAACTACGCATGGGAAAATGTTTATCCAGAACTTTTGGATGCCAATGCACCATCAAAACCAAGAAAAGTTTCTTCTGTAGATACTTCAGAATTAGACAGTACCCTTTCAGAAAAATTAGACAAAATGTTGGCAGATGCTCAATTGGATGTTGCTTTGTTTGAAAGATTGAAGTCTGGAATTGATAAATTCTCTTCCTCAGTAGATCAAATCAATAGCACTGTAGATGTATCTTCTGCTACAGCAAAATATAATGATCAATTAACGTTGGCGGCTAGTCATTTAGAAAGCATGAATGCTCTATATGCATTACAGTTAGACCATGGCAGACAACAGACAGAATTCAGCAAGAGATATATTGATGATATTCAAAAATCTGCAGAACAGTCTGAAAAATTCAACGAAGAATTGTCTGGTCTTACTTCTAACCTTAACAACTTAAACAGAGTTTACGGCGGAATGTTATCAGCAATGAAATCTTAATTTTCTTTTAAATTTTAATTAACCGAATTGTAAAACAAAAAAAATTAAAATGGCTAAAGGAAAATTATCACCAAGGCAAAAAATGATCAACCTGATGTATCTGGTTTTCATTGCGATGTTGGCAATGCAGATAGATCAGGAAATCATCAGATCTTATCAAGATACCAATCAATCATTAACAGATTCTAGAGGTTTGGCTGAAGGTAAAAATAAAATCTTCAAAATCACCTTAAACGAAAAAGCAAAAAACTCTCCAGAAACTTTCGGAGCAGCACAAGCCCAATATACGGGAATGGAAGCTAAAGCTGATGATTTGGTTGCGTACATTGAAGATATTAAAACTCAATTAAAAACAGAAGCTGGTTTTGATGCCTCCAAAGAAGATGTAGAAGACAACTTCTCTGCGCTTAACAATACAGAGGCCGGTACTAATAAATTCTTTAAAGGAGGAGATGCAGAATTACCATCAAAAACTTCTGAAGATCTTAAAGCTAAAATGTCAGCTCTTCAAGATTACATCGTACAGAATTTTGCTTCAAATGCTGATTTGAAATCTGTTGTTGCAAGAGCAAAAAAGAATTTATCTACAGAAGACAGTAAATATAAAAAGCAAGGTAAAACATGGTTGCAGTATAAATTTTATAATCAACCTTTGATTGCCGCTTTATCTAACTTAGAAGTCATTCAGTCTGAGGCCAGAAACCTTCAATCTGATGCGTTGTCTCTCATGTTGAAAGAAAAAGTAGATGCAGACATACAGTTCAATGCTTATGAAGCCATTGTGGCAGGGCCTACAGCCATCCAAAAAGGAGAAACTGCCACTGCTAAAGTATTGATTGGTACCTATGCAAGTACTCTTCCAGGATTAAGCATTACCAATGCACAGGTAGTAAACGGACAAGGGATTCTCACCCTTGGTGGAGAATTGGGAGAACACAATTTAAGCGGAAATATTTCATTTACTGGTGACAAAGGTAAAGTGGTAAGCATGCCTTACCAATTCAAATATATGGTGGTATCTGGTAATGAAGCGCTAAAAGCACAGGAAGGAGCATTGTTATCTGCCGATAAAATGAATGTATTGTACAGAGGAGTTGCAAACCCTATCTCAGGATCTATTTTAGGAGCTGATACTTCTGGTCTTACTTTATCTGCACCTGGTGCATCAGTTTCTGGTGGAAGAGGAAAATGGACGGTAACCCCAGGAAGCGGAAATACTGTAAGCTTAACCATTTCGGGTAAAGATCCAAAAGGTAAAGTGATTTCTCAGAAATTTGATTTCAGAATCAAAAATGTACCTCCACCACAAGGACAAATTAGAGGAGAAAACGAATTGTCTATGCCGGCTTCTTCTATCGCCAATCAAACGGTATCTGCAGCCATTCCAGAATTTGACTTCCCGGTTACTTTTGAAGTGACAGGTTTCAAATTCAAAGTTCCGGGCAAAGCAGCCATGTTTATAAATGGAAATTCGCTTAGTTCGGTGGCTGGGTTAACCAAAACACTTAGATCAGGTGATATTGTATACATTGCTGGAATCCAGGCTACAGCAACAGGTTTAGGAGGGCAAACCTTGAAAAAAATTAGTCCTATTGTAATAAATGTTCAATAATTTAGTTATTAACGAAAAAGTATATCATTAGATCAATACAATGAAAAAGATAGCAATACTTTTATTAGCATTAAGTTTTCTTTCGGTAGATGCACAAGCTAAAAAGAAGAAGACCGCAAAAAAGAAAACTACTAAGACAGCAGTTGCATCTCAGGCACAGCCGGTTGCTTCAGAGCCAGCAGCGGTGGTAAACAGCACTCCTGCTATGTCAGCTCCTGCACCGGTAGAAACCAAACCGGAGATCGGAAGAGCGTCGTGTAGGGAAAGAGTGTCTTCGCCTGTGTAGATC
>CALJKL010000065.1 GCA_937973555.1 uncultured Flavobacteriales bacterium | reverse complement strand
CAGACCCAAGATTTTTATTTCACCGGCAAGATCAAAGTTGCCTAAACTTAGCGATATGGGAATTAGGGCTAAAAAACGAAAGAGTAGATGACATGGTTGCCTACAAAGGAACAGGGTATAATAAAGACAAAGTAATTTGGTTTATACAATCACTTTAATTATGGCAAAAGCAATTATAAGCAGCACATACCATGATTTATACCTTTGGAATCTTCCATTAGTAACGTGGGCATGGAACCGTCTTGGAGTAGATGTTATTTGTTTTGCCCCATTTAGTCGTGACCCAATGAATTGCCCAACTGGAGATTTAGTTTTAAAGACACTTCAAGATAATAATTTAAAATGTGAAATGAAATGGTTTTGGGCAGCAGAACACAAGGAAGCTACCTATGCCCAATGTTTGAGAAATTATGCTGCCTGTTTGGATTTACCAGAAAATGAAATTTTGATAACAAGTGATGTTGATATGCTTTTGCTACAATTACCATTTTGGTTCAATAATACTACAATGACCGTTATAGGTAGTGATTTAGTCCCTAACGGTCAATTCCCGCAGTGTTATATTGTTGGTGATGTAGTTCATTGGCGTGAAGCATTTAATCTTAACGGTAAAACATACCAACGGGCAATAGATGAACTTTTGGGGGAAGATGAATGTGAGCATTACCGTGGTAATAGATGGTCAGTAGATCAAGAACAAAGTTTT
This sequence comes from uncultured Flavobacteriales bacterium, assembly GCA_937973555.1. Classification (GTDB taxonomy): domain Bacteria; phylum Bacteroidota; class Bacteroidia; order Flavobacteriales; family Weeksellaceae; genus Cloacibacterium. The sequence continues at coordinate 3,972 of CALJKL010000065.1, read as the reverse complement.
TTAAACATAAGTAAAGTAAATCATAATCTCATTCCAAGAGCAAGACCCGATACTCAATTCGCCGCTAATCGTGTGGACAGAGACGATATTAACTGGAGAGCATACGTTAATGATGACCTTGTGGATGCTCATTTATGGAGGCCGGGTTATACTGATGAAAACTTTGCCAATATCTTAGAACTAATGCAAATGAAATACCCACAAGAAGATTTTACATGGCTTATTTCGTACAAAAATGACTATATTGCATTACTAAATAAGTAATGATGAAAAAAGAAAAATGGGTTAAACTTGAAACAATTAGAGGTAAATATGAGTTAAGTAATTTAGGCAGATTAAGAAAATATGTAGCTAAGTATAAATATCCAATTTTAATGAAAGGATGCTTAGGTTCACAAGGGTATTGGACATACCATTTAGTAGTTAAAAGAGAGTTGGCACATAGAATAATAGCAAAAACGTTTATTCCAAACCCTTATAATCTACCTCTTATAAATCATAAGGATGGGAATAAACTGAATAATAGCATTGAAAATTTAGAGTGGTGTACTCCAAAGGAAAACATAGTTCATGCTGCCAAAACAGGATTAATGAAATGGGTGAGGGGGGAAGAATCATCTAAAGCTAAATTGAATAACAGAAAAGTATTAGATATATATCATTCATCAGAAAAAACAACCATATTGTCAAAAAAATATAAAATAGACCAATCTGTTATTTTTGATATAAAATCTGGTAATTCTTGGAGGCACATAACTGGTGGCATTAATGTAATGAAGCCAAGAAAATATTTATCTAAAGAGATAATTATGTCAATTTATAATGAAAAATTACCAAGAGGTGATGTAGCAAAAAAATACGATGTCTCTAAAAGCCATGTTACAAGTATAAAAAATGGAACCATACATTCAAAAATAACCAATCATATTATATCCCAAAAACTATTATGAATACCGAACTATGTTTTGGTCAGCGTATAGACCCGGAAAATAATTTAATTGAATGCTGGCTTACTCATTCCGCATTGGATGAAATAAAGTCAATGGATTTATCGGATAAGAATGTATTGATGTATGGGGCAGGATTAGGGGATGCGTGGTTGGCAAAAAGATGTAAAAGTCTTACCGTAATAGAAAGAAATGAAGATTGGCTTTATAAGGCAGCAGAAAATTGTGGAAGAAACGGGGCGTTTGTAAATTATATCCATAGGCCATGTAATGATAGTGATGGTAAAGCGGATTATTATTGTGAAATACCAAGCGACAAAGATTACCACGTAATAATTAACGATGATGCGTACAGAACAGAAGTTGTATTTAAGGCCATAGAGTATTTTAAAAGCAAACAATACAATGGGATATTAATTTGTGATAACTGGTGGCAAGATTATGTATGGAAAAGCCCGGCAGCTATTGAGGCACTTTCAGGATATGAAAGCCATATTTATTCTCAACCAGACCATACAAATTTTGAAGAACCCGGATGCGAATGGAAAACAGCAATACATTTCATCAAATGAGAGCAGTAACAAGACACATAGAAGGCGTTCCAAAAGAATGGCAAAGTACTAATGATTGGGATAGCCATAGAGAGTTGTTGTGGTTGGCTTTAAGTAAAACAAAAAACAAAATAGTAGAATTTGGGAGTGGTGAAGGTTCAACTCCTTTGATTAGGGATTATTCCATCAAAAATAATAGGGACTTTCTTTCATTGGAAAGTAATAAAGATTGGGCTGATAAAATGAAAAGTACTTATGTAGAAAAATATGATTTGCCAACAAACGAACTTGGGTTAAGTTTGTACGCAGATTTAACATTCATTGATGCTGCTCCGGCCTCTATAAGAGAATTTTTGATTAGGATTAATGCAAATAAATCTAATGTCATAATAATACATGATACAGAACCCGGCGCAGATTATGTATATGGCATGAAAGAAATACTATCAACATTTAAGTATAGGCTGGATTATCAGCCAGAAGGAATGCCACATACCACAGCCGTTTCCAATACAGTAAATGTTTGTACATGGATTTAAACATTATACATGACGATAGGATAATAGGAAGGATAGAGCCATTAATTGAACAATGTGAAAAATATGGGATAGGGTATAAGGTATGGGCTGCTATTATTGATAAGCCAAAAGTGTTAGAGAACATAACCGCTTCTCATAAAATGATTGTTCAATGGGCAAAATACAATGGCTTAAAAGAGGTTTGTATTGCCGAAGATGATTTGGGGTTTACCTGTGATGACGCATGGCGTTACTATTTAGAAAACAAGCCAGAAAGTTTTGATGTTTATATTGGTGGGTCATACGTCATAGATAATAAGTGGGATTATAAACCGCCCGTAGTAAAAGTAGATTGGTGGGTAGGGAACCAGTTAATTATAATCAATGAAAGCTATTACGATAAATGGCTAAGTTCCCCCAATAACGGTTACATAGATACAGACCAAAAAGATAAAGGAGAATTTTATGTTTGTTTCCCATACGTTGCTTTGCAAAGACCAGCAAAATCAGCAAACCACGAATTTCAGGAAGTTAATTACAATGGGATATTAAAAGACTTTCAGCATTTTATTTACAGAGCGTAAAACCCACTGATGCCGTAGGCTCGGTGGGATGTAAGCGACAGTCCGTTACACTTACAAATTTAAAGATAAATTGTTTTTCTGTAAAAAGTTGTATATTTGCATTGTGTTAAAGGCTTTCCGATACAAAATTTCACCAACGGCTGCCCAAGCTGAACTAATTAATAAACATATTGGTAGTTCAAGATTTGTGTATAATCTGGCTTTGGAAACAAAGTCTGCCGCATGGGCTGGTAATCGTGTAAGCCTTAACTGCTTTGACCTGATTAAGCAGCTTCCTGATTTAAAAGAAGAATGTACATGGCTTAAAGAAATTAATAGCCAATCCTTACAACAGCCTATCAGGAATTTAGATAGTGCTTTTACACGCTTCTTTAAAGGGCAGGGTAGCTTCCCAAAATTCAAAAAGAAATCAAACGGTGGCTCTTTCAATATACCGCAAAATGTAACCTTAGAAGGTGAAAAGTTGATAATACCTAAATTTAAAAAAGGTATTGGTATTGTCTTGCACAGACCAATTAAGGGCGAAATAAGGCAAGCTACAATAAGCAGAACACCAACAGGTAAATATTTTGTTTCTATACTTTGCGAAACTGGTGAGGCAATTAAAGCAAAAGCAAAGATTAGAGAAAGCACAACAGTAGGAATTGACTTGGGTATAAAAACCTTTATAGTTGCTTCTGATGGAAAAGAGTATGATAACCCAAAATTCCTTCGTAAAGCACAAAGCAGATTGAAGTTTGTGCAACGTAAATATTCAAAGCATAAGGGCAAAAGAACTAAACATAGGTTGGCAATCTTACACGAAAAAGTAGCCAACCAACGAAAAGACTTCTTGCACAAAACTTCTACACAGCTAATCAGAGATAACCAATCGGTAGCAATAGAAGACTTAGCAGTTTCAAACATGGTAAGAAACCACAAACTTGCACAATCTGTTTCAGATGCAGGTTGGTCAATGTTCGTAACCATGTTAGAGTACAAAGCAGAATGGTATGGTAAGAATATTCTAAAGATTGGCAGATTTGAACCTTCAAGCAAGCTGCACAACACTTGCGGGCATATAAACAAAGACTTAACCCTATCAGATAGGGAATGGATTTGTCCTAAGTGCGGTGAAGTTGTTTTGCGTGATATGAATGCTGCTGTTAACATAAAATCTTTTGCTTTAAAAAATTACTTGTCTGGGGAACACAGACTTAAAAATCAGGACGAACTGCCCACATTAGTGGGAGTGTTGACTCCTGAAGCCCAACCCATCGCCTCTGGCGTGGGTGGGTAGTTCACTTACAGATAGTGCAGCCATTTATTACATACCGAGAAGAAAATAATGATGGGGTACTTTGTTATTATATACTTCAAAAGTCATTTCCGC
>CALJKL010000064.1 GCA_937973555.1 uncultured Flavobacteriales bacterium | reverse complement strand
GGCTTACTTCACATTTATAAAAAAATAAAAAACCAATGAAACTATCCCAAATAAGCTACCAGAGGGTATTAATAAATAAAAACAACTAACAATGAAAACACTGGATGAACTAAAAAGAATAGCTGAATTTAACTCACTACATGGGCTAACAGACACAACGGTTATATACGAAACAGAGGATGAGAACCATAAAACTTTCATTGGTTTGCCAACCCAAAACTCATATAGAATAAATATTCCACCGCCGTTGCTTGATGAAGTGCATGGCAGCATCCGTTTGTATTCGCATAATTTTCATTTCATTGACCTTGATAAAATTTGAACCATGAAAATAAAAGTAGAACCCCTTTACCCGACAGGTAACTATTTAAATTGTCGAATCGGCCTTGAAATAGAAACCCACGACAACGTAAATATAGAACAAGAGGTAAACCAGCTATGGGACTGCATTACAGCCATCCACATGAAGCGTTACCCTCACCTATATTCCCCCGAAGGGAAGCCACTTTATGAAGGTTATAAAGGAGAAGAAATCGGCTCAAACTCAACACCAGCAAGCATTTTAAGGAATGTAGTAGAGGAACCTGTGGACAAAATACAAAGCTGGAAAACAGTAATATCCATGTGTACTTCCATAACTGCATTGGAAAGGTTTAAACCACAAGTTGACCGGGAGAATAACCAAGAACTAACTGAAGCATATAATAACAAACTAAAACAATTACAGTCACTTCAAAAATAAGCAACTATGTCAGCAGGAACAGCCGAAATGGCTAAAAAACAAACAGAAATTGAGCTTTTAGGTCAGAAAATTAATGACCAACTTGACCGAATGGAAAAGAATAGCGTTAGGTTAACGGCCATTGGTAATAAGTTGATTGATGAATCCGGGATGACTAAAGAGGGGCAACCGCCACAACCAAGCCCATATTCTCCGGGAATAATTAGCGGTTTTAATTCGCTTTTAGATAGGCTATCTGAGCTAAACAGGCAACACGATGCACAAATATCAAAACTTGAAGACCTAATTTAATGAAACCAATAATCTGGGATAACATAAGGTTCAGGGAGCCGATAAGAAAAATTTGGTATTTTCAGATTAGTTAGTAATTTTACATTCTTATATAGCATCTCTATTTATTTTCTGTGGTAGGAAGGATAAATAGGGGTGAAACCAACCTTAAATGGTTTAAAAAGCCCCATCACTCCTACCACGTTGGGGCTATTTTATTTCAATTATGCCAGACGAAAAAGCATCGGTCTTTGTTACTTGGGCCGAATTTGAAGAATTAAACAAGGAACACGAAAAGCTGGACGAAATGGTATTTGTCCACGAGGATATTATTTCAACTTTGCTTTTTGCATTAAAGGATGAAGAGAACCTATCAATAGATGCAAAAGAAGTAATAAATGATGCCTACGATATGCTTCATGGGAAAGGCAGATACGCCAAAAAGGAGGGAGGCGATGGAAAATAATCAATTACAATTAGCACCCAACCTTATCACAAAAGAACTGGTACAATCTCTTTTCAACAAACATTTGGGGCTACGGAACTACTTAAAGGTGGTAGAGGCTGCGCAATCCCTTTCTTTTACCAAAGATAATTTGGCGGCTGACTATCCAGCCCTGAAAGAATTGGACAAGTTGATAAAGGATATGGAAGAAGTCAGAAAGGAACTTCGCCAGCCACTTAATGCTGCCTTGAAAAATATTCAGGAAACATTTGATGAGGTAATGGAACCGCTGGTGGCTATCCGGGACAGCAAAAAAACAGACCTAAAAACAGCAAATGAAGCTGCTTTGGAAGAAAAACGCAAAGAGCAGGCAGATATAGACCGTAGAAATGCCATTGTGGGATCAATAGGGACGTTTGTGAACACTATAACAAGAGAGGTGGCATCTGCATCCACCGAACAAGAAATAACCCGTATTCAGAAGCTAATCGGCTCGGAGAAAGCCCGAAAAGGGTATTATGAAGAATATCATGTGGACTTATTGGAGAAATTAGCTGCTTTAGACGAGCCGATTAAAGAGCGAAAGGAGTTTATTAAGCTAAAACTTGATAACGAACAAAAGTTAAAAGCCGCATTAAATTCCGGGGATGCACACAAGGCTGCCGAACTGAAAGAAAAACAGGAATTATTGGAGGCTCAAACCCACGAAAGTTCAATTATTCTTCAGGAGAAGGCATTTGAACAAAATTTAAACATTCAAGATGTGGTAGGAGAATCAATCATTGAAACAGTCAAACCAAAAACTACCCGGTGGAAGTGGAGAGTGGAAGATATTCAGCTTTTGTACCGAAAAATGCCAGATTTAGTGCAGTTAGTTCCAAACGAAAAGGCCATAGACGCAATTTTAGCAGCAAAACGGGCTGAAAAAGTACTTGTGGATGGTCAGGAAAACAAGTTTTTTGGAGTAATATTTTATCAGGAAAAATTCTATTGAGTTATGCTAAAGAAAAGCCACATATCAAACATACAGATTTACACAGACCAATGGGATGAGGCCAGAAAAGGCCGTTTTACCAGTTCAAAGATGGCAAATCTTACAGGGGATAAGTTGTATTCAGATGGTGCAATGAGTTATGTTCACCAAAAAGTAGGGGAATCTGTAACTGGTAAAGTATCCAGCGAAGATGACCAAATAGAGGACGAAAATACAGAATGGGGGCGTACTTATGAGCCAATGGCAATAAGCACTTTCGGTAGAGAAATGGGTATAGAGTTCTTAGTAACCCAAAAACTTATAATGAACCCGGAAGGCAGGTTCTCTTCCACCCCGGATGCAATTTGGGTACATGGAGAAAGCGTGTTGAAAGAGGACGAATACAATGTTTCAACATTAGAAGTGAAATGTCCACGTAAGTTCCCACGGTTCATCCCCCTTCACCAATGTAAAACACCGGCAGACCTGAAGAAATATAACCGCATTTATTACTGGCAGACGATTGACCAAATGCACCAATGCGACAGCGCAGTGGGGTACTTCATGTGCTTTCACCCATTCTTCCCAGAAGGGAAGAATTTCAGAATAATCCAGTTCAATAAAGTCGAATTGTGGGATGACTTTAAGTTCCTTGTACAACGAAAAAAACTGTATGAAGAAAAATTCTGGGAACTCAGGATGGATTACTTAGCTTAGACAGGTAGGTAGTACCAACAGCCAATGCCTGCCAGCTATGTTTTGACAGACCAAACTTATTTGACTTCCCCGGCTTTGGGGTGGGTATATCCCAGTACTCCTTCATTGCCGCAATAACCACCCGGTCATCAACGAAATGAAAAGACGGACTTCTAAGCGATCCGTCTTTTTTTCTATAACCACGCTCTCCCCTTTTTTCACGGTAATCGGTCATATACTCAATACGCTTACTTATCCTTCCAGATGATAGTTCTTCAAATCTATCAAATACCCACTTCTTAACTTCGGCCCTTGTAATAAGCACATAATCCAAACCCAACTCAAATTTTATCCGGTACATTAATTCTCCAATCACTTTACAAGTTTCTATAACTTGTGGGGTCAACTTCATTGCGTACGGCCTTATGTCTTCAATAAGTACAATAATATTTGCATTTTCAGAAAATTCTGTAATTTTAGGTATTACTTCTTCATTCGGGATGTTCCCAGCGTAGATTACCTGTTCTCTGGTGGTCACAGCTACTCCGGAAACCAAATTCCCTGAATCAATTGAAAAGAACCTCTCTTCGATTTTGGCCATGTCATGCTTTTTTCGTTAATTTGCAGGTACGTGTGTGTATTTT
>CALJKL010000063.1 GCA_937973555.1 uncultured Flavobacteriales bacterium | reverse complement strand
CTCCTGCGCTTCCCCTCACCAACAGTTTCCCGTCGTTTGGGAGTGCAAAGGTAAGATTTAATTTTTATCTCACAAATATTTTTGCAATTTTTTCAATAAAATCTTACTCGAAAAATGTTTTAAATAACTTCTGCGCTTACTCCTATTAGAGTGATGCAAAAGTATGCTTAAGTGGGTATTCAAAGCAAGTTTTAAAAGTTAAAATAAATGATTGTTGAAAAATAATCTTTATAATAATTTGAATTCTAATAACTTAGACCGTATTGAAAGTTATCCACAACGAGCAGCACATCGCATAAGCCATGTAATTTATAGGCAATATAATATCTGTATCAAAAAAATATCTTTTTAAAATACTTATATATAATATATCCAATGAGTAATCCCAGAGCATCTGCAAGCATGTCCAATGCTTCCATACTTCTTCCCCAGTGCATGATTTCTTGAAGGATTTCTGTTAGAAGTGCATATGCTAATGTTATAAGAATATAATATAAAAAGGAAATTTTAGGAAAGGACGTTTTGAAACAAAACCCTAAAAATGTAAAAATAGATAAATGAATTAATTTATCTATGTCTTGAAACATAAACCAGTATTCTTTATTTTCGGTGCCTGGTTTGAGAAGCATATAAGTAAGAATTGCCCAATAAATGGGCAATATCTTATATCTGAATATGTGTGTAATCTTATCCAATGAGTTCTTGGTATTGTTCTGAAGTAAGCAATTCTGAAGAATCTACATCAGCAGCTAACTCTAGTTTCACAATCCAGCCTTTTCCATAAGGGTCTGTATTTACTAACTCTGGTTCGTCTTCTAAGGCATCATTGAATTCTATTACTTTGCCTGAAACCGGAAGATATAAATCTGACACAGTTTTTACGGCTTCTACACTTCCAAAAACATCTCCTGCAGACAAATCATCATCTACTGAGTCTACATCTACAAAAACAATGTCACCCAATTCTCCTTGTGCAAAATCTGTAATGCCCACTGTGGCAATATTACCTTCAATTTTAATCCATTCGTGATCTTTGGTGTACTTCAATTCTGACGGTGTGTTCATTTCTAAATTTATTTTTTTCAAATTTAATGAAAATTGATGGAGCTTACAAAAAAGTTTTTATTATAATAATATGTTTTAAAAACCTTGTCCTCCTCCAAAAGTAAAGGTTGCGGTAAGCCCGGCTCTAATGGTAGAAAGTGGAAAGGCTGTAGATATTTTATATTTAGTCATCATCTGATCATAGAAAAATCTGAGATTAAAGTTTTGAGAAATGTTATAATCAGCAGATACTTTTACGCTCATTAATTTTTGTCCACCCGTAATTTGAGAGTCGTCTAACAAAATGTTAGTTATTTTAGTCTGATTATCTCTCAGTGAAAAATCTGCTCTTACATTAAGATCACTTTTCAGATTTTTTTCTTTACCCTGGTATCTTACTTTCAGTTTAAGGTCTTTTAATATATATCCGAAACCAAAAACAAATTCGGAACCTAAATCCTCAGTAAGGGTATGATTTACCAAGCCCAAGGTGTACATTCTGTTTCGGTTGTACATAAATTTGAACTGCATATTGTTCCTCATGGTTACATCTGCCCCAATGAGCGGGGAAAACTCTTCTATATACCCAATGGTATTGAAAGTATATGGATTGTAATAATCTCCATTGACATCTTTATTGCTGATAGCAGGATTATTGACAGAATTAGTTTCATAATTATAGTAATCTATACTTTTCTGAATACCCGTAGCGGTGTACGAAGATGTATAAGCATGAAGAATATCAAATTTTGAAAACTGACTGTTTACAAAAGGAACATTTCTTAAACCTGAATAAGTAACCCTCCAATTGGGCAATGGAAACTTGGCTTTGGTAGGATTTTCTTTAGTAGCACTTTTACCTTCTACAGCTGCTTTAAATGCTGGAATCAACACATAAGCATTGGCTTTGCTATAGCCGTCTGCATATCCATTTACAGAAGGGTTTCCATACATTTGTGAAATAGTCTTTGTATTTTCAAGTATTTTCTGATAAATATCTGTACTGTTGCTGAAACTTGTTTTCAACAAAATATTAGAATTGGTAAAGGTTATCAGTTCGCTTGCAAAAGAGAAATCAAAATAAGCTGTAGAAGAATTAACGTCTACATTAAAATTATTGTGAATTAAATTTCTTGTATAATTATTAAGGAAATTAACATCTATTCTCAAATCGTTTATGGGCTGAATCTGGATATTCCCCGTTAAGTTCTTATTGGTCATTTGCGAATAGGCATCCGTCATCAAGTTAGAACTAGAAATCCATCTGTTTTCTATGGCATACCTTCTGATGTCTGCCTGTGAACCAAAAAGAAAGCCTAATGTAGGGCCGCCAATTCCTTGCCCATAACCATAAAAATTAGGTGAAGACAACAAGCCCGGCAATACCGTTCCGTTGTTTTCAGTATAATTAAAATCTACTTGTTTAACGGCTGTAAGTGCATAAGCAATTGCTTGAACCGGCGTTAATCTGTTTTTGAAGGTATAACTTCTGAAGAAATTTTTCTTTTTCTTGGCAAATGCTTGTGCATAAATATTGTTCAAAGAATCTATCTCGTTTCTTCTGGCGTTCATTTTATTGTTCAGTTTTCTGAAATAAGAAAATTTATTGAAGAATGAAGAAAAATCTGCACTTCCCGATGCATTTATATTGTTGGTGTTTTGGGCCAAATTGCCTAGGTTTCCAGAAGTACTGTTTAGCAATGCTGTAGAACGGGCACTCCAGTTGTATTGCGTTCCGTATCCCACTTCTGCACTCACAAAATCCATATATGGTAAATACTCAAATGGCAATCTATAATTGAGTTGTATCCTATGATTATACAAAACCGGCCTTCCTGCTCGGAACGGATCTTGGAAAATGGAATGATTGTCTAAGGCAGTAACCGCAAGATTATCATTCAATGTTCTGGTAGCCGAAGAAACATCTAGCTTCAAAGATTTGGTAAGACTGAATGCTACATTATATTGCCATCCGAAAAAGAAATTTCTGTTTTTAATGGCATTAAAACTTTGTGAACTATTGCCGTTCAATATAGCATCAATATTTCTAAATTCCAGCTCATTATAGTTTCTGTCTAACTCTGTACGGAAAGAAATTCTTGTAGGCACCAGATTGAAATTGATTTCTTTGGCCCATCTCAGATAAGGATAAATTTTTGCCGTATCGCTCACTAACTTATTAAACGGTTTTAAAGCCCAAGGTTTAAAATTGAAACTGTAATCTATGTTTCCTCTCAGATATTGTCTGTAATTGTTTTTGGTGTAGATGTCCCTATAAAAATCGTCATTATAAATAGCTGTAATGGAGATATTTTCCACATCATAAAACTTAGGTTTTTTAGCAGAGTTCATCCTCTCTTTTCTCATGTTGAGAAGTCCTATACTTCTTTGTTGCGTATACGTTCTGGCTATTTTTTTCAATTCATTTTTATGAGGATCTTTTTCAAATAATACATCATCGTTTAACGGATTGTATTTAGGATCTTCTATGGTCTGAGAATAGGAATAATTTACAGGGATTTTAAGCCCTGCTTTTTCAGGTAAAAATTTATCTACATTTACTGTAGTATTAATGGCATACGCAGAATTATTGGTTTGGGATCTTTCCGCAGGTTTTTGATTGATAAAGCCAAATCCAATGCTGGAATACGCACCGGTGGCATTAACGGTAGCAAAGTCTCCCAAGTTAAAATTAAGATTGGCATTGCCTGCATACCCGCCTTTATTTTCTATACCCGAAAGTCTTATTTCATTTACCCAAAGTACCACATCACCTTTGCTTCCGGTGGTGTTTCTCACCCCAATCATAATCGTGGTAATGTTACCCAAACTTGGACGTCCTTTTACATAAATCTTCTTATTAGCATCTCCAAAAACAGCATCTTCATACCTTTTATCTATTGCAATGCCCGCATTATCTTTTCTGAGTTTGGCATCTACAAAATCCTGAATATTAAAATATACATTATTTTCTGAAGGCCAAATATCTAAAGTGGAGTTGGCATTAGGAGATGTATATTTTAATGAAGATTCATACTCGTAATAATTGTCTGTGGCATCACTACCAAATCTGATGAAGAATTTATTGTCTGCAGTCAAATTGCTATAATTGCTTACATCTTTGCTTTCGGCATGCACAAATAATTCAAGATTTTTGAATCTTCTCATATCCAAAGCCACGTTTTTGAAAACCCCTCTTGCTTCCTTATTAAGGCCGGTAGCTTTTAAATACAATGAGGCTTCGTTTTGTCTTTGAGCACCTGCATTTCCACTTAAAATTTGTCTTTGAATACCCGGAGGCAATACATAAGGAGGTTTACCTAGGGCGTTTTCTTCTAGGTTAACACTTCCTACTTCAAATTCTGAATTGCCCGGGTTTCCGGTACCTTCGTTAGTATCGGTTACCGTAGCCGACGCTATTCCTTTGCCATATTTTCTCCAGTCACTTCTTACCAAATCCATAGTACCGAAACGGATGGTAGCCGTTTCAGCAAAACCCGTTAGCAAGAGTCTTGCAAATCTCACATTGTTTAGGATAGACGCATCATGAGCTCCTTCTGAAGAATCAAAATCTGCTACAGGAACCCTAAACAGATACCATTTGTTTTTAGCAATTTGTCCGTTTTGAAATTTTACGGAAACTTCTTTTTGGTCTACAATATAATTTTGTCCTAACGTTAAATCACCTTTAGCCAAACTGATATTATACTGGTTATAGCTTTCGCTTTGATCCAAGTTATAATCTTTATTCACATCTTCTGCATCTGGCGTTTGAGAAGATACTTCCAAAGTATTGGATTTTGAATTCCCATCCGGATTTCTAAAATATTTATAACGCTCCGTTACTGAAGAAGCCTGAGCTCCCTGAAACTGATTAGACAAATAAAACACGAAATCGTCTGCAGCAGGGTCTTTCTGGTTGGTAACCGGATTCACGAAATTGGTGCCGAATTTTGCAGCTTCAGCTTCATTATTCAACCCATCAAAACCAACATCCTGAGCCGTTCTGTTTTCGTTTTCCGAAGAAAAGGCATATAAAACCGGAAACTGATCTGGCTGAGTCCCCCAATTGGTAGAAGAAGTTTTAGAAGGAGTAGCCGGTGTAGGTAAACCGTTTTCATACTGTAGTTTTCCGTCTTTCAAAACATCTTCAGAGACATTCCCCAATTGCAATAATAATTTAGGAGCTGTTCCGAATGTTTTACCGTCAGCATAAGGATCCATCATCCAAAATTCTACGTATTCTATATTAGAATTGGCAAAATTAGAAACACTGATAGGTCTCATTAAGCCTGCCCATCTTTGTGAAGTAGTTTCGTTAATTGGATTTAAATTGTATGGTCCTCTTTCTTTTGGATAATAGGTAATGTCAAAAGTATTGGTAAAGGTTTGCTCGCCTGCCACAAAATCTCTGTTGTTATAGAGCTCTGAAGTCTGCACCCTTCTGGAAGCATGGTTGGAGAGCGCATCAGCATTAATTCCTGAAGGTGTTTTGCCCCCCACTCCATAAAACCTAGGATCTATATTATACCAAGACGCCAAACCTCTTCCGTATCCGTTTTTAATATCATTGGTATTGGTATTGCCAAAAATTGGGTTGGTATTTTTTTCGGGTTTTGAAGCCAAACTCCAAACTGCCGGTTCCTTGATGGAAATTTTGGAACTGGTCTGCTCGAAATCGTCTATATAAGATTCGTCATTAATTCCTTTGTTTTGTCCTGGAATTAAATATGCTCCTTCTACTTTAAAGTTAATTTGAGAGGGAGCCTCTGTATTGACAAACGGAATTTTATCGGTAAGTCTGGTTAAAAACTGCGACTCGCTGTTGTACATAACATTGAAGCCAGCCATGGTATTGTTTACGGCTTCCTGTCCTGTTTGAACCTTTTGCGTTAATGGTTTTTCAGAATAATTTACCACCGTCAAACCACCGGTAAGATTTTCGTTGAATTTTCTTTCCAGATTAAGCCCCAAGAATCGCTTTCTTTGGGTATTGAAAGTCAGCTGATTTTCTAAACTTACATTAATGGCTTGCCCAGATTGTTTCACCATTTCATTGATGATGGTTACCTGTCCCAGCATATAATCTACGGTATAATCTACTCCTTCTGTTAGCATTACACCATTTGCTGTTACTTTCACAGAACCTTTCGGTACATTGATGGCTCCAAGAGAGATGCCTGTACCCTGCGCACCTTTGTATCTACCTTCCATGCTGTAGCGTAAGGCCAGATTATTTTGAGAAGCAATTTGCTTTTGCTCAGTGTAGAGTTCATTAAAGACAAATTTAGGATCATTACTACCTAAAACAGTCTGCAGATATCCCCCAAAAGGCTGTGCTTTTGTGAATATTAATCTGCCGTTTTGCGCATCTACCGTTATGCCTTGTACAAAATCGAACAAACCGTCACCTGTTACCCCTCCAGAGTTTTGAATATCGTTATTCACATTCAGTCTATCCCAGTTCAATAATTTCAAAAGGTTAAGATCTGCAACCGACGTTCCTGGCAAGTAATTTACTTTTCCGCTTTGTGGGTCTTTATACAAAACATTCAACAAGAAGTTGTGAGAATCTACCTGATTGGCATTAAGTGAATAGATGTTCTTCATCATCAAATTCCACATCGGAGAATTGGTTTTCACCAAAACATTCGGTTTCAAAAGTTTGGTAATAATTACCGGACTTTCTTCTGAAAACTCCCCTACCTTGTATACCCTACTGTCTCCAGAAACAGTATATGAAAATGATACTGCCAAGAGTTGGTTGTCATTCAACCTTTGGTTAAGCGATACATATCCCAATTGAGGATTGAAAGTATATTCTGATGATGTTAATCTTTTGGCTTTTCTGTTGAAAATAAAATGCTCTCCATCTTGATAAGGAATGCTACCAGAAGCCGTTGGCAATGAATTGCCATTAACTGCATTATAGGTTTGGTTTACATCCCTTACACCACTTAATGCTGCAACAGCACTATATATACCGCTTTGAGAATTATCTGGTGTTCCGCTGGCGCCTTCTCCTAGATCCCTAATACCCAAAATACTTTTCTGTTCCTGCAAATTACCTGAACCCTGATCCAAAACCCATAATTCTAAACGGGTGATGGATATTTTGGAATTGATTAAAGGGTAGTTTAAAAGGGCATTATCATAATTATTAAGAAAATATTGACCTAGAAAGTAATGTTGATTATCTTCATAGTCAATAGCATTAATCTTGAAGGTCTGCATTACACCACCACCCTGTACTACTATATTTCTGGCTTCTCCTTGTTGCTGAGAGAACACCAATGTTCCATATGTTTTTCCGAGTTTAAATTCTGTCTTGAGACCAAAAAGAGATTCAGATCCTCTTATTAAATTAGTAGAAAGCGGCATATTCACATTACCAAATTCTACCCTTTTGATGATTTTATCTTCCCCTCCGTTTTTAAAATCATTAATCTTGCTTCTAATATAATCCGCACTGTTTTTGATTTTATCGAGAGTTCTGTTTGGCTTTTCTGTGTCATCACCATTATCAGATTGAGCTTCCTTTGAAAGTTTATTCTGCAAATCCTTCCAAGTGCCTTTTGACTGCCAAGCAAGGTTCATTTTATTCTCGAAAGCAAAACCACTTTGGGTATCATAGGTAGCTTTCAGCTGAAGGTTTTCTCCCACTTTCCCTAATAACCCAATCATGATTCTTTGCTGGATATTCACTGCAAAATTGGTTCTGTTTTGAGGAAGTATTAAAGGATTATCAATTTTTTGGTAAAGTCCTCCCAAATCAAAACTGGCAGAACCATTGGGGATGATTTCAATCTTATTTCCTCCAAAAATGGTTTCGAAAATCTTGTTCTTTATTTTTACGCTTGGGATAAGGCCTTTCTTTTCCGCCTCTTTTTGATCTGCCTTATAAAGGTTATCAGCAGAAGCCTTTTTTTGGTAATATTCTTTCAGGCTATTTCCAAGGGTGTAGTTGGCATATTCTTTTGGCGATAAAACAATCGGTGCTCCCACAATCGTATTTCCAATTTTAGGATACAGATAATACATGCCTGTCGCCACATCATAGAAAGACTCGTATCTTGTAGGATTAGGAAGTCTATAATCTTTCCTTATCGAAATAGAAGCACTGTCTGAAGGCTTTACCTGTGCTGAAACTGCCCAGGAAAAACATAAAAACAGCACAAGATAAAATTGATGCAGAGGAAAGTTGTTCTTCACTAATGTTTTTTAAATATTTTTAAGAATCTGTTTCACCAATTCTTCGGTTTGTACTTCCGGATTTTGCTTTAAAATTCTGTCGGCAATTTTTTCGCTCATCTTTCTCGGAATTCCTAAAACTTCTAAAGCAGATAACGATTCTTCTTTAATTTTATTATCCACAAAAGTTGAAATATTTTCTGCCGAAATTCCGAATTTTTCAACTTTATCTTTTAAGTCTACAATAATCCTTTCGGCGGTTTTGGCTCCTATGCCTTTCACTTTTTGAAGCAATGCTGCATTTTTATTGAGAATAGCCGAAGCAATGTCTTTAAGATCTAAAGAAGAAAGCAAAATCAGTGCAGAAACCGCTCCCACACCATTTACAGAAATCAAAAGATTGAACATCTCTTTTTCTTCTTTGGTATAAAACCCGAACAACAAATGGGCATCTTCTCTAATGATTTGCTGAGTAAAAATAAATTCTTCTTTTCCCAATGTTAATTTTTGGGAAGTCTGAAGGCTAATGCCCACAAAATACCCCACACCATTTACTTCTAGTACAACATAGGTAGGGCTAAGTTCTTGTACAATTCCTTTTAAAGAAAATATCATTCGCTTAAATTAAGTTTTTAGCAAAAATAGGGAAATTACCCCTAATTAAAAAATAAAAGCCTCCCGCAGAAGGCAGGAGGTTTGGCTTATTTTATATGATATTGAGTTTATTTTTTAACATTGCCCAACAGCCATTGATAGAAACCAGGATTAGAATAGGTGGAATCCCATGAATTATGATCATCATTTGGGAAAATAATCAGTTCTGCCTTTGGATTTATTGGGTGTAGCACTTGATAAAACTTCAGGGCATTTTCAGGATCAACGATATCGTCCATTCCACCATGATATATTTTGATGTTCATGTCCTTGTAATTTTGAATATTGGCATACATTACCCGGTCCGTAGGGGCACAAACCGGAGCTACTGACGCAAACATTTCTGGATGTTCACCTGCCAGCTTCAACGTTCCCCAGCCTCCCATTGAAAGACCGGTTAGGTAAATTCTAGATTCGTCTATTTTATATTTCTGAACAATTTCCTTTATCAAAAAATATAGTGTCTGGGTATCCCACCACATCCCGTCTGGGCACTGAGGTGCCAAAATAGCCACCGGCTCTTTAATAATATTTTTATAGGTAAACGGACTGTGCGCTTTCACCATTTCCAAATTAGTACCGCGCTCACCAGATCCATGCAGAAATACAATCATCGGCAGTTTGCCTTTAGCATCATTCGGAAAATCCAAAATATAGGAAATGTTTTTTTCCACCTTTATTTCTTTCTTGAATTCTGCCTTTATTTCCTGGGCTTTGCCTAAAGAAAAACATCCCAAAAACACCGTTAATAAAAGATACCTCATCATAATAAAAATTTTTACCTGTAAATTTAAGCAATAAATAATAGATTTCAAGATGACTTTTTCACGAGACAATAATTTAAACCATATTCATTACTTATACTTATATTTGTGTTTGTAAACTTAACATAAATCTCCTAATAGCATGAATGTAATACAACTTCTGGAAAAAAACGCTCAACAATTACCCAATAAAACAGCTTTGAGTTTCAGAAATGGTGAACAATTAGAAACCCTTTCTTGGAAAAATTTCTGGGAAACCGTTTGCCAAACCGCCAATGGACTCCATACATTAGATGTTAAAAAAGGAGATTGTGTAGGGATTTTTTCTCAGAATTCTAAAGACTGGCTTATTTTTGATGTTGCCGTTCAGATGATGGGCGCCATTACCATCCCTATTTATGCTACCAACAATTATGCACAGACAGAGTTCATCATTCAACAGACCGAGATGAACCACATTTTGGTAGGCGATACACCTCAACTGGAAATTCTGAAAAATGTAGAGCAACGACTCGGAAAGAAATTGCATATTTTCACATCACATGTGATAAAAGATGAAGCCGAAAATATTACGTATTTTCCGGATTTCGTCAAATATTTTTCCAAAGAAAGGGCTATTGCAGAGTTTTATAATGAAGACCTAGCTACTATTTTATACACCTCCGGTACCACTGGGGTTCCGAAAGGCGTGATGCTTTCTCACGGCAATTTTGCTGATGTAGTAGAAGCACACAAAAGGTTTTTCAACTTCGAGCATCTTCATAACATGAAGTCATTGGCCTTCTTGCCATTGAGCCATATTTTCGAGAGAGCTTGGTCTCTTTTCGTATTGTCGCAAGGCGGTGAAGTGGCCATTTTGGAAGATCCTAAAAACATCCTAAATACCCTAAAACACGTTCACCCAACGGCCATGTGTGCGGTGCCAAGATTTTATGAAAAGGTTTACCAAGTATTGATAAAAAAAATAGAATCTTCATCAACTACAAAACAGAAACTCTTCCAAAAAGCATTGAAAGTGGGAACCCAAGTGGCGGATTTAAACTGCAAAGAAAAGAGTATTCCTTTAGGGTTAAAAATAAAATATGCGTTTTTTGACAAACTGATTTTTAGTAAAATTAAAAAAGAATTGGGTGGCAAATTAGAATTTTTACCATGTGGTGGAGCCATGCTGAAGAAAGAAATTTCTGAATTCTTTGCTGCCATCGGCATTCCCGTTATTGTTGGTTACGGACTTACCGAAACCACTGCTACCGTTACCGCATTGCCCACTAAAAATTATGTATATGGTAGTGTGGGCATTCCACTTCCTGGCGTTGACATTAAAATAGGTGCCGATGATGAAATCCTGGTGAAATATGGCGGCGTGATGAAAGGCTATTACAAAAACCCTGAAGAAACAGCAAAAGTCTTTACCGAAGATGGCTATTTCAGAACGGGAGATGCAGGAAGGCTGGATGTAGATGGAAATCTTTATATTACAGACCGCATCAAAGACCTGATGAAGACCTCTAACGGAAAATATATTGCCCCGCAAAGCATTGAGATTCCTATGCAGAGCAATCCTTACATTTCACAAGCAATGGTGATTGCAGAAGGAAGACCCTACGTTTCAGCGGTGATAGTACCTAATTTTGAAACGCTGATAGAAAAATTTCAAGAATTTAAAAATTATCTTTCTCTTACGCTGGAAGAAAAAAGAAAATTACTGGAATTGCCTTTCATCCAAGAAACATATGATAAATTAGTGAACGATATTCAAAAAGAGTTTGCTTCTTTTGAAAAGATTAAAAAATTCAGCCTTTTGCCGGAAGAATTTACCATAGAAAGCGGAGAAATTACCCCTACCCTTAAAATTAAAAGGAAAGTGGTCATGGAAAAACTGAAGGATTTGATTGAGAAGATGTATGCATAAAAAAATCCGAGAGTAAACTCTCGGATTTTTATTTTAATTTTATTTCTCGCGCATTTGCGCATCCAGAACGGCTATGGTAGCCAGATTCACGATTTCGTCTACACTGGCACCCATCTGCAGTACATGCACCGGTTGTGCCAATCCCATTAAGATAGGCCCCACCACTTGGGCTACTCCCATTCCTCTGATAATTTTATAAGAAAGATTGGCGCTTTCCAAATTCGGAAAGATGAACGTATTGGCAGGCGTTTTGCCCAATTTTGAGAAAGGATAATCGTTCAAATGATTGCCTTTCATAGCAAAATCTGGTTGTATTTCTCCGTCTACTATCATTTCAGGATATTTTTCGTGAAGAATCTTCACCGCCTGTGCCATTTTCTTAGAAGTTTCAGAATTAGAAGAGAAATTTTCATAAGAAAGCATGGCAATTCTTGGCTCTATGGTAAAGGTTTTCACCAATGTTTCAGCCATTTTTGCAATTTTAGCCAATTCTTCCGCGGTTGGATTTGGGTTGATAGACGTATCTGCAAAAAAGTATGGTTTCTTGTCAGACAAAATCATCATCATAGAAGCCACTTTATCTACTCCCTTTCCTTTTCCAATCACCTCGAAAACAGGTCTTAATACGGTTCTGTAGTTTTTAGAATATCCTACTACAAGTGCGTCGGTATCGCCATGTTTCAGCATCAGCGGAGCAAAATAATCCCGCTGTCTTACCAATCTTTTGGCAATATATTCATTAACGCCTTTTCTGTTTCTAAGTTTCCAAAGGGTATCTCTGTATTTTCTGCGGTTGCCTTCCTGATCTTCGTCTCCCGGGTCTACAATAGGTACATCCAGATGAATGCCGAATTTCTCCATCTGTTCTTTGATGTATTTTTTTTCACCAATCAAAATAGGGTGTGCAATGCCTTCTTCGTACAAAATTTGAGCAGCCTTCAGCACATTGTATTCTTCTGCATTTCCTAAAGCTACACGTTTAGGATTAGAACGCGCTCTGCTTTGCATCATACGGATGAGTTTTTCATCTCGTCCCATTCTATCAAGCAAGCGGTTTTCGTATTCCTCAAAATCAGCAATTGGCTTATTGGCAATACCGCTTTCCATGGCCGCTTTTGCCACCGCAATGGAAACCCTTGTCAACAATCTGCTGTCAAAAGGTTTTGGGATAAAATATTCTCTTCCGAAAGTTAAATTCTGAACATTGTAAGCCAATTTCACCATTTCCGGTACTTGCTCTTTGGCCAAATCTGCGATGGCTTTTACAGCCGCCAACTTCATGGCCTCATTAATTCCGGTAGCCTGTACGTCTAATGCCCCTCTAAAAATATATGGGAAACCTAAAACATTGTTTACCTGATTCGGGAAATCACTTCTTCCGGTAGCCATCAATACATCTGGCCTTACAGAAACTGCCAAATTATAATCAATTTCCGGAGTAGGGTTTGCCAATGCAAAAACAACAGGATTTTCTGCCATTGATTTCAGCATATCGGCAGACATTACATCACCTTTAGAAAGTCCTACAAAAACATCTGCACCTTTCACGGCATCTTCCAACGTTTCAATATCTGTATGGGCAATAAAATCTAATTTTTCCGGCGTAAGGCCTTCTCTTTTGTGATTGATAACACCTTTGGAATCGCACATCAGTACGTTTTCTTTCTTCAGTCCCAAAGCGATATACAGTTTGGTACAGGCAATAGCTGCCGCTCCAGCACCGTTTACCACCATTTTTACATCTTCTATTTTTTTGTCTGCCAATTCCAGAGCATTGATTAATGCTGCTGCAGAAATAATAGCCGTACCATGCTGATCGTCGTGCATCAAAGGAATATTGAGTTCTTCCTTCAACCTTTGTTCTATATAGAATGCTTCCGGCGCTTTGATGTCTTCCAGGTTTATTCCTCCAAAAGTTGGTGCAATTCCTTTTACGATGTCAATAAATTTATCCGGATCTTTTTCGTTGATTTCAATATCGAAAACATTGATGTCTGCAAAAATTTTGAACAGCAATCCTTTCCCTTCCATTACAGGCTTAGACGCTTCTGCACCAATATCGCCCAATCCCAAAACGGCTGTTCCGTTAGAAATTACCGCTACCAAATTTCCTTTGGAAGTATAATCATAAACGGTAGAAGGATTTTTTTCGATTTCCAAACAAGGTTCTGCCACGCCAGGAGAGTATGCCAAAGACAAATCTCTCTGTGATGAATGGGGTTTGGAAGGTATAACTTCTATTTTTCCTTTGGGTTCGTTTTTGTGATAATCCAGTGCTGCCTGCCTAAATTGTGCCTGATCTCTGTTTGTTTTGTTCGACATAGATTATTGTTTAATTTTAATTTTATATAAATCAGAAAACATTTCTGATTATAGATTTAAGATATATTTTTTATGATATTCCACTAAACTTTCAATAGGTCTTTGAACAATTTTTCCCACATTAAGGTTTAATTCTGCTGCCGCAGAACGAAGAATATCTTCATATACAAAGGCGATGGAGCCAATGAAATTAATCTCGGCTTCTCTTGCTTCATCATAAGGAAGTACTTGATATTCGAAGAAGTTTTTCATTTCGTCAAAAACCATATTCTGAAAATACGGATGGCTTTTTCTTTGCACCACAAATTTATTGAATTCTGCCAAATAAGCATTGGCCCTTGGATTATGATACATGTTTTTGATGGCATCTTCTATGGTAAGATGATAGGTTTCTATAAAATCCTGATGCAAGTCTTTGGGCAGTTTCTTCATAAAAAACCTTCTTAGAACTTGTTTTCCCAAGGCTGAGCCACTTCCTTCATCGCCAATAAGAAATCCCAGCGAGGGCAAATCTCTTCTTACCCTTTCACCATCAAAATAACAAGAATTGGAACCGGTTCCCAAAATACATACAATAGCAGGCTTGCCATTATACGCTGCATATGCCGCCGCCGTCATGTCTTCTTTCACCGTAATTTTGGTAGAGGGAAACACCTTTTGCAATTGTGCTTCTACCAAAGCAGCATTCTCAGGAGAGCCGCAGCCTGAACCATAAAAAAATAATTGTTCTAAATGATTTTTGAGAAAATGCAAATGCTGATTTTTTTCTATTTCCTGAGGAATAAAATCTGCATTGATAATATTCGGATTAAAACCAACAGTTTCGGTTTTTTGAGAGATTTTTCCTGAATTTTCAAGGACTACCCAGTCACATTTCGTAGAGCCGCCATCAACAATTGCAATCATGTGCTAAAAGTTTAGACCGCTAAAATAGGAATTTCTTTTTTATTAGGTGTCTTCCTCATGTTTTATGCCCAACCATTCATCTATTTCTTCTTCAAGACATTTTTTTTGAAGTTTTAAGGCAAAAATAAAATCATCCGGAACGGCAGCCCTATTTCCTGTTTCTATTTCCCAAATTTCATATACAATTTCTTCAAATTCAGAAAAAACCCTTTTAAAACGAGGATTGGTCTTCTCCAAATCTTTTATCTCATTCGTCATCTTTTGAAACTTACTATAAGGTATCGAGGCTTTCATTTTACAATTTGTTTTGGTATTTCACATAAAAAAAAATAACTAAACCCAATTCATTTAAGAATAAAACACCTGCTCATTTTTATAAAGTTCTCATCTAACCACTACACTAAATTAGAGTTTTTTTTGATAAAATATTTTTTTTTAGACTTTTTATCAAACTTTAACATTTAACCTTAAATTTGCTGGTTATTAATTGTTATGAAAAAACTTTTGCTAAAGCAAAAACAGGTATTGTTTTTTATTATTGCAGGTGGTTTGAGTGCTATTGTAGAAATTGGCAGCTTCAAACTATTCAGTATAAATATTCCCAAATTTTATCCTCAAGAAACCAATTTGAAGGGAATTCACTTTCCATTCAGTAATATATTTTCTACTACATGTGGAATTATTTTCAATTATTTCCTTAGCATTTGGTTTGTTTTTGAAAGAGGCAAACATTCTAAAAAAAGAGAATTTACTTATTTTATAATTGTTTCTTTTTTTTCTACTATGGTGAGTTTGTTTTTTTTCCAGATATTTTTCAGTTATGTTTTTATGAGTAATTTAGACTTATTGATTTACACACTAAGTCCTGAAATTATAAGTAAAATTGCTGCTATTATTTTGGTTTCAATTCTCAATTATTCCGTGAAAAAAAATATTATTTTTAACGGTTAAACGGATGAAAACAGTTCTTAATTATATGTGGCGTGGCTGGATGATTCTTCTAGGAATCGTTCTTACGCTTATTTTTTTCGTTCCTGTTTATATGCTTTCATTCAGAAAAGAAGATTATAAATATGCCTACAAATTTGTAAGGATATGGTGCTTCGGAATGTTTTATGGAATGGGATTCAGGTATGAAATGATTAAGCAAACGGATAAAAAATTTGACAGAAAGAAACAATATGTAATTATTGCCAACCATACTTCTATTATTGATATTTTCATTCCGGTAATATTGTTTCCTGATCATCCTATTTGTTTTGTAGGAAAAAAGGAACTGGTGAAAATTCCGATTTTTGGCACCATTTATAAAAGAATCTGCGTAATGGTAGACAGAAATTCTATAAAAAGTAGAGCCGATGTGTACCGAAGATGTGCAGAAAGAATGGAAGAAGGAGACAGCATTGTAATTTTCCCTGAAGGTGGGGTTCCGGATGATAGCAATGTAGTTTTAGACCAATTTAAAGATGGTGCATTTATTCTTTCTAAAGACCACTTGTCTCCAATGGCTGTCTTTACCTTTATTGGTCTCAAAGAAATGTTTCCATTTGATAATAGAAAAGGATATCCCGGAAAAATAAAAATAATTTTGAATGATATTTTAGAACCTTCAAAAAACATAGAAGAAATAAAATCATATTCACATAATCTTATTAAATTTACACTCGAAAATAACTAACAATTCTATTGTATCATTTTGAGAAAATAATAATATATTTGTTAAAAAAATAAATAATAATATGTCAAAAAACAATCAATCTACTAATTGGGGACAATTCATTCCATTAGTTACCGTTTTTTTCTTTTGGGGTTTTGTCGCTGCTAGTAATGACATTCTAATCCCGGTGTTCAAAAAAGCTTTTAATCTTTCACAGACACAAAGCCAAATGGTATCCTTTGCCTTTTATGTGGCTTATACCGTAGGTTCTTTAATTTATATGTTTGTGTCTAAATCTTTAAAAGAAGATTTAATCAATAAAATAGGCTACAAAAACGGCTTGATTGTAGGTTTATTGATTTCCGCTGCCGGAACATTATTATTTTATCCGGCTGCAAATACCGGATCTTTTGCTTTAATGATATCAGGTTTATTTATTGTAGGATTAGGATTTTCTCTTCAGCAGATCGTAGCCAATCCTTTAGCTATTGAAGTAGGACCATCCGAAACAGGTTCACAAAGATTAACTATGGCAGGAGGAATTAACAACCTAGGAACCACTATTGGCCCTCTTATCGTTTCTTTTGCAATATTTGGTTCTGCTGTTGCTTCTAATACGGAAGCAAGTATAGAATCAGTAAAAATTCCATATTTGGTTTTAGGTGCAGCTTTTATTGCAGTGGCAGTTTTATTGAAATTTTCATCACTTCCGCAAGTAACGCCTACCATTAAAGAAAATACTGATGATGCCGTGGCAGGTACCCATAAAACTTCCGCATTCCAATTCCCTCAACTAGCATTGGGGATGATTGCCATCTTTGTATATGTAGGAGTAGAAGTTTCTACCGCAAGTAACCTTCCTGCTTATATGGAAAAATCTTTAGGATTTTTAACTAAAGACATTGCCCCATATGTTTCATTATATTGGGCGTCTTTAATGATAGGAAGATGGACAGGTGCTGTAGAAGCATTTGATTTAAGTGCAGGTTTCAAAAAGATATTAAGATTTTTAGCCCCTTATTTGGCATTCAGCGTTTTCTTACTGGTAAATGCCATTGCTCAACATGATTTGTCTCATTTTTATGTTTACTCATTAATTATTTTGGTAATGATTGCAGCAGACATTGCCAGTAAAGGAAATCCTGCCAGAATGTTATTGATTTTCTCTTTAATGGGGATATTAGCCTTATTAACAGGGATGGCTACAACAGGGATGGTTTCTGTATATGCTTTCACTAGTGTAGGATTATTCTGCAGTACACTTTGGCCTTGTATTTTTTCTTTAGCCATTAATGGATTAGGAAAACATACCAACCAAGGAAGTAGCTCATTGATTATGATGATTATGGGAGGTGGCTTTGTTAGCTTGCTACAAGGCTTTATTGCAGATAAAATAAATATACATTTCAGTTATATTGTAGGGGTATTTTGTTTTTCTTATTTAGCTTTTTACGCTATTAAAGTGACAAAAATTCTAAAATCTCAAGGAATTGATCTGAATGCAAAAATTTCAGGTGGAGGACATTAAGTAAAATTATGAAAGAAAAATATGCAATTGGTATAGATGTAGGTGGTACCAATACTAAATTCGGCATCGTAAATAAGAAAGGTGAAATTCTTGTTCAGGACAGAATTAAAACAAATGAACATGATAATGTAGAAGAGTTCATAGAAGATTTAGCAGAAAAGCTGATTCCTATGATCGAAAATCATGGTGGCCCGGAAGCCTTTGTAGGAATAGGTATGGGCGCTCCAAACGGCAACTATTATCACGGTACTATAGAATATGCTGCCAACCTGAAATGGAAGGGGATTATTCCTATGGCTGAATTATTGGAAAAAAGGTTCAATATTCCTACAAAACTTACCAATGATGCAAATGCCGCAGCAGTTGGTGAAATGATATATGGTGCAGCTAAAGGAATGAAAAACTTTATTACTATTACTTTAGGAACTGGCGTTGGAGCAGGCATTATCATTGATGGTAAAATAGTTCTTGGTCACAATGGCTTTGCCGGAGAATTGGGCCATATCATTGTAAGACCTGGCGGAAGAGAACATAAAGGCACTGGTCTTAAAGGCTCTCTAGAGGCATATGCATCAGCAACAGGGGTAAGAGATACCGCTATAGAATTGTTATTGCAAAACCCTGATACACCAAGTTTATTAAGGAACTATCCAATAGACGAACTTACCAGTGAAACAGTTTTCAAATGCGCTGAACAAGGTGATGCTTTAGCCAATGAAATTTTCGAATTCACTGGAAAAATATTAGGGGAATCATTAGCAACTTTTGTACAATTTTCTGCTCCAGAAGCTATCGTATTATTTGGTGGACTTACCAAAGCAGGTGACTTAATCATGAAACCAACACGCCAAGCAATGGAAGATAATTTATTACAGGTGTTCAAAAACCAGGTGAAAATTCTATATAGTGATTTAAAAGAAGCAGATGCAGCTATTTTAGGTGCAAGTGCCTTAGTATGGTAAAAAAGACAAAATACAAGATAAAATTTTGGGCAGGCTTATTGTTTGCCCAATTTCTTTTATTTTATTTATTCTCCAGAACTCCATATATTATTTCTTTTTTTGAAAAATTCTTTCAATTAAAACAACAGATACATCAAAGATTATTTTCAAAAATCACTTTTTCTGTTGGCGATGTTTTTTATCTCCTCTTAATCATATATCTACTATTTGCTTTTTTTAAGATTTTTAATAAAAAAAGCAGATCAAAATACATCCTTCACATATTAATCATATTAAATATCTTCTATTTTATTTACCAGTTATTTTGGGGAATGCTCTATTTTGAAAAACCAATATCTGAAAAATTGCCCCCCCAAAAAATAACCATTGAAGAGATAAAAAAACTTTCTCTTCAATATATTAATCTTACCAATAAAACGAGGAAATTAGTATTGGAAGACAAAAAAGGCATTTTCAAAATTAAGAATTTGGATGCATTAAAAATTGAAATTTTACAAGCCGAAAAAGGTATTCCAAAAAGATATTTTCCAAACGAAATATACTCTGTAAACAATTTTAAACCAAGTGTATTTAGCACTGTAATGAATTACACGGGAATATTGGGTTACTATAATCCATTTTCTTCTGAAGCGCAATATG
This sequence comes from uncultured Flavobacteriales bacterium, assembly GCA_937973555.1. Taxonomy (GTDB): domain Bacteria; phylum Bacteroidota; class Bacteroidia; order Flavobacteriales; family Weeksellaceae; genus Cloacibacterium. The sequence continues at coordinate 92,298 of CALJKL010000063.1, read as the reverse complement.
ATGCAAAAATGCCGCCTACCTATATCCCTTTTACGCTTGCGCATGAAAGGGCACATCAATTAGGATATTCCAGAGAACAGGAGGCCAATTTCATTGGCTATCTAATATGTGAAAATTCACAAAATCCCGAATTACGGTATAGTGCTTATCTGTATACTTGTAAAAGTTTATTGAGATATTTATCCTCTTATAATCCTAAATTCATCAATAAAGCATATTCTTTGTTTACTGATGAAGTAAAAAGGGATTTAGAAAATGACAGAAAATTTGCAGAAAAACATGAAGGCGCCTTAAAAAATATTTTTTATTACATGAACGATTGGTTTCTAAAATCAAACCAACAAGAAGGCACTATTACTTATAGTTATTATATTGATTTACTAATAAGATATAAGTTATAAAAAAGAATCACATCTTGCGATGTGATTCTAAAAACACAAATGATGAAAAAAAATTTATTGCCTTAAGAGCGTAATGCTCTTTGAAAGCGGTGTAAAATTACACCTTTCTTTTTGACTACCAAAATTTTTTCTATTTTTTTTAAAAAAATATTCTGAATACGTTTTTAATTTTTTTATAGATAAATAAAATACATTGAAAATTAAAAAAAAATAGAGAAATACCATTATTTATTTGAAAAACAATAAATTCTGAAATAAAAAAAAGACAACAATATTGTTGTCTTTTTTTGTAGCGAAGACGGGATTTGAACCCGTGACCTTTGGGTTATGAATCCAACGCTCTAACCACCTGAGCTACCTCGCCAATTTTGGTGGTGCAAATATAGGAATAATTTTGAAGTTCACAAATTATTTTAAGCCTAAGAAATCTAATGCTTCAGTAAAGTTATCGGGAGATGAAATTATTTTATTATTTGCATCTACAATATAGAAAGTAGGTGTTGCATGCACATTATAAATATCTACATAATCGCTATACCATCCCTTAAGTTCTGTATCATTAATCCAAGGAAGCAGTTTTACTTTATCAGAATATGATTTTAAATCCGTATCTAATGAAAATCCTACTATCTCAATATTTTTAGATTTAAGCAATGTATATTTTGGAAGCATTTCTGACATCTCTTTTTCGCAATGTGGACAAGTAGACGACCAAAAAATGATAATTTTTTTATCTGCCTTTACTTCATGCAGGGACTTAAATTTTGTATTGGTAGGGCTAATAAATTTTTTATTGGGTATTAGTTCTCCTATAGAAGTATTAATATTAGATTTAATGGTACCACTGAGCCTATCAACAATTGTACATTTTAATGATTTTGCCTTATTTAAATATTTTTCTTTCAAATCTTTAATATTATAAACAACAAAAATATCAATAAGTTCAGATAAAATTGTTTGTCCACGAGGTGTTTCAATATTTATCGTATCCATTAGTTTATCTACTTCATCTTCAATATTAGTTTTGCTTGTATTACTCAAAAAAACCATTAAGATAGGCTTCATTAGCGAAGAAGCTTCAAGATAATTATTCGTTGTATTCAAAAATTTGATAATATCATCATTTGTAGGTTGTAATTTGGCTGTATTATTAGAAAGATATGCATTATAATTTCTTTCATAATAATCTATAAACTGATGATCATCAGGATTAAAGGCAATGTCTGAATCCAAAAAATTTATTTCTTTTTTTAACGCCTCACCAAAAGGAGCATCATTTTTATAATAAGTTTGAATTTGATATAATGCTGGCAAAATTTGTTCCTTTTTCTTCTGTTTATCTTGTAAATTATAGAACAATTTATTGGCATCATCTTTATAATCTACGTTAGATATCTTATTGTTATTAAGCGTGAAAGAAAAATTCACGTCCTTATTTTCAGAAATAAAAGTTACTGTAGAATTGGTAATAGGAAAATACACTTTCATCATTCCCACGTAATTATTTGGAACATTAAAAATCCATGATTCATTTTGCTTCACCGATTTAGCCATAATCATATCTTTAGAGCCATTAAGACTATAAAGGTATGCCTCATTGTCTGGGAAGTTTTTAGGAGATTCAATTTTAACAATAAATTGAGCATTAAGTATTCCCAATGCAAAAAAGAATAATAATCCGATTTTTTTCATAAGTCTAAAGATAAAAAAAACTCACAAAATGTGAGTTTTTAATTTATGATTTTTGCTGTGCCTAATGATTTTTTTTTAAAATAATAAATAATAACAGGCACCATAATTACCAATACATAATTATACATATCAATAGGTGTTGCCGGCGCTCCAGGTCCAGGAGACGCTTCTACCTGTGGTGGTGGAGGCGGTACAGCTTGAGCCAAAGTGAAAAAAGTACCAAGAAAAACACTTAGGCCAATATATATTTTTTTTATAATCGCTTTCATATTTGTGTTTATTTTATAATTTTTTTGGTTATAATTTCTCCTTTTTCAGATTTAACCTTAACAATATATAATGCATTTACCGAATTATTAATCGGCAGAGTATAATCACTTACTGTTGAAACTTTTTTCGCAGAATATATAATTTGTCCTGTTGCCGAATATATTTCAATATCGGCTACTTTCCAATTTTTATTAAATCTCACAAAATAATCTGAACCATTTTTCGCAATAATTGTTTGACCATTTGTTAACTCATTTACTCCCAAACTTCCATTTGGTTGTTCATAATATAATCCATAGGTAAAGTTTTTATTCGTTACTGGTATCGTAGTTCCACTAGTTAATCTGGTAAGTGTTCCGTTATCATCAAAATAAAAAGATTTACCATTTGATAAGGAATTATTTTCTGAAATCATTTTTCCTTCTTCACTAATTAGAAATTTGATTTTAGCCGCATCAGGATTATTGATTGCTAAAGAAACCTTTTTACCCTTGAAAGTCTCTTCATTTGCTTCATTGATATATAGGCCATAAGTAGTGTTAGTATCTGTTCCTCCGGTTATGAGTTCTTCTTTAGTAAATATTGAGGTGTTATCTGAAACAGCCTGCATTTTTGCGGTTTCAGGAGCATAACCTGTAACAGCTTCATTACTTACGACATAATAAGTTCTACCAATTTCCTTGTCATTAGAATCCAAAAGAACAACACCAAGCTGCTTAGTCACTACAGATGATGAAGCCTTTCTAGCTGCGGTTACTGCGTATTGAGTAGTTTCTGCTCTAGCTGTTTGGGCAAATCTTCTGGTTTTGTTGAATTTTAATGTTTGTTCGCTATTGCTAGACAATTTCATTACGAAAGCCTGCATAGGTTTAATTATGAGTTTATCAACATCTCCAACAGGAGTACCGTCTATGTTGAAAGTTACCATCACTCCAGATAAGCTTGAGAACACAACTCCATTATTGCTACTTTCAACAGTGGTATAATAATATATTCCATTTAAGTTAGAAATTGCATTTTCATCGTCTGATGAAGTTGTGCCTTTTTTGATCAAAGAAAGATCTATATTGGTAAGAAAAGGATTTCCATACTGATAGTTATTTTTCCCATAATCAAGGCTCCACTTATTGGTTACAAATGGATCGTCTATATAGGTATTGTATCTTTCATTATATTTATTTACACCGGTTCCATTGGTTCCATAACTACCAGAAAATGCATCTTTAAGTGTTACTGTAGTATCTAAACCTGCATCTGAAACAGGAAGACCTTTGAAGATTTTTTTCTTGGTATTTATTGCAAATGCTGACGCTGAAGTAGAAGTTCCTGCAAGATTATCTGTTGCACCTAAATCATTTTCTGTTGTTATTTCAGGATTCCATACTATACCACCTTCATAATTTCTTCTAGATAAAATGTAATAATCTGTAGGGTTACCTACTGATGTGGTCATGGCTGAAGTTAACTGATCCCATACAGCCAAATTATTGTTCCATTTAAAAACAGTTCTAGGATTCCATCTCCCAACAGAATTTAAGGCTGTATTGGTAACATTGATATGAGGCAGTGTAGCCTGAAGTTCTGTAATAGAATAATTATAGAACGGTAAACCCGTTTGTTGCCATCCTGTAGCACCATGAGATGCGGCAACATATTCTTTATTAATTTTCCCCCTAATATTGTTCTGGAGCATATCTTTTATATAAAGTTGCCCATATATGGAGGGAGAAACATATTTTAATCTGAAATCAGAAGTAGATGCAACATCAAAGTACTCCCCTGAAGTTACCACCATAATATCTCCGATATTATTTACTTTAGCAGTACCATCAAGTTTAACGCCGCCGCCGTTATAAACAAGTGCTTCATCTTGAATATGAACTAAAGCACCATCACCTACGAATAAGAGTTGTGATTTCGCACTGAAACATGCTGAAATGCATGCTGCAATCAGTAATTTTTTTTTCATTTGTTTGTGTTTTTTTAAAGAATATAAAATCCTCTATATGCAAATATAAATAATAATTAAAGCATTAAGCAAGTTTTATAAAAAAATTAAATTCTAATATTTTTTTCATTTACTATTAATTTTTTATCTACTGAATCAATTTGGTACATATAATCTTCCAATACTTTTTCAGTAGTCCCTCTGAGGCCCCTTGCTCCAAGTCCTTTGTCTAGGGTATAATCTACAATTTTTTCTAATGCTTTATCTGTAAATGCAAGTTTTATACCATCTAGTCTAAAAAGTTCAACAAATTGATTAATAATTGAATTTTTTGGCTCTACAAGAATCCTTAACATGGTCTCTTTTGTAAGTTTATCTAAATATGTTATTATAGGAAACCTTCCCAATAATTCTGGAATTAGACCAAAACTTTTCAAGTCTGTAGCGTTCAGCTTTTCTAGAATATATTCCTCGCTTTCTAATTTGCCATGTTTTTCTGCACTAAATCCTATGGCCTGTTTATTTAGTCTTCTCTCGATAATTTCTTTAATACCATCGAAAGCTCCTCCTGCAATGAATAAAATATTCTGTGTGTTTACCTGAATATATTTCTGATCAGGATGCTTTCTTCCTCCTTGTGGCGGAACATTTACGATGCTACCTTCCAAAAGCTTCAATAAGCCCTGTTGCACTCCTTCCCCAGAAACGTCTCTGGTAATACTTGGATTGTCAGATTTTCTGGCAATTTTATCAATCTCGTCAATAAAAACAATTCCTTTTTCAGCTTTGGCCACATCATAGTCTGCAACCATCAACAATCTTGAAAGAATACTTTCCACATCCTCACCCACATAGCCTGCCTCTGTAAGAATAGTAGCATCTACAATACAGAAGGGAACATCAAGTTGTTTTGCGATGGTCTTCGCAAGAAGTGTTTTACCTGTACCTGTCTCACCCACCATGATGATATTAGACTTTTCAATCTCTACGGATTTATTTTCGTCTTCATTGTGCAATAATCTCTTGTAATGGTTATAAACCGCTATAGAAAGCTGTTTTTTTGCCTGATCTTGTCCAATTACATATTCGTCTAGAAACTCTTTGATCTCTCTAGGTTTTTTTAATTCATCTAAACTTGTAGCTGGCGTAGAGCCTTTAGAAACACTTTCCTTTATAATAGAATGCGCTTGTTCTACACAGTTTTCGCAGATATAGCCATCCTGTCCGGAAATTAAGATTTCTACTTCGCTTTTTTTTCTTCCACAAAATGAGCATTGATTGGGATTCATTTTTTATATTTTTTAAAAAAACTCAAATTTCTATATGAAATTTGAGTTTAACATTTTTATTGATTAATTATTCTTTCTTGAATTTCATGATACTCTTCTGGAGTGAGTTTTAATCTTTCATTGCTAAAATTCAAATCCTGCATTTTATTCATAGGTACGAGATGAATATGGGCATGTGGCACTTCTAGGCCAATTACCGCAACTCCCACTCTCACACATGGAATTGCTGCACCTACTTTTTTGGCAACTTGCTGTGCAAAACCCCAAAGATTTTTATACTCTTCAGCCTCTAAATCAAAAATAAGATCTACCTCTTTTTTCGGTATTACCAATGTATGTCCCTTAGCCAAAGGCATAACATCTAAAAAAGCCAAATGATTTTCATCTTCAGCTATTTTGTAACAAGGAATTTCTCCGTTTACGATTTTCGTAAATATAGAACTCATGATCTTGTAATTTTGATTGTTTTCTTAAAATTAAAGCGAAATTTCTAAGACTTCAAATGAAAGCTTATTGCCATTTGGCAATACTATATCTGCATTTTCACCTACAGCTTTGCCAAGTAATCCTTTCGCGATAGGGGTATTTACAGATATTTTTCCTGTTTTGATATCAGATTCATTATCTGGAACCAAAGTAAATTTTTGCTCCTGTTTAGTAGCATTATTCTTAAGTCGCACCGTACATAGAATAGAAACCTTGCTAGTATCTAGCTGGCTTTCATCAATTACTTTAGAATTAGCAATAGTATCTTTAATCTTAGAAATTTTCATTTCCAACATTCCCTGTGCTTCTTTAGCCGCATCATATTCTGCATTTTCAGATAAATCGCCTTTATCTCTTGCTTCTGCAATTTGCTGAGTAATCCTTGGTCTTTCAATGCTTTCTAACTGCTCCAATTCGGTTTTCATTTTTTCTAAACCTTCTTTGGTTACATAATTCATTGTTTTACTCATATTTTGGTTTTTTAACTTTAGTGTAAAAAAATAATCCGACCTTTGCCGGACAATATTCATTAAGTTTGTTAATTACAAAGATAATATTAATTTTTATATGAAAGCAAGATATTTAAACACTTTCTTTTCGATTTCACTGATTATCAGTACATTAATAATTACTAGCACATGTGGAAACCGAGAAGAAACTACTTCATGTTTTCCAAATCAACCTATTTCGGTTCAGTTAAACCTTAATTTACCCGCCTATTATAATTTACAAAGTGTAGGCGGCTGGATATATGTTTCCGAGCAGCAATCTGGCACCCGAGGCCTCATTATAACTCGTATATCTTCATCAGAATTTAAAGTATACGACCGAAATGCACCGCATCTTTGCCCAGATTCACAAACGACTTTAGAGGTAGAAAACGGCAGCTTCGTTATTTGTAAAAAAGATAATGCAAAATGGTTTCTGAATTCTGGCAGTCCTGCAACTACAAGCCCTTATCCTTTAAAACAATATTATTATAGTTATAATCCCACAAGCAATATTATCAATATATACAATTAATTTATGAAAGTAGTTTTACAGAGAGTTTCCGAGGCAAATGTAAAAGTAGATGGTGAAGTTGTAGGTGCAATAAATTCAGGCTTACTTCTGCTTGTAGGAATTGATGGAGAAGATGAAAAAGAAGATGCAGATTGGTTGATTAAAAAAATTATTGATCTAAGGATTTTTTCTGATGAAAACGGAAAAATGAATCTTTCTGTGAAAGACATATCTGGAGATTTGCTTTGCATAAGCCAATTCACACTTTTGGCAGATTATAAAAAAGGAAACCGCCCTTCATACATCAAAGCGGCAAAACCAGACAAAGCAATTCCATTATTTGATTATTTCAAAAATGAAATAAGAATTACTTCCGGGTTACATGTAGAAAGTGGAATCTTCGGTGCAGACATGAAAGTTTCCCTTATTAATGACGGACCAGTAACTATAGTACTGGATAGTAAGACAAAAACATAAATAAAAAAGCATCCTAATTAGGATGCTTTTATTTTGGGTGGATGAGGGGTCTCGAACCCCCGACCTTCGGAACCACAATCCGACGCTCTAACCAACTGAGCTACAACCACCGTTTTTGCGTGTGCAAATATAAAGCTTTTTTGGAAAAATTAACAAATTATTCCTTCAAAATTTTTAATTGCGATTGTTTTTTCAGAAGTAAATCCTTCAGCAAAATCTACTCCGCTTAGCCTTCCTAAATCTTGTGCACGATATGTAAGGCTTTCTAAAAAATCTTTTGTAGCGATGGGAGTCATTGGTTCTGAGGATTTTGGGTCATAAAATTGGGTTTTATAAGCCAAACAAGCTTCTATCTTTTTGTCTAAAAAACCGGAAATATCTACCACAAAATCGGGCTCTATATTTTTCCATTGGATGTAATGAAAAACTTGTTTTGGCCTCCATGCCTTTTGTTTTTCTCCATCCAAATCTGTTTCTATTTTTATAAGTCCAGAAAGAAAACATGCATCAGAAACTAGTTTTGCTGCTTTAGCATGATCTGGATGACGGTCATCAATAGCATTACAAAACACTATCTCTGGTTTATATTTACGAATCATTTTCACTATTCGCAATTGATATTCTTCTGAGTTTTGGAGAAAACCGTCTTTCATCTGTAAATTTTCTCTCACCGAAATCCCTAAAATAGCAGATGCTTCTGCAGCTTCTAAAGCTCGTGTCTCATCAGTTCCTCTTGTCCCTAATTCTCCTCTAGTAAGATCTACTATGGCTATTTTTTTACCCTCTGAAATTAATTTGGCGATTGTTCCGCCACAACCAAGTTCCACATCGTCTGGATGGGCACCGATTGCTAAAACATCTATTTTCATACCTCAAAAATACGGTTTTATTGATAAAGTATAAAAATCTGGAATTACAAAAATGTGAAATAAAAAACTCCTTGAAGTTTCAAGGAGTTTCTAAAATTTATTTGCTTAGTTCTTTCTGTAAAAGAAGTGCGTTATGATCTGTAGGATTAAGAGCTAATGCTTTATTAAGATATTCTATTGCTTTTGGCTTATCTGTCCCTCTAACAAGTAATGCTATTGAGTAATAGGCTCCAAAAACTGTTTCTTGTAAAGCTTTTTGCTCATCAGGCGTTTTAGCAAGTGCCAAATCCAAATATTTTTGAAAAGCTACAACCGCTAAATCATTATACCCTACTTTTTGGAAAGCATACGCTTTGTTGTAGAAAGCAGGTTCCCATGTAGGCAGTAAATCATTCATTTTTTGCCATGTATAAGCAGAACCATACCAATTATTTGCATCTTGATAAGCTAATGCTAAATTATAAAGAGCCGTGGTATCATCTTTATTAGCAGCAACTTGTTTTTTTAGATTTTCAACATTATCATTTGTAGGCCCAGCATCTACTTTTGCTTTCAGATCTCCTGCTCCGCTTATGGCAGTTGCAAATTCTGAATCCCAATCTAGTGCCGTATCTTTTGCTGCCTTTACAATAGCAAGTTTTTCATTTGCCTTTTGAAGCAATGTCGCTTTTGCAGCAGGATCGTTTTCTTTAGACGACAGTCCTGCATAGATTATAGCTTCTAAGCCAGAGTCACTTGGCTTTATCCTAGAAGGATCTACTTGAGACAAATAAGTTTCAATATTGGTTTTGGCATTTGCAAAATCCCCTTCTTTAAAAAGAAGATAAGCTCTTAATTGGTATTTTTTTGCCAATGTAACTTTATCAAATACTTTATCAAGAGTTTCTTTTGATTTTTCAAACTCGTTATTGTTAAAATATTCAATTGCAATTTCTAGCATTGTACCAGAATCTTCGTCTGCATATTTAGTGTAATTTTCAAGACCTTTGATGGTTTCCTCAGGTCTTTGGAAAATTTTGTTAAACTTAGACTGTGCTAAATAAGCCGGTGCATAAGTAGGATCTACAGCAATAGCTTTTTTAATGTTATCTTCAGCTGATTTATAGTTTTTGGCAGCCATCCAAAGGGTTGCCATTCTATAAAATACTGAAGCTTTGTTTTTGGCAACTTCAGAAGCTCTGTCGTAAGCCGTCATAGCTTTACCAGCATCTTTGGTAAGTCTATAAGCATCTCCCAAAGTATAATAATAGTATGCAGGAACTCCCTCTTTCTGAGCTTTTTCAATCGCTTTATTAAGATAAGATACTGCCAGTGCAGGATCGTTATTATTTTCATAAATTGTAAGAGTTTCTCCTATTCTGTAGAGAACCTCTGCATCTTTTTCTCTTGAATCTTTAGCAATTTGATTCAATTCATTTACTGCAGTCGTTTTTTGTCCTTTGCCTAGTTTAATAGAAGCCAAACCTACTCTATTTAAATAACTTTTTGATTCTAACGCTAAACCTTTATCAAAGTTTTCTTTTGCTTTATCAAAATCTGGTTCGAATTGAATTAAATAAGCATATCCTAAGTAGAAATAATTTTCAGCCGTTGGAGATTTAGCAATTATTTGATTGAAAATCTCTTTTGCCTTTGCATATTTATGGCTATCTATATAATTAATACCCTCTGCTACTGTTTGTGCACCTGCAAAATTTAACAAGAAAGTTGCAATTGCACTTAGAACTATTTTTTTAGGAAAACCAAATCTATATTTCATTTTTATTGTTGTTTTATCGTTATAGCATTAACCCTAATCATTAATACACAATTTTGGGACCAAAAATACGCTAATTCTATTAAAATTAAAAGTTTTTTATCGCATTATCACTTCTCTCTTAAATATATTGTATGGCTGAAGCCCTTCTTTACTTACCACTATTTGCCCTTTTTGAGTACAAGAAAACCTTATCAAACCATTTCCCAACCCAAAATACCCTTCATTGGTAAGAAAATAAAGCACCCTTGTAAAAGGATATGTCATGGTTTTAAGGGTTTCAATATTTGGCAAATAAGATTTCCCTTGATGGATAACCGGAAGGATTTTAATCTTACTTCTAAGATCCTTAGCTTCTTTAGAATAAGGACTTGCGATTGTATTATAACTTATTACTCCTATACTATTAGGATATTTATTGATCTCGTTTATGATTTCAATATTACTTTTAAGCACAGAGCATTTTATTTCTTGAGGTTTAAGTTTGAACTTTTGAGCTACAAAATTAAAATTACTGCTATTAATTCCGTCAAAAATTACATTTCTTTTATCAGAAAGTAATTCTGATTTCAATTCATCTTGGGTAATGCTATTTTTATTTGAGTTTCTGGCAGTGATAAAAACCACTCCATCTGCTGCAAACCTGGCTGGCTGAAAAGGAACGCCCACTTTTTCTTTGTAAAGTTTCATTTCTTTATCGGTAAGTCTTCGAGACATAATAATCACCCTCACACTATCATTAAGCAAATCTGTAAGTGCAAAATTCTCACTTTCAAATTTCAAATTGATTTTGGTATTTGGGTAAAAAGCAACATACCGTTCTGTAAGTGCTTCTGCAACATTTCTGAAAGATTCGTCTGTAGCCACAGTAATCTCTCCCTTTACCGGATTATTGGCTTTCTCTTTTTTACAAGAAAACAGTAATAAAAAGCCAACGAGAAAAATAATATTAACCTTCATTTTTTTGTCTTAATTTTAAAATTGCTCTACCAATTCTAAATAATCCATAAGCAATAATAATTCCACCAAGAATATATGGAGTATAGCCTTCCAATTGGATTACAAAAAATTTATAAGTAATAATAAAAACACCTAAGGCAATGTAAAAAAAACCAATTATTAAAGATAATATATTATACATAGTAAATTAAGATATATAAAAAAGAGAAGCTTACGCTTCTCTTTTATTTTATGAAAATTGGTAAGTTATTTATTCAAAATTCATGGTAACAGGCAATTTGTATCTTTGTCTTACGGGCTGACCATTAATTTTGGCAGGAGCCCATTTACTTCTGATGCCTCTTACTGTTCTTTCTGCTTCTCTGTTGAAATCAGAATTTGGACCATTTACTTTAACGTCACTTATCGCACCGTTTATTTCTACAATAAAAGTTACTGTAGCTTTTATGGTTCCTTCTCCTCCTTCCATGGCACCGGTATCAAAATTGTCAATAAATTTGCCTCTAAAAGAGTTAAGACCTCCAGGGAATTCAGCATCTTGGTCTACAGATTCATATACCTCTGTAGTACTAGGCTTAGATTCTACCGCGTTACTTTTAGCAACCACTGGCGGTGGTGTATAAGCTGCTTGTTTCACCCCTTCCTGATTCACCATACCAGTTTGAGTTTCCAATTGAACTTTAATTGGTGGTGGCGGTGTTTCCACTTTTGGAGCCTTCACCGGTTCTGGAACAACATTCTGAACAATTTCCACTTTTTCCTCTACTTTTGGAGGAGGAGGCGGTGGTGGTGTATCTTCTTTTAGTTCTTCTTTAGGTTTTTCTTCATCTAAGATATTAACCAAATCTACTTTTACTTCAGTTTTCTTTTCGGTTAACTGCTTAAATTTCATGTAAAGAAAAGGCGCTACTATTCCTAAAACAAAGATTGATGTACCTATTACAAAAGCTTTGGTAATGTACTGACGATACTTATGTCTTAAGTCGTAAGCACCATACTCTTTATTTCTATTCTCGAATACAATCTCATCCAAAGATGGTGTATATTCTAATTCATTATTCATATTATTTGTATCTTAATATGTTTATTTAGCAGCAGGTGAAGCTGGTGCACCAACCTTACTTTTATACACAGGAACTTCCCAAGGCTTGATATCTGTAACACCGTAGTGATCAGTTTTGGTAACTTCCATTTCATCTAACACGTTCACAAAATCGCTATAATCAGCATCTTCAGTAGGCTTAATGATTACAGTAAACTTTTCTGCATCTGCGGCATTTCTGTGTGCAGTTTCAATTACATTGGTAATGCCTTTTCTGTCAAAAGTAGTTTCCTTTAATGTTTGATCATTAAGACCACTTTGATCCTCTTGGTGATAGAAAACTCTGTGATCTTTACCCAAAATCAATGAAATTGAATTGGATAATCTAATTTCTGTTGGAGGTGGCTTTGGAGCATTAGGATCCGGTTTTGCCGGCAACCCCAAATTCATCACATTTGGTTTACTAAACGTAGTGGTAAACATAAAGAATGTAATGAGCAAAAATCCTAAATCCACCATCGGTGTCATATCGACACGCGTACTCTGCTTCTTGGAGCGGACTTTGCCACCCTTTTCGCCGGACTCTTTTACTTGTACTTCTGCCATTTTCTTATTTATTTGCCTCTTGGTTAGTAATCAACCAAAATTTGTAATATTTAATATCTCTAAGCCCCTCAAATAAATCTTTAACTCTTGGGTATTTCGTAACTTCATCTCCCTTGATCGCTAATTTATAATTAGGATTAATTTCAAGACTCATTTTCACCCAGTCTATTAATTGTTTATTGACACTGTCCATAGGAACTCCGTCTCCTCCTTTAAAATTTTTTCTTTCTTCATCTGGAAGATCTAGAAAACTTTTTAACTGACTCATTGGAACTCCCACAGCCTGGTTATTTACAAATGCTATTTTTTCTTGCTCACTAAATGACATACCATATTTTTGAGCCATTTTATCAATTAATTGTTTTCTTTCGCCCACATTTTGAACGGGTGTAAAGTAAAATTTACCTTTAGAAGTAACATTAATTGTCATCAAATCTTTATCATCCAACAAGATTTGAGAAATAGAAGAAGGCGGTTTAATGCTCTCTACATCTGGTTTCTTAAACTGTGTTGTTAAAATAAAGAAGGTAAGAAGCAAGAAAGCAACATCGGTCATTGCCGTCATATCCATGTGCACGCCGTGTCGTTTTGGTTTTACTCTTGCCATTGTATTTTATTATTTATTAATTCTTACTAAGATATACTGCAAATCTTTTGCCAATTTCACTAAAATATTAGTGGAATTCAGCGAAAGACTGCTGGATAGACATAGAGATTTCGTCAATCTTGTATGTTAATCCGTCAATTTTAGAAGTAAAGAAGTTATAAAGAATAATTGCAATAGCTGATGTACCAATACCTAAAGCTGTGTTGATAAGTGCTTCTGAGATACCAGTAGAAAGAGCAGCAGCATCTGGAGTACCACCTCCACCACCTAAAGCAGCGAACGCTCTAATCATACCCAATACTGTACCTAATAGTGCTACTAGGGTTGCTACTGTACCTAATGTAGAAAGGATCATCATGTTTTTCTCTAACATTGGCATTTCTAGTGTAGTAGCTTCTTCGATAGCTTTAGTAAGCGCTACCATTTTTTGTTCTTTATTCAAAGTAGAATCTTGAGCTAAAGCCTTGTAAGTTGTAAGACCTTCTTTTACTACATTACCTACTGAACCTTTTTGAGAATCACATTCTTCAATAGCTTCATCTACTTTGTTTTTGTTTAATAAAGCTCTGATTTTGTTTACAAAAACATCTAGGTTACCTGTTCCTGCAGCTTTTCCTAGAACTAGGAAACGCTCGATAGAGAATACCAATACAGTCATCATAAAAGTAATCAAAATAGGTACAATAGGACCTCCTTTGTAGATTGTTCCTGGGATACTACCATCAGCAGGCTCAATACCTTTAGATTCTACTTTAGAAAAAGCAACAGATAGTGCTCCTTCAAACTGTTCTGGCTTTTGAAAATTACTTGGATTTCCAAAAATAAATAAATAAATAGATACTCCTACTAAAAATAAAATAGGAATAATGATTGCAGGATTAAGACCTCCTACTTTTTTAGCAACTACTTGCTCCTCTTGAGTTGAAACATTCATTTCCATATTAAACTAAATTATAATTGTTAATTTTTTTGAGGGTGTAAAATAAAATCAAAATATTGTAAAATGCAAGTAAAATTCTTCATCAATGATAAATTTCTTATCTCCGTAAAATCATTTATTTTTGTCAAATACTTAAAAAAAAGACTTTTTTTTGTTTAAAATTATTTGTTTTGATATAAATCATAATAAATACAGAAAAAATAACCTTTTTATATCACAATAATTCAATATAATTTTATTTATTTTTTAATTTCATTTAACAAAAAATTAAAATACGATATTGATAATTTTCTTTGGCACAATAATGATTTTCTTTGGCACAGCACCAGCAAGTGTTTCCATAACCTTACCATTAGCCATTGCAATTTCTTCTATTTGTTTAGCATCCAAATCTGCTGCCAAAGACAAAGTAAACTTCATTTTTCCGTTAAAACTTACCGGATAATTAATTTCATCTTCCACTAAGTAGGACTCATTAAGTGCTGGGAATTGAGCAAACTCTATAGAATCATCATATCCCAATAATGCCCAAATTTCCTCGCACAAATGCGGTGCATATGGAGAAACAAGAATTGCCAGAGGTTCTAAGATTGCCTTTTTATTGCATTTAAGTTTTTGAAGCTCGTTGGCAGCAATCATAAATTGCGAAACCGAAGTATTGAAAGAGAAATGTTCTATATCATAGGTAAACTTCTTAATTAAAGTATGAAGAACTTTAAGCTCTGCCTTTGTAGGCTCTTTTTCTGAAACAGTAAAGGTGTCTCCATCAAAATACAGATTATAGAATTTCTTCAGGAAACCATATACTCCGCTTAGCCCCTGCGTATTCCATGGCTTTGACTGTTCTAATGGGCCCAAGAACATTTCATACAATCTCAAACAATCTGCTCCATATTCTTCGCAAATATCATCTGGATTCACCACATTGTATTTGGATTTCGACATTTTTTCTACCTCACGTTCCGTGATGTACTTGCCGTCTTCCAATATAAATTCCGCATCATTAAACTCTGGTCTCCATTGCTTGAACTTTTCAGTATCCAATTCATCCGAACCTCCTTTTAGTAAAGCAACATCCACATGAATTTTTTGAGTTTGATAATCTTTAGCCAAGCTTTTAGAAACAAATTGATTGGTCCCGTCAATTCTGAACACAAAAGCACTCATCCCTAAAATCATTCCTTGGTTAATCAATTTCTGGAAAGGCTCTTCCTGATTGATATATCCTCTGTCTTTTAAAAACATATTCCAGAAACGTGAATACAACAAGTGACCTGTTGCATGCTCGCTTCCTCCAATATACAAGTCTACTTGTCCCCAATAATCTGACAATTCTTTGGCGCAGAATTCTCCATTATTTTGAGGATCCATATATCTTAAGAAATACCAAGAACTGCCTGCCCAACCAGGCATGGTAGAAAGTTCTATCGGGAAAACCGTTTTTTCATCTATGACATCTACCGCAACCACTTTTTGATTGGACTCATCCCAAGCAAAATTCTTCGCATTGCCTAATGGTGGATCTCCATCTTCTGTAGGTAAATATTTTTCAACCTCAGGCAATTCTAAAGGCAAAGCAGAAACCGGCAATGTATAAGGCATCCCATCTTTATAATAGACCGGAACCGGCTCACCCCAATATCTCTGACGTGAGAAAATAGCATCACGCTGTCTGTAATTAGTAGTTCCGTTTCCTATTCCTCTGGTTTCGATTTCAGAAATAATTTTGGCTTTCGCTTCATTGTAGCTTAATCCGTTTAGAAAATCTGAGTTTACGCAAATGCTGTCTTTAGAATCATAAGGTTCCTCCAGAACGTCCACTTCCGTTTCCACTACCTTGATGATTTCTAAACCAAATTTTTTAGCAAATCTATGGTCACGCTCATCATGCGCCGGAACAGCCATTACCGCACCAGTGCCATACCCCATCAAGACATAATCTGAAATATAAATAGGGATGTTTTTTCCGGTGAAAGGATTCAAAGCATAACTTCCCGTAAAGGCTCCCGAAACAGATTTTACATCTGCCATACGATCTCTTTCTGTCTTTTTGGAAGTTTCTTCAATATAATTTTCAACCTCAGATTTTTGAGGCGTTGTTGTCAATTTTTCTACCAAAGGATTTTCTGGCGCCAAAACCATAAAAGTAGCTCCAAAAATGGTATCAGGCCTTGTGGTAAAAACTTCAATATAGTTTTCTGTTGATGGTTGTTGGCTGTCAGAAGATTCTCCATCAACTATCAACTGAGTACTATCCACTAAAAATTTAACCGCTGCTCCTTGAGATTTCCCAATCCAATATTCCTGAGAATCCTTCAAAGGCTGAGGCCAATCTATAGTTTTTAACCCATTTAAAAGTCTTTCAGAGTAAGCCGTAATCCTCATGCTCCATTGCATCATCTTCTTTTGAAATACCGGATATCCGCCACGTTCAGACTTACCGTCCTTTACCTCATCATTCGCCAAAACAGTTCCCAATGCAGGACACCAGTTAACGGTGGTTTCTGCACGGTATGCCATTCTGTAGTTCAACAAAATATCTTGTTTTTCACTTTCATCGGCAGCCTTCCATTCATCAGCTGTAAAATTGAGTTCATCATTCTGAACAGCATTTAAACTTTCAGTTCCAAATTTTTCGAAATGGTTAATCAAAGTAGAAATAGACTCTGCCTTATCTGTCGTTTTATTGTACCAAGAATGGAATAATTCTATAAAAATCCATTGGGTCCATTTGTAGTAAGAAGCATCAGAAGTTCTCACTTCACGGCTCCAATCAAATGAAAAACCTATTTTTCGCAATTGCTCTTCATATCTGGCAATGTTCTGTTCCGTTGTAATGGCTGGATGCTGACCGGTCTGAATAGCGTATTGCTCTGCCGGAAGCCCAAAACTATCATAACCAACAGGGTGCAAAACATTGAAGCCTTGATGTCTTTTGAACCTTGCATAAATATCCGAAGCAATATATCCAAGAGGATGTCCTACATGCAAGCCCGCTCCTGATGGATATGGAAACATGTCTAAGACATAAAATTTTGGTTTCGAGGAATTATTTTCGGTTTTGTAAGTTTGGTTTTCTTCCCAATACTTCTGCCACTTTTGCTCTATCTGCTTATGATCGTAAAACACTTTTGTAAATCTTTTAGAATTAATTTTTTAAGAATTTACAAATTTATGATTTTGAATCGAAAAAAAACAATTCGGGGAACCTGAATTAAAAATTATCTTTTGAATCCTAAATAAATTTGATATTTTTGTGAAAACACAATTTGATGAATATCGTTTCAATTATAACGCCCTGTTATAATTCTTCTGAATTCATAGAAGAAACAATACTGTCTGTTCTCAACCAAACTTTCACCGATTGGGAGTGGATTATTACGGATGACAAGTCTAAAGACAATTCTGTAGAGATTATTAAAAAACATCAGGACGAAAGAATTATCCTTATTGAAGCAGAAAAAAACTGCGGCGCAGGACATGCCAGAAATCTTTCTTTGGAAAAAGCCACCGGCAGATACATCACTTTTTTGGATGCTGACGATTTTTGGGAACCGAATTTCCTGGAAACAATGGTTTATTTCTTGCAAAAAGAAAAAGCAGAATTGGCCTATTGTACTTATGCCCGTTGTAATGAAAATCTACAGCCTAAAATTGCAAATTTCGAAGCTGACATAGAGGTTACTTTTGAAAACCTTCTTAAAACCTGCCGACTTTCCCTACTCGCCTCCATGTATGATTCTGAAAGAGTGGGAAAAGAATATTTTCCTGAAGGCAGCAAAAGGGAGGACCATGTGATGTGGCTAAATTTGCTCAAAAAAATCCCCAAAGGACTGCCTGTAAAAAAGACTTTGGCAAAATACAGAATGCATAGAGCAAGTGTCTCCAGAAAGAAGACAAACATTATGAAAGATCAGTATTTAGTCTATAAAGACCACATGAAATTCTCCACCTTAAAATCTCTTTATTATACTGCCAATTGGGCATTTAATGGGTTTAAGAAATACTCTAGAATATTTAATTGATTTCCGAAATTTTCTTTAAAATAATTTCGGTGGCATTGGGTTGTTGATGGATAAAATTGCCTGCATTTTCACCCATGGCATTCATCATTTCAGTATCTTTTGAAAGCTTTGAAATAAAATCAACTGCCGACCATTCATCCGAAAATGCTTTTCCGCCGTTTTGGGCAATCAATGCATCCGCTTCGGGATTCTTTTTGTAGTGACCCCCAAAGAATACCGGAACGCCAAAAGTGGCTGCCTCTAATATATTGTGAAGGCCTTTACTGTGAAAACCTCCTCCCACAAAAGCCATATCTGCGTAACTGTAGATTTTGGATAATAAACCTATACAGTCTATAATAAGGACATTGGATGTTAGAAGGTGGGCATTAGAAGTGATTTTTGAATATAGAATTGCTGTTGGGAAAATTTTCTGCAAATGGTCTACCCTTTTTAAATCATGTGGAGCAATCATGATTTTAAAATCCTTTATTTTGGGGGACAACATCAAGGCTATTTTTTCCTCTGCTTCCCAAGAACTGCCAAAGACCAGAAGTTTTTTATCGGCTTTAAATTCATCAATAAATTCCACGGAATTATCCCTTACTTTAATCTGCTTTACCCTATCGAAACGGGTATCCCCCGAAACGGAAGCTTTTGTTAAACCAATGCTTTTGGCCAACACATAAGAATGTTTGGTTTGATGAAAAATCCAATCCACATTTTTTTGAAGTTGCTGCACAAACCACTTGCCATAGAATTTAAAATACGACTGGGTCTCATAGAACAACGCCGAAACCACAAAAACTTTAGCTTTTTGAATTTTTAATTCTTCCAAAAGATGATACCAAAAATCATATTTTACAGTGAAGAAAATTTCGGGATGAACGGCTTTTATAAATTCAGAAATTTTAGATTTTCTATCAAAAGGCAAATAACAGATAACATCTGCTATGTGATGTTTTTTGACCACATTGTCATATCCTGATGGTGAAAAAAACGTCACCAAAATTTTATAATTAGGATGCTGTTCTTTCAGTTTTTCCAAAACCGGCAAACCTTGCTCATATTCTCCTAAACTGGCGGCATGCATCCAGATGACTTTGTCTTTTTGTTTTATTTTCGATTTTACAATTTCTAGTGACTGCTTTCTTCCCTCCAATCCTCTTTTAATCTTGTTATTAAACAAAGACAAAACCCTGAATGCGATTTCAAGAAAAAAAATGAATATGTTGTAAAGAAATTTCAATGTAAAAAAAGATTAAATCACCGTCTTCACAAATCTTAATTTGTGGGTATGCTTATTTTGTTCGGCATTATAAATTCCTGAAAAATCTAATGAATCAATTCTTACTTTTCCATGGGCGTGGATGATTTCAAAAGGTGACAACACAATCCCAACATGGATAATATGGCCTTCTTTGTCCTCAAAAAAAGCCAAGTCTCCCGGCTCGCTTTCTTCTACAAAATCTCTTGATACCCCCTGAAGCGCCTGTTGCTCAGGATCTCTTGGCAAATGAATACCGTGTAATTTATACACCAACTGCACAAAACCGCTATCATCAACTCCAAAAAAACTTCTGCCTCCCCATAAAAAGGGAACATTCAAGAATTTTTTGGCAGTTTCTACCAAACTTTCTCTGATATCATGATGAATGAGGTTGTTCTCTGTAGCAAACTCTACTTCGCTTCCTAAAGACAAGAGGCTTTTCCCTTCAGGCAAATCAAAAACGCCATAAGGTTGGGCAATAATATTTTTAGCAGTATCATGCGTCTGTTTTTTCAAAACGGATGAATTGCACCAGCCTTCATATCCATCAAACTCCATTCTAATTTTGCTAAAATCACCTTCTGACTCTATTATTTCACAAATTTCACCATAAAGAATTTGAGAAACCATCTCAGATTTTTCAGAATTCTCTGCTCTTAAAGGCGAAACGGCTATGCTGCAGTAGTGTTTTTCCATAATGTTTATCAATTGAAAGAAAAAGCGAAACGCTAATTTCTTTTACCACTTTATTTTTTTCTTACCAAATGAATCCCGTCTCGCAAAGGTAAAATCACGTTTTCGAAATCTAGATCTTCGGCCAGTAATTCATTTACTTTTTTTATTTGCTCTGTCTGCTTGTTGCCTCCTTCATCCAATACTTTTCCATACCATAGAACATTGTCTACCATCAATAAACTGCCTGACTTCATTTTTGGTTTCACCAGTTTCATGTATTCGGCATAATTTTCTTTATCTGCATCAATAAAGATTAAATCAAACGTTGAATAGTCTTCATTTTTTTTAAGATAATCCAAAGCGTTTTCTAACCGGAATTCTATCTGATTATTGAATTCGCTTTCTCCAAAATATTTTCTCGGCAAATAGGCTAAATCTTCATTAACATCCAGCGTCACCAACTTCCCTTCTTTTTGCAATCCTTCAGCCAAACAAAGAGTGGCATATCCGGTAAAGGTGCCAATCTCCAGAATAGTTTTAGGTGAAACCATCTTAGATACTAACGACAAAAATCTTCCTTGAAGATATCCTGAAATCATATGAGGCTGCGTAGTTTTCTGATACGTTTCTTTACGGAGACGTTTCAGAATTTCTGGTTCTGCTGAAGCCATATCTTCCAAGTAGCGGTCCATTTCTGGATGCAGTTCTTCAAAATAACTCATTATTTACAAAATCAACGGTTAATGAAAACCAATTAATTTTCAAATTTAAAGATTTTAAATTAAAACATAAAAAAACCCCGAATAAATCGGGGTCTTATGAAAGTCTTAGACTTTTATTTTTTAACTGGAGCGATGTCCATTAATTTCATAAACTCATCCAACTTAGGCATGATGATGATTTCTGTTCTACGGTTTTCCGCTCTTCCAGAAACACTCATGTTAGTTGTTTTAGGATTGTACTCACTTCTACCTCCAGCGGTAATCCTTGCAGGATCTACACCAAATTTACTTTGTAACACTTTCGCTACAGAAGTTGCTCTAAGGGCAGATAAATCCCAGTTGTCTTTTGGAAGATTTGCAGAACTTAATGCTACATTGTCTGTATTTCCTTCAATCAATACAGAGTATTTGTCATAATCGTTGATTACTTTAGCCACTTTGCCTAGCACTTCTTGTGCAGCCGGTAAAATATCATAATCTCCAGATTTGTATAACATCTTATCAGATAAAGAAATCATTACTACTCCTTTTAACACTTTTACCTGTACATCTTGATCGGTAACATTATCCAAAGAACGTTTTAATTTATTAGATAATGCAAGATTCAAACTATCGTTTTTAGCATTAGATGCAATTAGTTTTTTAATGTAATCATTAGATGCATTAATTTCTCCAATCAACTTATCAATATTGGCAGATGATTTACCGGTATTTGATAAACAAGCATCTAAAGAAGACTTAAGAGCGTTGTTTTGATCTTTCAATAAATTGTTTTCGCTGGTCAAACCTGCATTAGCAGACTGCAAATCTTGAATTTGTCTTTGTCTTTCGCCAGCACTTTCCACACATTGTTTGTAATTAAGATTCAATGCATCATACTGTTTTTTGCTCACACAAGAGGTAAGCGAAATTGCCATAACTGCAACAGCAAAAATTTTGAAGATTTTCATAAAAATTTATTTTTTTAAATTTATTAACGACAAAAGTACAAAATTGTTTTATTATTAGAATTATCTTTGCTCAAAAGTATTGGTTTTGGGCAACATTAATAGTCTTAGAGAATATTTAAATTTATTAGCAGATGATATTTTTGCTAAAAAATTTCTTTTGGCTATAAGTGGCGGAGTAGATTCTATGGTATTGGCCTATCTCTTTACACAAAGCAATTTATCCTTTGAAATTGCTCATGTCAATTACCATTTTAGAGGAGAAGATTCTAATCTAGATCAAAAATTAGTAGAAGATTTTTGTAAGAACCACAACATTAAAATTCATATAAAAGATATTTCTGAAGAAGAAAAATCTGAAATGAAGTCTCTTCAAAACTGGGCAAGAGACATTAGATACCAGTTCTTTTTTGATATCTTGGAGAAGGAAAAACTTGATTTTATAGTCACTGCTCATCATTTAAATGATGAATTAGAGACATTCTTTATCAATCTTTCCAGAGGTTCTGGCATCAAAGGATTAAGCGGCATTCCAAAAAACGAAAACAAAATCATAAGGCCTTTATTAGATTTTTCTAAAAAAGAAATTTATGATTTTGCAAAAGAACACCATATTGAATTTAGAGAAGACCAAAGCAACTTAAAAAGCGATTATCTTAGAAATAGAGTAAGGAATAATCTAGCTCCAAACATCCTAGAAATATTCCCTAATTTTCTCACATCATTTCAAGAAAGTCTTTCTCATCTCAACAAGGTAAATCAATTTTATCAAAATCAAATAGACACAAGTTTTGAAGACGTATTCATTAGTGGAGACGAACAAGAGTTTATTCTGGATAAAGAAAAACTATTGCAAAAAGACAAAGTTTTGGCCATTGAAATCATTAGAAAACTTGGATTTAGCGGCATAGAAATTGAAAAAGTGCTGCATGCAGAAAATGGTAAATTTTTCAGAAGCAACTCCTTTGAAGTTCATATAAAAAGAAAAGAATTGCTTTGTGTGAAAAAATAAATTGGTTAAATATCTGTTTAATTAAATATCTAAACCCAAAATTATAATACAGTTTATAATCTTATAAATTTGAATAAATGAAGAAACTTACTTTTATATTCTTACTTTTTATTTCCCATTTTATATCGGCACAGGTTGAAAAAAAAGTAAAACTTAATTATGACATTAAGCTTCTTGGCAATGATGAATACGAAGCTGTGGTTACCGCCAAAATAGAAAATGGCTGGCATATTTATTCTAAAGATATCAACCCTGATGTAGGAGCCATTCCTACTGAATTCAAATTAACATCCAAAGACATTCAGTTAATTGGGAAGTCTCAGGAGATTGGGAAAAAACACACAGAATTTTCCGAAGCCTTCGGGGCAGATCTTACTTTCTTATCTACCAATGCTGTTTTCAAGCAGAAATTTAAACTCAAAAATCCGGATAAAGGAGCGGTTGTAGGCGCAGAATTTACCTTCCAAACCTGTAATGACAAAGTATGTTTGGCTCCAGAAACGCTAGAATTTGAGAAGAAAATAAATGGCAACAGTTTAGCCAAAACAGAGGAAAACAAAAATAAAGACAGTTTACAAACAGCACAAAATATTCCTTCTAAAATAGGAATGATGACCTCTGAGAAAAAACAAGAAGGTCTTAAAGTTTCTTCTTTGGATTTCAAAAACCCTTTAACTGATTGTGGGGATATGAAAACAGAAAACAAAAGTAGCAACCTTTGGATTTTTATTTTAGGATTTCTAGGCGGTATGATTGCATTGCTCACTCCTTGTGTTTTCCCAATGATTCCGCTTACGGTTTCTTTTTTCACCAAAGGACAAAAAGATAAAGGCAAAGGCAGAAGAGATGCTTTTGTATATGGATTTTTCATCTTGGTAATTTTTGTATTGCTGAGTGTTCCTTTTCATATTATTGATGGAATTTCAGGAAATATTTTCAATCAGATTTCCACCAATATTTGGCTGAATGTATTCTTCTTCGGCATCTTCTTATTTTTTGCTTTGAGTTTCTTTGGATATTATGACATTACCCTTCCAAGTTGGGTAGCCAATAAGTCTTCTAGAGCAGAAGAGGCAGGCGGAATGGTTGGGATTTTCTTCATGGCACTTACCTTGGTCATTGTTTCATTTTCGTGTACCGGACCTATTTTAGGAAGTTTACTGGGAGGCGTTGCTACCAGTTCGCGGAATATTCCGTTGTTGCTCACGTTTGCATTAGCAGGTTTTGGATTAAGTTGGGCCATTGTTTTTGGTTTGTTGGCTTTATTTCCGCAAGCATTGCAAAGTTTGCCAAAATCTGGCGGCTGGATGAATACCGTAAAGGTAGTTTTGGGCTTTATAGAATTGGCTTTAGCTCTTAAATTCCTCTCAAAAGCAGATCTGGTTTCTAAAACATTTTTGCTGAAACGAGAGTTGTTCATCATTATTTGGATCATTATCACCATAGGATTAACGCTATATCTGTTTGGAAAAATAAAATTCCCACATGACGATAAAAATCAAAAAATATCTACTTCAAGAAAAATAATCGGTTTATTGGGTTTTGGATTTATCATTTATTTGATTCAAGGATTAATTCCTTCAGAAAGACCAAAATTGCAAATGCTTTCTGGCATTCTGCCACCTATTAACGTGAGCTATTTTCACGATGAAAAAGACGGCATTCTGGGCATGCATCCGGAGCATGATTATTTTAAAGCTATAGAATTGGCTAAAAAAGAAAACAAACCGGTTTTGATAGATTTCACAGGATATGGTTGCGAAAACTGCAGAAAAATGGAAGAATTTGTCTGGAGCGAACCAGATGTTTTGCCTACTCTTCAAAACGAAGTGGTGCTGGCTTCATTGTATGTAGATGATAAAGAAGAATTGCCTGAAGGAGAACAAACCAGAATTGATATGGGAAATGGCCAGTTTAAAAAAGTAAAAACCATTGGTGACAAATGGAGCCTTTTTCAGCAGGTGAATTTCAACAATAATTCCCAGCCGCACTATGTTTTAGTAACCCCAGAAGGAAAGGTCATCAACACCCCGGTTTCAGGATATATGAGTAAGGAAGATTTCAAAAAATTCTTGGACTGCGGAATCGGATATTTTAAGAAACAAAAATAATTTTTAACTATAAAATTTAAAAACGCTTTCAGGTAAATCTGAAAGCGTTTTTTGTAAAGAGCATTGAGAACTAAGGCTCTTTCCATCATTTGTGTCTTATTTCAATTGTGTTTTTGTGTTTCTTATTTAGACAATTCTGCTTTAATGGTATCAGCATTTATCCCGTTGGTAACATTGGATATTCCTTTACTTTCCAATAGTGATTTGGCAATACCTGCTCTATGACCACTTCTACAAAAAAGAATAACATAAGGTTTCCCTTTAAATTCATCTATTCTGTTTTCAATTTCATATAGAGGAATGTTCACCGCGCCTTTTACGCTTCCTGTTTCAAATTCTTCTCGCGTTCTTACATCTACCAAAAAACCCCCTTTTGCCATTTGTTCTTTAATAGATATTTGTTTCACCTGTTGTTTTTGAGTGCTTTCTTCCATTGTTTTAGGAGAAGAACATTGTGCCCCCAAAACCAGAAAAACAATACTTGATACAATTAAAATTTTCTTTTTCATGAATTAATTTTAAGCAAAAATATTTAATTTGCACAATACTCTGAAGTGACTAAAGTCACAAGTGTTAATTTTTTTTTAAATATTTTTGCATTTGACTATAAAAGTATGCCTACAAAAAAACTTTTTTACAAGATATTATTTTTCATATTTGCGGCTTTATCTTTTACTCCATTAATATCGCCACCTTTGGCCTTATTTTTAGGAATTGTTTTTGTAAACATTTTTGACAAACAGATAGAAACAGAATCTTTTGTAAAAAAACTACTTCAATATTCTATTGTTGGCCTAGGGTTTGGCATCAATCTTCAAACAGCTATTGCTGCAGGAAGCCAAGGTTTTTTCTTCACTGTCTCTTCTATACTTTTGGTAATGACCTTGGGATGGATCTTCTTCAAAATCTTAAAATTAGACAAAACTATCGCGTTGCTTATATCCACCGGAACAGCCATCTGTGGAGGAAGTGCCATTGCTGCTGTTTCACCCATCTTAAAAGCCAACAGCAAACAGACTTCTGTAGCCTTGGGAATTGTATTTGTATTGAACGCCGCTGCGCTTTTTATTTTCCCGGAAATAGGTCATTATTTTAATTTGAGCCAAAACCAGTTCGGTATTTGGAGTGCCATTGCCATCCACGACACCAGTTCTGTAGTAGGTGCCGCCAGTAAATATGGCAAAGAAGCCCTTCAAGTGGCTACTACGGTAAAATTGGCACGTGCGCTTTGGATTATCCCTTTGGCTTTTCTTATTTCGGTTTTCACCAAAAGTGATGAAAAAATTAAAATTCCTTACTTTATTGGGTATTTCGTTTTAGCCATTTTGGCAGGTACTTTTTTACCTTTTCTTAAAGATTTCAGTTTATTCATTTCAGAAGTTTCCAGGGATCTTCTAAAAGTAGCCTTGTTTTTTATTGGCGCCGGATTATCTTTCCAAAACCTTAAAAACATTGGCTTAAAACCTCTATTATTAGGTCTATTTCTTTGGATTTTAATCTCTTGCACTTCACTTTTTTCGGTAATAGAATTTTTAAAATAAAATATTCCAGAGCGGAAGGAAAATTTTCTATAACTTTGAGAAAAAGTCACTTATGATGCTACATTACGAAATTTCAGGAAACGGAAATAAAACCTTGATTTTACTTCACGGTTTTATGGAAAACAATACCATTTGGAATGAAATGGAAAAACACCTTTCTAATGATTTCTTTTTGGTAAAAATAGACTTGCCCGGTCATGGTAAATCTGAAAAATACCACGAAATAAATACCATGGATTTTATGGCTGAAAAAGTGAAAGAGATAGCAGATTTTCTTCAACTTGAAAAAATAAACATCATTGGACATTCTATGGGAGGTTACACTGCTTTGGCTTTTGCAGAAAAGTATCCTGACAATATTGAAAGTCTTACCCTATTTTTTTCTACCACTTTGGCAGACGACCAAGAGAAAAAAAATATCCGCAAAAGAAGCATTGCCATAATTGATGAAAATTTCGACACCTTCGTAAAAACTTCTATCCCTAATCTTTTTAGCAATACAGAAAGAGATATTTTAGAAGGCAAAATAGAATTGGCCAAAGAAATTGCAAAATCTACTGACAAAGAAGGTGTGAAAGCCGCTCAACTAGGCATGGCAGAAAGACCCGATAGAACTTCTGTTTTGGAAAATTTAGACGCCAAAATTCTGATTATTGCTGGAAAACATGATAACGCCGTGAAAACAGAAAATCTACTGAATGTCATTCCGGATAAGACAAACATCAAAACCTATGTTTTAGATTGCGGCCATAATGGTCATTGGGAAAAACCCTCCATCTGTGCAGAAATCATCAATACAGAATTGCTGCACAATCTGCCGAAGCATTTGGTTTTTTAAATCCAGCCCATATTCTCGGCCACCACTTTTCCGCCATAAGCAATACAAAGCAGGGATGAAATAATCACCAAAGTAAATTGAAGCTTTTTTGATTTCAAAATACTTTTGGTATACGGAATGCTGAACAGATATGCCGCCAGAAACATCCCCAAAATAGACCCCAACCCGAAAATAAGAATGTACATCAAACCTTCAAAAGGGGTTTTCATTTGTGAAATTACCAAGACTACCAAAGCACCGCTTCCGGCCAAACCATGCACTAAGCCTACGCCAAAAGCCGCGCGAGAACTACTGTAGGTATGGGTATGTTCTTTTGGGAAATACAATTTAAACATTCTGTAAACTCCCAATAAAATCAACATTAAACCTACTCCGGCTTCAAAATTTTTAAAGACATTTTCTCCGATATTGAATTTGAAACCAATCATCAGAATTCCTACAAAGAAAATCGTTGCTGTATGCCCAATTCCCCAAAAAACACCATCTTTCAAAGACTGCTTAAGGCTATCTCTATGAGAAACCAATGTATTAACGGCCAACAAATGGTCGGCTTCAAAGGCATGTTCCAATCCGGAATATATGGTTAAAAATATTTTAAACATTTTCTGTTATGAATAGTGATAATATGCCGCACAGGCTCCTTCCGAAGAAACCATTGGCGCCCCTAAAGGATTACCGGGATGACAGGTTTTACCAAACTGAGGACACTCAAACGGTTTTTTGATGCCTTTTAAAATTTCGCCCGCAATACAAAGGTTTTCTTCCTTTCTTTCCGTATTGCTTATGCTGAATTTACTGGCGGCATCGTATTGCTTATATTTCTCCTTCATCACCAAACCACTGTCTGGGATGCTTCCTATGCCACGCCATTCTTGGGTTCCAATTTCAAAAATTTCATTCACCACCGTTTTAGCAGGAATATTTCCTTCATCCTTCACCAAACGTTCATAGCAGTTCTCCACCTTGTGTTCGCCTTTTTCCAATTGCAGAACTGCATGATAGATGGCCTGCAGCAAATCGGCAGGTTCAAATCCTGAAACAACAATAGGAATTTTATATTTCTCTGCCAAAGGATAATATTCAGAAAGCCCCATAATGGTATTGACATGTCCCGCTCCTAAGAATGCATCAATATTGCAGAATTCATCATCCAAAATTGCTTCCATGGCTGGAGGCACCAAAACATGAGACACTAAAAGCGAGAAATTTTTAAGCCCTAATTTTTGGGCATGTACCACACTCAGTGCATTGCTAGGAGCTGTAGTTTCAAAACCTACTGCAAAGAAAACCACCTCCTTATCCGGATGCTGTTCGGCTATTTTTACCGCTTCTAAAGGCGAATACAAAATCCTTAAATCTCCTCCATCTGCCTTAGCCTGAAGCAGAGATTTTTTGCTTCCCGGTACGCGCACCATATCCCCGAAAGAACAAAGCACCACTCCTTTTTCCATCAAAGCCACCGCTTTATCAATTAAAGAAATAGGCGTCACACAAACCGGGCAGCCCGGCCCATGAATCATCCTTACCTTATCCGGCAACAACTCTATCAATCCGTTTTTTACCAAGGAATGGGTTTGTCCACCACAAATTTCCATGATATTCCATGGTTTAGTAACTGTTTTTTCTATTTCGTGGAGATAGTGTTTTACCAGTTCAGGATCTCGGTACTCGGTAAGGAATTTCATAATTTATTATAGATATTGTGAAATTAAATTTGAACTATCAAATATAATCATTTTTAAAAGAAATAAGTGTAACTAATCTTGCTAAAAAAAGGAGTTCCTGGTGTGAAATGGATTTCTGAAACGGGTAATGGTTCATGATATAATCTGCTTTCGGTATCAAACTGGGTTTCTTTCCATTTTACATTAAAAATATTCTGAACAGAAAGTCCTATTTCCCATTTTTTAGTGGTATAATTGAGCGTACTATCCCAAACCAAATATCCTTTTGCCACTACCGAATTGTCTTCATTAGCAGGGCGATTTCCCATATATCTATATCGTAGACTGCCATTGAAACCCCTTTCTTTTCTGTATGTAATTCCACCGGCACTTACCCTTTTTGGCGCTAAAGGAATGGCATTT
Organism: uncultured Flavobacteriales bacterium; assembly: GCA_937973555.1. GTDB lineage: Bacteria > Bacteroidota > Bacteroidia > Flavobacteriales > Weeksellaceae > Cloacibacterium. The sequence goes on along the minus strand of CALJKL010000063.1, from coordinate 62,746 downwards.
TCAGTAATCGGAACATTCAAATTTTTTGGTTTTGAGATACTCAGATTAAAATCTGCAAACCAATTTGGATAGATTTCATAGCGTGCCGTGATGTCCAACCCCATTCTTTCGGTTTTCCCTCCAGCTTCTACCACCGCCTCATCTCCTACATAAACAAATTCCTGATCGAGCCATAAATACCAAAAGGCAGACTGAAGAATCAGTTTGTTTCCGATTTTAAAAATTCCTCCCAAGTCTGTCCCCAAAGCGGGAGGCAAAACCTTTTTACCGTTCTGCAAAACAGCCACTCTTGTATCATTGCTATGGAATCCTTTTCCGAAATAAGAATATAACTGAACCTTATCATTGACACGATAATTAAAATTAAGTTTTGGACTAAAAATCCCTGAATGGGATTTTAATTTTTCAATTAGAAGCCCGTCAAAATATTGATTAGAAAATGCATCATATCTCACGGAAGGCGTTACATCAAGTCTATTATTGAGTGCTATTTTTTGAGACCAAAAAACTCCAAAATTCATTTCCTTAACATCGCCTAGTTTTAACTGTGCGGTTGTAATGCTTCTATCTTTGGTTCGGGAAAGCTCTAAATCATTTACTTCATCAAACCTGAACTGAATGCCTGCATGTGTTTCTGATTTTATCCCAAATACATTCACATTTTTTTCGAAAGTAGAATTCAGTCCATAAAGACTTCTGTTTTCTTTCTGACGAATTTGATCACCATTTATAGGATCATTTAAGAAAAATGTAAAATTGGAATAGAGTTCAAAAAGATATTTTGAAAAGTAGATCTGATGGGTAAGTTTGGCACCGTCTTTAAGATAAGTTCTCAGATTAGCCGTAAAATTATACCTCGAAGTTTTGCCTCCTTCGTTCGGATCTATAGCACCAAACCATCCAATAGTACCATCCTCTATGGCTCTTTCAGGAATTTGTCCTGAAGCATTCCACTTACTGGAAAGTCCAGAAAAATAGGCCGTAAGAAAATTATTTTCACTGATTTTTCCATGGTATTTCAACATCATATTGAAGCGGTTGAAATCCTGAGGATGCTCGAAATAACCATCCGTAAAATAGGCTTCTGTTCCCAAAAACAGACTTTGATTATTTATCGATTTGTCGTTCTTCAAAAGATTAAGTCCTAAAACGCCTCGCAAAGTATTGAACTGCCCGGCTTCTATTTTTGTAAAATTGCTTTCCAGGAAATCCTTGGTTTTAAATTCCACAAAACCTGCTGTAGCAAAATTTCCTTTATCCGCAAAATAAGGCCCTTTATCAAAACTTACATTGCTAATAAATTCCGGAATTACAAAATGTAAATCGGCATAGCCCTGTCCATGAGCATGACTTGGCATATTGACCGTAATACCATCAACAGTAATGTTGACATCTGTGCCATGATCTACATCAAAACCACGTATGAAAAGCTGTTCTGCCTTCCCTCCTCCAGCATGCTGACCAATGAATAAGCCAGGAACCGACCGCAGAATTTCTTGTGAATTATTGATAGGGCGAAGATGAATATCCAGATCGGAAATCGTCTGAAAAATACTTCTTTTTCCTGAATGCTTTATTTGCACTTCTGCAATGGTAACCATTTTGGGATTGAGAAAAATATACCCAAAATGATTTTCAGTCTTAATGGTTTTCAGATCAAATTCTTCTTTTTCATAGCCAATTCCTGAAACATATATTTTTTGATTATCGAAATTAAAATCTCGAAAATTCACAAAACCATCTTCATCAGAAACATTCTGAAACAATCCCTTTTCATCTTTTATTACAATAGATGATATTGGGAAACGGGTGTTTTCGTTCAGTACAAAAACCCCTTTGAGTTGCGGAAAATAAAAATTGATGATGAATAAAAAAAACAGTGCCGATTTCCTATTAATTTCCATTTTTTGGCAAAGCATCATTTAATCTAAGTTTTTTCAAAAGCGAATATCTTAGTTTTTCACAATTTTATTCAATTCGATGATGAAAACAAGTGTTGCGTTAGGCTGAATCATTGGCGGTGCGCCTGCTTCTCCGTATGCCAAATGAGACGGAATATACACTTTCCATCTTGCCCCTTCTTGCATCATCGGAAGTACTTCTTGCCATCCCGGAATCATTTCCCAGATATTGAAAACCTGTGGCCCCACATCTTTGGTGGAATCAAAAACTTGTTTATCCAAAAGATAACCTTCGTATTCTACTTCTACCTGATCCGTAACTTTTGGCATTTCGCCGTTTCCTTCTACCAAAATCTCATACTGCAAACCGCTTTCCAATACTTTTATATTTGGATTTTCTTTATTTTGCTCTAAAAACGCTATGCCTTCTTCATCATTTTTCTTGAGCATTTCGCCACGAAGCAACAGCACATAATTGTTAAAAATATCGATAGATTTTTTAGGGGAAATTTTAGGAGTTGCCTTATCGAAAATGGTTTTCATGCCATCGGTAAGGTCGTCATATTTTATTTCTTCAAAGCCCATATCTCTTAGACTCATTGCCAATACCACTCCTGCGGAATAAGACACCTTGTCCTGATCTTCCGTGTGGTCTATTTTTCCTAATAAATCGTAAATGTCCATATCTTAATTTTATTTTTTTAAGTTTAAATAATAATTCAATTGTCCGAAACTGATGTTCTCATCATTCGGAGAAAGTTTTTCGTGAAAATATAAACTGAATTTTTCTGATAAAACCTCTATCGCCAAATCTACCAGTAGTGAGTTTTGCCAAACCCCTCCTGAAAAAGCCAAATGTCTATCTTTTGTCACACTGAGCTTATCGAAGTGCCTGTATGCTATTTTTTCAATTGCTTTAATAAGGGTATAATGAAAATTTAGGCCTATTTCTCCGGCATCTTTCCCGAAAATCTTCTCTTCTAAAACCCGCAAAAATAAGGCTTTTGAAGGGATATTTTCAAAGTTTTTTCCCGCTAAATAATCAACTGGTTGATGATTGTTTTCAAAAGCTTCCTGCGAAATTTTTTCGAGCCACATGGCTGCTTCCCCTTCGAAATAAATCTGTTTTTCGTACCCCAAAATAAAAGCTACCGCATCAAAAAATCTTCCCATGGAAGAAGTCTTCACTTCTGATTTTTCTATCAATTGGGTATAAATTTTCCATTCATTTTTATCGAATGCTTCTTTAAGAGCCTCGTTGTTTCCACTTACAGCAAGTGCAGAAATTTTCGGTGTTTTAGACATTTTATCCCCTAAAATCCAGGCGAAATTTTCGAGTTGGGAAACTCTTTCCATTTCTTCATTTCGATATAAAAAGAATTCTCCACCCCAAATTTCCGTATCCGTTCCAAAGCCAATGCCATCCCAAACAATACCCAAGACTTTTTCTTTATTCCAAAGTTTTTTTTCTCCCAAAATTGCCGCAAAATGGGCTTGGTGATGTTGTATTTTATGGTGTCCCGCAGATTCCGCAGATGGACACATATTTTTTATAATCTTCCTGTTTTCGTATTTGGGATGTAAATCCGAAAGGATGATTTCCGGCTCAAAACTGAAGATTTTCTGATAAGATTTTAGTGTTTTTTCAAATCTTTCGTAGGTTTCAAAATTGGCCAAATCACCAATGTATTCGCTGATATACACATGATTGTTCGGCACCGCCGCAAAAGTATTTTTCAAATCGCCTCCCAAACACAGAATTTTGTTTTTGTTCTTATTGAGCATAGAAAGTTCTTCTGCAAAGAAATAGTTGGGGGCAAAACCGCGCGAACGGCGAAAAACGATTTTCTGCTGATTTTTTGGAGAAAACTTAATCACCGAATCATCCTGCGGATGCTGAATTTCCAAAGTATTGTTCAAGAAAAAATCTGCAATAGTTTTCAAAGTATTTTCAGCTTCTTTGGTGGTAGAGCAAATTGGCGAACCATGAAAATTAGCGCTTGTAGCCACCAAAGGCTTTCCGAAAGTTTTGGAAATGAGCTTCAAGGTGCCAGAATATGGAAACATGGCCCCCACGGTATTCATATTGGGAGAAACCTCATCTACCGCAAGATCTTGTTTGTCTTTAATTTTTGTTACAATTATTGGGCTTTCAGAAGATTTAAAATATTGAGTCTGCAATTCTGAAACTTCTACATATTCCTTCATTTCTTCGATTCCGGAAAAGAGCACCGCAAAAGGTTTGGTAGGTCTGCGTTTTCTTTTTCTGAGTTCTGAAACAGCTTCTGCATTAGTAGCATCGCACATCAAGAGGTAACCGGCTGTATTCTTCACCGCGATGATTTTGCCATGAAACAATTCCTTTGCCAATTTTTCAAAAACCTCTTTATTGCTTCCTTTGAATTCATTTCCCCCATTGTCTTTCAACCAAATCTGAATGCCGCAATTGGGGCAGGAATTGGTTTGGGAATGGAAACGCACATCCTCTGGCGTTTGATATTCTTGCAAACAATTTGGGCACATGGTAAAGACTTCAATAGCTGTATTTTCCCTTTCGAAAGGAAATTTTTTGGTAATGGAATATCTTGGTCCACATTGGGTACAAGTGGTAAAAGGATAGAAATAACGAGGATTGTTTTCGTCGAAAAGCTCAGTTTCACAGGATTCACAAGTAGCAAAATCTGGCGTGAGTGGAATGTCGACCACAATATCTTTTTCAGTAGGCTTGATGAAAAAATTTTCAAAAACCTCATCCAATTCTATTTCTTTGATTTCCGAAAAAATGATTTCTGAAGACTTTGGTTTACGGGTATGAATTTCTTTAAAAAAATCTTCTGCTCTTTGGCCCTGAGCCAAAACAACAACGCCCAATTCGTCATTAGAAACGTAGCCTTTCAGCCCAAATTCTTCTGCCAAATTGAACACAAAAGGACGAAAGCCCACTCCCTGTACCCGTCCTGAAATATGTATTTCGGATGTTTTGATATTTTTTTTAACGCAAAGAACGCTAAAGTTTTTTTAAATGTTTTTAAATTTATTTTTCTGCTCTTATCTTATGTACCAGTTCCAAAACCATTTCGGTAACTTTTGGAATAGCGGCTTCCACTTTTGGAGAAAGCTTAAGATACATCGGTTCCATTTTAGAAATGGTAACGGTAAAAAGATAAATGTTCGGCATCTTGTCCATAAATGAAAGAATGTCTACCATATCCTTCAACCCAAAATTGTGTCCGCTTAAGGAAACCGGAAAATCATCCGAAAATTTCGGAGTCAAAAGCGTGATACTTCCTTCTTCTTTTCCATCCATAGTGGCATCTACAATAATGACGTGCTTGTGGCTTTCAATGTAGGGCACCAAAGTAAAGCCTCCGGTTCCACCGTCTAAAAAACTGATTTTTTCAGGAAATTTTGAAGTGTCAATATTTTGAACAAACTGAACACCAATTCCTTCGTCACCCATCAAATAGTTTCCAATACCAAGAACCAGAATATCATTACCATCAGAGTGAAATTCGTCTATGGTGTACTGAAAAGTGTCTTTATTATTTTCCAATTTTAAAAATTTTAAGGCAAAAAATTCCCCGAAAATTAATCATTTCAGGGAATTTAATGGTGTAATATTATTGTTTTTCCTCTTCTTGGTAATCTTCAAATCTTTCGGTACGGCAAAATTTATAACCACTTACCATTGCTGAAGATTCGCCTCGTCCTTCTAACCAGTCGTGGAAAAGTACCAAGTAAAAATGTACTGCAATAAACAGGATAAACGCCCACATTACGATGTGATGAATTCTTCTCAACAAAAATTCGTCATTGGTAAATAAATGGGTAATCCAGGCAATCATTTTTGGAAAGAAAAACTCTGAAGTAGGAGCATACAATGTAAACCCTGTAAAAATCATCACTACTGCCAATATAAACATCACCAGATAGGAGGCTGCCGCTACGGCATTGTGCCCAATCGGGATGTTAGTGAATTTATATTCTTTCTCATTAAACAAGAAAATATCATACTTGATCACGTGCCACATTTTATGTCTTCCTTCTTTATCAAAAGGCACAAACTGTCTCCAACTGGCAAACCTGTTTCCTACAAATGCCCAATACAGCCTCATGAACATTACTGCTACCATGGCATAGGCACTAATGAAGTGTATTTCGCGAATGTATCCCATCCAGAACTGGCCAGATGCTTCTTTAGCCGTCATAATAGCCGGTGGATTGGCAATCAGAAAACCAGTAATAATAAGGAAAGTAATGGCAAAACCATTGATCCAGTGAAAGAAACGCACTGGCAGCTGCCAAATATAGGCTCGCCTGAACGTTACGGTTTTAATATTAGTATCTGTTGTTTTCATTAGTTCTGAAAATTAAATTGAACAAACAGAAACGTCATTTACTTCTTTAATGATTTCTCCTTTCTCATCATACAAGTGTACTGCACAGGCAATACATGGGTCGAAAGAGTGGATGGTTCTGATGATTTCCAAAGGTAATTCTGGATCTGCAACCGGTGTATTCAACAGGGTGCTTTCATAAGGAGAACGTTGTCCTTTCGGATCTCTAGGAGAAGCATTCCATGTAGAAGGAACTACTTGTTGATAGTTTTCAGTCTTACCATCTTTAATCACAATCCAGTGGCTTAATCCACCTCTTGGCGCTTCCGTTCTACCTACACCTTTTGCAGCTTCTTTAGGCCATGTAGAAACATCCCATTTCTCCATATTGGCCATTCTTTCGTCACCGCCTTTGATATTATTGATTAAAGTATCATAGAATTCCATATTCCAGTTAGCCACCAATTGAGTTTCCAAACCTCTTGCTGCAGTTCTTCCCAAAGTAGAGAATAATGCTTCTGCAGGCACTTGCAATTTAGATAAAGCAGAATCTACTACTTCTTTAAATTCTTCTCTACCGGATGCATATCCTACCAACATTCTCGCTAGTGGACCTACTTCCATGGCCTGACCTTTCCATCTTGGTGTTTTGATGAAACTGTATTTTTGAGAAACATCTAGGTGTTCGTATGGCGGTTTAGGACCGGTATAGTTGATGTTGGTTTCTCCACTCCAAGGGTGTTTTCCTGCAAGAGGATCACCAGAGTAATCGTACCAAGAATTGTTTACATATTCTTCTACCGTTTTAAGGTCTTCTAAATCAAGACTATGAACTTTAGATAAATCTTTGTTAAGAATTACCCCTGAAGGGAATTTGTAAGTACTCATATCTTTGTTTCCGTATCCTGCCATTGGGAAATCTCCGAATGCCATAAAATTGTGGAAACCACCTATTGAGCCCCAATCTTTGTAGAAGCTTGCAATGGTTAATAAATCTGGGATATAAACTTGTTCTACAAATTCTTTACCTTGATCTAAAAGTTGTTTTACCAAAGCTAGTCTTTCCGCGTTCAAACCACTTGCATCATCGGTATTGATGGCACAAGCCATACCTCCCACTAAGAAATTAGGGTGAGGGTTTTTACCTCCAAAAATAGCGTGAATTTTCACGATTTCTTTTTGCCATTCCAAAGCTTCCAGGTAGTGAGCCGTTGCCATAAGGTTGGCTTCTGGTGGAAGTTTCATAGCAGGGTGTCCCCAATATCCGTTGGCAAAAATACCTAACTGACCGCTTTCTACGAATTTTTTCAGTCTTTTCTGTAAATCAGCAAAATAACCTGGTGAAGATTTTGGCCAATTCGAAATGGATTGTGCCAATTCTGATGTTTTCTTAGGATCTGCACTAAGTCCGCTTACCACATCTACCCAGTCGAATGCATGAAGATGATAGAAATGCACTACGTGATCGTGCAAATATAATGCACCCAACATAATGTTTCTTACCATTTCTGCATTTGGCGGAACAGCAATGTTCAATGCATTTTCTACCGCTCTGATAGAAGTGATAGCGTGTGTGGTAGTACATACCCCACAAGTTCTTTGTACAAAAGCCCAAACATCTTTAGGATTTCTACCTTTTACAATATTTTCTAAACCTCTAACCATAGTAGAAGACAAAAACGCTTCTCTGATGGTACCGTCGGTAATTTCTACTTCTGCTCTTAAATGACCTTCAATCCTTGTAATAGGATCTACTACTATTCTATTTGCCATTTTTCTCTATTTTAAATTTTATCTTTAGCCAATGTTTTCTCACCTTCTTCTGCTTCTTTTATTCTTCTATCCAAATCTTTTCTTTTGGAAATATTAGAAGCCACTGCGTGTATTGCAGCTCCTGCCACAACACCACCTAATGCAATTTTACCAAGGGTATCTGCATTTTCTTCCGCTTTGCCGTTAGCCGCAGAAACGTCTCTAGAATAGAAACTATCTGCCGCATCCCAGAATTTATCTGCACTACAACCAATACATCCGTGTCCAGACTGAATAGGATAAGAGATACCTCCGTTCCATTTCATATTACCACAAGTATTATAAGTTGAAGGTCCTTTACAACCTACTTTATATAGACAGTATCCTTTTTTAGCGTTTTCGTCATCAAAACTTTCTACAAATAACCCTGCATCAAAGTATGGTCTTCTGTAGCAGCTATCATGTACTCGTTTAGAATAGAATGCTTTTGGTCTACCCGCTGAATCCAGTTCAGGAAGTTTTCCGAATGCTACATAATGAACAATTACACCAGCCATCACTTCACCAATTGGTGGACAACCAGGCACGTTAATAATAGGTTTATCTGTAATAATTTTATTAATTGGTACTGCGTTGGTAGGATTTGGCTTAGCAGCCTGTACACAACCTGTAGTTGCACAGCTTCCCCATGCAATAATGGCCGCAGCATCCTTAGCAGATTCTTTTAAAATATCTATGGCTGTTCTTCCTCCAATTACACAGTAGTTGCCATCATCTCCTAATGGTATAGAGCCTTCCACACAAAGAATATATTTTCCTTTGTATTTTTCCATGGTAGCCTGTTTCGCCGCTTCTGCCTGATGACCGCTCGCTGCCATTAAGGTTAAAGTATAATCCAAAGAGATTTTGTCTAAAATGATATCCGCCACAATAGGATGGTCTGAACGGATAAAAGACTCACTACAACAAGTACACTCTTGAAAGTGTTCCCAAATTACAGGAAGTCTTGGTGTATTTTCCAATGCTTTTGCAACTTGTCCAAGAGCAGAACTTTCGATTCCCATATAAGCACCCATAAAGGCGACAAATTTCATGAAATCTCTCCTTGAATATCCTTTTCTTTCGATACTTTCAAGATAAGTTTCATTGGTTGAAGATTTAGTTCTCATATAATTTTATTATTTATGTCCAAAAAATTAAAAAAAAAATTAAATAGGACAAATTTATCTTAAAGGATTTCTTAATTTTTATCTGTTATTTTTATCATTAAACTCCTTTAAATACTAAATATAATGAATATTTATAATTTATTATACTGATAAAAATCACAAAAAAATCCTATTTAAAATTGAAATTTTAATGCAAAAATTGACCAAAAAAGTGTAGTTTTGTTATCTAAGAATTCACGAAAAACATGCACGAACTTTCAATTGCTACCTCAATTCTTAAAACAGCAGAGGCTGAAGTAGAGAAAATAAAAGGCCAAAAAGTAGCCGAAATTTTCCTTGAAATCGGTAAAATTTCAGGCGTAGAAATACCGTCTTTGGAATTCGTCTGGGACAGCTGTATGAAAAATACCGTCCTACAAGATGCCATTGTTCATATTTCCGAACCAGAAGGCTTTGCAAGATGTGCAGAATGTGACCATGAATTCAAAATCACCAAAATCTACGATTCTTGTGAGCGATGCGGAAGCCCCTTCAAAGAAATTGTAACAGGAAAAGAAATGAAAGTGAAGAAACTGATCATTGTCTGATTCTGAAAATAAAAAACCATTGAATCCTAAACTTTAAATAAAATATATAATATATGTGTTCAACTTGCGGATGCAGTGCCAATGAAAACGGCATCACTTTAACCAAAATGGGAGAAAATCATCATACTCACCATCATCATGATGGTCATAGCCACAGTCATGATCACCACCACGGAGACCATACACACTCTCACGAAGAAGATCACCACCATCATGACCATAATCACGGACACCATCACTCTCATGAGGTAAATATTGTGGAGCTGGAAAAAGATATCCTTCATCAAAATCAATTAGGCGCGGAAAGAAATAGAGGTTTTTTTGAAGCGCTAAATATATACGCCATGAATCTGGTAAGTTCACCAGGCTCGGGAAAAACCTCCCTTCTGGAAAAAACAATTTCCGATTTGAAAGGCCAATTGGAGTTTTCTGTGATTGAAGGAGACCAACAAACTACTAACGATGCGGAAAGAATTCACGCTTTGGAAATCCCTGTATTGCAGATCAATACAGGAAAAGGGTGTCATTTAGACTCTGAAATGATTGCCAAATCCTTAAAGGAACTGAAGCCAAAAGAAAATTCTATCCTAATGATAGAAAATGTAGGAAATTTGGTTTGTCCTGCCATGTTTGACTTAGGAGAAAATTCCCGTACGGTTATTATTTCGGTAACCGAAGGCGAAGACAAACCTTTGAAATACCCCGACATGTTCAGCACTTCTAACATCTGTTTAATAAACAAGATAGACCTTCTTCCTTATCTTAAATTCGACGTGGAAAGATTGAAAGAAAGTGCAAAAAAGGTAAATCCAAATATTCAGTTTTTCGAAGTTTCTGCCACTACCGGACAAGGCATGGAGGCGTGGTATGAATTTCTTAAGTCAAAAATAAAAAGTTAAAAGCCCTCATTTTTAACTTTTGAATTTTAAATTTTAAATTTTTTGAATTTATGTGTTTAGCAATACCCGGAAAATTAGAAAATATTACTTCAGAACTCGATGAAGTCTTCAGAATAGGAAGCGTAGATTTTGAAGGCATTAAAAAAGAGGTAAATCTCGCCTTGGTGCCCGACGCCAAAATTGGCGATTATGTTTTGGTACACGTAGGTGCAGCCATTGGCATCATTGACGAGGAAGAGGCAAAAAAAACCATGGAGGCCCTGAAACTGATGGGCGAAGATCTGGAGCTGGAACCAGAAAACTAAATAAAGACCACAAATAAAATAAAAATAACAGGCAAGAGCAGACGAAAAAACCTGACTGTTATCTCAAAATTCTTATTTTTGCGCAGAATTTTGGGCGTTTTCTATAAAATGCCGCTGCAAAAGAATAAGAATGTTTAGACTAAAAAAAGGAGTTCGTGCATTTGTGCATTCCAAATATATGGATCTACTGGGTGCCTGTCTGGTTTTGCTGGTAAGTATTTACAATGAGTTTCACCTCACGTTTTACTTTCATGGTGAGGTTATTTATAACGTACCTTTCAGCCAACAGATTTCCCTCATCCAGCAAGGAGCATTTCCTTTGGGAATTTTTTCTACCGTAGGCGCAGTGTTTTCGCTGCTTTCTACAAGATTTGTAGGAAAACAAAATAATTTTGGAAACATGATAGGGTTATTAACCACTATCAATTCCGGAACCATAGATTATTTTTTAGGAAATCATTCAGCAGCCATCACTTATCCTCTTACCTTTATTATCACTTATTTTGCAGTAGTAAAATGGAATAAGGGCGAGAAAATAAGAAAAATTGATTTCAATTATTATGTAATCAATTCCATAGGGCTTGTTTTAGGATACGCATTGGTGTATATAGGCACTGAGATTTTTGGCGGAAGAGACGATTTGTTGTTTTACAATATTGTATCCATTACTTTCGGATTGTCCTTAGGTGCCAATTTCAGCTCCGCATTAAAATATGAATCTACTTTTTTGAGTTGGGCTATTTACAATGTAGTACAACTCTTTAAAGCATTTATACAACTTAACATTGCCAATATTGCCAAATATATTTTTTATTTAATTAACGCGGTAATTGTATTGGCAGATTGGGTTCTGAACAGGGACGTCAAAAAATCAGATACTTTGGCGGTTTCAAACCCATAAATTATTGAAAAAACCACAGTTATGTCTGGAAACATAGACCTTCAGCATGGAAGCGGCGGTGAAAAAATGACCGAACTTCTCAACAATCTTATCTTCAAAAATTTAGGTAACGATATCCTGAACCAAAAGCACGACGGTGCTTTTTTAAATCTTTCGGGTAGGCTGGCTTTTTCCACAGACAGTTTTGTAGTTTCTCCTATCTTTTTTAAAGGAGGAAACATTGGCGAACTCGCAGTATTTGGCACCGTGAATGATATTTCAATGTGCGGTGCAGAACCGAAATATTTGTCGCTTTCCTTTATTATTGAAGAAGGTTTCCCTATGGAAGATTTCGAGAAAATCATTCATTCCATTAAAATCGCCACAGAAAAAGCAGGCGTAAAAATTGTAACAGGAGACACCAAAGTAGTGGAACGCGGAAAAGGTGATAAAATCTACATCAACACCTCTGGAATTGGTGTAATATACAACAATGCCAAAATAGGCATTGAACACATCAAACCCGGACAAAGCATTCTTATCAATGGCCCAATTGCCTCACACGGAATGGCCATTATGAGTGAAAGAGAGGGCTTAAAATTCGAAAGTGAAATCTTAAGCGACACTAAAAACCTCAATTTTGAAGTTAAAAAACTCATTGAAAGCTTCGGAGAAAAAATCCATTTTTTACGCGACGCTACCAGAGGCGGACTGGCTTCTGTATTGAATGAAATCACTTCTGAAAGCAATCTGGGCATTCATCTTTACGAAGAAAAAATATTGGTAGACAGCCAGGTAAAAAGCGCTTGTGAGTTACTCGGTTTAGACCCTATGTATGTTGCAAACGAAGGGCTTTTCCTTTGCGTATGCGACGATGACATTGCGGATGAAGTGCTGGATACGCTACACCGCGTTAATCATAAAGCCTCAAAAATAGGCTTCGTAACTGAAGAGCATGCAAGCAAAGTCATTATGGAAAGTGCCTTTGGTGGAAAACGCGTGGTGAATCCTTTAATCGGAGAGCAATTGCCGAGGATTTGCTAAATAAGTTTAAAAATCCTCCCCTTCAATTTTTTGTTTGAAGTCTTCAATGGTTGATAAAATATCTTTAAAATATTTTCCACCAGATGCATTGATGTGACCACCTCCATGGAAATGAGCTCTAGCAAAGGAATTGGTATCTACATCATCCTTACTTCGGAAAGAGATTTTAATGAAATCCTCATACAAATCCTCCATAAAGAAGGCCGCCATTTTGGTGCCGGCAAGGCTTAGCCCGTAGTTTACAAAACCTTCGGTATCTCCCTTTTCAAAACCAAACTCTTTCAGTTCATCTCTTTTAAGATATAGAATAGACACTTTACCCTCTTTTACCAACTCTATTCTACCCAAAACTAAAGACAGCAAGTGCAATCTAGAAACCGTATTGGTATCCCAGGTATTAGATGTAATTTTATCAGGATTAGCTCCGCTTTCTATCAATTTTGCCACTATTCTATGGGTATCCGCTGAAGTAGAACGAAAACGAAAACCTCCAGTATCTGTAAGAATCCCTGTATAAAGGCATTCTGCCACATTCTGATCCACCAAATTTTCAGCATCTAAAGCTTCTATAAAATGATACACCATCTGGCAAGTTGCCGGAAGTGCAGTATTAGAATATACAAAATCAAAATTTTCGGGTTGTTGATGATGGTCTATTAAAATCTTCTTGGCTTTGGCCTTCATCAGCCAGTCGCCCAAAATCCCAATTCTATGATGCGCATTAAAATCCAGACAAAATATTACATCAGCATTGTAAATGGCCTCACCGGCTATTTTGCGCTTGTATTCAGAAATAACGATCTTTTTAGCATCAGGCATCCATTTTAGAAATTTCGGAAAATCATTTGGCACCAAAACCGTAGCATCAATTCCCATGGCACTCAGAAAATGTTTCAATCCCAGCGAACTGCCTATTGCATCGCCATCCGGATTATAATGGGTAATAATTACAACATTAGAACTAGGCTGCAAAAGGTTTTTGATTTGGGTAAGTTCAGAAAAATTAAACATTTTAAAGGATTTAATAATCGCAAATATACAACGCAAAAAATCAATAAAAAATTAAAATTAATTTGTGGAGTTTAAAAAAATCCATATATTTGCAACCTCAAAAAGAAGAATAATTACGGACACAATATAAATTGAAGTAATGAAAAGAACATTTCAACCATCAGAAAGAAAGAAAAGAAACAAACACGGTTTCAGAGAAAGAATGTCTACACCAAATGGTAGAAGAGTATTGGCTGCAAGAAGAGCAAAAGGCAGAAAGAGATTAACTGTTAGCGACGCTAGAGCTAAGAGATAATAATTTCTTTTGATTTTATTATAAAATTTATGCTTGGAAATCTAATTTCCGAGCATTTTTTGTTGTTAAAATTTTCCTAAAATTTAGGTTTAAAAAAAAGATTTCAGTATTTTTGAAATCTGTATGGGATGCCGAAAGGCTCTCTTCCAATATCAATAAATATCATTATATCCATTATGAATTTTGTAGGAAACGATATCATTACCCTTAATCACGCTAAAATCGTTCAGAAAAATTTCACCGTTTTATCGAACGTTAATCTTCATATCAAAAGAGGAACCTTCTGCTACATCATCGGGAAAACCGGCTCCGGAAAAAGTTCTCTACTGAAAGTACTTTACGGACACCTTCCTTTGAAAGAAGGAGAAGGCGAAGTAGTAGGTTTTGACCTTAAAAAGCTCAAAACATCAGACATTCCAGGCCTTAGAAGAAGAATAGGAATCGTGTTCCAGGATTTCCAATTGTTGACTGACAGAAGTGTAGAAAAGAACTTGCTTTTCGTGTTGGAAGCAACCGGTTGGAAAGACAAAAACCTGATGGATGACAGAATAAATGAGGTATTGACAAGCGTAGGGATGCAGACCAAAAAGCACAAAATGCCACATCAGCTGTCTGGAGGAGAACAGCAACGTGTTGCTATTGCAAGGGCTTTGCTAAACCACCCTGAATTGATTTTGGCAGACGAGCCTACAGGAAATTTAGACCCGGAAACTTCTAACGACATTATGACGCTTCTGAAATCTATTTCCACCGAAAGACAATGTGCCGTTTTAATGGCCACACATGATTATCATATGATACAAAATTTCCCTGGAGAAGCCATAAAATGTGAAGACGGTGGCGTGTCTATGATGAGCACAACCGAGTTGTTCGAGTAAAATTAATCTTTGAAAACATGAAACTCTTTGGTGAGTTCCAGATATTGGTCCGAGTATTTTCTCGGACTCTTTTCTATCACAAAATCTAAAACCTCTAAAGGCTTATGGGTGAAAGAAAATTCTAGAATATTTCTTTTTAAAGCCCCATTTTCTATGCCATAGATTTTCACATTACGCACCAAATGAAGACGAAAGTCTTCAGACAAACTTACAAAATATTCAACCACCTCTGAAGGGATAATGACAGACAAAATTCCTTTTTTTGTTAAAAACCCAGAAGACCTTTCAATCAATTGTCGAAAATTAAGCTCTATTTGTTGGCGCGCCAAAATATCTTTTCCTGAAGAATTTTCTTCAAAAAAAGGAGGATTGCAAACGATGACATCAAATGTTTTTTCGGATTCAAAATTTTTAAAATCCTGAAGGCTCACATTCAATCTTTCGTTAAAAACAGATTGGGTGAAATTTTCTTTTGCCAAATACACCGCATCAGCATTAATGTCTATCGCTTCTATTTTTGCAAAAGAATTTCTTTGAGCCAACATGAGGGAAATAAGCCCAGACCCTGTGCCCACTTCTAGAATGCGCTCCGCTGCTGAAACATTACATAACGCGCCCAGCAAGACACCATCCGTTCCTACTCTGAACACATTTTTATTTTGCTGAAGCATAAATTTTTGAAATCGAAAAGGCTTCATCTTATATATTGGTAGGCAAAATAATGGTAAACTTGGTTCCTTTTTCGATTTCAGATTTCACGGATATTTCACCTTTATATTCTTCTATCATTTTACGAACCATCGTTAACCCAAGCCCCATACCAGAGTTTTTAGTGGTGAAATTGGGCTCAAAAATCTGCTCTAATTTATCTTTAGGAATACCCATGCCATTATCTTCTATAATTATGGATACTTTTTTATTGAAGTGCTCTACACTCACCTTTATTTCAGATTTACGACCTTCGAAAACCGCTTGTTTGGCATTGGAAATCATATTGGTGAAAATCCTTGCAAGGTAAATCTTATCCATTTTTATATAAATATCGTTTTTATTAGCTTGGAAAAAAATATTGCCATCTTCATTGAAAACTCTTACCAGATTTTCGAGTTCATCTTTCAGATTGAAGGTTTCATCATTTTTGGTTGGAAGTTTGGCAAATTCAGAAAAGGCTCCCGCTACTGTTGCCACCAAATC
Organism: uncultured Flavobacteriales bacterium; assembly: GCA_937973555.1. GTDB lineage: Bacteria > Bacteroidota > Bacteroidia > Flavobacteriales > Weeksellaceae > Cloacibacterium. Next base: position 46,494 of record CALJKL010000063.1, on the reverse strand, counting down.
TATTTGATCCACAAGGCTTTTGCTTAAGTCATGTACCTTATGCTCTATCTCTGGGTCGTTCTTATCAAATTTTCTTTCAAAATTTTGTATAATGAGTTTCATAGGCGTCAAGGGATTTTTCACTTCATGAGCCACTTGCTTCGCCATTTCTCTCCATGCTTCTTCTCTTTCTTTATTAGCCAAAAGCAACTTTTGATCTTCAATCTGATAAATCATTTTGTTATAAGATTTTACCAGACCGCTTAACTCATCATTATGTAAATATTTGATTGGTTTTATCTCTTTTCCCAGAAGTGAAGTTCTGGTAAAGAGCTCTGAAATCTTAGTTATAGCACTTGTAAGGTTTTTAGAAATCACCCAACTGATCCAGACGCTTAATAATACCAAAAAGAGATTTACCAATATAATATATTGTACATACTTATTGAAAGCCCCCACATAAACATCGTCATTATGATAAAAGGGAAAATACACAATGGCAATAGGCTCTAGCATATTGTTCTTCATAATCATGTAAGTAGAAGTAACATTATTGCCTATTTTTTCATCATATTCTTGGATATCGATTCTTTTATCAGAACCTAAAATCTGTCTTAATATTTCAGAGGGTATCTTTTTTTGGGGCAATTGGTTCATTTCCTTATTGGACACCAAATAATTCCCTTTCAGATCATAGAGAATTACATCATGCTTATTGATATCTGAAATTTCATAAATCCTTTTTTGAAGAATATCTGCCAATGTTTTTTCTTCTGTAACATTGGTATGGCTTACTGCATAATCCAAAGTTTTCATCAATGCTTCAAATTTATTTTGCATTTCTGTTCTGCTTTGTTCTTCTGCAGATTTCTGGATAACCAGGTAAGACATAGCCGTAGAACCTATGATACTGAAAAAACAGACTATCATAAATCCTATAAAGATCTTATTCCTTAAACTGTTTCCTTTATAATAATGAATTGCCATCTATAGTTTCATCAATCTGGCCACATATTTCCCAATAATATCGAATTCCAGATTTACTTTGTCACCCACTTTTACGGTTTTCATATTGGTATGCTCCCATGTATAAGGGATTATGGCTACCGAAAACTGATTGCCCTTGCTTTCTGCTACAGTAAGGCTAATGCCATTTACGGTAATAGAACCTTGGGGAACAGTAGTAAAAGAACCCTCTTCGTCGTATTTAAAAGTGATGTAATAACTGCCATCTTTGTTTTCAATAGCAAAAATCTCGCCAGTCTTATCCACATGCCCCTGCACAATATGCCCGTCTAATCTACCATCCATCTTCATACAGCGCTCCAAATTAACTACACTTCCCACTTCTAGTTTACCCAAATTGGTTTTCACCAATGTTTCGTCTATTGCCGTCACGGTATATTCGTCACCGGAAATTTCTACCACCGTAAGGCAGCAACCATTATGGGCAAGACTTTGGTCTATTTTCAATTCATGAGTAAAAGCACAACTAAGGGTAAAATGAACATTGGTTCCTTCCTTGTCAATTTTTTTAACGATTCCTGTAGATTCTATAATTCCTGTAAACATAAATTTTATTTTATTTTGCCTCAGTTTAACAAATGAAAAATTTCATGTACATTTGTAAACTATTATTAAGACATCAAAGATAATTAAAAATGAGTTCTAAACACCATAAAATTAAGGTAGGAATTTCAGTGGGAGACTTCAACGGCATTGGCGTTGAAATCATTTTGAAAGCTTTAAAAGATAAAAATATTACCGATTTTTTCACCCCAGTAATATTTGGTTCCGGCAAGCTGTTTTCTTATCAAAAAAACGTGTTTAAATTGCAGAGCAATTTTAATTATATCCAAGATGCTAAAGAAGCTGCCAACGGAAAACTGAATATCGTCAATCTTTGGAAAGATAATGTAAATGTGGATTTCGGAAACCCTACAGAAGAATCTACCAAAATGGCCATAGATTCTTTAGAAGCTGCTACAGACGCTTTAATGAAAGGCGATGTAGACGTACTAGTAACGGCACCCATCAACAAAGACGAAATGATGAAGCAAGGCTTCAAACATGCCGGTCACACAGGATACATCGAAGAAAAATTTGGCAAAAAAGGATTGATGTTTTTGGTAACAGACAGCCTGAAAGTAGCCGTTTCTACGCATCACATTCCGGTTTCTGAAATTTCCAACAACATCTCCAAAGGAAAAATAAAAGAACAAGTAAAGATGCTTAATCAATGTCTGATTGAAGATTTCTGTGTTCAAAAACCAAAAATTGCCGTTTTGGGGCTTAACCCACATGCAGGTGATGGAGGGGTTATAGGAAAAGAAGAAATAGAAATTATACAACCAGCCATCAAAGAATTGTTTGACGAAGGAATATTGGCATTTGGGCCATATCCGGCAGATAGTTTTTTCCAACCTGAAAAATACAGTGCTTTCGATGCGGTTCTAGCCATGTATCACGATCAGGGCTTGGCGCCCTTCAAGACTTTGGCCTATGAGGAAGGGGTAAATTATACCGCAGGATTGCCATTTATAAGAACTTCACCAGATCATGGCGTGGCGTATGATATTGCCGGTAAAAATATGGCAGACGAACAGTCTTTTTCGGAGGCTATTTTTACTGCTATTAAAATTTTCAGAAACAGATCAGAATATCTGGAATTGACAGAAAACCGCTTGAAATCTAGAAATTCTGGCTATGACAATGGCGTAGATGAAGATTTACCGGAAGAAAGTGAATAAAACTTTTGTTATTTTAAAAAATTACCTTATTTTTGCACACCATTTTTATGGACAAATTAAGAAACTATGACGTGGCATTTTCCGGACTCAAAAACGGAAAGCACGAGTTTAAATTTGAAATAGAACAATCGTTCTTTGATTTATTCGAGACTGAGCAAGAATTTACCAATGCTCATATTAGTGCAGATGTGCTTTTAGAAAAGCATACTACATTTTTAGATTTTGAGATAAAAATATCAGGTACTGTGGATTTGATTTGCGATATTACCAATGAAGAATTTACACACCCTATCAGCAATTCTATCAAGATATTGGTAAAATATGGCGAAGAATATGATGACAGCAACGAAGAGGTAATTACTATTCCACACGGAGACAGCGCTTTTAATATCGCACAATTGGTGTATGAAGCAGTAGTATTATCTATTCCGATGAAGAAAATTTCGCCCAATGTAAAAAATGAAGACATAGAGCTCATCGAAAAATTCAGTCCGAAGATAAAAGAAACAGAAGAAGATCAAGACATAGATCCTCGCTGGGAAGCATTAAAAAAATTAAAAGACAAGAAATAAAATTTTATAATAAAATTTAAAGTACAAGACAATGGCACATCCTAAAAGAAGACAGTCGTCTACAAGAAGAGATAAAAGAAGAACACACTACAAGGCAGTGGCTCCTCAGTTAGCGAAAGACGCAACTACAGGCGAATTACACCTTTACCACAGAGCACATTGGCATGAAGGAAAACTATACTACAGAGGAAAAGTAGTATTAGAAAAACAAGTAGAAACTACTGAAGATTAACAAGAAAAAGTAGAATTTTTTCTGTTTTGATATAAAAACCATTCGATTTTTAATAAAAATTGAATGGTTTTTTGTTGTTTTATTATTATCTTTGAAGCCATTAAAAAAACATGTTTTATGGATTCTAAAGAATTACTAAATCTTATCAGATTTGTAGCAAAAGCAGGTGTTTCTGAAGTGAAATACAAAACAAAAGATTTTGAAATCAACATCAAAACACCTCTTGCCGGTAGCGACGCCGTAAGTTATGTGCCTCAACCGGTAGCATACCAGGCCCCAGTTGCCGCTGCTCCTGCCGCTGCCGCTCCTGCTACAGAATCAAAATCTGATGCTTCTGCTGACGAAAGCAAATATATCACCATCAAAGCTCCTATGATTGGGACTTTTTATAGAAAACCATCTCCAGACAAAGATGCCTTTGTAAATGTGGGCAGTGAAGTAAAAAACGACTCTGTGGTTTGCGTCATTGAAGCAATGAAATTATTTAACCAAATTGAAGCAGAAGTTTCTGGTAAAATTGTTAAAATTTTAGTAGATGATGCTTCTCCTGTTGAATACGACCAACCTTTATTCTTAGTAGACCCATCTTAGTGAGAAGTTAGATGTTAGACATTAGATGTTAGACAAAAAATCTACATTCAAATAACATTATCTAATTTTCAAATTATCTAATTTTCAAATTTAATAAGATGTTCAAAAAAATATTAATCGCTAACAGAGGCGAGATTGCAATGAGAATTCTCAGGACTTGTAAGGAAATGGGAATTAAAACCGTAGCGGTATACTCTACGGCAGACAAAGACAGTTTGCATGTAAGATTTGCAGATGAAGCTGTATGTATTGGGCCTGCTGTGAGCAAAGATTCTTATCTTAAAATTGCAAATATTATATCCGCAGCAGAAATTACCAATGCAGATGCCATTCATCCGGGCTACGGATTTTTATCTGAAAATGCTAATTTTTCAAGAATTTGTCAAAAAAATGGCATCAAATTTATTGGCGCCACTCCAGAACAGATAGAAAAAATGGGAGACAAGGCCACCGCTAAATCTACCATGAAAGCAGCTGGTGTACCATGTGTTCCAGGATCTGACGGACTTGTAGAAAACTACGAAATTGCCGCTAAAATGGCAGAAGAAATAGGCTATCCTGTAATGATTAAAGCTACTGCCGGTGGTGGTGGTAAAGGGATGCGTGCCGTTTGGAAGGCCGAAGACCTTCAAAATCATTGGGAATCTGCCGTACAAGAAGCTACTGCAGCATTCGGAAATGGAGGAATGTACATGGAAAAACTGATTGAAGAGCCAAGACATATCGAAATACAGATTGCAGGAGATCAATACGGTAATGCATGCCACCTTTCAGAAAGAGACTGTTCTGTACAAAGAAGAAATCAAAAACTTACTGAAGAAACGCCTTCTCCTTTCATGACTGATGAATTGAGAGAAAAAATGGGAGAAGCCGCAGTAAAAGCAGCTGAATCAATCGGCTACGAAGGAGTAGGAACTATTGAATTTTTGGTAGACAAACACAGAAATTTCTATTTCATGGAAATGAATACCAGGATTCAGGTAGAACATCCTATTACAGAACAAGTAGTAGATTATGACTTGATCAGAGAGCAAATTTTATTGGCTGCTGGTCAACCTATTTCTGGTAAAAATTATTATCCTAAGCTACATTCTATAGAATGCAGAATCAATGCGGAAGATCCATATAACGATTTCCGCCCAAGCCCAGGTAAAATTACAGGTCTTAACATCCCTGGTGGACATGGAGTAAGAGTAGATACGCACGTTTATTCTGGATACACTATCCCTTCTAATTATGACTCTATGATTGCTAAGCTTATTACTACGGCACAAACCAGAGACGAAGCCATTTCTAAAATGAAACGTGCTTTGGAAGAATTCTATATAGAAGGAGTAAAAACAACGATTCCGTTCCACAGACAATTGATGGAAGATCCTAATTATTTGGCCGGAAATTACACCACCAAATTCATGGAAGATTTTGTAATGGACAAATCTTATGAAAACCATATTTAATTTAGATTAAATAATAAATATAAGGTTGTCTTTTTTAAAGGCAACCTTTTTATTAAAAAACAACATATGACTACTATCCCAACCCCCCAATATTATATTGATCTAGAAGATCAACATGGCGCTCACAATTACCATCCACTTCCCGTAGTTTTGGACAAGGGAGAAGGCGTCTATGTTTGGGATGTAGAAGGAAAACGATATTATGATTTTCTTTCTGCATATTCCGCAGTCAATCAAGGACACTCTCACCCAAAAATCGTGAAAGCCCTTACGGAACAAGCGCAAAAACTGTCGCTTACCTCAAGAGCATTTTACAATTCTAAGTTGGGAGAATATGAGAAGAAAATAACTTCTCTTTTTGGCTTTGATAAAGTTTTACCGATGAATTCGGGGGCAGAAGCGGTAGAAACCGCCATTAAACTGGCCAGAAAATGGAGTTATGAAGTAAAAGGAATTAAAGAAGGGGCCGCTAAAATCATTGTTTGCGAAAACAATTTCCATGGCAGAACCACCACCATTGTTTCTTTTTCAAACGATCAAGATGCCAACAATAACTTTGGGCCTTTTACACCAGGATTCATCAGGATTCCTTACAATAATATAGAAGCTTTAGAGAATATCCTTAAAAAAGACTCAGAAAATATTGCGGCATTTTTGGTAGAACCCATTCAGGGGGAAGCAGGCGTATATGTACCAGATGAAGGATACCTTCAGCAAGCGTCTGAATTATGTGAAAAATACAAGGTGCTTTTCATAGCAGACGAAGTACAAACCGGCATCGCCAGAACCGGTAAACTGATTGCATGTCAGCATGAAAACGTTCAACCAGATATTCTTATTCTAGGAAAAGCCCTTTCTGGAGGCATGTATCCTGTATCTGCAGTTTTAGCGAATGACAACATTATGAAAGTTATTCATCCTGGCCAACACGGCTCTACATTTGGAGGAAATCCTCTTGCCTGTGCCGTAGCCATGGCTGCCCTAGACATTGTAGATGAGGAAAAACTTTCGGAAAGATCAGAAAAATTAGGGCAAATTTTTAGAAATGAAATCAAAAAAATCATTGAAAAAACTGATTTAATATATCATGTAAGAGGCAAAGGACTGCTCAATGCCATTTTAGTTAATGACACTCCAGAAAGCCAAACTGCATGGAACATCTGCTTGAAATTAGCAGAAAATGGACTTCTGGCAAAACCCACTCATGGGAACATTATCAGACTGGCACCGCCTTTGATTATCACGGAAGAACAATTGCAGGAATGCATTTCTATTCTTGAAAAAGTAATTATGAACTATAAGAAATAATGGTAGACATTGTAATCCCTATTTATAGACAAACACCCAATGCTGATGATTTGGTATCACTTCATAGAACATTTGATGTTTTAAAAAAATACGAGATTACTTTTGTACATCCTAAAAAACTTGATATTACTGAGTATTTAGGATTTGCCAATGCAAAGTTTATAGGATTTGACGACATTTTTTTTAAAAACATTGAGGGTTATAATCAATTAATGCTCAATAAGTCTTTTTATGAAAGTTTTCATAAAAAATATATTTTAATTTGCCAGACAGATGTCTTTATTTTTAAAGATGAATTGGATTTTTGGTGCCAAAAAAATTACGATTATATTGGTGCGCCCTGGATAAGAAGTAAAGAAAAAATATCTTTCTTTAAATTGATTTGGGAAAAGACTCTGTATCTCACAAAAACCCTCATCAATTACAAAGGCAATAAAAAATGGCAAAAAGACAAAAGCCTTATATATAATAAAGTAGGCAATGGCGGACTTTCTTTGAGAAAAAGAGAAAAATTTATCGAGATTATAAATAGATTGCCACATGTAATAAACATCTATCTTAAGCCAGAAAATAAAAGCACTTTCTATGCAGAAGATGTTTTTTTCAGCATTGAGCCGCTAAGAAATGGTATTCATTTTTCAAAACCCGACTATAAAGAAGCCTGCAAATTTGCAGTAGAAAACAAGCAGAAAAAAGCATTGGTCAAAAATTCTGGCGACCTTCCTTTTGGGTGTCACAGGTGGAACAAAGAAAAAGATTTTTGGAGAGAATACTTTGCTAAAGAAGGATATACAATATAACATGGAAACCGGTTTTATAGGAAAAACAATTATTCTAAGCGCTCCGAACCATTTTGAGCTTCCTTTCAGGATTAAAGAAAACCTTGAATTTTTAGGATTTACGGTACATTTATTGTTGCACAAAGAAGGGTTTTCTCTAAAAAAACAAGATTCTATTAAACACTTCTTCAATAAAACTTTTAAAAAAGACAAAACACTCAAAGCCAAAAAAAGGGCTGAATTTTCTGAGCAAAAACTCCTTTTTGAATTAAATGAAATACCTACAAAAACGGATTATGCCTTAATTATAAGACCTGATTTATTGAGTGAAAAAACCATCAAAAAAATTAAGGAAAAGGCTAAAATGACGGTCGCCTATCAATGGGACGGCATAGACAGATTTCCATTGGCAAAAGAGGTAATGCCATATTTTGACAGATTTTTTTTATTCGATGTAAGAGACCTGAAAAAATATCCTAATTGTCTTCCTACTACCAATTTCTATTTTGACGATTTAATGGACACCACCGAAGTGAAGAACGATGTTTTTTTTGTGGGCACCTTCATGAAAAACAGAATCAATGAAATATTAGAGTTGAGTAGGCTATTCAAAAAGACAAATATAAAGGCTGAAATTTTTATAAAAGTAAAAAAATTAGATAAAAAATATGAAAACGAGAATCTGATTCTCACTACAGACCAACTTTCCTTCAAGGAAAATTTAATTCATTTGAAAGAATCTAAAACGATTTTGGATTTTAAAAATGACATTCATTATGGTTTATCTTTCAGAACTTTTGAAAGCATTGGGTTTAAGAAAAAACTCATTACCAATAATTCTTTGGTAAAGAGTTATGATTTTTATAATCCAAAAAACATATTTATTTTAGAAGAAAATTACAGCCAGAGAGAATTGATCAATTTCCTAAAGCAACCTTACCAGGATATGTCTCCAGAAATTACAGATAAATATAGCTTCACCAATTGGATTAAATATCTTCTTTCTATTGATCCTCATCAAAAAATAAACTTGCATTTCGAGGGAGAAAAACTTGGATAAGGTGAAAATTTATAAATTAGATTAAGAATTAGAACTCATGAAATACGATTATATTATTGTTGGAGCCGGGCTTTTTGGAAGTGTTTTTGCGCATGAAGCCAATAAAAGAGGCAAAAAATGCCTGGTGATAGATAAAAGAAACCATACCGGCGGCAATGTATATTGTGAAAATATAGAGGGAATAAATGTTCATAAATACGGAGCCCACATCTTCCATACTAATGATAAGGAACTTTGGGATTATGTAAATCAGTTTGCAGAATTCAACCAATACATCAATTCCCCGATTGCTTTTGCCAAAGGAAAATTCTATAATTTGCCTTTTAACATGAATACGTTCTACCAACTTTGGGGAACCAAAACTCCTGAAGAGGCACAAAAAATTATTGAAGAACAGAAAGAAAAATTTGGGTCAAAAGACCCAAAAAACCTAGAAGAACAAGCTATTTCTCTTGTCGGAAAAGACATTTACGAAATCCTTATAAAAGAATACACCGAAAAACAATGGGGAAGAAAAGCAACAGAATTGCCCAGCTTCATTATTAAAAGACTGCCGGTAAGATTCACGTTTGACAATAATTATTTTAACGATCGTTTCCAAGGAATCCCTATTGGAGGATATAACGTAATCATCAACAATCTTCTAAAGGACATAGAAGTAAAAATAGACACCGATTTTTTTGCTGATAGGGATTATTATGAAAGTGTTACAGACAAAATAGTTTTTACCGGACAAATAGACGAATTTTTCAATTATCAATTTGGAACTTTAGAATACCGTTCGCTTCGTTTTGAGCACGAAAAACTAGAAAAGGAAAACCATCAGGGAAACGCCGTAATTAATTACAACGATGCCGAATATCCTTTTACCAGAATTATTGAACACAAGCATTTTGAATTCGGTAAACAAAAAAATACTATAATTACCCGAGAGTTTCCTGAAAAATGGGAAGTAGGAAAAGAAGCCTACTACCCCATCAATAACGATGAAAACCAAAGTAAATTCGAAAAATACAAAGCTCTTTCCAAAGATCTTACCCATGTAATTTTTGGGGGAAGATTGGCAGAATACAGATATTATGACATGCACCAGATTATTGCTTCTGCATTAGTGGCTATTAAAAAAGAATTCAATGAAAACTAAAATCCTTGTTGCAACACATAAACTAGAATCCGTTATTGACAATGAAATCTTCAGACCCATACAGGTAGGAAGTTCTATTAATAATTATACCATTAACAGCAGCTACCTGAAAGACAATACCGGCGAAAACATCTCAGAAAAAAACAGCACCTTCAATGAATTGACCGCTATCTATTGGGCATGGAAAAACCTTCAGGATGAAGAGGTATATGGATTGATGCATTACAGGAGGTTCTTAGCATTGTTTTATAAAAAACCTTTTTATAGAAATGTGAAAACGGATATCATGAAAAGGGTAAAGCAAGGTGATCAAAATTTATTGAAATTAAATGACACTAAAGCCACAAACGAAAAAATATCCCTATTGCTAGAAGAATATGATGTAATCACTGCCAATCCTATCTATTGCTCTCTCAAAAGTAAACCTATATCAATAGCAGAAGATTATAAAGAATACCATCTTACAGAAGACTGGGACACCTGTATGCAGATCATAAAAGAGTATTTCCCGGAATATGAAAAGAGCATAGACACCTATTTTTATAAAGGCAACAAGCTCTATTATGGAAATATTTTTGTGGCTAAAAAAGAATGGTTTAATGATTTTTGCAGTTGGCTTTTTACCATTTTATTTGAAGTAGAAAAAAGGATTTCCATCAGTGAAGACCCTTATCAGAGAAGAGTTATAGGCTTCCTGTCCGAAAGGCTCTTCACCCTTTACTTGTTGCACAACCAGTTCAAGTTAAAAAGCTTTCCTATTTTTTACATAGAGGAATAATGGCTAATCTCTACCGAAATCGTCTTCTATTCTTATGATGTCGTCTTCGCCGAAATAGGTTCCTGTTTGTACCTCCACGAATACTAGAAGGTCTTCGCCTATATTTTCTATTCTGTGTTTTGCAGAAAGTGGGATAAGGGCAGTCTCGCCGTATTTGTATATTTTTTCCTCTCCGTCCAAAGTAATTTTGGCAGTTCCTTGCACTATAGTCCAGGCTTCCTGTCTTTTAAAATGATATTGATAAGATAGTCTATGTCCGGGAAGAACTTCTATTCTTTTCAATTTAAAATTTGGCTCATCTGCTAATACAAAATATTTCCCCCAAGGTCTTTCTCCAATTTCCAGCATATTTTAAATTTTATTTTGGCTACAAAATTAAGAAATTAAATTTAGGCATTCCATAATATTAATTAAAGCATAAAAAATACTTAAATTTGCCTCTTAAAATTTCCGATAAAATGAGTAAAGTAAGAGTGCGTTTTGCACCCAGTCCCACAGGACCATTACACTTGGGAGGTGTAAGGACAGCCTTATATGATTATCTTTTTGCAAAAAAACAAGGGGGCGATTTTGTCTTAAGAATTGAAGATACAGACACCGCAAGATATGTAGAAGGAGCAGAAGAATACATCATGGAAGCTTTGGAATGGTGTGGAATAACACCGGACGAGAGCCCTAAACATGGCGGAAAATACGGCCCATACAGACAATCTGAAAGAAGAGACATCTACGATAGATATACGGCACAAATCCTTAAAACAGATTATGCATATTTAGCTTTTGACACCCCCGAAGAATTGGAAAAAACAAGAGCAGAATATGAGGAAAAAGGAGAAGTTTTTTCTTACAATTACCTTACCAGAAACCACATGAGAAACAGCCTATCGCTGTCTGAAGCAGAAATTCAGAATCTGTTAGACCAAAAAGTGCCTTATGTAGTGAGATTCAAAATGCCGATAGACAGAACCATAAATCTAGAAGACATCATCCGAGGAAAATTTTCCGTAAACACCAATACGCTAGATGATAAGGTTTTGGTTAAAAATGATGGGATGCCTACTTATCATTTTGCCAATATTATAGACGACCACGAAATGGAAATAACCCATGTTATAAGAGGTGAAGAATGGTTGCCATCTATGCCCTTGCATGTTTTACTATATGAAGCATTTGGGTGGCAAGCACCAGAATTTGCCCATCTTTCTCTCATTCTGAAACCCGAAGGAAAAGGTAAACTCAGCAAAAGAGATGGCGCGAAATTCGGGTTTCCTGTGTTTCCATTGAATTTTCATGATAAAGCAGCAAATGAAACCTACAAAGGATACAGAGAAGAAGGATATTTGCCAGAAGCTTTTGTGAATTTCTTGGCACTTTTAGGGTGGAGCCCATCTGATGATAAAGAAATTTTGAGCTTAGAAGAAATGGCCTCAGAGTTTGATTTGCACAAAGTGCATAAAGCTGGAGCAAGATTTTCTAAAGAAAAAGCAGAATGGTTTAATCATCAATACCTTCAGAAAAAGTCTGATGAAGAAGTAACAAAATTATTCAGAGACTTAGAAGAAGCCAAACTGATAGACATTTCAGACGAAAAACTGATCAAGATCATCGGACTAATGAAAGAAAGAGCCACATTTATAAAAGATATTTATGAACAAGGCAAATTCTTTTTCGAAGCCCCTTCAGAATATGATGAGAAGGCTGTAAAAAAAGCATGGAATGAAGAAACATCTTCTATTTTGAAGGAGTTATCAGAAAAATTAAACCAAACAGAATTTAAATCAGAGGTTTTAAAAGAAGAAATTCATCATTTTGTAGAAGGAAAAGGATTAGGGTTTGGCAAAGTAATGATGCCACTGAGGCTTGCTTTGGTAGGAGAACTAAAAGGCCCAGACGTGCCAGATTTATTAGAAATTTTAGGCCGCGAAGAAAGTCTTGGAAGAATAATAGCAGCCACAGAAAATTTAAAATAATTCTTCGGTACAGAAATATTTAGTAAATTTGAAAGATTAATTCTAAACAAAAAATGGAATATTTAGATTTTGAATTGCCAATTAAAGATTTGATGGATCAGTATCAAACCTGTTCTTTAGTTGGTGAAGAAAGCGGTGTAGACATGAAATTGGCATGCAGCCAAATTGAAGATAAAATCATCGAAAAAAAGAAAGAAATCTACGGAAATCTTACCCCATGGCAAAGAGTACAGTTGTCTCGTCATCCAGACAGACCTTACACTTTGGATTTTATTAATGGGATTGTAGATAAAGACAGTTTTATAGAACTGCACGGAGACAGAAATTTCGCAGACGATCCTGCTATGGTAGGTGGCTTAGCAAAAATTGAAGGTCAAAGTGTAATGATTATAGGTACCCAAAAAGGAAGAACTACCAAAGAAAGACAGCACAGAAGATTTGGGATGAGTAATCCTGAAGGATACAGAAAAGCTTTGAGATTGATGAAATTGGCTGAGAAATTCAAAATTCCAATCGTAACTTTTGTAGATACACCGGGAGCATACCCTGGTCTTGAAGCTGAAGAGAGAGGGCAAGGTGAGGCTATCGCTAAAAACATCTATGAAATGGTTCAGCTAAAGACTCCTATCATCACTATCATTATTGGTGAAGGCGCATCGGGAGGTGCTTTAGGAATCGGTGTAGGTAATAAGGTGTATATGCTAGAAAACACTTGGTACTCTGTAATTGCACCAGAAAGTTGCTCTTCTATTTTATGGAGAAGTTGGGAATATAAAGAAACGGCAGCTAATGCGCTAAAACTTACGCCTAACGACATGCTGAAAGAAAAAATAATAGACGGCATTATAGAAGAACCTCTAGGAGGCGCTCACTATGATCCTGAAGTAGCTTATGAAAATGTGAAAAAAAATATCCTCACCAATATTAAAGCGCTTAAAAATTTTACCGGTGAAGAACTATTAAACCATAGACAAGAGAAATTTATTGCTATGGGTAAATTTATAGGATAAGATTTTCTAAAAATAAAATTAAAAAAGCCAGACTAGTTTCTGGCTTTTTTTGATGCAATTAATCTAATCTGCATATCCTGATTGACATTTTTCATACTAATATATCTTTCATTACAGATATCTGTAGAAATATTATAATTTCCTTTTGGGATCAATACAAAGTTATCTCCCATTTTGGGAATATCTATGTAGTAAGCTTTCTTCCCTTCTATTTTAACCTTGATGTCACAATTAGACTGGTTTTTTATTTGCAAATAGGCTTGCTGATTTGTAGGATCATTATTGAATAGATGATTCAGCACTTCTTCTGTTTTTTTGGCCTTATTAGACAATTCTGTTTTGTCCTTACCTGCCTCTATAGGATTACTTTGCAGATTAACATTAGAATTATTTTGCAACAAATATTTGGCTTCCTTATGGTCGCCAACTTTTTTTCTTAAAAAAGGAGTATTAGGGTCTTGTGGATACTTGTTTATGAAACTTAAAATCTCGTAAGGATCTTTACTTAACATTACTTTGTCTAATTCTTGTTTTGTCTGAGCGAAAACTGCTCCCCCCACTAATATGAAAAAAAACAAAGAAAATTTATCTGCCATTATTTATTATTTATTTTAAAAACATAACGTAAAAACTCACTTTTTAGTTTACGTGAAATTTTGTATCTTTGCATCTCAAAATTTATACCCAAAATTAAAAAAAATTTAAATATGTACACACCAGTTGCTGCAGACGTAGCTAAACTTAGAAACACAACAGGAGCAGGAATGATGGACTGCAAAAAAGCTTTAGTAGAAGCGGAAGGAGATTTTGAAAAAGCTATTGAAATCCTTAGAAAAAAAGGACAAAAAGTAGCTGCCAACAGAGCAGACAGAGAATCTACTGAAGGAGCAGTGATTGCAAAAGTAAACGCAGATCATACTTCAGGTGTTGTTATCGCATTAAATTGTGAGACAGACTTTGTTGCTAAAAATGACGATTTTGTAAAATTAGCTCATGATTTTGCTGAAAAAGCGCTTAACTATAATTCAAAAGAAGAATTCTTAGCATCTGATTACAATGGAATTTCTGTTTCAGAAAAATTAATTGAACAAACAGGTGTAATTGGTGAAAAAATAGAAATCGGTGCTTTCGAAAAATTATCTGGCAACTATGTAGGGTTCTATATCCACGCTGGTAACAAGATTGCTACTCTTACTTCTCTTTCTGCTAATGCTGCAGGTGCTGAAGAAGCTGCTAAATCTGTTGCTATGCAAGTTGCTGCAATGAATCCTATTGCCCTAGATGAATCTCAAGTTTCTCAGGAGGTTATTGACAGAGAATTAGAAATTGAAAAAGACATCTTAACTAAAGAAGGAAAGCCTGCAAATATTATTGACAACATCCTTAAAGGTAAAATGCAGAAATTCTACAAAGAGAACACTTTAGTACACCAAGCTTTTATTAAAGATGGAGGTATCTCTGTTGCAGATTACGTAAAATCTGTAAGTGCTGATCTTAAAGTAACTGGATATAAGAGAGTCGCTCTTTCTTAATTTTCAGCTGTAAAATATATGAAGAACTCTGTAAGAATACTTACAGAGTTTTTTTATGCCATATTATGATAAGAATAATATAAATTTGTAATACTTATCAAAAAATATGAAGAAATTATTCTATCTACTTTTATTTCTTTTTTCCTTTATAAATATTTCGGCTCAGTTTGACACCGAGCATTGGTTTGCCCCAATGTCAGAAGCTTCACAAGGAATTAGTCCTGCACAATACCTCTATCTTTCTACCAATGAAAAAGTTCCATTTCAGGTAAAAATCTATAACAATAATATTCTTATTGCCAACATAAACAATCTTAGCAAAGGCAATCCTCAAAAGTTCTTTATCCCTAGAAATTATATTATAACTTCCAATTCTGTAGGAACCAATTCAAAAACAAATATGGGCCTACATTTAATAGGAGATAAAAAATTCTTTGCCAATATTAGATTCTCTATAACCTCCCATGCAGAAATTATTACCTCTAAAGGAAAATCTGCCTTGGGAAAAGATTATTTTATTGGAATGGGAGAACAATATATACCAAATACCTTAAATAATCTCAATGCTCTTAATTCTATGGTCGGAGTAATTGCTACAGAAGACAATACAAATATAAAATTAAGTGGCTATGACACAGGACTAGTGTTCTCCGATGGTACTATAGATGATGAAAAAAACATCATACTCAACAAAGGAGAATCCTATATTTTTGAAGCTAAGACATCCAATGTCAATACTGCAAACAATGCAGGACTTATCGGAGCACACCTTACTTCCGACAAACCCATATCTGTAACCAATGGTAATTTTCTGAGCTTATCTGAAAATAAAACTAATTTTGACATTCTAATGGATCAGTCTGTCCCAATTGAAAGAATTGGGACAGAATATGTAGTACTTAAGGGAAACGGAAGCGCTACGGGTGCAAACTTTGGCAGTCAAATCGGATTTATGGAAAAAGTATTGGTAATTGCCACAGAAAACAACACTCAGGTGTATGTAAATGATGAGACTACCCCTATTGCTACTCTTAATAAAGGGCAGAGTTATATCATTAAAAATAAGTTCTATAACCCAACCGGCGATATATTCAATCTCTATATAAAAGCTACTAAGTCCATCTATGTATATCAGTTTTTGGCTGGCACCAAAGGAGACTCTAATACTCCCGAGTTTGCTACTGGTGGGTTTAATTTTATTCCCTCCTTAAGCTGTTATCTACCCAATAGTATTGATGAGATTGGCATGGTAAATGAAATTCCATATGGCAATGGTTTTGATTATTATTCCAATACTAAACTGAATATCATCACAGAAAAAGGGGCTGTAGTATCTATCAATGGTTTAGCACTTAATGCAAGTAATGGCCCATTTCCTTTAAAAGGAAATAATGATTGGGAAACCTATGTTTTGCCAAATATAAGTGGAAATCTCACCTTAAAATCCACTAAAGCCATTACAGCTGGTATTGCTGCCGGTAATGGTGCAGTTGGCTTTGGGGGCTATTTTGCAGGATTTAACTCTGTTCCTGTCATTTCAAAAGGGGGTGATTGTGAAAATAATAATTTAACATTAGAAGTAGATAATACCTATGACAGCTACCAATGGTATAAAAATGGCATTCCTTATACTGGCGCAGATGCCCAAACCTATATCATCACTCCAGATGGACCCGGTTACTATTTTGTGAAAATCATTAAAAACGGCTGTGGAGCACAAGACTCTCCAATATATAAATTAATGCCTTGCACTACAAAAAGCAATAAAACCTATAATATTGGAAGTTGTAATAATATTTTAAACATCTCGCCAACATTTTCTAAGGTTTCGCAGCCTGTAATTGCTTCTTCTGTAAAAATAACGTCAACTCCTTCTAATGGAACGGCTACCATAAACTCATCAACCGGAGAAATTATTTACACATTAACCAATCCTACGGCAACTACAGATACCTTCAGTTACACCTTTTCAGGCACAGATCCGGATTTTCCTGAAACTGAAATAGTGACGGTTACCATCAATATTAATCATTTTACCCCATTCAATGCAGAAACCTTTTCATGTTCCAACATCCATTCTGAGGGAACTTTTGATCTTACCCATGTAGATTATTCTTCTCTTAACCTTACTGCCGCTCCAGAATATTATTTGAATTATGATGAGGCTACAGGGGCTTTCTCCAATAAAATCACTTCCGGACTTACGTCATATTATTCAGGTCTTAAGACAATTTACGTAAAATTGATAGATCAGTATGGCTGTGTGGGAGTGTCCAAATTGTCACTAAAATTTTATCCTATTCCAAACCTTAATACCATCACCTTCAATTCTACACTTTGCGATTTGGATTTTGATGGAAATTATTCGGTTACTTTTTCGAAAGATGTTTCTCCGATTGTGGTAAACGGTTACCAGGATTTTAATATTTCATATTATCTCAATAGCAGCTTTACCGGCACTCCGCTTCCTGATAATTGGAGCTATAACACCCCAACGAGAGTTTATGTTTTGGTAGATTCTAAGAATGGATGCACCAATGCAACCGGGCATATTGATTTTAAAATTGGAACAAAGATTATTGTAAATAATTATTCTACATCCGTCTGCGACAATGATTTGGACGGAAAAATAGATGTAAATTTGGGAGATTACAGTTCATCTATCCGCAATTCTTCCGGAGCAGTTATTCGATATTTTACTACACAAGCAGATGCTAACAATAACACCAATGCCATAAAGAATCTTAACCAAACAATAAGCCAAACCACCACTTATTATGTAAGAATAGAAGACCCTGCCGCGGGTTGCCCTAACTGGTCTATATTGATGGTCAATTTTAGTCAGCCACTCACTTCTTCTTTACTAAAGGATAGGGTTATCTGTCCTAATTCGACAACAACAATGGATGCCGGCACTGGTTTTACAGCTTACAAATGGAGCAATGGCGCTACTACCCAAACATCCAACTACGGCCTTGGGAACCATTATGTAGATTTATCTTTCAATGGCTGTGTATACAGACAATATTTTAAAATAACAGAATCAGAAGAACCTATAATCAATAGTATAATAGTAGCCGGTAATAATATTGTAGTAAATGTTTCCGGAGGCAATCCTCCATATTATTATTCCCTTGATGGCATCAATTATCAGACATCTAATGAGTTTATCAATTTACAAAGAGGAATTCATAAAATATATGTTCAAGCGGCGGAAAGATGTATACCTATAGAAAAGGAATTTCTAATTATTAATCTCCTGAATGCAATAACCCCAAACGGAGATGGTATAAATGACATTTTAGATTACTCTGATCTCAAAATTAAAAAGGAGGTAAAAATTCTGATTGTTGACCGGTATGGTAATACTATTCTAAAAGAAGAAAATTCTGAAAATTACTACTGGACCGGAAAACAAAATGGAAGAAGCCTTCCTTCGGGCACTTATTGGTATGTTTTAGAGTGGACAGAACCAGACACCGGCATTAAAATTAATTACAAAGGTTGGGTTTTATTGAAAAATAGAAATTAAATTTTCTATATTTACTAAATGCGAATGAGGAAATTTTTTTTATTCTGGTTAATTGCTTTTTCATTTACTTTTGTGAAAGCACAATTAGATTTAGAGCATTGGTTTCCCCCTTTTTTTCAGAGTAGTGGGGGGATTTCCGAAATAAAACTTTATCTCTCCACAGATAAAGCAGAACCTTTTAAAGTTAATATTTATAATAATAAAACCCTTATTAGTTCGGTAATATTAAGCAAGAACACTCCTGTAGAGTATACCTTACCAGACGATTCTGTTATTCGCAGTAGTGTAGAAAGAAGAACAATGACTGTTTCTACTATGGGGTTATATGTTGCTGGAGAAAAAAGCTTTTATGCCAGTCTAAGGGTTGGAGGATCTTATTCGGAAATCATTGCCTCAAAAGGAAAATCTGCTCTAGGGAAAGACTTTTTTGTTGTCAATGATCAGGTTTTGCTCTACGAAGAAAATCCTCAACAGCCGATCTATGGCCCTAAAATGAATTATCAGGCATCATTTCTCGCCACACAAGACAATACTCATGTAAAAATCTCCGGCTATAACAAAAACCTTGTTTTTTCCGATGGCAGTACAGCCGATGTGATTGATGTGACTCTTAACAAAGGACAATCTTATTTAGCCGTAGTATTAAAAAAAGACAATAAAGATCCTAAGCCCTTACATCCTGTACTAGACGATAACGACCCTAATTTCATTGGAGCCAAAATATCTTCTGATAAACCAATAGTTCTCAATAATGGTAATTTCTTGAGTCAAGATTTGGGAGAACCCGGAGGTAATATCAATTTGGATCAGTCTTTACCAACTACTAAAATAGGGAAAGAATATTTTTTCGCCAATGGGATGACGGTTGCAGAATCTGCAATGGAAAAAGCACTTATTGTTGCCACAAAAAACAACACACAAATTTATTTTAATGACGAAACTACTCCTTTTAAGACTTTAGATCAGGGAGAATATTTTATTGGTCCATTTCCTATTAAATTTTTAGATGGATATGAACCGTTATTTGTAAATTCAGAACCAAAAACCATTCCTACAAAAGGCTTGTATATCAAAACATCTGAACCGGCTTATATCTACCAAATGATAGGAGGGTACAATCATGTGCCTAAGGGAGGCGCGTCTTCTCTAACAGAAAAATCCAGTGGCATGACCTTCTCCTATCCTATTGATAAAAATTATATTCCTCGCGATAAACCTAACTTAATACAAGTGCCTTTTATTCAAAAAATTGGAGCTATTCAGAATGATATTAAGCTCACGATAAAATCTGAAGAATCTGCCACAATTATGTTTAATGACAGTCCACTCGGTGTAGGTTCTCCCATTATCGGCAAACCCGGATGGAAATATCATACTTTCCCCTACCTTAAGGGAAATATAAATATTTCTTCAGACAAAAGTTTGAATATAGATGTTGTTGGAGGCAGACAATTTACAGGTTTTGCGAGCAGTTATACCGGTTTTTCTAATGATCCTTATATTACCAAAAACGGAAGTTGTGTTCAAGAATCTGTAATTCTAACCGTAAGCAATATAGACTTTGAGATTATACAGTGGCAAAAAAATGGAATAGATATTCCTAATGCCAACGCTCCTACATTTATCCCTACTTCATCTGGTACTTATAGATGTAAACTCACCTACGCCTATGGAGATTTCAATTATTTCACTAACGAAATTACGGTAGAAGATTGTCCATATCAGGTAACTGATGACAACTTAGATGGAGTTTGCCCTGGGGAATCTTTCATCATTTCTCCCCAGTTTAGTCCACCAAATACAAAGTACGAAGTAATAAAAACACAAATACTTACTATGCCTGTAAATGCCACGGCAACTATACTGGACACCGATATTAAAATAAGCACAAATAGTGGATTTTCTGGCTCTAACCGAATTATTTATAAAATAATTTCGGATAAAGGTTTTTATGAAATCGTCAATGCAAACTTTACTGTTTACCCAACTCCAGAAATAACATTAAACTCACCTATAGAACCTATAAATAAAACTAAAAACAGCTATATTTATAATTTAAATGACGCCTTGGCCAATATTAATTCAGCCAGGCTTAATTTTCAATTTTTCACCTCAGAAAATGATGCAAAAAATCAAAAGAATGAAATAAAAAATATCAGCGCATTTTCTACAGCCATTAAATATGTTTATGTCAGAATAAGCAATAATAACAATTGTTTTTCCATAGCTTCGGTAAAATTACTACAAACCGACAAACCTGAAACTGGAACACCTGATGATCCAGAGCCCGGAACAGGAAATGCCGATTTCATTAATATATTTACACCAGATGGTGATGGTATTAATGATGTTTGGTCATTTGAAAAATTAAAAGATTACCAAGATTTGAAAATGATGGTCTTCAATAGAAATGGGGTAAAGGTATATGAATATACTGAAGGAAAGCCATTTTATTGGAACGGAAGTGATTCTCTTGGAAGAAAGCTCCCTACAGGCACTTATTGGATTGTAATAAAAGGTCTAGATACGCAGAAAAACGAATTATTAGATAAATCAATTTGGGTTTATCTTAAAAACAGAAATTAAATTTTTATTAATTTTTCAATAAAATTTCATTGGTAAAAAATAATCCTTTAATTTTGCAAAGAAAGTAGAGATGTCTATTCACAACAAAATTGTAGAAACCGCCATTACTTTTGACGATGTTCTGCTTATTCCTTCCTATTCGGAAGTACTACCGAATCAGGTTTCCTTAAAATCTAGAATTTCAGACCGCATTACGCTTAATGTCCCTATTGTTTCAGCAGCTATGGATACCGTTACCGAGGCAGATTTGGCGATTGCCATTGCCAGAGTGGGTGGACTAGGGTTTATCCATAAAAACATGCCAATTGCAGAGCAAGCGGCGCAGGTAAACCGTGTAAAAAGGTCAGAAAACGGAATGATTTCAGATCCTGTTACCCTTACCAAAGACCATACTTTGGCAGAAGCCAAAGAAATGATGCAACACTATAAAATTTCTGGTCTTCCGGTAGTAGATGCCCAAAATAAATTGATTGGGATTATCACCAATAGAGATGTAAAATACCAGGAAAACCTTTCGGCAAAAGTAGAAGAACTGATGACTCGCGAAAACTTAGTCACTTCTCACAAAGATACCAACTTAGAAGAAGCCAAAGAAATTTTGCTGAAAAACAGAATTGAAAAATTACCGATTGTAGACACAGAAAATCACTTAGTAGGTTTAATTACCATCAAAGATATAGACAACCAACTAGAGTATCCACAAGCCAATAAAGACAAAAACGGAAGATTGATTGTGGGCGCAGGCGTTGGCGTAGGAGATGACACCATCAGCCGAGTAACCGCTTTGGTAGAAGCCGGTGTGGACATTATTGCGGTGGACTCTGCACATGGCCATTCTAAAGGGGTTTTGGATAAAATTTCAGAAATCAGAAAAGCATTTCCATATCTAGACATCGTGGGTGGAAACATTGTAACAGCTGATGCCGCTGAAGCTTTAATAAAAGCTGGTGCCAATGTACTAAAAGTAGGTGTAGGTCCGGGTTCTATCTGTACGACGAGAGTAGTAGCAGGTGTAGGCGTTCCTCAATTGTCTGCCATCTATAATGTGTACGAAAAAGCCAAAGAATACAACGTGGCCGTTATTGCAGATGGAGGAATTAAGCTTTCAGGAGACATTGTAAAAGCTATTGCCAGCGGTGCTGGTGCAGTAATGCTAGGTTCTCTTTTGGCAGGTACCGAAGAAGCTCCGGGAGAAGAAATTATTTTCCAAGGAAGAAAATTCAAATCTTACCAAGGCATGGGAAGTTTATCTGCGATGAAAAGAGGCGGTAAAGAAAGATATTTTCAAAGTGAAGCCAAAAAATTTGTTCCGGAAGGGATTGAAGGAAGAGTGCCTTTCAAAGGAAAATTAGAAGATGTTATTTTCCAATTGACAGGAGGTATCAGAGCCGGAATGGGCTATTGTGGCACTAAGGACATCCCTACTCTACAAAAAGACGGGAAAATGGTCATGATTACCGGTTCTGGTCTTAAAGAATCTCACCCTCATGATGTGATTATTACCCAAGAGGCGCCAAATTATTCTCTGTAAAATCATTAAGAAAAACACAATAAAAAATCTCTCAAAGCATTTTGAGAGATTTTTTTATATCTTTACTTTAACCTAAAACTTAAAAAAATATGAAAAACACTATTTACAACATTGTCTGCGCGCTCTTCGGGCTGGGGTATGATTATTTTCGGGGCTAATATTTTTATGCAATTTTTGCCTATGCCAAAAATGTCTCCAGAACAACAAGAACTTTTCGCGGCATTTGGTAAAATTGGCTGGTTGATGCCATTGGTAGGCCTAGCTGAAATCCTTGGTGGAATTTTGGTTTTATTTCCAAAAACAAGAGCCTTGGGTGCACTAGTTATCTTCCCTATTATTCTTGGGATTTTGGCTCACCATGTACATCATGACCCAGAAGGAATTGGTGCCGGTGTAGTATTTGCTATTGTAGAGCTTTGGATGTTGATGGAAAACAGAAAAAAATACACTCCTCTATTTTAAACAAAAAACGCTCTTAAGAGCGTTTTTTTATTGTAAATCATTTTTGAATTTATCTATTCTAAAATCGGTGGCTGCATTTCCTTTTTCTATTTTTTCTTTAGAATACAAGCGGTAATCGTTTTCTGTTTTTTCTAAAAGCCAATCGTAAGGACCCACAGCAGATATCAGTTTCACCAAAACGGGAGAAATTTCTAGGGTAATGAACATCATCATTATGAAAAAAGAGGCCAAAGCCATAATCTCATTGGTCTTCCCCAATTCTGAAAGTGCCTGAAGCCTAGCTGCAAAACCGTTAAATCGGTCTTCTGCCTTTTCAGATTTTTTTTGTTCAGTTTGAAGGTCTTTGTACACCCCGGTCATCTGTGCATCCAGATATTTTAATCTCGGTTCCATTTGCTTTTGATACGTTTCCAAATCTTTTCTGCGCTGTTCCTTCAGCTCGGCTTTTCTTTTGGCGTTGGTGCCAAAGCCTACTTTTCCGGAAGTGAGCCCCGTTTTGGTTCCTAAAATTTCTTTTTCGAGTTCTGTGGAAGCAGAATCGTACGCCGACTGATACGCTGTCATTTGCTTCTGAATTTTTTTCTTTTCCTCATCATAAGGTCCTGCTTGTTGCAAAATTCTTCCGTTGAGAGTTTTTTGCAGCTCTGTTTTATTGCGCTGAATAATGGTATTGAGTTGTTTGTTGACTTCCTTTTCAAAAATTTTGAGTTCCAACGGCTTAGAAATCACAATTCCCAAAAATGTAGCCAATATAAGCCTCGGAAAAGCCATTAAAAATTGATTCCAAAGGGTGCCGGTCTTTTTGATAGAAGAAACAATGTATCGGTCTAGATTGAAAATCATCAGTCCCCAAAGAATCCCCAATCCGATAGAAATATAATCGTCCTCGAAAACCGTATACATCGCATAGGTAGAAGAAAGTGTGGCAAAAACTGCCGTAAACAAGACAATACCTCCTATACCGGCATACTTGTTCCATTCGCTGGGAGATTTTTGCAGAAGATGAATATTGGACCCTGAACAAATCATCAGAAATTTCTGAAATCCGTTCATTTTATGCTGTAAGGCATTTTTATGCGGGGTTTGATTTTTATTTTCCATAATACTTTATTGATTGGTCTTTAATAACGCAACAATGTTACGAATAGTATTAGGTTTTACACAGTAAATCGATTGTAAAATGATTTTACAATTCTATTTCACTGATTTACTGTAATTTGAAAATCAGATTTACAAAAAAAGAATTACTTAATTCTGTCCGGATTTTGTTTGAGGAAACTGGCCCATCCGGTATAATTTTTGTCCTGATCCGGTTTACCCATATTAAAATGATGACACACCGCTACCGCCAATCCGTCTGATGCATCCAAATATTTGGTAGGAAATTCTTTGAGGCCCAAAAGGTTTTGCAACATGCCTGCCACTTGTTCTTTGCTGGCGTTTCCGTTTCCGGTGATGGCCATTTTCACTTTTTTGGGAGAATATTCGGTGATGGGTATATCTCGGTGCAGGCTTGCCGCCATAGCAACCCCCTGCGCCCTACCCAACTTGAGCATAGACTGCACGTTTTTACCAAAAAACGGAGCTTCCAAAGCCACCTCATCTGGATGAAACTCGTCTATCAAAGCCAATGTGCGGTCAAAAATCTTTTTGAGTTTAATTTCGTGGTTGGGATACTTTTTGAGGATGAGCTCGTCTATGGCAACTAGTTTCATTTGGCCCTTCACCACAGAAATAATCCCGAAACCCATTACTGCGGTTCCGGGGTCAATTCCCAAAATGATTTTCTCTGCTTGCATGGATGCAAAGATAAGAATTGAGAAAGATTTTGGCAGAAAATTTATATGCATAAGAAAATTATGTATACATTTGCAATACATAAGAAAATTAGGCATGAGGAAAAACGCACTTTATAAAGGAACATTGCAAAACATTATTTTAAAACTTCTGGCAAAGGAAGTAAAAATGTACGGCTACCAGATTACCCAACGAGCCAAAGAACTCACAAAAGGCGAACTTGAAATGACAGAAGGCGCGCTCTACCCTATTCTTCACAAACTGGAAAACGAAGGCATCATCTTTTCAGAAATGCAGAATGTAAACGGCCGAGACCGAAAGTATTATCTGCTTACCGAAAAAGGAAAAAAACAGCAAGCCGCCCATGAAGCAGAAATGAAAAGCTATTTACTGAATTTGAACACCATTTTTAATATTTAAATCGCCATGATTACAGCCGAACAAGAAAGAGAAATAAGTCTATATCTTTTGGGTAAAAATTTGCCTATGGATTTGGTATTGGAGGTGAAAGATCATATGGTGGAACAAATAGATTATAAGATAAATAATGATAATAAGACTTTTGATATTGCATTTTTAGAAACAAAGCAAGACTGGAATAGAGATTTACAATTAAAATTTTCTTTCTGGGCAAAAGAGAAAAGAACAAGATTACATATAAAAACTATAAAAAATACTTATAATAAATTCTTGACAATTTCATTGAAATGGTTTTTACCAATTATATTAACATCCATTATATTTTTATTATTTAATAAGTCCTTTGCATACTATTTTATTCTTATTGCAAATATTATCGCATTCTTATTTGCACTAATCATTTTAATAAAAGATTATAAAATCATCAAAACAAGCAACTACTACTATAGAAAAAAAATTAGCTATCTACAGGGAGGATTAAACATTATTAGGCTTACGGTAATGTACATTCCTATTTATCTTTTAAATGGTTATGATAATAAATTTGAAAAATATTACAAAGCATCTATAGATATTATACATTTAAATTTCAATATCAGAGGTATTCTTTCATTTTCGATATTTTACATTTTTATCTGGGGTACTATTTTGGGAATTTTGTATTATATTGAATACAAAAAAACAATTACCGATTTACAAAAAAGAATAAATCTAAAGCTATGATGACCGAAACACAAATGGCTGAAATCCGCCAATATCTGCTCTCCAAAAAATTACCGATTGACATTCTGATAGAAGTCAATGACCATTTTATCTCTCAGATTAATGATTTACAGAAAGAGGAAAATTTAGATTTTGAAAAAGCTTTTGAAAAAGTAACGGAGAATTGGCATGAAGATTTAGAAGCACGCTATCCTTGGTATGTTTTAAATAAAACTGAATATGTACAAACCTCAAAGTTTGAGCAAAGGTTAAGAAAAGAGGCGGAATTTGCAATTTTTAAAACCTCAATTTTAATAAGTCTATTTATTTTTGGAGTTTATTTGTTATTACTTTTCATATTGAATTTTGATAATTTCAAAACAATAGTTAAACCCTCTGCAATATTACCTATAGTTCTTAGCATATTCGTTTATTTTTATAATTTGTTCTATAATGGATTTGCATTTAAAGAAAAATATAAAAATTATAAATTTTCTTTATATGAATGGCGGTCTATTTTTACTGTTAACTTAATCAATTGGTTAGCACTTTATCTAAAACCTATGCAAAGTATTTTCCAAAATATTTTAGCTCATCATTTTTCTTTGGAAACTATTTTTAAATCATTTCTTTTTTTAAGTATCATTTTTTTAGGTATTTACACCTTGGTTAATCAACTAAAATTGACTTCCACATTAAAAAAAATAAGACCGTTTTTCGAAAATTATTTGAAATGACAGAAACACAACTCACAGAAATACGCAATTACCTTCTCTCAAAAAAATTGCCTATAGATATCTTAATAGAAGTCAATGATCATTTTATTTCTCAGATTTCTGATCTACAGAAAGAGAAAAATTTGGGATTTGAGAAGGCTTTTGAAGAGGTGAAAGAGAATTGGAAGGATGAATTGAACTTATCTTGGGGAGGTGGATTTAATTTAGAAGATACAACTCCTTTTTTAAGAAATGTTAATCGTCAATTGGCAAATAGTACTTTTATGGCTTCATTGAAATATTGCTTGACAATCATTCTTACTATTATAGTTGTATGTGTGTTTTGTAGTGAAATCTTCTTTAAATATTATACATTAATGCTATTTCTGTTTCTAAGTATTTTTCCCTTATTTACTTATATAAAGAATTTTAAAAATTTCAGATTAGCTAAAAAGTATAACAATTATATTTTAACTCTCCATCAAGGCGGTTCTTTTCTATTTCTCTCTATTTTAGCTCTTGCTTTGCAATTTGAAATAAAATTTTTTGAACATTCAGAAGAAATACAAAAATTATTTCAACTCAAAAAAACAGTTTTGGGATTTTGGAAAATTTTATTAGTAATAACAGGTACTTTAACTATAATTATCATTAGCCTCTATTCCATAATTTCCCAAAAAAAATACCTTCAGCAGATGCAGAAGGTAAAGCCTTTTTTGAAATATTTATAAAAAAAGCCATCTCTTACAAGATGGCTTTTGATTTATGTTTTAACTGCAATTTTTTTGAGTTGTCTAAAAGTAACCATCCTATAATTATCTTCATCCCAAAGCGTATAGAAGGCGTATTTTATGCTGCTCCATAATGTAATGGTGGTAACATGTTTTTGAAATACTGGGTTCTCCTGACTGCATTTTTCGAGTTTATAAAAGGGAACTTTTGGCGCCAGGTGGTGAATGTGGTGGTAACCGATATTTCCGGTAAAGAAATTTACAATTTTGGGAAGTTTATAAAAAGAACTTCCTCTAATGGCGGCCAATACAAACTGCCAGTCCTGCTTCCAAGCCTTATAGTTAGGATCGTGCTGATGCTGCATGTAGAAAAACCAAATGGCCGTGAAAGCAAAGGTTCCCAAAATAGGAATATACAATACCGCCAGTTTTTTGAAACCATACCATATATCCAAATGAGGCAAGCCTATCAATATTCCTAAAGCCGTAAAAAAAAGAAATAGATAGATATTGGTTTTGGTAAGGGCTCTTTTTTCCTTTTCCCATCCTTTGAATTGGATAAAAGGAATCCTATTATGGATAAAAATGTAATAGATAGGTCCCAAAACGAACATCACCGGAACGGAACGATAAATTCTGTATTTCATTTTACCCCAAGCAGAAAGCTCATTATACTCTCTCACTGTAAGAAGGGTTACATCCCCTATGGTACGGGTATCCAATTGTCCTTGATGGGCGTGATGATGATTGTGCGAACGTGCCCAATATTTATACGGGATACAGGTCATGAAACTCATCAGAAAGCCGGTTCTGTCATTTTTTGTTTTTTCAGGAAAAAAGGATTGGTGACCGCAATCGTGCTGAATGATGAAAATTCTCGTTAAAAATAATCCGGCCAAAAAACAGAATGCCAGTGCCCACCAAATATTAAATTCATAAACAATGACCGCTGTAACGAAAAGCAATCCAAATGGCAATACGGTTTTCCATACTTCTTTACGGGCTAATTTTATTTCTGGAGTAGCATAAGGCTTTATTAGATCTTTCCAGTTTTTAAGATCTTCTACGATTTTCTCTTCTGAATTCATATTATTATTTGATGGACAAATATAAATAAATTATGCGTTGAATAATTTGTAATTCATAATTTTATGATGTTTTTAACAATAATAAATTCCTCTTATTAATTGTTTTTTTCTAACAAAAAATCTCCCATAAAAATGAGAGATTTTACTTATTGGACGCCGAACTTTGGCTACATGTTTCTTCTATACTTACCTCCTACTTCAAAAAGGGCATTGGTAATCTGCCCTAATGAACAGTATTTCACAGCTTCCATCATTACCCCAAAAAGGTTTTGTTGGTTAATAGCAGCCTTTTGAAGTCTCTGCAACCATTCAGTGGTTTGTTCCGCATTGCATTTTTGGAAGTTTTCTAGGCTTGCAATCTGTTGCTGTTTTTCTTCCTCAGTAGAACGGATGACTTCTCCTGGTAATACGGTAGGCGAACCGTCTTTGCCCAAGAAGGTATTCACGCCAATGATGGGGTAATCTCCGGTATGTTTCAGCCACTCGTAATGCATACTTTCTTCTTGGATTTTGGAACGTTGGTACATGGTTTCCATAGCACCTAGAACCCCGCCTCTTTCAGTAATTCTGTCAAACTCTGCATACACGGCTTCTTCTACCAAATCAGTCAACTCTTCAATAATAAACGACCCTTGCAAAGGATTTTCATTTTTTGCCAGACCCAATTCTTTATTGATGATAAGCTGAATTGCCATGGCTCTTCTTACTGATTCTTCGGTTGGCGTGGTGATGGCTTCGTCATACGCATTGGTATGGAGCGAGTTGCAATTATCATAGATAGCATATAGTGCCTGTAATGTGGTTCTTATATCATTGAAATCAATCTCTTGTGCGTGAAGCGAACGCCCCGAAGTCTGTATGTGGTATTTCAACATTTGAGAACGCTCGTTGCCGCCATATTTTAATTTCATGGCTTTTGCCCAAATTCTTCTGGCCACTCTACCAATCACGGCATATTCTGGGTCGATACCATTTGAAAAGAAGAATGAAAGGTTTGGCGCAAAATCATTGATATCCATTCCTCGGCTCAAGTAATATTCTACATACGTGAATCCATTGGCCAAAGTAAACGCCAACTGAGAAATAGGATTGGCTCCTGCTTCCGCAATGTGGTATCCGGAAATAGAAACCGAATAGAAATTTCTGACTTTATTCTGAATAAAATATTCTTGAACATCACCCATCAACCTCAAGGCAAATTCCGTAGAAAAAATACAAGTATTTTGCGCTTGGTCTTCTTTTAAAATATCTGCCTGAACGGTACCACGAACAGTGGCAATGGTTTCGGCTTTTATTTTAGCATAGGTTTCTGCATCAAGGATTTCGTCTCCTGTAATCCCTAAAAGTTTAAGCCCCAATCCATCATTGCTTTCTGGCAATGCTCCTTGATATTGAGGTCTTTTTAACCCTTTATCGTCAAATTTTTCTTTTAATTTTTGCTCAATTTTCGCCTCGAATTCTGCTTTTACTCCTTCTTGATTGATGTATTTTTCTACATTTTGGTCGATAGCCGCATTCATGAAAAATGCTAGCAACATTGGCGCAGGACCATTGATGGTCATGGAAACCGAAGTCATAGGATTCACCAAATCAAACCCAGAATAAAGTTTTTTGGCATCATCCAAAGTAGCGATGGAAACTCCTGCATTTCCGATTTTACCATAAATATCTGGTGGCAAAGCGGGGTCTTGTCCGTACAACGTTACCGAGTCAAATGCCGTGGAAAGCCTTTTGGCTGGCATTTCTGCAGACACATAATGGAACCTTCTGTTGGTTCTTTCCGGTCCTCCTTCGCCGGCAAACATTCTTGTAGGGTCTTCCCCGGTTCTTTTAAAAGGATAAATTCCCGAAGTATAAGGAAATTGTCCCGGCACGTTTTCTTGTCCTTTCCAACGAATTAAATCTCCCCAATCCTGGAATCTCGGCAAGGATATTTTTGGAATTTTGAGATGAGATAGAGACTCGTATTTGGTGTCTACCTTTATTTCTTTTCCTCTCACCAAATAAGAAAAGGTATCTCCTTTCATTTCTTCTTTAAAATGATGCCACCCTTGCAAAAACAATCGGTTCTCTTCCGAAAGTTCTTTCTTGGTTTTCAGAAATACTTTTTCTAATTTATCATGAGTATGTTCATCATCAGAAATAATACTTTTGGCGCCCTCAATGACATACATTTTTCTAGCGACTATAGCCTGCTCTTCTACTTCTTTATCGTAATTTTTATTATTGTCTACAATTTCAGAAAGATAGCGGACGCGCTTCGGAGGAATAATGGTAGCCTCTTCAGAGACATTTTGTTCCACATAAGTTCCGAATGCAGTACCCATTTTTTCATTTACTTTTCCGATAAGGGCATTGTATAATTCTGTAGTGCCCCAATCGTTAAACTGACTGGCCTTTGTAGAGAAAACCGGCATGGCTTCTAAAGGCTGTTCAAAAAGCGTATGGTTTCTTTGGTATTGTTTTCTAACAGCACTTAAAGCGTCTAATGCTCCTCTTTTGTCTGATTTGTTAAGGGCAATTAAATCCGCATAATCCAGCATGTCAATTTTTTCCAATTGGGTAGATGCTCCATATTCTGGCGTCATTACATACATGGACACATCTGCAATTTCCGTGATTTCTGAACCACTTTGCCCAATTCCCGATGTTTCCAATATAATGATATCCGGTTTTGCCAATTTCAAGACATTTAAAGCCGAATGAATGTACGGCGAAACCGACACATTGTTCTCACGGGTGGCCATAGAGCGCATGTACACTCTTTTGTCGTTGATAGAATTCATACGGATTCTATCTCCCAACAATGCCCCTCCTGTTTTCTTTTTAGAAGGATCTACGGAAATAATGGTAATTTTTTTATCTGGATTGGCTCTTAGAAATCTTCTTACCAATTCATCCGTCAAGGAAGATTTGCCTGCTCCTCCCGTTCCGGTAATTCCTATAATAGGACATTTACTGTCTTTGGTTTTTTCTTCTAATGCTTTTACCAAATCTGTTTTCTCATCAGAGAAATTTTCGACTGCAGAAATAACCTGCGCAATAGATTTGGCATCTTCAAAATTAATGTGTTCAATATCCGCAACAGTTACTTGGTCTCCAGTGGCAAAGTCTGATTGCGAAACCAAATCGTCAATCATGCCCTGTAATCCCATTTCTCTTCCATCATCCGGTGAATAGATTCTGTTAATTCCATAACCCATCAATTCTTTGATTTCTTCCGGAAGAATTACTCCACCGCCGCCTCCAAAAATCTTGATTTGGGGAGAGTTTCTTTCTCTTAAAAGATCGTAGATGTACTTAAAATATTCATTGTGCCCTCCCTGATAAGAAGTCAACGCAATGGCATTGGCATCTTCTTGTATGGCACAATTTACCACTTCTTCGGCAGACTTATCATGCCCTAGGTGAATCACCTCGCAGCCCGTGGCCTGTATCATCCTCCTCATGATGTTAATAGAGGCATCGTGCCCATCAAAAAGGGAGGCAGCCGTTACAATTCTAATCTTATTTTTAGGTTGATATTTTTGGGTTTCCATAGTATTTTTTCAGTAGTCTCAAAGATAAAAAAATCTCTATAATTCTGAAATTTTCTATTTTTGTATAAATATTTTAAAATGAAAAAATCTCTAATCTACACATTTGCAGGAACATTGCTTAGCTTTATCATCAATCACTTCTTGTTAGAAAGTGTGGGACTATGGCTAGAATTATTTTACGCTTTTGCTTTCGGAGCAGCATGGGGCTTAGCATATTTTCTGGATAGAGAAGATTTTTCATTGTCCAAAAAGTTAGGAATTTCTTTCGGAGTCATGTTTATTTTGGTCTTATTGGGTAGCCTAATCTTTGGTTTCGAAAAGGCTCTACCATCTGTTTTTAAATTTTCTGTGGTTTTTGTGGGTTATTATTTGCTCGCCAGTTTCAGAAGCAGCAAGTCTTTAAGAAGCTGAAAATCATATTTTTCATGTTAAATTTATGCTGAATTTGGTGTAAAATTTTTCAAATTCAAAAAAAAATTATACCTTTGCACACCTTTTTAAGGGAAAATTATGTCTAATCGTAAACGATAAATAGTGAATACATTAAGTTACAAAACCGTATCAGCTAACAAAGCTACCGCAAAAAAAGAATGGGTTGTGGTAGACGCTGCTGGGCAACCGTTAGGAAGATTAGCTTCCAAAGTTGCGAAGATTTTGAGAGGTAAGCACAAGACGAATTACACCCCACACGTAGATTGTGGAGATAATGTAATCGTTTTGAATGCAGAGCAAATTGCCTTATCTGGCAATAAGTGGGCAGACAAAGAATACATTTGGCATACTGGTTACCCAGGTGGTCAAAAGTCGTTAACTGCTGAAGAAGTGCACAAGAAGAATAACCTAAGATTGGTAGAATATGCTGTAAAAGGGATGTTGCCAAAAAACAGATTAGGGAAAGCTATCTTCAAGAACCTTTATTTATATGAAGGAACTGAGCACAAGCATGAAGCACAGCAACCAAAAGTTATTAACCTTAACGAAATTAAATAATTATGTCTATAGTTCACAAGATTGGAAGAAGAAAAACTTCTGTAGCTAGAGTTTATGTGAAGCCAGGTGCTGGTAACATCACAATAAACGGAAGAGATGCTAAAGAATACTTCAATACGGATATGTTGGTATATAAAGTAAACCAACCATTCTTATTAACTGAAACTGTAGCGCAGTACGATGTTACTGTAAACGTTTTCGGTGGTGGAATTACAGGTCAGGCAGAAGCCATCAGACTTGGACTTTCTAGAGCTCTTTGCGCCATCAACGAAGAATTCAGATTGGCATTGAAGCCAGCTGGTCTTCTTACCAGAGACGCAAGAATGGTGGAAAGAAAAAAACCTGGACAGAAAAAAGCAAGAAAGAGATTCCAATTCTCAAAACGTTAATCTTTTCTTTCTACGTTTTATTTTACAAATTATTAAAAATTGCCCGTTTTAGTTTAGCACCCAAACATTTCTCCCATCTATAGAAATTGTTGATTGCGTAACAGCGGAATGTAAACTAACAAAAAATTAAAAAAATGGCAAAAGCACAAGTTAAAGACTTATTAGAAGCAGGAGTACACTTCGGTCACATGACAAGAAAGTGGAATCCTAATATGGCTCCATATATTTTCATGGAGAAAAATGGTATTCACATTATCGATTTACATAAGACTGCAGTAAAATTGGACGAAGCATGTAGCGCTTTAGAAAAAATTACTTCAGCTGGCAAAAAAGTTCTTTTCGTAGCGACTAAAAAACAAGCTAAGGAAGTTGTTGCAAAACATGCATCAGAACTAAACATGCCTTATATTACAGAAAGATGGCCAGGTGGTATGCTTACCAACTTCGTTACAATCAGAAAAGCGGTTAAGAAAATGAACGCTATTGATAAAATGAAGAAAGATGGTACTTTCGAAACTTTATCTAAAAAAGAAAGATTACAAGTAGACAGACAAAGAGCTAACCTAGAAAAGAACCTTGGTTCTATCGCTGACATGGTGAGACTTCCTTCTGCTGTATTTGTGGTAGACATCATGAGAGAGCACATTGCTGTAACGGAAGCTAAAAAATTAGGCATTCCTGTATTTGGTATCGTAGATACTAACTCAGATCCTAGAAAAGTAGATTTCGTTATCCCTGGAAACGATGATGCTTCTAAGTCTATCGACATGCTTCTTTCTGTTGTTTCTGAATCTATTAAAGAAGGTCAGTCTCAAAGAAAAGCAGATAAAGAAAAATCTAAAGAAGAAGGAGAAAAAGTAGCTGCTGATACCGATAAGGATTTCGACGCTGAATAATTTCTTCGAACAAATAAACAAAAAAACCTCTCAGCATTTTGAGAGGTTTTTTTTATGTGATTATTTTCATTTTTTAGTCTTCAATTCTTTTTATGACCACAAGAATATTTTTATTGAGGTCCTTTTGGTTCTCATATCTTAGTTCGCAGACATTTCCCTTTAGTTGATATATTCCTTTTGGCAAAAGCACTGCATTTTGATTATTTGCTGGTATAGGAAGTTGATATTTATTCCCTCCTTCTATTTCCATTACCATATTGCACTCGGAAGTATTTTTTATTAAAAGCAAGCTCTGGTTCTCTTTTCTGCCTTCTGCTAACATCTCATTCAGCGATTGGGCATTGATAGCCTTTTTGCTTTTTTCTGCTTCAGAATTAATAAGGGTATTAAAAAGCTGTTCGTCTTCTTTACTTGCTTTAGGCTTCTTAACAGGAACTGCTTTATTTTCTTTAGAAGATTCCTGTTTGGGTATTGTTTCTAACAAGCTCAGTGTTTCTTTAACATTGATAATTTTTGTTGGAGGTTTACTTCCGGACATGGACTGACTATGCAATGGCAAAATAAGATTCGCCATTACAAACATTTTTACTCTTTTCATTTTACTTTACTTTTATTAGGACTTTATTCTAAACTTAATATAAGTGATTGTTTTTCCTTTTGCAGAAAACAACTCCTCATAATAAGTCTTTATTTCTCTTAAATAATGGGTATCTGGTTCATATTCTGGGGCCCCATAAATATCATGGTGTGCCGTCAGTATTTCATGACCAAATCCCTGTAAAATACCCAAAGTATAACCGTGCAAAAACTCTGAATCTGTTTTAAGATGCATAATTGCGTCTGGCTTACTAATCCTTTTGTATCTTGCTAAGAAATCAGGATGGGTGAGTCTGTGTTTCCCTCGTTTGTGTTTAATTTGCGGATCTGGAAAAGTAATCCAAATTTCGTCTACTTCATTTTCTGCAAAAAAACAGTCTATGAGTTCTATTTGGGTTCTTAAAAAAGCAACATTGTTAAGGTTTTCATGAATGGCTTCTTTCGCACCAAACCAAAACCTTGCTCCTTTAATATCTACTCCGATAAAATTTTTATCAGGAAAGGCCTTCGCCATACCTACAGTATATTCACCCTTTCCACAGCCCAACTCCAACACAATAGGATTATTGTTTTTAAAAAATTTTTCTCCCCATTTTCCTTTCAATTCATAATTGCGCAATGCATCTTCTCGGGTAGGCTGTACTACATTTGAAAGCTTTTTGTTTTCTTCGAATCTTGATATTTTATTCTTTCCCATTTCTTAAATTAACGGAGTAAATATAAGATTTTTTTAAAAGTTTTTTGATGGGAAAAATGTTAAAAACTGAGTGAATTTTGCAAGAATAAATCGTTTATCTTCAACTAATCAATTATTGATCAAAAGATTTTGAAGATTAGAAGCTCTTAATCTCTTTTGATAAATAGGTAAATATTTTTCTATAGAAACTTTTACCGCCTCATAATTAGATACTTGAAGATACAAACCAATATTGTCTGAAGTATATACAAATTGCAGAAAATTGTCTATTAGGTTACTAGGAACCTTGAGTCTCGTGAAATAATCATCTCCTAAATATGCTTTTATATTTTTTATGGCAGTAGCCATTTTTTCATATTCCTGAAGACGTTGCTTCTTTTTGCTCTCACCGGAGATGACATCATAAAGACTTTCTAAACTCAAATTAAAACCTCCGTTTGCCAAACTTGCCACAGGAATTGCGGGTGGAGTGCCGTCTCCTTTTGGCGTAGGGAGATTCACTATTTTAGCAATTTCCAATGAAGACTTTTTAGAGTCTAAACTCCTTACATCTTTTCTAAGATTACCCGTCGGCTTAAACCTACTAAGCACTACCTCTTGAATCTCTTTGTATGCGACTTCCAATTCAATAAGATTATTAACGTGCTCTAACAATGGCTTGGTAATCGTAATATCTTTTCTTTCTGAAATAATAGAGGTAAACCTGATGACATCGCCTATTTTGGCAGGAACACTAAACTCTCCATTGAAATTGGTAAGATAGGTTCTTTGGTCGTTAAGATTGGTAACATAAATCTGATTGAGATAAAAAGAAGATTTGTCTCTCATGAAAAGTGTCCCAGAAAAATTTTGAGCATTGATTTTCGAAAGGAAAATCAATAAAAAGAGTATAGATAATTTTTTCATAATGATTTAGCAAAAATAACCACAATTTATTTTACATAAAGTTACTTCTGTTAATTTGCTAAGTTAAACTTCTATTAAACTTTTGTTTGAAAATGTTAATAAAAGTTAGAAACACAAAATGAATTAAAAAATGTGTTAAAGTAAACCAAAGAACTTCGGTGAAAAAATGGCCCTGAACTATAGCCGAAACCGCCTTACTGCTAAAATTTACTGACAATGCCCCAATGGATTTTCGTGTCCTGAAATTTAAATGGATTGCCTAGCTCCTGCCCATTGGAAATCTGAAAAGTCATGAGCCCAATGGGTAAAATAAAATTGAAACCAAGTCCAAAACTATACAATTTAGCCGTATTTTTTAATGTAGAATTCCTTACGTTGGCAAACTGCCCAAAGACATCAAAAAACGCTTGTTGGTTAACTAAATAGCGGTATTCGGCACCCCCAAAACCATAAAAATCGGTGAAAAGCGACTGCTCATTAAACCCTCTAAGTGAATTGTAACCGCCGATTCGGAAGAGTTCATTAACGGAAAAATCTGCGTCGGAACTAAGCATGGCTGATTCTGCCTTGAAATTGAGATAATGATTGCCATTAAGGTGCAAATTATGTTCTGCAAAAAGATAATATCTTTTCTGTTGAATTGTTTTATCAGACTTTTGGTAATAAGCACTTAGTGCATCTGCTTCTGCCAAAATTTTACTTTTATAAACAAATAGCGGTTCTTCTGAAGGCTCTACAAATTCATAAAAAACGCCAAATCCATTTTTATTGAAATCCTCCCCGGAAGAATAGGCATCACTCAATACTGAAGAAATTTCAAAATATCCACGAAGCCCCACTTTCTGATTAGAAGAAAGATGATAATACAACGCCAGCCTAAATTTTACATTGGCAAACGTAGAATCTTGTCGGTAAATATTCACATTAACCTTGGTGCCCACATTAGAACCAAACAGATACGGAATATCGGTCTGTAGGTCAAAATTTTGTCCGCTTTGAGGATTTCTTTGCCAATAAAGAGAAATGCCCTCAAAACCGTTAAAAACGTTCTTTAAATCAAGTAAAAGGCTTCCATTGAAGGTGATTTTATTGGTTGTATCATTTCCAAAT
Organism: uncultured Flavobacteriales bacterium; assembly: GCA_937973555.1. Taxonomy (GTDB): domain Bacteria; phylum Bacteroidota; class Bacteroidia; order Flavobacteriales; family Weeksellaceae; genus Cloacibacterium. The sequence goes on along the minus strand of CALJKL010000063.1, from coordinate 8,643 downwards.
CCTAAAATCCCGTCGAAATTATTGGCTCTCTTTTTCTGAAGCGTAAGGTAAATTTGGGTAGAATCTTTGGTGAAAAGCGTCTGTGGAGCTTTCTGCAGGAGCACAAATGGGTGGTTTTGTAAACGTGAATTAATCTTCAAGAGATTCTGGTCGTCATACGTTTTCCCTACAAATTCTCTTTCTAAATTTTTCACAAAGCGTTTGGGAACATTGGTATACCCCTTTAAGACAAAGCCATTAATATTTCTTTTATCTCCTTTAAAAACTGTAAGTTCTACCGTAGGAATCTGATTCTGAAGCCCTTTAAAAGAAGTTTTCACGCGGTTAAAGGCATAGCCTTCCGCAGTATATCGTTGATTGATGGCCTGTTTCAAAGAATCTAAGTTATGGACCAACACCTCTTTTTTGGATTTCAAAAAGACGGCCACTTCATCTGAAAACAAAACCTTGGCCTGATTGTAGTTTTTGCCTTTGTTAAAAGTAATGTTGATTTTATTTTCGGCCTGCTCTACCTTTTCGATTTTGGTAAAGTAATAATTGTTGTCGGCCAGAGAATCTAGAAACTTAGCCGCCGAAAGGGAATCCTTTTTTAGAAATTGTTTTTGAGTTTGGCTATCAGTGAGAATGTATTCTTTTTGTTGCGCTTTAAAAAAAACACAAACCAAAAGAAATAATATTTTAAAAGTGAATTTCAATAAATTTCAAATATCCCGACTTCTCTTGAACTGAAATCAATCTAGTTTATTGTATTTTTTCATGAGACGTTCAAAAACATTTTGGGGAAGAAGCCACTTCAAAGGCACTGCTATTTTTTGCCCTAATTTGCCGAAATAGTAATGTGCTTTCCAAGATTTTTTAGCCAATAAATTTTCAATGTAAACGACCACCTCATAAGGATCCGTGCCATCATCCACATGGCTGTTCATGACTTCATAAGTATTGTCAAATACTTTTTGATAAGCCTCAGAAACCTTTACTTGAACCCTATTTTCTGCGATTTTGGTTTTAATGTCTCCCAAATGCAAAGAACAAACCTGTATGTTCCATGGATAAACCTCATATCGCATAGCTTCTGTCACCTTATCCAAAGCTGCTTTAGAAGCCGAATAAAAGCCTCTAAACGGCAATCCCATTTCTGAACCAATACTGGAAACATTGATAATTTTACCCGATTGATGCGCTCTCATATTTGGCATTACAGCAGCCATTGCCTGCACGGCGCCCACTAAATTAAGATTAAAGAGCTTCCAAATATCTTCTTTGGTAGAGTCTTCTACTGCGCCAACCATGCCCATGCCTGCATTGTTAATGAGGACATCAATGTTCTTTTCCGTTTTCAAAATTTGTGAAACAGAAGCAATGATTTGCTCATTGTCCGTGATATCTGTTGGGATGGTTTTGAAATAGGAATTGTCTATATTTTTACGGCTTAGCCCATAGACTGCATGCCCTTTCTTCCCAAAATATTCGGCAAGGGCAAAGCCTATGCCCGAGGAAGAGCCGGTAATAAGGATGGTTTTAGTTTCAGATTTCATGAATTATATCTTTTCTGTTATATCAAAAAAATCTTTCCAAAAATCAGGATAAGATTTTTCTACCACATCTTCATTTTGAATGTCCAATTCTTTCACCAAAGCAAAGGGGGCAAAGCTCATCGCCATTCTGTGGTCATTATAAGTAGCAATAGAAATTTCTTCTGTTGGTTCAAAAAACGCCAAAGATTTTATGGTATTTTCGGTGATTTCGGTATCGCAGCCAATCTTTTTCAATTCGTTCTGAAGAGCTACCAATCGGTCGGTTTCCTTTACTTTTAACGTTCCAAGTCCAGTAATTTCAAATGGCATTTGAAGGGACACGCAGGTAACGCAGACGGTTTGGGCAATATCTGGACAATCATTCATGTCCAACATAAATTTTTCTGGATATTGAAATCCGGTTTCTGGCACTAAGGCTATCATATGTAAAGCGGGATCAGAAATGGTATTCACCCCAAAAAACTTGAGATAGATTTCCTTCAAAGCAGAATCTCCCTGCATAGAATGAGGATAAAAACTTTTTAAATATATTCTTTTTCGCCCAATGGCAGCCAAAGAATAAAAATAAGAAGCAGAACTCCAGTCGCTTTCTACCGTGTAATATTTTATCTTGGAAGAATGAAAATGAATATCCGATTGCTGATGCTGCAAAGAAGATTGTGCACTTAAAATCTTGATAACATTTCCCTCAAATGAGTTTTCTATGCCAATGTCCTTCAGAATCTTAAGGGTCATTTTAATATAGGAACGAGAGGTGATTTCTCCCTCCAATTCTATTTCCAAGCCATTTTCCAAACTGGCGCCAATCAATAAAAGAGAAGTAATAAACTGAGAAGAAATATTTGCCGGAATTTTCACAAAATTCTTTTCTATTTTCTTACCATGAATCTCCAATGGAGGAAACCCTTCATTTTCTAAATAATTGATATCTGCCCCTAGCACTCTCAATGCATCTACCAAGGGTTTTATAGGTCTTTGTTTCATACGAGAAGAACCCGTCAGAACTGTTTTTTTACCTTCTTTTGTAGCAAAATAAGAAGTCAAGAAACGCATAGCCGTTCCAGCGTGGTGAATGTCTACAATTTCAGATTCTTCATTGATGGCTTTCTGCAATAATTGGGTATCTTGACTGTTTGAAATATTTTCCAATTTTAAATCTCCAAACAGTTTCCCTAAAATCAGCAATCGGTTTGAAATACTTTTCGAACCCGTAATGGCAACGGTTTTGTCGCTCAGCAATTTTACTTTTTCAATCTTCATTATCTTTAGCCTATTTAATTAAAAGCCATATCTTGTGCTAAAATAATAAAATTTGCCATAAAACTGCTTTTAAAACCATTAATAAAAAAGTATTTTATAACTTTATCTAAAAATATAAGATGATGGATTTAACATTTGAAAATCATAGAAGCGGAAACGGAGGCTTTATTTCTTTACAAAACCTCTACGAAGAAATAGGAAGATTGACCTATACCCTATCTCCAGAAGAAAAAATATTAATTATTTCTTATGTGATGGTTTTTCCAAAATTTGAAGGAAATGGATTTGGCAAAAAATTGGTAGAAGAGTGCATTCATTTTGCTCGAGAAAACAAATGGAAAATCTCTCCTCATTGTTCTTATGCGCGCTCTGTATTGCAAAGAATGACAGGCATTGAAGATGTTTATTCCAAATAAAAAGTCGCACAATGTGCGACTTTATTTTATAGACTATTCATCAATTCGTCTGTAATTTCCATATTGTGGTAAACATTCTGAACGTCATCATCTTCTTCAAAACGCTCCAACATTTTCATATTGGCTTTAAATTGTTCTTCGTTTACCTCTTTGGTGTTGTTGGCGATTCTCTGTAGTTCTGAACTTTTAGCCTCAATACCCAACTCATCTAATTTGTGAGACATAGAACCGAAATCCTCAAAAGCAGTGGTAATCATTACTTCTTCTTCATCACTGTCTATTTCTTCTGCCCCACCATCAATCATTTCCATTTCAAAATCATCCCAATCCATTTTGATTTGAGTTTTATCAATGGTAAAAATTCCTTTTCTGTCAAATATAAATGCTAACTCACCATTCTTCCCAAGATTACCATCAAATTTATTGAAAACAGCCCTTACATTAGCCACTGTTCTTGTAGAGTTATTGGTAGTACATTCCACAAAAAAGGCAACACCACCCTGTCCGTATCCTTCATAAGTAACCTCATCATAATGCTCAGCATCCGCACCGGATGCTTTTTTGATAGCTCTTTCTACATTATCTTTAGGCATATTCGCCCCTTTAGCATTTTGGATACATCTTCTCAATGCAGGATTAGAATCTGGCTCAGGTCCTCCCGCTTTTACTGCAATAGCAATATCTTTTCCTATTTTAGAAAATGTTTTGGCCATTTTATCCCAACGGGCCATTTTTGATGCTTTTCTATATTCGAATGCGCGTCCCATATTTATAAATTTATGATGGCAAAAATACAAATTTTACCATAAAAAAACACCCTCAAAATTGAGGGTGTTTAATTATTGTTGATCAAAAATTATTTTTTTGATTTTTTAGCTTTTTTCACTGGAGTTGCAGGAAGATCACTTTTCTTATAAGTATTCCATTCTGCACCAGAAATAGCTCTTACGATAACTTTTCTATCAGCTTCTCTTTCAGCGTCAGTAGCAGTTTCCGCAACTTTAGCATCTTGCTCACCGATACCGATAGATTTTAATCTTGCAGCATCTACACCTCTAGCTTCTAAAGCAGCAACTACAGCAGCAGCTCTTTGTCTAGAAAGTTTTAAGTTATAAGCATCGCTTCCTTTTTTATCTGTTGAACCAACAACTAGGAAGTTTTCAGCTGGAGCATCTTTAATGATTTTAGCAGCAACATCTAATTTAGCAGAAGATTCTGGCTTAAGAGTAGCTTTGTTAAAATCAAATAAGATATCTTTTAATGTTGTAGTTACAGTAATCTCTGTAGGTTCTGGACAACCGTTGTATTTTGCAACACCAGCAACTTTAGGACAAGCATCATCTTTATCTAAGATACCATCACCGTCTGTATCTGGCCATGGGCAACCATTGTTTGCTGCAGGACCTGCAACTGATGGACAAGCATCGTCTTTATCAAGAACTCCGTCATTATCTGCATCTGGCCATGGGCAACCGTTGTTTTCAACTGGACCTGCAACTTCAGGACAGTTATCATCTTTATCAGCTACACCGTCTCCATCGCTATCAGGACATCCTTGGAATTGAGCTAAACCAGGAACATCTGGACATGCATCGTCTTTATCTTTGATACCATCTTTATCTCTATCTGTATTACCAAATCTGAACATTAAAGAAGCACCTGCTTGCCAGAAGTTAGTAAAAGTAGCTTTATTAGTTGGAGTAGAAACATAATCTCCTTGAAGACCTAAACCAAAGTTTTTAGTCATCCATAGGTTAGCACCTAGACCAGTAGCTAATGTAAAATGATTAGCTCCTACAACATTACCATCACTATCTTTCAATCCAGTACCAGAATAGTCATGTCTTAAATAGTTAGCACCTACTCTTAAGAATGGATCAAACCAAGAATCTTCATTCCAAAGACCAGCTAGTTTAAATTGTAAACCAAGACCGGTTTGAAGAAAGAACTCTTTACCCATTCCAATTTGTTTGTTATCAACATTACCAACAGTAGTTTGCCAGTCTAAAACAAAATATTTGTTTAAGTTTCTAGCAACTGTTAATTTTGATAAAGGAGGAGTGGTAGTGTAGTTGTTAATAGAATACAATTCACCTCCGTTTCCACCAAATGCAGTAGAAAAAATATCTCCTACTTTTCCGCTACCTACAGCAATGTGATTCTCTGCGTGTGCGCCAACACCAATAACCCAAGGGTTAGTAGTAGTCTGTGAGAAAGCAGTAGAGGCAAGTGTTAATGCCAATGCTGAAATTCCTAATTTTAGATTTTTCATAGAATTAAATGATTAAATAATTGATAATGCAAAATAAACACAAAATATCTTTAAAAACAAAGTTTTACTAACTTTTCTTAAGTATTCTGTCTATATTTCTCTTAATTTCTCTATTTTTTATAGTTTCTCTTTTATCAAAGAGTTTTTTTCCTTTTCCCAATGCTATTAGCACTTTAGCAATCCCACTGTCATTAATATAAAGCTTTAAAGGGATTATGGTATTTCCAATATCTTTCAGTTTTTTTTCGAATTTTTGCAATTCTCTTTTATGCAGCAGGAGTTTTCTTTCTCTTTTTATTTTATGATTGTAAAAAGTACCTAATTTGTATTCGTCAATACTCATGTTTACAATAAAAAGTTCACCTTCAACAAATTGGCAAAAGCTCTCTGTGATAGAGGCTTTTGACGACCGCAAAGCCTTAATTTCTGTACCCGTCAAAACTATTCCGGCTTCTATTTGTTCCAGAATTTCATATTCAAAACGAGCTCTTTTATTAAGAATATTTACTGTTTTTTCTATCTTCATTGTCTTTGCAAAGTTCTTATTTTAATTATTTTCAAAACTTATATGATTTAAAGAAAAAATTATACGATCTATTCATTTTAAATCATTTTTTTGTATAATTATAAAAAACATAAAAAACTTCGATATCAACACCAAAGCGTGTGCCATTTTGAAGAATTTACACTTTTTTTGCCAAAAAAAATTGTTTTTAATTCCTAAAAAATCTTAATCTCTTTCATTAAAAACAAATATAATGCTTTGATTTTTAGAATTTTTTAAAAAATATTTTTTGCGAATCAATTGATTTATTATCCCAAACTTAATCTTTAAAAACCAAATTCTTTTCTTACTTTTGCGCCAAATTTACGAAACAATATGTTAACAGTATCTAATTTATCGCTACAATTCGGGAAAAGGGTCCTTTTTGACGAAGTAAACATCATGTTTACCAAAGGAAATTGTTATGGTATCATAGGAGCCAATGGTGCCGGAAAATCTACTTTTCTTAAAATCTTAACCGGAAAACAAGAACCTACTACTGGGCACGTGTCTTTAGAACCTGGGAAAAGAATGTCTGTTTTGGAGCAGGATCACTTTGCTTATGATCAATTTACGGTTTTAGAAACAGTCTTAAGAGGCAATAAAAAGCTTTTTGAAATCAAGGAAGAAATGGATGCGCTATATGCAAAACCAGATTTTTCTGATGAAGATGGTATTAAGGCTGGTGAATTAGGCGTAGTTTATGATGAAATGGGGGGATGGAATGCCGAATCTGATGCACAAACTATGCTTTCTAACGTTGGTATAAAGGATGACATGCACTGGCAAATGATGGGTGAATTAGAAAACAAAGACAAAGTAAAAGTCTTATTGGCTCAAGCACTTTTTGGGAATCCTGATGTATTGATTTTGGATGAACCTACCAACGACTTGGATATTGATACCATTGCATGGCTAGAAGATTTCTTGGCAGATTATGAAAATACCGTTATCGTTGTTTCTCACGACCGTCACTTCTTAGACGCTGTTTGTACGCATATTGGTGACTTAGATTATTCTAAATTGAACTTATATACAGGTAACTACTCTTTCTGGTATCAAGCTTCTCAATTAGCTACCAGACAAAGAGCACAAGCCAATAAAAAAGCTGAAGAGAAGAAAAAAGAGTTACAAGAATTTATCGCTAGATTCTCTTCTAACGTAGCGAAAGCAAAACAGGCTACAGCTAGAAAGAAAATGATTGACAAACTAAATATTGATGATATAAAACCTACTTCAAGAAGGTATCCTGCCATTATTTTTGAAATGGAACGTGAGGCAGGAGACCAAATTTTGGAAGTTACTGGTCTAGAAAAAACCAAAGACGGAGAATTGCTTTTCTCTAACGTTGATGTAAAACTGAAAAAAGGCGACAAAGTAGCCATCATCTCTAAAAATTCATTAGCAATTACTGAATTTTTCGAAATCCTTGCAGGAAATTCTAAAGCTGATAAAGGAGAATACAACTGGGGAATTACCACCAACCAATCTCACATGCCATTAGACAACACAGACTTTTTTCAGGAAGACCAAAATTTAGTAGATTGGCTAAGACAATTCACTAAAAACGATGAGGAAAGACACGAAGAATTTATGCGTGGTTTCTTAGGTAGAATGCTTTTCTCGGGAGATGAAGCATTGAAGTCTTGTAAAGTTCTTTCTGGGGGAGAAAAAATGCGTTGTATGTTCAGTAGAATGATGCTTCAGAAAGCTAATGTATTATTGCTAGATGAACCTACCAACCACTTGGATTTGGAAAGTATCACCACACTAAACAACTCTTTGAGCAACTTCAAAGGAAATATCTTATTGGCCTCTCATGACCACGAAATGCTGGAAACTGTTTGTAACAGAATCATAGAATTAACACCTAAAGGAGTTATTGATAGAGATATGACGTATGACGAATATCTTCAGGACAAAAAGATAAAAGAACTTAGACAACAGATGTATGCTTAAGGCAAAAATCAAAAGTTAAAAATCAAAAAAACATAGAAGAAAACCGCTCAGAATGATGGGCGGTTTTTTATTTTTTAACATATTTCTTGTTGAATTTCTATCTTATCAGCCATAAATTTTCGCTACCTTTGTAGTCTATGAACCTAAAGTGGATATATAAACCGGAACCGGACGAAGAGATTGTAGACCGCATCAGTTCTTCCATTGGATTCGGCACCCTGGAATCCAAAATTTTGGTACTGAGAGGCATCGATGATTACCAAAAAGCACGAGAGTTTTTTAAACCTAAATTAGAAGATATCCACAGTCCTTTTTTAATGGCGGATATGCAAAAAGCGGTAGAAAGAATTGCTTCTGCCATAGAAAATGGTGAAAAAATAATGGTTTATGGAGATTATGATGTAGATGGCACCACTGCCGTTGCCCTCATGTATCTTTATCTTTCTAAAATAGTAGAAAAAAAATACTTAGACTTTTATATTCCTGACAGAAATGCAGAAGGATACGGCATTTCAACTGAAGGTATCAACTATGCCAAAGAAAACGATTTTTCTTTAATTGTGGCTCTGGACTGTGGCATTAAAGCCATAGACAAAATAGACTATGCCAATTCATTAGGCATTGATTTCATTGTTTGTGACCATCACTTGCCAGGAG
>CALJKL010000062.1 GCA_937973555.1 uncultured Flavobacteriales bacterium | reverse complement strand
GTAAAAGTCTATTTGTAGAGTTATTTTATTAAACTGTTTATCAAAATTTTTAATCTTTCTGATGTAATTTTCTACAATTGTAACATTTATTATTTTATGAAAATTTGGCTATATTTGAAGTCTTAAAAAGAACCCTACATGAGCAACGAAACAATATTTCTATTATCGTTTATTGTATTTATATTCTTTATTTTAGCTTTAGATTTAGGCTTATTGCATAAAAAATCTGAACGTATTTCTTTAAAACAAGCTGCTCTGATGAGTTTTTTTGGAGTATGTCTGGCAATAGGTTTTTATTTTATCCTTATCAACTACGGTCACCTACTCCACGGCATAGACAGTATAGAAAAACTAAAAATTGTTGTAGATAAGCATCATCATCCTGTGAAAATTATCCCAAATGATTTTGAAGACAGTGTAGCACTATATAACAATAATCTAGGCTTAGAATATCTTACCGGCTATATTGTGGAATATGCTCTTTCTGTTGACAATATCTTCGTAATTGTACTTATTTTTACAGCATTCGGCGTTGCTCAAAGAAATTACCACAGAGTGCTATTTTGGGGGATCTTAGGCGCTATATTAATGCGATTTATCTTCATATTTGTTGGCGCAGCTTTGATCGCTAAATTCAATTGGATTATGTATGTTTTTGGTGGCTTTCTTGTTTTTACGGGTCTTAAAATGTTTTGGAGTAGAAATGATGAAGAAGAGATTGATTCACAAAATCATCCTGTAGTAAAATTTGCTAATAAATATTTTAAGGTTCACAATCAGTTTGTGGGAAATAAGTTCTTTGTTACTATAAACGGGATAAAGAAACTAACTCCTCTATTTATTGTATTGATTATTATAGAATTTACAGATCTTATTTTTGCTGTAGATAGTATCCCTGCGATATTTTCTGTAACCAAAGATCCTTATATCGTATACTTCTCTAATATTTTTGCCATTATAGGACTTAGATCTATGTTCTTCTTATTGGCAGGTATTATTGATAAGTTTAGATTTCTTAAAATAGGCTTATCAGCCTTGTTAACATTCATTGGGGTAAAGATGCTACTGCATGGATATTTAGATAAAATAGGTTTTACCACCACCCATTCATTAATTATCATTGTTGGTATTTTAGGATTAAGTATATTTTCTTCATTACTTTTCCCTGTAAAAAAAGTGGATTAATCTCTGCTTTTTCATTTAATTTTACATTTGTTTCAAATTAATTAATCCTTTAAAACACCATTAATAAAAGGATAAAACGATTTTTTACAATTGTAAAAATATAAACTCTTCATTTGTTTACAATTGTATTTATATTTGTCATTTCTATTTATTACATTTGTAACCATGGAAATCAATGAAAGAATTACAAAAATTTTAGAATATTCAGGTTTTACTGCTTCTGAATTTGCAGATGAAATAGAGGTGCAGCGTTCTAGCATTTCTCATATTGTATCAGGTAGAAATAAACCTTCCTTAGAGTTTATCATGAAGATTAAAAACCGATTCCCTGAACTCAGCTGGGATTGGATTATAAATGGATATGGTGAAATGAAGCATGGAGTCTCTCCTACCCTTAAAAAAGCTGAACAATCTGTTTCCCCAGACTTATTTACTTTAATTGATGAAGATTATAAAAATGAGATTTTTGTACAGGAAAATATCCAAAATGAACCTGAACGAGAAATTCATGATTCTTTCCACAGTCAAGAAAAAGTAAAAATATCGGATTCTCAGCGATTAGAGACCAAGAATGATACTTCATACGTGCAAAATATTGTAAATGAAGTTGTTACCTCTGAAACTAAAGAAAATAAGATTAAAAAGATTGTTTTCTTTTATGAAAATGGAAAATTTGAATCTTTTGAACCTTAAAGCCAAATCAAAAATCTTAATAAAATAAAAAAGCATTCCAAAATTTTGGAATGCTTTTATTTTTGTTTTGTAGAGGTGATTATTTTTTGTAAGCAGCATCTTTAATTCTTGCTCTCTTACCTCTAAGTTTAGAGAAGTAGTAAATTCTAGATCTTCTAACTTTACCTCTTCTATCCACTTCAATTTTCTGCAAAGCAGGCATGTTGATAGGGAAAACTCTTTCTACCCCTACATCACCACTCATTTTTCTGATGGTGAAAGTTTTGGTAGCACCAGTTCCTCTTAATTGGATTACAACTCCTTTAAAGAACTGAGTTCTAGTTTTGTTACCTTCTTTGATTTCGTAATACACTGTAATGGTATCACCAGCCTTGAATTCAGGGAATTCTTTTTTTGCAATGTACTTTTCTTGTATGTACTTAATTAAATCCATGGTTTAATTTAAAAAAATGTTTAGGCTAAACAACGTTCACGTCTTTCGTCAGAGGTTGATTAACAGGTTGCAAAAATATTACTTTTTTTAAAAACAAGCAAGTTTTTTTATATTTTTCTATATTAATAATATGGTTTATTCCTTTATAAATGAACCTATTATCCATAAAAAAACCGTCTCGAAAATTCGAAACGGTTTAATTATTAAGAGGGTTGAAGATTATTTACCTTCTTCCATTCTTTTCTTTAATTCTGCTAAAGCATCGATATCACCAAGGGTAGATTTCTCTTCACCAGAAGAAGATGCAGCCGGCTTAGCCTCTTTTGCAGCTTTTTTCTCTTCATCTCTGAAGATACCTGTGTGAGATACTACTACTCTTTTGAATTCTTTGTTGAACTCGATTACTTTGAAATCAGCAGATTCGCCTTTTTTGATTTTAGAACCATCTTCTTTTTCTAATAATCTTGCTGGAGCGAAAGCTTCTACTTCTGCGTCTTCAAACTGAACTTGAGCTCCTTTATCGAAAACGTCTGTAGCTTTTCCTGAGTGAACAGTTCCTTCTGCATATTTAGTTTCGAATTTATCCCAAGGGTTTTCAGTCAATTGTTTGTGACCTAAAGAAAGTCTTCTAGCTTCAGTATCCAATTCTAACACAGTAACGTCTAATTTATCACCTACTGCACAGAACTCAGATGGATGCTTGATTTTCTTCGTCCAAGAAAGATCAGAGATGTAGATTAATCCGTCAATACCTTCTTCTAATTCTACAAACACACCAAAGTTAGTAAAGTTTCTTACTGTACCTACGTGGTTAGAACCTACTGGGTATTTAGTTTGTATATCAGCCCATGGATCTGGAGTCAATTGTTTGATACCTAAAGAAATTTTTCTTTCTTCTCTGTCTAAAGTAAGAACTACAGCTTCTACTTCGTCACCAATTTTAACGAAATCACCAGCAGATCTTAAGTGAGTAGACCAAGACATTTCAGATACGTGGATAAGACCTTCTACACCTGGAGCAATTTCTACAAATGCACCATAATCAGCAAGAACTACCACTTTACCTTTTACTTTGTCTCCTACTTTCATATCAGAAGAAAGAGCATCCCAAGGATGAGCTTCTAATTGCTTCATACCTAATTGGATTCTTGTTTTCTCATCATCAAAATCAAGGATAACTACTTTTACAGTTTGTCCGTCTGAAAGGATTTCAGATGGGTGGTTTACTCTAGACCAAGAAAGATCTGTAATGTGGATTAATCCATCTACACCTCCTAAGTCAATAAATACCCCGTAAGAAGTAATATTTTTAACAGTTCCTTCTAGAACTTGTCCTTTCTCTAATTGAGCGATGATTTCTTTTTTCTGACCTTCAATATCAGCTTCAATCAATGCTTTGTGAGATACTACTACGTTTTTGAATTCTGGGTTAATTTTCACAACCTTGAATTCCATAGTTTTACCTACAAACTGATCGTAATCTTTAATAGGCTTAACATCAATTTGAGATCCTGGCAAGAATGCTTCGATACCGAAAACATCTACAATCATACCACCTTTCGTTCTAGATTTAACGAAACCGTTAACGATTTCTCCAGACTCGTGGTACTCATTTACTCTATCCCAAGCTTTAAGCGTTCTTGCTTTTTTGTGAGATAATTGTAATTGGCCAGTTTTATCTTCTCTTCTGTCTACCATTACTTCTACCTCGTCACCTACTTTAAGGCCTTGGTTGTAACGGAATTCGTTAAGAGAAATTACACCTTCAGATTTGAAATTGATATCTACAATCGCTTCTTTGTCTGTTAATCTTACTACTTTACCGATGATTACATCAGACTCAGCTAGATCATTCAAAGAACCTTTGTAGATTTCTTCTAAATCATTTTTTTCTTTTCTTGCATCAGCATCAAGACCTGATTCAAATGAATCCCAATCAAATTTTTCTGGTGCTACGTTTGCATTTAAAAATGCATCTTGGTTTGTCAATTCAGACATAAATTTTAAAATTTGTATTCCTTCTTTTTTAATGATTTGACAATTGTGGACTAAAAAATACGGAAGTGGTTAATTTCTAATGGTTTACTTTTTCAAATCTTACCCACAAAAAAGTGGTGCAAAAATAAACATTTTTCTTTAATAATCAATACTTAACCGCAAAATATCTATCCATAAAAAATGTAGTAAAATAATTTCTTATATTTGACCCTATTTTAAGAGCAAAAAATGAACCTCAATTTACCAGATAAACTCTATTATTCTATTGGCGAAGTTTCTAAGGCATTTAATGTAAATGCCTCTCTTATAAGATATTGGGAACAAGAATTCCCTATCATAAAACCCAAAAAGAACAAAAAAGGAAACAGATATTTCACTCCAGAAGATATCAAAAACCTAAAAATTATTTATCATTTGGTAAAAGAAAAAGGATACACTTTAGATGGCGCCAGAATAGCATTGACTACCAATTCAAAAATCAATGAGACGGTAGAAATTATAGACCGTTTGGAATTTGTAAAGTCAGAATTACTGAAACTTAAAAACTCTTTGGTAGAAAAAGACGAAACCACATAATTTATCTTTCTTTTTTGTTATAATTTACACCTTATTTTCTTATATTTGGTTATAAATTATTAACTTTTTGAATGCCAAACTTCCATATCTATTAAAAAGAAAGCAATCTATTGCTTTAACTGTATTCGGCTTTTTAATCCTGATTGGTCAGCTTACTTTTTCATATTATAAAGATCACTCTACAAGCAATTTTCCTAAAGTAAGTTTTTTTAAAGAAAAAAAATCGGCAATACTTTTATCAAAATTCAATCCAAATGAATTAGATGAAAAACAATGGAAAAATTTAGGATTTTCAGAGAAACAAGTAAAGACAATACTAAAATATAAAGAAGTGGTAGGAGGAATCTTTACCTCAAAAGAACAACTGAAAAAATGCTATTCTATCTCTGAAGAAAAATATCTAGAAATAGCTCCCTTTATACTATTACCAGAAACCAATTCATCTCAAAACTTTAACCAAAATTCTTACGTAAAATCTGAGAAAAAACTGAATATTTCTGGCAAATTTAATCCCGATTTATATACAGAAATAGATTGGCAAAAGTTGGGTTTTTCACAAAAACAGGCCTTTGCCATTATAAAATACAAAAATTATTTGGGTGGAAGCTTTATCAGCAAAGAAAAATTAAAGGAATGCTTTATCATCAATGACGAAAATTACAGAAAACTATCTCCCTACTTAATTTTGCCTGAAAAAACACCTGAAAATTTTGTTCAAAAAAATAAATTCCTTTCAAAAGGAAATTCCAAAACCAGTTATTTTGATTTCGATCCAAACCTTTTAAATATAGAAGGCTGGCAAAAATTGGGGTTTAGTGAAAAGCAAGCTGCCGTTATTGTTAATTACCGAGATAAAAATCTAAAAGGCAGTTTTAAATCATTAGAAGATCTTCAAAAATGTTTTGTAATTTCTGAAGAGAAATTCAAAGAAATAAGACCTTTTATCAAGCTTTCTATTCCTATTACATCAGTTGCAAATAAAGAGACTATAAAACCCATATCCAAAACAGATTTTGCAAAAACCGACCTCAACAAAATCACCTATAATCAATTATTGGAATTTGGTTTTGATGAAAAATCAGCTGCTAGTTTTTTAGGCTATCGAAAAAAATTAGGAGGCTTTATGAATAAAAATCAAATCCTAGAAACCTATAATATAGACAAAAATTTTGCAGAAAAATTAATTGACACTTCACCACTGTCGTCTGCTAACATTGAAAAGCAAAGCCTATTAGAAGCTCCAGAAGAATGGCTGCAAAACCACCCTTACTTTAGATATTATGCCAATAGAATTGTCTTTTTAAGAGTAACTTATCCATCAGAAAAAGAAATTTTCAAAAAACTAAAAGCAAAGCCAGAAGACATGGCTAAAATGAAATTGTATTTGAAATAACTATTGTGAATATTGATTGGCATAATGAATTTATGCTTCTTTATCTTATTAGAACAATTCCCTGAAACAATAACACCTTTGGTATCCCTATTTATTTTTATATCTCGTCTATTATTCTGACGATTCAACTGTTTGACGAAATAAACATGTGAAAGAAAAATAAAAATGATTAAAAAAATTCATGAAATATTTTATGTTTAATTTTTATTGAGAGAGTATTCATTTTGGTTATATTTGAACAAAACAAATTAATATGAATAGGGAAAAAATGGAAAACGTAAAATTAATTGCTCAAACAGCCAAAGACTTTGCTGAAAAACACATTAGACCTTATATGATGGAATGGGATGAAAATCAAATTTTCCCAGTTGAATTGTTTCACACATTGGGGGAAATGGGTTTTATGGGGGTTGTAATCCCTGAAGAATATGGAGGCTCTGGTCTTGGTTATCATGAATATGTTGCTATTATAGATGAAATATCGCAGATAGACCCCTCAATAGGGCTTTCTGTAGCGGCTCACAATTCTCTTTGTACCAATCACATTTATGAATTCGGAAACGAAGAACAACGTCAAAAATGGCTGCCTAAATTAGCATCAGGCCAAGTCATAGGAGCTTGGGGATTAACCGAACACAATACGGGTTCTGATGCAGGAGGGATGAATACTACTGCTATAAAAGATGGAAATGATTGGATTATAAACGGTGCAAAAAACTTTATCACCCATGCTATATCTGGCGATATTGCTGTAGTAATGACAAGAACAGGTGACAAAAATACCAAAAATAACTCTACCGCATTTGTTTTGGAAAAAGGAATGCCTGGTTTTACATCTGGAAAAAAGGAAAACAAACTGGGGATGAGAGCTTCAGAAACTGCAGAACTCATTTTTGACAATGTCCGCGTGCCTGATTCTTATCGATTGGGCGAAATAGGAGAAGGTTTCAAACAGGCCATGAAAGTATTAGATGGAGGAAGAATTTCTATTGCAGCACTATCTCTAGGCATTGCAAAAGGAGCTTACAAAGCGGCCCTTAAATATTCGCAAGAAAGACATCAATTCGGAAAATCAATATCTAATTTCCAAGCCATCAATTTTATGTTGGCTGATATGGCAACGGAAATAGATGCAGCAGAACTTCTCATCCAAAGAGCATCTGAATTGAAAAACAACAAACAAAAGCTTACCAAAGAAGGCGCTATGGCAAAATTATATGCTTCTGAGGCTTGTGTAAGGATATCCAATAATGCTTTGCAAATTTTTGGCGGATATGGTTATACCAAAGACTTTCCTGCTGAAAAATATTACCGAGACTCAAAACTTTGCACCATTGGAGAAGGAACTTCTGAAATACAAAGACTGGTGATAGGAAGAGAAATTACAAGATAAAAGCCACCATAGCTTTCTTGATTTTATTGCCCACCAATAAAATTTTCTCCTTTAATATTCGTTATGGTTATAAATTATATAGCTGTGTTTTTTTTGAAAAAAGACAAATATTTAGCATGAAAAAACATTTACTTTCTTTTTTTGCAATATTTATTTTCAATCTATATTTTACACAAACTGGAATATGGACTTCTTTAAAATATTCAAAAATCAGTAACATTAAAACCAATAAAAGATCAATCAAAAATCCTAATTTATATAGATTAAATATTGATTCTTTAAAAAAAGCACTTTCCAGATCAACAAAAAAAAACAGTAAGACCTCAAAATCTTCCGTAATTGTATCATTTCCAGATTCTGAAGGAGGCATTCAAAATTTCAGCATTTATAAATACTCAAATTTTTCGCCAGAGCTAGAAGCGCAACATCCAGAAATCAATTCATATTATGGAGAGAGTATAGACGGCAAATCATCTAAAATTTATTTTAGTGTTTCACCATTAGGCCTATATTCTATGCAACTAAGATTTGGCAAAGAAGCCGTTTTCATAGAATCCTACGACAACAATAACACCG
Organism: uncultured Flavobacteriales bacterium; assembly: GCA_937973555.1. GTDB lineage: Bacteria > Bacteroidota > Bacteroidia > Flavobacteriales > Weeksellaceae > Cloacibacterium. The sequence goes on along the minus strand of CALJKL010000062.1, from coordinate 94,894 downwards.
CTTATGTTGTTTATAAAAAATCTGACAAAGGAACCACTACTAATACATTTGACTGTAGTACAAATTCAAATTCTGCTATACAAGGCTTATCCATGGCCAAAATTTTAAGTGCAAACGATTCTACACTTAGAACCTACAGAATGGCGTTATCTTGTACAGGAGAATATGCACAGTATTTTGGAGGCACCACCGCATCTGCTTTGGCAGCTATGAATAATACCATGACCAGAGTTAATGGCGTTTTCGAAAATGATTTCGCCATCAAAATGGTACTTATTGCTAATGAAAACATTATCTTTCTTAATCCTTTAACGGATCCGTATTCAGATGCCGACAAAGGGGTGGATGGAGATTGGAATACAGAGTTAATGAATGTTCTTCATGGCAACACCTATGGTATTGGCGACAATGCTTTTGATATTGGCCATTTATTCGGGGCTACAGGCGGAGGTGGAAGTGCTGGCTGTATTGGATGTGTATGTAATAACGATACAACATATGATAATAATGAAGGTTGGTATTGGTACAAAGGTCAGGGATTTACTTCTCCAGCAGACGCTATACCATCAGGAGATAGTTTTGACATTGATTATGTTGCTCATGAAATAGGCCATCAATTTGGAGGAAACCACACTTTTACAAATGATGCGGAAGGTACTTCTGCACAAGTTGAGCCTGGAAGCGGATCTACAATTATGGGATATGCAGGCATTACGAATCAAGATGTACAATCAAATTCAGATGCTTATTTTCATGCTGCTTCTATACAACAAATTACTACCTACATAAAAAGTAACAATGGAAGCTGTTCTGTGAACACCTCAACTGGAAATACTCCACCTACTGCGAATGCAGGCGCAGATTATACCATTCCACAGAATACTCCTTTTATGCTTACAGGTAGCGGATCTGATGTTGACGGAGATAACATTACCTATTGTTGGGAAGAAATGGATATACAAAACAATGATAATACGGCTCCATCTGCCACAAAAACTACTGGACCAGCTTTCAGATCTTATATGCCTGGCTCTGCTTCTACGAGATATTTCCCTAATATGACCACCATATTGGCTGGAAATACTATTACCCTGGGACCTACAACTTCTAATACCACTACTGCAATACCTGTAGAAGTATTACCCACGGTAAGTAGAACTTTAAAATTCAGATTAACTGTAAGAGATATTAAAGTAAATGGTGCTGCAAATGCTTATGATGACATGATTGTAACTGTAAATTCATCATACGGCCCCTTCAGGGTAACATCTCAAAACACTTCTGGAGTTTCTTATCCACAAGGCTCTTCTCAAACTGTAACATGGAGCGTAGCCAACACATCTACTTTATCAACCAATGTTGACATATTAATTTCTACTGATGGTGGAAACAACTGGTCTACTCTACTTGCTGGAACTCCAAACGATGGCTCACAGACGGTTATAATTCCAAATACTCCAAGTACCTCATGTAGATTTATGGTAAAAGCTTCAGGAAATATTTTTTTCAATGTAAATACTACAAATTTTACAATTACTACATCCTTATCCGTTAATAACCCTGAATTAGAATCAGACATTGTTATTTTTCCAAACCCTGTAAAAGGTGATGTATTAAACATTAGAAATACTAAAAATTACTCTGAATTTGAAATTTTGGATATATCCGGTAAACTTATCAACAAGGGTAAAATAGTAAATGAATCCATAAACGTTAAAACATTAAAACCTGGTCTTTATTTAATAAAAATAGATGAAGTTGTAAAACGTTTTATTAAAGAATAATTATATTTTTCTTAAATATGATGAAGGCAGCTAAATTTATAACTGCCTTTATTTTTATATTCATTTTAAAATCATATTTTTGCTACTTAAATCATAATAACCTATGGACTTTAATATTCCTCATGTAGAACTACCTTTTTTCACAAATTTGCTCATCTTATTGGTAGTCGCAAAAGTCTTTGGTGAAATTTTTGAGAGATTCAGACAACCGGCCATGATTGGTGAAATTTTAGCAGGCGTTGTAGTAGGTCCTTCTTTATTAAATATTGTTCACAGAACAGAAGATATTAAGGTAATCTCAGAATTAGGAATCTTTCTTTTGGTGATTATCGCGGGCTTAGAAATTAATTTTGATGACCTTTTAAAATCTTTGAAAGGCAGAAACATTATCATTTCGCTTTTAGCCTTTTTCATTCCAATTCTCAGTGGAATTGCAGTAGGGCATTATTTTGGGCAAGATATCATGACTACCGTGTTTATAGGCCTTTGCGTTGCCATTACAGCATTGCCGGTAAGCATAAGAATTTTGATGGATTTAGGGAAAATAAATTCCAGCATTGGACAAAAAATTATTTCAGTAGCTATTTTTGACGATGTGATTGCATTAACTATACTTGGTCTTATCCTCAACATCAACGACTCAGAAATGACAGCCGTAAATGTTTTTAAAAATGCAACCATTTCTCTATTAAAACTTACCATTTTTATACTCATCCTTACTTCTGCTTACTATCTTATTAAAAAACTATCTAATAGAGAAAATTATCTCGAAAGCAAACTCAATAATATTCTTCAATTATTAAGAGGTAAAGAATCCCTTTTTGCAATATTTTTTGTTTTTGTATTGCTCTTTTCTACCATTACAGAAACCCTAGGTTTTCACTTTATTATTGGTGCGTTTTTCGCTTCCATGTTGATTAGTGAGCATCTGGTAGGCAAAGAACATTTGAAATCTTTTCATAAAACCACAAATGGTTTGGCCATGGGATTTTTGGCACCGATTTTCTTTGCAGGAATTGGTTTAGAATTTAATATTTCATCCATTCATAATATAGAACTATTATTAGCTGTAATTGCAGTTTCATATCTGTCAAAAATCTTCGGAGGCTACATAGGCGGAAGATTTGCAGGACTTAGCAGTAAAATTTCAGTTACTTTAGGTATTGGCCTAAATGCAAGAGGAATTATGGAATTGGTAATTGCCAATATTGCATATAAATCAGGCTTAATTACTTCCGAAATCTTCTCAATATTAGTAATCATGGGAGTTTTAACTACCCTCTCAACACCAATATTACTTAAGAAAAGTTTTAAAATGGCCGGAGAATAATTCAAATCTTCAAAAAAAATATTTTTAACATAATGGAAAAACTAGATAGCTTAAACCAAGTTGCAGAATTTCATAAAACCTTTAATGCACCCATTCTTGATACTCCACAAATTCCATCAAAAGAAAGATGTGAGCTGAGGGTTTCTCTTCTTCAGGAAGAGCTGAATGAACTAAAGCAAGCCATTGAAGACAACGATATTGTTGAGATTGCAGATGCACTTTGTGATTTACAATATGTATTGAGTGGTGCTGTTCTGGAATTCGGTTTAGGCAAAAAATTCGCTAAATTATTTAATGAAGTTCAGCGCTCTAATATGTCAAAAGCTTGTGATACTGAAATCCATGCAATAGAGACCGTAGAACATTACAAAATAAAAGGTGAAGAGGCATATTACGAAATTTCTGGAGAAAAATACAATGTTCACAGGGTTTCTGACAACAAGGTACTTAAAAACAAATACTATTCTAGCGCCAATCTTAAAGATATTATAGAAGAATAAAAAACACATAACCAAAAACCAATGAAAAAAATAATCGCTTTAATTGTTTTTACCATGACCCTTAATTCTTGCGCTGAAAAAATCATCATCAATAGAGAAGTAGATACTCCTGAATATGGAAAAATGCTTTTAGGAACCCAATCATTAGATCAGTTCCAAAAAGATCCTTACAAAACATGGTATGATGAAAATTATAATATTTATCCTATAGAAAAAACAGCTTTAGAAGGATTAAAAAAGGAAAAACTCAATTCATATAATATTACTGTATTTTTAGGCACTTGGTGTGGAGACAGCAAAAGAAATTTCCCAAGACTGATGAAAATACTGGATGCTACCAAATTCCCAAAAAATAAACTTAAAATCATCACTGTAAACCGTAAAAAACAATCTCCAAACGGTGAAGAAGTAAAATACAATATTACACACGTCCCTACTATTATTACCGAAAAATATGGCAAGGAAATTGGTAGAATTATAGAAGAACCCGAAACCGGTTATATAGAAAAGGATTTATTGAACATCATCAAAAAATAATTCTTTTCTGAAGTTCTTTTCAAAAACCTTGGTATGAATTACATCAAACAAATTATTGGTTTTGTACTTGGTGTCATCTTAACATTATTGCTGATATTTTTCTTTAAAAATTTCAGAAAAGATGAAGCCAATACCAATTATTATATACTTACCAATCAAATTTCCAAAATGAACAAAATGGTAGTTTTGGAAGAAGATTTTTCAAATCTCCAAAAAACCAAAATCACCTCTAAATTGTTAGGCCTTGATGTCCTTCCCGTTTCAGAAAAAGAAATTATAATTTTTACAAAAGTAAAAGCTCAGGTCTCTTATGATCTTCATAAAATGAAACTAGAGGTAGATTCTACTGATAAAAAACTCATTATTAAAAAACTTCCTGCAGCAGAGATAAAAATATTTACTGATGCTGAAATTTCTTCGTTAGACGATTCATTCTTTGACAGATTTACAGAAGATGATTTTAAAAGAATTACCAACAATTCTAAAAAAATTGCCGAAAAATCAATAGATAAAAACAAATTGAGAAACGAAGGAAAAAAACAACTGATGAAAAATCTTAATGAAATTTTTGTTCTGGCAAAAGCTCTCCATTACGAAATTGTAGATGAAACTCAGACACTAGATTTTTCTAAATACTAGTCACCTTTCCTTAAAAATATTGAAAAGTTTTACATATATTCTATAATGTATGTTAATAAGATCTGCCGTAATTTTAAAGCAAATCTAAAATTATGGAAAAGAATAAAAAAAATCCAAATTCCGGGCATAGTGCACAAAATCCAAAACAAAATCTGAATCCCAGAAACGTACAGCAAGTGCCAGATCAAAAAGCATCCATTAATGCTAAAGAGACTTCAAAAAAACCTTCTGAAAGAGAAATTAGGAAACCAAAATAAGAATTTTATTTTATAATTTTTTTCGTGAAATAGAAGGTTTAGATTGTTTTTAAATATTAGATTTCAAATTAACAATGAATTCTATAATGAAATTATATTATTATATAACGCTTCTAAATATAAATTTCACAAATTTTGAATTAATAAAAAAGTATTAAAAATGGAAAACGACAAAAACCCTAAAAAAACTCCTGAAAATGGACAAAACAAGGATCAGGAAAAAAACTATCCGAACGTGCAATCCACTCCAGGAAATGGCAACCAGAATACAGAACAAGAGGAAAAATCTGGTAAAATGCAATCAAGTAAAGGAGCTTCTGCGGAAGGTCCTGAAGAAAAAAAGAATCCTAAGGACAACAATCCAAAAAAAGGTGATTCAAGAACTGATGAAAACAACATGAAAAATCCATCAGAAACCTAAAATCAATAAAAGGTAAAAAACGAAAAAGCGAAGAATAATTTCTTCGCTTTTTCTCTAAGTAACAAGTAAAAAATATGGATAAAATCTACTACACGATAGTAGACTTACCTATTTGCACATTTTCGAAATTGTAATAAGATTTTTCTGAAAACTTAATGTAATCTGCAATAAAATCTCCAACTTCTGAGGTAGAATAATGCTGTTCTTTATTAAGATCTACCGTCACATATCTATGGTCTATAGCATGTTCTACAGCTTCTCTCAATTTATTGGCAGCAAGATCCAATTTTAAATGATCCAACAACATAGCAGCACTTAAAATAGATGCTATGGGATTGGCAATCCCTTGTCCTTTTGCCTGAGGATAAGATCCGTGAATAGGCTCGAAAAGAGCGCTCTTTTCTCCAATAGAAGCCGAAGGCAACAAGCCAATAGAACCACCAATAACACTCGCCTCATCCGAAATAATATCACCAAACATATTTTCTGTTAAAATCACATCAAACTGTTTCGGATTGAGGATCATCTGCATAGCAGCATTATCTACAAATAAAAATTCTAACATCACATCAGGATATTCTGTTGCAATTTCCTGACATACTTTTCTCCAAAGTCTTGAGGTATCCAAAACGTTAGCCTTATCTATTAAGGTTAATTTTTTTCTTCTTTTTTGAGCATCTTGGAACGCCAAATGAGCAATCTGCACAATCTCATCTTTGCTGTATTTACAAATATCATAGGCATATTCGCCATTTTCATCAGTAAATTTCTCACCGAAATAGATACCACTGATGAGCTCTCTATAAATCTGAATGTCAGTACCATCTACCACTTCTTTTTTTAGTGGACTTTTCTTGGTTAAAGAATGATAAGTCTTAATCGGACGGATGTTGGCAAACAAGCCCAATTCTTTTCTTAGTCTCAGTAGTCCCTGTTCTGGTCTTACTTTGGCCTCCGGATTATTATCAAAATATGGATCACCAATAGCACCAAAAAGTACAGCATCTGCCTTTTTACAGACTTCCAAAGTTTCATTAGGCAAAGGATTTCCTGTTTTGAAAATAGCTTCAGCACCCATAGATGCATATTCAAACTTAAATTCTAATTGAAATGCCTGGGCAATAACATTCAGAATTTTTACACTTTCAGCAGTTACTTCCGAGCCTATACCGTCTCCAGGAAGCACTGCTATATTATACGATTTGCTCATTATATTTAATGTGTTTTTTCGAAATTTTCTATTTCTGCTTTTTTGCTGATTAAAAAGTCTATATCGTCATATCCATTCATCAGACATATTTTTTTATATGAATCCAATTCAAAATGCTCAGTTTTTCCATTAAAAGCAATGCTTTGCTGCTCTACATTTACAGTGATTTCAGTTTCCGGATTTGCAGTAACTGTTGCCATTAAATCTTTTAAAAACTCTTCTGAAACTTTTACGGGAAGCAATCCGTTATTTAAAGCATTTCCTTTAAAGATATCCGCAAAATAACTAGAAACCACCACTTTAAATCCATAATCCGTTAAAGCCCAAGCTGCATGCTCTCTGCTACTACCACATCCAAAATTGTTTCCTGCCACTAAAATCTCACCACTATATTTGGAGTCATTCAACACAAAATCTGTAGCTTCTCCGGTTTGTGCATTAAATCTCCAATCTCTGAAAAGATTATTTCCAAATCCTTTTTTGTCAATACTTTTCAGAAACCTTGCAGGGATAATTTGGTCTGTATCTATGTTTTCTGTTGGCAATGGAACTGCCTTAGATTGTATTAAAACTAATTTTTGCATTGTTAATTCAAATTATTATACCCTGTAATTTTTCCTTCTATGGCTACTTTAGCCGCCGTTAATGGACTTGCCAAAATAGTTCTGGCCCCCTGCCCCTGTCTTCCTTCGAAATTTCTATTGGAAGTAGAAACACAATATTCTCCTTCAGGAATTTTATCATCATTCATCGCCAAACAAGCCGAACATCCCGGTTGACGAATTTGGAAACCTGCTTCGTTAAATATTTTATCCAATCCTTCTTCATAAATCTGTTTCGCGACTTGTTGTGAACCCGGAACCAACCAAGCCGTAATGTTTTCAGCCTTTTGTTTGCCTTTCACAAAGTGTGCCGCAGAACGGAAATCCTCTATTCTGGCATTGGTACAACTACCAATAAACACATAGTTTACATTGATATCTGCAGGAGATTGCCCTGCTTGTAAACCCATATATTTAAGGGCTTTTTCTTCAGATTCGTTTTGTGGGCTAGGCACTGCAGTATCTACCGCAATTCCCATTCCCGGGTTGGTACCATACGTAATCATGGGCTTGATGTCTGATGCATCAAAAGTAAATTCAGCATCAAAAACGGCTCCGTCATCTGTTTTCAAAGTCCTCCAATAGGCTACTTTCTTCTCCCACTCCTCTCCTTTTGGCGCAAATTTTCTTCCTTTCACATATTCGAAAGTGGTTTCATCTGGAGCAATCATTCCGCCTCTGGCACCCATTTCTATGCTCATGTTACAAACGGTCATTCTGCCTTCCATAGACATGTTTTCAAAAACTTCACCGGCATATTCACAGAAATAGCCTGTACCTGCATCGGTTCCTGTTTTTGAAATGATATATAAAATCACATCTTTCGGTTGAACATCTTCCCCTAATTTTCCATTAACGGTTACTCGCATTGATTTTGGCTTGTTGAGCAACAAACATTGGCTGGCAAAAACCTGCGCCACCTGACTGGTCCCAATTCCAAAAGCGATCGCCCCAAAAGCCCCATGGGTAGAAGTATGGCTGTCTCCACAGACAATACTCATCCCCGGTTGGGTAACTCCTAATTCTGGAGCAATGATGTGTACAATTCCTTGGTATTGATGCCCAAGGCCATACAATTCTATATTGTTCTTTTTACAGTTTTCTGTTAATTGTTGCACCTGTGTTCTAGACAACTCGTCTCTAATGGGTAATTCCTGGTTTAAGGTAGGAACGTTGTGGTCTGCTGTTGCTACAATTTGGTTTGGCCTGAAAACTTTCAGATTTCTAGCCTCTAATTCTGCAAAAGCCTGAGGGCTGGTTACCTCATGAATAAGGTGTTTGTCTATATAAATAACTTGGGGACCATCCGGCACAGTATCCACCACATGGGCATCCCAAACTTTATCAAATAATGTCTTTTTACTTGTACTCATTTTTATTTTTTATTTTTGGCTGAATGTAGCCATCATCATATACAAATCTTCATTTAAAACTTCTTTTTTGGTATCGGCAACCCTTAAAAACTCTTCGTAAAGATAATCCAGTTCATTTTTAGTCACTTCAAATCCGATATTTTTAAAACGATAAGCCAAGGCAGAACGCCCACTTCTTGCAGTAAGAACAATAGAAGATTCATTTACCCCTACTACTTCAGGGTCTATAATTTCGTAGGTTTCTCTGTTTTTGATGACCCCATCTTGGTGGATACCAGAACTGTGGGCAAAGGCATTAGAGCCTACAATGGCCTTATTAGGTTGCACCGGCATTCCCATCAAATCAGAAACCAAAAGGCTCATTTCATTTAACATTCTGGAATTGATATTGGTATCTAAATTCAAATCTTTATGTTGTCTTAGAATCATTACTACTTCTTCTAACGCAGTATTCCCTGCTCTTTCTCCCAATCCGTTGATGGTACATTCTATTTGTCTTGCTCCATTAATGACTCCAGAAATAGAATTAGCGGTTGCCAAACCTAAATCATTATGACAATGACAAGACAGCACCGCTTTTTCAATCCCCTTTACATTTTCTCTTAAGTATTTCATTTTTGCCCCATATTGCTCTGGCAAACAATATCCAGTAGTGTCAGGAATATTCAACACCGTAGCTCCAGCTTTAATAACTTCTTCGCAAACCTTTGCCAAAAAATCATTGTCGGTTCTACCCGCATCTTCTGCATAAAACTCTACATCTTCTACGAAAGTTTTGGCATATTTTACCGCATCAATGGCTCTTTGCAAAACCTCTTCTCTGGTAGAATTAAACTTGAATTTTATATGAGAATCTGAAGTACCGATACCCGTATGAATCCTTGGTCTTTTGGCATATTTAAGGGCTTCGGCAGCTGTTTCTATATCTTTCTTATTGGCTCTGGTTAAACCACAAACCCTAGCATTTCTTACAATTTTAGAAATTTCGGTAACAGAATGAAAATCTCCGGGACTAGAAATAGGAAAACCCGCTTCTATAACATCCACACCCAACTCATCCAGCTTTTCTGCAATCACCAATTTCTGTTCTGTATTCAGTTTACAGCCCGGCACTTGTTCCCCATCTCGCAATGTGGTATCAAAAATTTCAATCTTTTCAGGATTCATAATGAAGATTTTTAACTAATTTTGAAACAAAACTAGGATTTGTGATATTTTTCTGATTTTCTCAATCCTGAAAATTACAATATTCGAACATGTTATTTTTAAAACAAAACACTGAATTTCAATATCTTAAGGTGTAAAAATTTACAATGGCAGAATTGCAAAAAGACTTCTTGTTTGTTTTGATTAAGTCGCTTTCCACATCAGAAAAGCGACAATTTAAGTTATATGTCAACAGACTGGGGATTAATGTAGATGCCAAATTCCTTTTGCTTTTTTCTGAATTGGATAAGATGAAGGACTATCAGGAAGAGGTAATCATAGAAAAGAAAATTTCTACCAAACAACAACTCTCTAACCTTAAGGCTCATTTGTACAAACAAATTTTGATAAGCCTTAGGATGAACCCCAGCCATCAAAACAACAGAATACAATTAAGAGAACAGTTAGATTTCGCAAATATATTGTATCAAAAGGGGCTTCATAAACAGGCCTTAAAAATTTTGGATAAAGCCAAAAACACCGCATTGGAATTGGATGAAAAAACCATTGCTTCAGAAATCATAGACCTAGAAAAAGTAATAGAATCTCAATTCATTACCCGAAGTATAGATGGCCGCGCAGACGAACTCATCAAGCAGTCTACAGAAATCAGTCAACAAAACCAATACGCTACAGAACTCTCTAACCTTTCCTTGAAGCTCTACAGCGAAATGCTGACCCATGGATATGTAAAAAATGAAGAAGACCGAAAAAAGGTGCTTCATTTGTTTGATTCTCAAATCAAAAAAATAAAAATCAGTCAATTAAATTTTACTGAAAAACTTTGGTATTACAAAGCACATGTATGGAAGAACCAATTGTTGCAAGATTATAAATATACCCTTAAGTATGCCCATCAATGGGTAGAACTTTTCCATAAAAAACCTGAAATGATCATGAGTCATCCGGTTTGGTACATCAAAGGAAATACCTATTTATTGAAAATTCTTTTTCTCCATGGGCATATAGATATGTTGGAAGAAAGTTTCAAACGATTCTTAAAGACCATCAATTCAGAAAATTTTATACAAAATGAGAATTTGCAGTCGCTTATTTTTCTGACACAATATAACAGCTTGATGAATATTCATTTTTTAAAAGGTGAATTTTTTGCCGGCACGAAGCTCATTCCTGAAATTGAGTTGAAAATGGAAAAATACCGAGATAAAATAGATGAACATCATTTTCTGATTCTTTATCTTAAAATGGCGGCTCTATTTTTTGGTTCTAAAAAATATAAGGAATGTATTGCTTATGCTTCCAAAATCATCCATTCTAAAGGTAATGTTCAGGAGGATTTGCTCTTCCATACTAGAATTTTGGTTTTAATGGCACAATATGAATCTGGAATTGATGAAGATTATGAAGAATTTTTGAAGACTACTCAAAAGTTCGTACAGAAAATGAAATATTCTGATGAAATTCATTTTGAAATTGTGGATTTCTTCAAACGAATAGACGGTCAACTTCCTGAAAAACAGCATAAACTCTTTAAGGATTTCGAAAAACAATTAGACCAATTTGCTGAAAGCGATTATCACAAAAGAACTCTACTCTACATAGACATCCACGGATGGGTAAAATCTAAGGTGAAAAATGTAGATGTGATAGAGATTATCAAGCAAAAAGTAAAGAAAAAGTAGAAGTTGGAAGTACAAAATTAAAAGTACAAAGTAAGAAGTTAAAAGTTGGCAAAAGTTTACTATTTTTGCAATTCATTAAAATTATAAGCATAATGATTAAAATTACTCTTCCAGATGGAAGTATCCGTGAGTTTGAAGGGGTGGTGACACCTCTAGATGTGGCTAAATCAATATCAGAAGGTTTGGCAAGAAACACCATTTCTGCATTAGTAGACGGTAAACAAGTAGAAATTACCACCCCTATTACGCAAGATGCCACGGTTACGCTACTCACCTGGAATGATGATTTAGGAAAAAAGGCTTTTTGGCATTCTTCTGCCCACCTTTTGGCGCAGGCTATTTTGGAATTTTATCCAGATGCAAAATTAACCATTGGACCTGCAATTGACAGCGGATTCTATTATGATGTAGATTTCGGAGATGAATCTTTATCCGAAAAAGACTTCGAAAAAATAGAAAAGAAAATGCTGGAAAATGCGAAAAAAGATGCCACTTTCAATCTATATGCTGTTTCCAAAGCAGATGCTTTAAAAGAATATGCTGACAATCCATACAAAACAGAATTAATTTCTAACCTTGTGGATGGTGAAATCACGTTCTGTACACATGATAATTTTACCGACCTATGTAGAGGTGGGCACATCCCTTCTACGGGTATTGTAAAGGCTGTAAAAATCTTAAATGCTGCCGGAGCCTACTGGAGAGGAGACGAGAAAAACAAGCAGTTGACAAGGGTATATGGTATTTCTTTCCCTAAACAAAAAGACTTAACAGAATTTTTGGAAAGATTGGAAGAAGCCAAAAGACGCGATCATAGAAAACTAGGGAAAGAATTAGGTATTTTTACTTTCTCTGAAAAAGTAGGCGCCGGGTTGCCACTTTGGTTGCCAAAAGGAACTGCTTTGAGAAAGAAACTAGAGAATTTCCTTTCTGATGCTCAGAAAAAAGGCGGTTACGAATTTGTAATGACGCCACACATCGGAAATGTAGAATTATACAAAACTTCAGGACATTACGAAAAATACGGTGCAGATGCATTCCAAACCATCAAAACGCCAAATGAAGGTGAAGAATTCATGCTGAAGCCTATGAACTGTCCTCACCACTGTGAAATCTATAAGTCTTCACAATGGAGCTACAGAGACTTGCCAAAACGTTATGCAGAATTCGGTACTGTTTACCGTTATGAGCAATCTGGTGAGCTACACGGTTTAACAAGGGTAAGAGGCTTTACGCAAGATGATGCTCACTTGTTCTGTACTCCAGACCAATTGTTAGGAGAATTTGAGAACGTGATAGACTTGGTACTTTATGTATTCAGAAGTCTTGGTTTTGAAGATTTCATTACTCAAGTTTCTTTAAGAGACCCGGAAAACAAAGAAAAATATATCGGTTCTGATGAGAACTGGGAAAAAGCAGAAAACGCCATCATTACTGCTGCCCACAACAAAGGCTTGAAAACCGTAGTAGAATATGGTGAAGCCGCTTTCTATGGCCCTAAACTAGACTTTATGGTAAAGGATGCTTTGGGAAGAAGTTGGCAGTTGGGTACCATTCAGGTAGATTACAACCTTCCGATAAGGTTTGATCTTTCTTACATTGGTAATGATAATGAAAAACACAGACCGGTAATGATCCACAGAGCACCATTTGGTTCTATGGAAAGATTTATCGCTATTTTATTAGAAAATACAGCTGGTGACTTCCCTCTTTGGTTAGCACCAGATCAGTTTACCATTTTGCCTATTTCCGAAAAATATGTTGATTATGCTAAAAAAGTTTCACAGTTGTTAGAAAATCACGATATTTGCGGATTAATTGACGACAGAAACGAGAAAACGGGTAAAAAAATCCGTGATGCAGAATTGAACAAGCTACCATTTATGCTGATTGTAGGCGAAAATGAAGAACAAAATGGTACGATTTCTGTTAGAAGAAGAGGCGAAGGAGATTTGGGTGAGATGAAGATAGAAGACTTCGTTACTTATTTCAAAAATGCAGCGGCAATTTAATTTTAGATTTTAACTTTTAAAATATACAACAATAGCACAGAAATTTAACAACAGAGGAAGAGGCCCAATGCGCCGACCTGTTCAGGAAGATTTACATCAAATCAATGATAAAATCCGCGCCAAAGAAGTTCGTTTGGTAGGAGAAAATGTAGAACAGGGTGTTTTTCCTTTAGCCAAAGCTTTGCAAATGGCTGAAGAGCAAGAATTAGATCTGGTAGTAATCTCAGACAAAGCAGAACCTTATATCTGCAGGGTTTTGGATTACAAAAAATTCCTTTATGAACAAAAGAAAAAACAAAAGGAATTAAAGGCTAAACAAGTAAAAGTTGTAGTAAAAGAAATCAGATTCGGTCCGCAGACAGATGATCATGATTATGAATTCAAAAAGAAGCATGCCGAAAAATTCTTGGAAGAAGGTTCTAAACTTAAAACGTATGTTTTCTTTAAAGGACGTTCTATCATTTTCAAAGATCAAGGAGAAATCCTCCTTTTAAAATTGGCTCAGGAACTAGAACATGTAGGTAAAGTAGACCAATTGCCAAAATTAGAAGGCAAGAGAATGATTATGATGATGAGCCCCAAGAAAGCCGCAAAATAATGCTTTGCATTCAAAAATAGAATTGATAACAAATACATAAAAGAAGCAAAAATGCCAAAATTAAAAACGAAATCAGGTGCTAAAAAGCGTTTTAGTCTTACCGGAACCGGTAAAATTAAAAGAAAAAATGCTTTCAAAAGCCACATCTTAACTAAGAAAGAAACTAAGCAAAAGAGAAATCTTACGCAAACTTCTTATGTTGCTACTGTGGACGAAAAAAGCGTTTTGCGTCAATTAGCCATCAAGTAGTTTTTATAAATCTTTATTCGGTTTATAAGAATTAAAAAAATTCAGAATTTTTAACCCTGAATATGAGCCCCAAAGTTTGATGAAATAAGCAACGCTCTATTCAAAAAAAACAAATTTAAATTATGCCAAGATCAGTAAATGCTGTAGCGTCTAGAGCGCGCAGAAAAAAAGTTTTAAAGCAGGCTAAAGGTTTTTTCGGTAGAAGAAAAAATGTTTGGACTGTTGCTAAAAATGCCGTGGAAAAAGCAATGCAATATGCTTACCGCGGTAGAAAAGAGAAAAAGAGAAGTTTCAGATCTCTTTGGATTACCAGAATTAACGCTGGAGCTAGAGAATACGGAATGTCTTACTCTCAGTTCATGGGAGCTCTTAAAAAGAACAACGTTGAATTGAACAGAAAAGTTCTTGCAGACCTTGCAATGAATCACCCTGAAGCATTCAAAGCAGTTGTAGATCAAGTAAAATAATGTAAAACAAATTTGTTATCAATATAAATCCTAAACTTTTTTGGTTTAGGATTTTTTTATTTCAAAATCTTTCCTAAATTTGTCCCAATGAAAACAATGAACAACAAAAATTGGTGGTGGCACTTATTCTCTTCGCTGAGTCTAAGCTAAACTGCTTATTGTATGTTGTGAATTAATTTCATGAAAAGACTTCAGCGCATTCCGTTGAAGTCTTTTTTATTTTTAAAATTATTATAATGCCTGTTTTTACACCCACAAACATCAAAACCACTTCTAAATCCCTAATGGGAGATTTGCATACCCCTATGGGAATCTATTTGAAATTGAGAGATCAGTTCAGGGATACTATTCTTTTGGAAAGTGCAGATCATAATGTTAATAATAACAGTTTTTCTTATATCGCCGTTAATGCTATTGCAGGCGTAGAAGTAAGAAACCTACATGAAATAGAGGTGAAACTTCCTTTGGAATCTCCTCAAAAATTTGAAATCAATGATGATTTTAAAATCACGGATTTCATAGAATCTTTTTCTAAAAGTTTCCAATGTGAGCCCGTAAAAAAACCGGTAGAGAAGATTGCACAAGGGCTTTTTGGGTATAGTAGTTTTGAAGCGGTTCAATTTTTTGAAACCATTACCTTCAAACCTAAAAGCAAGGAGGTAGAAATCCCTATTTTGCGCTATAGGCTCTACCAGTACATTATCGCCATCAATCATTTTAATGACGAAATGTTTCTTATCGAAAATAAAATAGACGGCTTAAAGTCTGAAATCCACGAAATAGAAAACCTCATTCAAAATAAAGAAGTGGCCCTCTACCCTTTTGAAAAGATAGAAGACGAAACGTCTAACCTTATGGATGAAGAATATAGAGAGTTGGTAGAAATGGCCAAAAAACACTGTTTCCGCGGAGATGTTTTCCAATTGGTATTGAGCAGAAGGTTTGAACAAAAATTCAGAGGAGACGAATTTAACGTATATCGTGCCTTACGAAACATCAACCCTTCCCCTTACTTGTTTTTCTTTGATTATGGTGATTATAAACTGATGGGATCTAGCCCGGAAAGTCAATTGATTATTCAAAACCATAAAGCCATCATCCATCCTATTGCCGGAACCTTCAAAAGAACCGGTGATACTGAAAAAGACCTACAATCGGTAGAGACCCTCAAAAAAGATCCCAAAGAAAATGCAGAGCATACCATGCTGGTAGATTTGGCGAGAAATGATTTGAGTAAACTTGGGAAAAATGTTACTGTTTCCAAACTAAAGGAAATACAACTCTTCTCTCACGTTATCCATATGGTTTCTGAAGTGACTGCAGAACTAGAAGCAGATACCAATCCATTTGATATGATTGCCACCACCTTTCCACAGGGAACTTTGAGCGGCGCTCCTAAATACAAAGCATTAGAACTGATTGATGCTTACGAAAAATCATCCAGAGGCTATTACGGAGGCTGTATCGGCTTTGTAGGATTTGATGGCAGTTGTAACCAAGCCATTATGATTAGGACTTTTTTAAGCAAAAACAATACATTGTTTTATCAAGCAGGTGCCGGTATCGTCGCCAAATCTTCTGCAGAAAGTGAATTGCAAGAAGTGAATAATAAACTGAATGCCTTGAAAATGGCCGTTAAAAAAGCAGAACAATTATGAAAGTATTAGTATTCGATAATTACGATAGTTTTACCTACAACTTGGTTCAAATCATTGAGCAGATTCTAGGGCAAAAAGTAGAGGTTTACAGAAATGATGAAATTACTTTAGAAGACATCAATAAATATGATAAAATCATCCTTTCTCCTGGCCCGGGGATTCCAGAAGAAGCAGGGATTCTTTTGGAGGTAATTCAAAAATATGCGCCTACCAAATCTATTTTTGGGGTTTGTCTTGGTCAACAGGCCATTGCAGAAGCCTTTGGAGGAAGCCTTATCAATCTTTCAGAAATCTATCACGGAGTGGCTACAGAGGCTAAAAAAGTAAAAGAACATATGATTCTAAACAATCTTCCGGAGGTTTTAGAAGTAGGTCGTTATCACAGTTGGGCCGTAAACCCTGATGATTTTCCTCAAGAATTGGAAGTCACTTCTGTTGATGAATCTGGGATGATTATGAGTCTGAAACACAAAGAATATGATGTTCATGCCGTACAGTATCACCCAGAAAGCATTTTGACTCCTGATGGAAGAAAAATTTTAGAGAATTTTTTATTGAATTAAGATGAAGCAAATTTTACAATACCTTTTCAATCACCAGACTTTGACGAAAGCTGAAGCCAAAGCCATCATGATTGAAATCGCCCAAAATAAATTTAACGAAACAGAAGTTTCCGCCTTCATTACTGTATTCTTGATGCGCAGCATTACTTTAGAAGAAATGCAAGGCTTCCGAGAAGCACTCTTGGATTTAGCAGTAAAAGTAGATTTAGGAACAGATGATTTGGTGGATATAGTAGGAACCGGGGGTGACGGCAAAAACACTTTCAATATTTCTACTCTCGCCAGTTTTATTGTTGCAGGAACAGGACAAAAAGTGGCCAAACACGGCAATTACGGCGTATCTGCCATCAGTGGCTCTTCTAATGTTTTAGAGGAATTGGGCTATCAATTCAAAAACAATCAAGAAGACCTTAAAAAAGATTTAGAGAAAGCCAACATTTGTTTTCTTCACGCACCTCTTTTTCATCCAGCATTGAAGACGGTGGCGCCCCTTCGCAAAGGATTGGGATTAAGAACATTTTTCAATTTGCTTGGCCCATTGGTGAATCCTGCAAAACCTAAATTTTCTATGATTGGAGTGTACAGTTTAGAAATTGCAAGGCTATATCAATATATCCTTCAGAAAAATAATGAAGACTTCATGCTGGTGCATGCATTGGATTGGTATGATGAAATTTCCTTAACTGGGGATACCAAAATTTTCAGCAAGAACGGTGAAGAAATATTTTCCGCAGAGGAATTAGGATTTAAAAACATTTCTCAAGAAAGTATTTTTGGGGGCAATACCAAGGAAGAAGCGGCAAAAATTTTCAAGAGCATTTTGGAAGGAAAAGGCTCCTATGAGCAAAATGCTGTGGTGTTAGCCAATGCTGCTAAAGCACTTCAAAACACCGGAAAATATAAAGATTACGAAAGCAGTCTAGCAGCAGCAAAAGAAAGTTTGGAGAGTGGAAACGCCTTAAAGTGTCTTACTCAGTTAACTGCTATATAAGGTTAAAAATGAATATTTTAGATAAAATAATTGAACATAAAAAAGAGGAAGTTGCTTTTGCTAAAAAAACAATTTCTGTTCAAGAATTGAAGGATGCGGAATTCTTTGGAAGAAAGACCTTTTCTCTAAAAGAATCTGTAAAAAATAGAAACGGAATCATTGCTGAATTCAAAAAAAAATCGCCTTCTAAAGGCATCATCAATGACCAGGTTTCACCTTTGGAAGTCGTATCAAAATATGAAGAATTTGGTGCCAGCGGAATTTCTATTCTTACAGATGCTGATTTTTTTGGAGGAAGTTCTCAGGATATCATCAATGTAAGAGATTCGATAAATATTCCCATTTTACGAAAAGACTTTATGGTAGATGAATATCAATTCCACGAAGCCAGGGCCCTGGGGGCAGATGTTATTTTATTGATTGCAGCTTGTCTTACTCCCTCTCAAGTTAATGAATTTACGGCATTAGCTCACTCATTGCAATTAGAAGTTTTATTAGAAATTCATATAGAAGAAGAACTGAAGCATTTTAATACAGATATTGATTTGGTAGGCATCAACAACAGAAACTTAAAAGATTTCAAAGTAGATTTGCAACATTCTGTAAACCTGAAAAACCTATTGCCAAAAGGCACTCTATCAGTAGCAGAAAGTGGCATTTATAGTGTAGAAGATTTTGCGTTCTTAAAAGAAAAAGGATTTGATGCCTTCTTAATGGGTGAATATTTTATGAAGAATGAAAATCCTGGAAAAGCATTTGAAGAATTTGTTAAAACGATTTAAAAAAAATGTGCGATAAAGTTTTGAAAGTAAAAGTTTGTGGCTTAACTCAACTTCCACAAATCCAGAAATTGATTTTGATGAAGGTTGAATTCTTAGGCTTTATTTTCTATGAAAAATCACCAAGATATGTCTTGAACCATCTTTCCTTAAAAGATATTTCAAAGATTGACCATCAAGGAAAAACCGGCGTTTTTGTGAATGAAACCATTGAAAATATTGTAGAAATTACCCAAAAAGCCAAATTAAATTTAATCCAATTGCATGGAGATGAAGATGAAGAATTTATTCTGAGTCTAAGGCAAAGGCTGAGTGAAGAGGTGAAGATTATAAAGGTGATGAGGATTGGTAATCAAACATTGGAAAATCTCCAACAAACCATCAGCCATCAACCATCAGCCATCAACTATTTATTATTTGACACTGACAGTAAGTCTTTCGGAGGAACCGGACAAACCTTTGATTGGAGCATGCTTAATGATATTGAAATCCACAAACCTTATTTCTTAAGTGGAGGCATTTCCTTGAAAAATTCCCAACATCTATCAACCATCAACCAACAACCCTTTGCGTTGGACATCAACTCAAAATTTGAAATTGAACCCGGAATAAAAGATATAGAAAAGATAAAAGAATTTTTAAAAAAGAGTAAAAATGAAATATAGAAACCCTAGCGAGCAAGGATATTATGGAGATTTTGGGGGCGCTTTTGTACCCGAAATGTTGTATCCTAATGTAGAAGAACTGCAAAACAGTTACCTTCAGATTATAGAGTCAGAAGAATTTCAGAAGGAATTTAGAACCCTTCTAAAAGACTATGTAGGAAGAGAAACACCATTGTATTTTGCTAAAAATCTCAGTGAAAAATATGGCGCCCAAATTTATTTGAAACGCGAAGACCTCAATCATACAGGGGCTCACAAAATCAATAATGCTTTGGGACAAGTTTTGTTGGCTCAGAAATTAGGGAAAAAGAGAATCATTGCCGAAACTGGAGCCGGTCAACATGGTGTGGCTACGGCTACTGCCTGTGCCTTAATGAATTTGGAATGTATTGTCTACATGGGAGAAGTAGACATCGCCAGGCAAGCCCCAAACGTGGCCAGAATGAAAATGTTGGGAGCCAAAGTGATTCCTGCTACTTCTGGGTCTAAAACGCTAAAAGACGCCGTCAATGAAGCCTTAAGAGACTGGATAAATAACGCCACTACCACCCATTACATCATTGGCAGTGTGGTAGGACCTCACCCTTTTCCGGATTTGGTGGCTAGATTTCAGAGTATAATTTCCGAAGAAATAAAATGGCAACTGAAAGAAAAAATTGGTAGAGAAAACCCAGATTATGTGATTGCTTGCGTAGGTGGAGGTAGCAATGCTGCCGGTACATTCTATCACTTTGTGGATGAGCCTTCGGTAAAAATTATTGCTGCAGAAGCCGGTGGTTTTGGCATTGAAACTGGCAAATCTGCCGCTACTACTTTTTTGGGTACAACAGGCATTTTGCATGGCAGCAAGAGCATTGTAATGCAAACCAATGACGGGCAGGTGATAGAGCCTCACTCTATTTCGGCAGGATTAGATTATCCTGGTATTGGACCTTTTCATGCGCATTTATTCAAAAATAACAGAGCAGAGTTTTTCAGCATCAATGACGAAGAGGCATTAGAATCTGCTTTTGAACTTTCTAAAATTGAAGGCATTATTCCTGCTTTGGAAACGGCTCATGCCTTGCATGTATTGAAAAAGAAAGAATTTAAAAAAGATGATGTGGTAGTCATTTGCCTTAGCGGTCGAGGCGACAAAGACATGAAAACTTACCTTAAACACCTTACTCTGTAATGAAAAAACTCAACATATACTTCACTGCCGGAATTCCACAATTGGAGGATACTGCAGAAATCATGAAAACCATTCAAAATGCCGGAGCCGATATGATGGAAATAGGCATGCCCTATTCAGACCCAGTTGCAGACGGCCCTGTTATTCAGCAGGCACACGAATTGGCTCTCAAAAACGGAATGAGTATTGCCCATCTTTTCGAACAATTAAAATCTGTTAAAAACGAAATCCATATCCCCGTTATTTTGATGGGATACATCAACCCTGTCATCAGTTTTGGATTCGAAAAATTTTGCAAAGAATGTCAAGATTCAGGGGTAACCGGATTGATTATTCCGGATTTACCGGCTTATGAATTCGAAAATAATTATCAATCTATCGTAGAAAAATATGGGCTCAACTTTACCTTCTTGGTAACCCCAGAAACTTCGGAAGAGCGCATCCAATATTTGGATTCTTTAAGTTCTGGTTTCCTATATGCCGTGAGTTCTTCTTCTACCACCGGAAACGAAAATAAGGAAGTTAAAAATGAAGAATATCTCAACCGTTTGGCTTCATTGGATTTGAAAAACCCTGTGATGATTGGTTTCGGTATCAAAAACAAAAATGATTTCGAACAAGTAACCGAAAAAGCAGACGGCGGAATCATTGGTACTGCCTTTGTAAAAATTCTTTTGGAAAATAAAGATTGGAAGGATAAAGCCTCAGAGTTTATTCAATCCATCAAATAAAAAAACCGGACTCTTGTCCGGTTTTTCTTTTACTGTCTTCCTTGTAATACTTTTTCTATGTCCTGAAGTTTGAAGTTCTTCGCTTTTAATAAAATCAAAAAGTGGTATAACAAATCAGCAGCCTCATTTTTGAAAAGATCTTCGTTATTGTCTTTGGCTTCTATTACCAATTCTACGGCTTCCTCTCCTACTTTCTGCGCCACTTTATTGATGCCTCTTTCATAAAGTTTAGAAGTGTAAGACGTTTCTACTTTTTCATCTATTCTTTGAGAAATCACTTCCTCCAATTGATATAAAAACCCTTTGGTTTCTTTTTCGCCAAAACAACTGAAACTGCCGGTATGACACACTTCATTAGTTGGTTTTACTTTGATGAGTAAAGTATCATCATCACAATCCTGAGCGATGCTTTTTACCCACAGATAATTTTCTGAAGACTCCCCTTTCATCCAAATTCTATTTTTAGTCCTGCTGAAGAAATGCACCTTCCCGGTTTCTTGGGTGAGTTTCACCGCCTCTTCATTCATAAAACCTAGCATGAGGACCTGCAAGGTTGTTTCGTCTTGTATTACGGCAGGTATAAGTCCACCTGCTTTTTCAAAATTGAGTTTCATCTTATGGCAATATTTTGTTGTTTTAATGTTTGTTTTAAGTCTTGTATATTGATTTCTCCAAAGTGGAAAATACTGGCTGCTAAAGCCCCGGTAGCCTTGGTTTGTATGAAGACTTCGGTGAAGTCTTCTCTCTTCCCTGCTCCACCAGAAGCAATGATAGGAATATTGACGATTTGTGAAATTTCGTTGAGCAATCTCACATCAAAGCCCTGCTTGGTACCATCAAAATCCATAGAAGTTAACAATATTTCTCCAGCGCCTAGATCTTCCACTTGCTTTGCCCAATCGTGGGTTTTATAGTCTGTTTTAATTCTTCCTCCATTTACAAAAACATAATCCTCATCACCAAATTGCTTTGAGTCTATGGCCACTACCACACATTGGCTTCCGAATTTATCGGCAAAAGTTTTAATCAATTCAAGATTTTTAACCGCCGAAGAATTGATGGAAATTTTATCTGCGCCTGCTTTCAGAAGGCTATCTACATCAGCAATTTCTGAAATGCCGCCGCCCACGGTAAAAGGAATATTGATTTCTTCGGCAATTCTCTCCACCAAATCAATCAAGGTTTTTCTATTCTCATGGGTAGCCGTTATGTCTAGGAAAACCAACTCGTCTGCTCCTTCCAAAACATATCTTTTAGCCAGTTCCACAGGGTCTCCGGCATCTATCAATCCCTCGAAATTAACCCCTTTTACGGTTCTGCCTTCTTTGATATCCAAACAAGGAATAATTCTTTTTTTTAACAATTTTCTAAATTTTTGAAAGTTCTTGTAAACTAATTTTCCCTTCATAGATGGCTTTCCCAATAATGGTACCGGCACACCCTATTTCTTTCATTTTCAATACATCTTCTATCCCAGAAATCCCACCGCTGGCAATTAATTCAATTTCTGTTTTTGAAATAATCTCCTCATAAAGTTCAGTAGAAGGACCTTGCAACATCCCATCTTTGGAAATATCGGTGCAAACGGTTTCTCTAAATCCTTTTTGTTGATATTCTTGGATAAACGCCAAAACATCTGTGGAAGAATCTTCTAACCATCCTGAGGTTTTAATTTTTCTGTCAAAACAATCGGCTCCTAAAATCAATTTTTCAGGACCAAATTTCTCCAACCATTGCAGGCACAATTCAGAATTTACAACAGCAATACTACCTAAAGTAACTTTACTCGCTCCATTATCAAAAGCCTTTTGCAAATCTTCATCAGAACGGATTCCCCCTCCAAAATCAATGATGAGATTGGTGGCTTTGGAGATGTTTTCAATCACTTTTTCATTGATGATTTTTTTGGCTTTCGCTCCGTCCAAATCCACCAAATGAAGATATTCTATCCCATAGTCTTCAAATTCTTTGGCCACTTCCACAGGGTTTTCATTATAGATTTTTTTGGTATCATAATCCCCTTTGGAAAGGCGTACACATTTTCCGTCAATGATATCTATAGCAGGAATAATTTTCATCATTACATTTTTAAAAAGTTATTTAACAACTGAAATCCTGCATCACCAGATTTCTCCGGATGAAACTGTGCTGCAAAAAAGTTGTCTTTTTCTAAAGTAGCACTAAAAGGCAGAATATACTCACAAACGGAAGATGTATTCTCGCAAACTTCGGCATAATAACTGTGTACAAAATAGAAATTATCCTCTTCTGTCAATCCTTTTAGCAACTCTCCTTTAATATCTGTCAAATTGTTCCAGCCCATATGCGGAACAATATCTGAATTGGGAAATAACTTTACTTCACAATCAAAGACGCCTAACCCTTGCGTATTGCCTTCTTCAGAAGATTTACAGAGCAACTGCATACCCAAACAAATCCCGAGAACAGGCTGTTTTAAAGTAGGAATGAATTCGTCTAAATTTCTTTCTTTCAGTTTTCTCATTGCCGATGAAGCCTCTCCCACGCCAGGAAAAATGACTTTTTCAGCATTTTTTATCTTTTCTATATCAGAAGTAATCTCCGCCTCATACCCTAGTTTTTTGAGAGCATTCTGTACAGATTTTACATTTCCGGCATCATAATCTATTATAGCAATCATCTTTTTATTTAATTGAGAATTAAAAATTGAAAATGTAAAAGGCATTGAAAACTCGATTCTCCTTTCTCCATTTTTCATTTTCCATTTATAAAGTTCCTTTGGTACTTGGGAGATTAAAATTCTGGTCGGTTTGAGCCACTGCATTTCTGAGTACTTTGGCAAAAGCCTTGAAAATACTTTCAATTTTGTGGTGTTCATTATCTCCTTCCACAGCAATATTTAGGTTGCATTTGGCACTGTCTGAAAATGATTTGAAGAAATGGTAAAACATTTCTGTAGGCAGTTCTCCTATCTTTTCTCGTTTGAAGTCTGCATTCCAAACCAGCCAACTTCTTCCTCCAAAATCTAAGGCTACTTGAGCCAAACAATCATCCATGGGCAATACAAAAGCATAGCGTTCTATTCCTTTTTTATTTCCCAAAGCTTGCAAGAAACATTCTCCCAAAACAATGGCAGTATCTTCTATGGTATGGTGTTCGTCTACGTCTAAATCTCCATTTACTTTTACCGTTAAGTCAAAATTCCCATGTTTTGAAATCTGCTCCAACATATGGTCAAAAAACTTCAAGCCCGTATCTAGAGAAGACTTCCCACTGCCATCCAAATTGAGTTCCACAAAAATATCGGTCTCTTTGGTGGTTCTTTTTACTAAGGCTTTTCTCGGAATCTGTTTTAAAAGCAAATAGATTTCATCCCAATTTTTGACTGTAAAAGTGGCCTCTTCAGAAGATTCTTTTGAAAAGTAAATAGATTTTGTCCCTAAATTCTTCGCTAATTCAACATCTGTTTTTCTATCTCCAATGACATAAGAATTTTCTAAATCATAATTTCCATAGATGTATTTTTGAAGCAATCCGGTTCGTGGTTTTCTATTGGGCGAATTTTCGTGTTCAAAACTTTTATCAATCAACACTTCAGAAAAAAAGATGCCTTCATTTTCCAAAGCCTTCATCATTTTTTCGTGCGGTTTTATAAAATCATCATACGGAAAACTATCGGTCCCTAAACCATCTTGGTTGGTGACCATCACCAATTCATAATCCAATTCTTTGGCTATTTTTGAGAGGTTTTGAAAAACCTTGGGCAAAAACTCCAGTTTTTCTAAACTGTCTACCTGGAAATCCAATGGCGGTTCTACAATTAAAGTTCCGTCTCGGTCTATAAATAAAACTTTTTTCTTCATATTACTATTTAAATTGATTGAGTGCTTCTAATAATTTTTTGTTTTCCTGAGCGTTTCCTATGGTAATTCTCACACAATTTGCTACTACCTTATTTCTATTTCTGATTATGATTTTTTGATCCACCAAATATTGATACAAACGGTCTGCTTCTGCCACTTCTACTAAAAGGAAATTGGCATCCGAAGGATAAATTTTCTTCACAAAAGAAAATTGTAATAATTCACTTTCAAGAGCAGTTCTCTGCTCTAATATTTCATTGAGGTTTGCTTTGAAATCATCTATCTTTTGCAACGCTTCATAAACTTCCTTTTGATTGATGATGCTGATGTTATAAGGGGGCTTCACCTTGTTCATATAATTGAGAATTTCTTTTTGAGCAAAAGCCATTCCCACACGCAAGCCTGCCAATCCCCAAGCCTTACTGAAGGTTTGCATCACCACCAATTGAGGGTAGTTTTCAATTTCTGAAATCCAAGACGCTTCTTTGCTGAAATCTTCATAGGCTTCATCAACCACTACAATTCCTTTGAAAGTGTTTAATATGTTCAACACCGCTTCTCTGGAAATCAAATTCCCGGAAGGATTGTTGGGCGAACAGATAAAAACCAATTTCATGTTATTGTCTTTTAAAATTTGTTCTATGGCTGGCGTAAAATCGATTTGAAAATCTTGATTCAAAGGGTAAGAAACCACTTTTACATCATTGATGTTGGCAGACACCTCGTACATTCCATAGGTTGGCGTAAACACCAAAATCTTGTCCTCTTTAGGCTCTGCAAAAATCCTCATCAATACATCTATCACTTCATCACTGCCATTCCCTAGAAAAATATTTTCAGGATTGATGTTTTTTAGTTTAGCGATTTCTGCTTTCAAAACTTTTTGATACGGATCTGGATAGCGGTTGTATTCGCCGAATGGATTTTCGTTAGCATCCAAAAACACGCCTGCATCTGCAGAAAACTCATCTCTGGCACTGGAATACGGTACTAGGTTTTTGATATTATTTCGAATAAGTTGATTTAAATTAAATTCCATTTTCCAAATTTTTTAATCTTACGGTTACGGCATTTTGGTGTGCAAAAAGTCCTTCTTCTGCAGCCATTTTCTCTATTGTTTTTCCTAAATTCTGAATGCCTTGTTCAGAGATTTTCTGAACCGTCATCTTCTTCACAAAACTATCCAAAGACACGCCGCTATACGCTCTGGCGTTGCCATTGGTAGGTAAGGTATGATTTGTTCCGCTGGCGTAATCTCCGGCACTTTCCGGGGTATAATTGCCCAAGAAAACAGAACCTGCATTGGTAATTTGGGGCAAAATATTTTCTGGATTGGCTATGGAAAGAATTAAATGTTCCGGAGCATATTCATTGCTGAAACGGAGGCAGGTTTCTACAGAATCCAACAAAATAAAACGGCTGTTTTCTAAGGCTTTCTCTGCCATTTCTTTTCTTGGTAAATTCTGCAACTGGGCATTTGTTTCCTCTTTTACTTTTTCTAAAACTTCTTTGTTGGTGGTTAAAAAAATCACCTGAGAATCGGCGCCGTGTTCTGCCTGAGACAACAAATCTGCGGCCACAAATTCGGGTTTTGCCGTTTCATCTGCGATTACCAACACTTCACTTGGACCAGCAGGCATATCGATAGCTATGCCTTTATTTTGGGCAAAAATCTTGGCTTCTGTTACAAACTGATTGCCCGGACCGAAAATCTTGTATACTTGAGGTACGCTTTCTGTTCCGAGACTCATGGCAGCAATAGCCTGTGCCCCACCTATTTTATAGATTTTGGTCACACCACACAGGTTGGCCGTATACAAAACGATAGGATTAATTTTCCCATTTTTCTGAGGCGGAGAACATAAAACAATCTCTTTGCATCCTGCAAGATTGGCTGGAACCGCCAACATCAGAACTGTAGAAAACAATGGCGCTGTGCCTCCCGGAATGTACAAACCGACTTTCTCTATCGCTCGGCTTTCTCTCCAACAAACCACCCCTGGAGTGGTTTCTATCTTTTGAGGAATTTCCTTTTGGGATTGGTGAAAGGTTTCGATATTGTTTTTGGCGGTGTTGATGGCCATTTTCAAATCTTCATCTACCAAATTTTTGGCTTCTTCTATTTCCGAAAGAGATACTTGAAGGGTATCCAATTGCTGACCGTCAAACTTTTTTGAATAGAAACGCAAGGCCTCATCACCTTCCGTTTGTACTTTATCAAAAATCCCTTTGATGAGCGTTTCAATATCGCTTTTTTCAAGAGTTGGTCTTTGAACCAAATCTTTCCAAATATCTGGAGTTGGAAATTCTATTACTTTCATCTTTACTTTTTATTAGAGAATCATTTTTTCAATCGGAATAATCAGGATGCCTTCTGCACCAGCCTTTTTGAGTTGGTCTATTACTTCCCAAAATCTTTTTTCTTCTATTACAGAGTGCAAACTGCTCCACCCTTTTTCTACCAAAGGCACTATGGTAGGGCTTTTCAGCACAGGAAGAATATCAGAAACTTCTTGTATTTTATCATTTGGGACATTCATTAAGATGTATTTGGTATTTTTAGACCTTAAAACCGCCTGAATTCTGAAAATCAATCGTTCTAAAATCTCCAATTTTTCAGAAGAAATGTTTTTGTTTCTGGCCAATACCGCTTCAGACTTTAAAATGGTAACGGTTTCTCTCAATCCGTTTTTAAAAAGGGTACTTCCAGAACTTACAATATCACAAATTCCGTCTGCCAAACCTATGTTTGGGGCAATTTCCACAGAACCGGAAATCACGTGAATTTCTGCCGATATTCCATTTTTTTGTAAATACTCTTTTACGGTATTAGGATAAGAAGTAGCAATCTTTTTGCCATTAAAATATTGTAAATCATCGGTTTCTACCTCCTTAGGAACGGCAAGTGAAACTCTACATTTGGAGAAGCCTAATTTTTGGACAATCTGTATATCCTTTTGTTTTTCAATGAGCAGGTTTTCGCCTACTATGGCTACATCTACCACTCCATCTTCCACATATTGGGGAATGTCTGAATTTCTGAGAAAAAATATCTCGATAGGGAAATTCTCTACCTGTACTTTTAATTGGTCTTTGCCATTGTCATAGGTAATGCCACAATCTTTAAGAAGTTTGATAGAATCTTCGAAAAGTCTTCCGCTTTTTTGAACTGCTACTTTTAGGGTACTCATTTTTAAATTTTATTTTTGGCCTTGAGTACTCGAAGTGTGGAAAAGAAAAATCCGCCTTAATACTCAAGGCGGATTGTAAATATTTTTGTTAACTGCAAAACATAACACATAATCAACTCGCCTTTAGATGAGATGATGATGGTGATGATTTAAGTTAAAATTATTCATTTCTTTGGTTGAATTATTATGCAAATATATAAATGTTTTTGAAATAAAAAAAACATTTAACAGATTAAAAAGTCATTATTAAAACAAAAATTGGAGATTTTTCTAGTCTTTAAATGAAATTATAGGTAAAAAATCTATTTGAAGGACTTATAAATTTAAATGGAAATTAATTCTTTGTAAACATTCATTACATGTTCTGCAATAACTTCTTCATTAAATTTCTGAACAAATTCCAAAGATTTTTCTGCTCTTCTTTGTCTTTCTGAAGCATTGTTCCAAAGGAATAGTATTTTGGATTTAATGTCTTCTGCATCCAAAGGATTTACATAAAGAGAATGTTCTCCTCCGGCTTCCGGAAGGCAACTCACATTGCTTGTAATAACAGGTGTTCCCGAATACAAAGCCTCAATGATAGGAATCCCAAAACCTTCAAACAAACTAGGATAAATAAACACCTCTGCCAACCTAAAAATAGCAGCTAATTCTTGCATATTGACATTATCTAAAAAATAGACCTCTACCTGATGCTTTTGGATGAGTTTTTTAATCTTATTAAAATAAGTTTTCTTTCTTTTTCCTACTACTACTAAAGGGATATTGGTTCCTTCAAGGGCTTTGATTACATTTTCTAAATTCTTGCGTTCTTCTATGGTACCCACGTTCAGTAGAAACCTTTCGGGTAAATGAAATTTATTTTTTACTTCCTGAAAAAATGCTTCTGTAGGCTGTTGTTTGAAAGCCGCATGGCAACATTGATAGATGACCTTTATTTTATCTTCAGGCGCTTTCAGATATTTGATAATGTCTCTTTTGGTTTGTTCTGAAATGGCAATGATTACATCTGCATTCTTTGCGGCATTTTTGAACTTCCAAAGGTGAATTTGACGGTCTATAAAACTGTAAAATTGCGGATAGCGCATGTAGATTAAATCATGGATGGTGACCACTTTTTTAATCGGTTTGGCAGACCACCTCAAAGGCAATTCACCAGAAAGACCATGGAAAATATCTGCACCAGTATTTTGGGCATCTATACCCATTTTAAACTGACGCTCCATTCTCCCTTTGGTGATTTTTTGAAAAGCTACATTCGGAAGATTTAGTATTTCTTGTCCTCTTTCGTTTTTGTTTTTGGCTAAAAGCAAAAAATCGTTTTCGGAATATGTTTTTGCTAAGATGCGCACCAAGTCCCTGGAATAGTTGCCCAACCCAGAGGTATTGTGAAAGAATCTTTTGGCATCGAAAGCGATTTTCATCTGTTTAAGTTAAAAGTACGAAGTTAAAAGTAAGTTTTTGTATTTTTACTTTTGACCTCGTACTTTGTATTTTATTAAACGGCTACGTTGTTGTCTCTTAAAGCATCATTGAGAGAAGTCTTTTTATCGGTAGACTCTTTACGTTTACCAATAATCAAGGCACATGGCACTTGGTATTCTCCTGCAGGAAACTGCTTGGTATAACTTCCCGGAATCACCACTGAACGTGCAGGAACTCTTCCTTTGATTTCAACTGGGGTGTCACCTGTCACATCAATAATTTTGGTAGAAGCCGTCAGTACTACATTGGCACCCAATACCGCCTCTTTTTCTACATGAACTCCCTCTACTACAATACATCTTGATCCTACAAAACAATCGTCTTCAATGATTACCGGAGCGGCCTGCAATGGCTCTAATACACCACCAATCCCTACACCTCCACTTAAGTGTACATTTTTACCAATCTGCGCACAACTTCCTACCGTAGCCCAAGTGTCTACCATAGTACCGCTGTCTACATAAGCTCCAATGTTTACATAAGAAGGCATTAAAATAACGCCCGGAGAAATATAGGCTCCTTCTCTTGCTACAGCATGAGGAACTACTCTTACGCCTTTTTCGGCATAGTTTTTCTTCAAAGGAATTTTATCATGAAATTCAAATGGCCCTACTTCTATGGTTTCCATTTTTTGGATAGGGAAATACATTACCACGGCTTTTTTCACCCATTCATTTACCTGCCAGCCATTTTCTGTATGTTCTGCCACACGCAATTCTCCTTTATCTAGTAGCTGAATCACTTCTCTAATAGAAGCTTGTGCATCTGCATTTTGTAATAATTCTCTGTTATCCCAAATGTTTTCAATAGTTTGTTGTAAAGACATATCTTAAAGTTATAAATTATAAGTTATAAGTTAAAAGTCAAAAAATTAAAAATTGACTTTGCAAAAATATGAAATTTAAAGAACTCTCCTCACGAAAAGGAATGCTTTGTTCCAATAACTTTCATTGAGAGAAGAAATCATTACCCCTTTAGAAGTAGACGCATGGATAAAGGTAATTTCTCCTTTGTATTTTATGGCTTTTACAATGCCTACATGGGTAACTGTTCCTTGACCTACCGTGTCAAAGAAAACCAAATCTCCGGGTCTAGTTTCCGAAATATCTATTTTTCTACCTTGTAACGCCTGGTCTTGAGAACGGCGAGGAAGTTTAACTTTACTTTGACCATAAGCGATCACCACCAATCCACTGCAATCTACCCCTGCTTTGGTGGTACCGCCCAATTGATATGGAAGGCCCAAAAAGTCTTCGGCATCATTGAGAATACCTTCTACCGTTTTAGAATTTTTGCCTTCAAAATTTGAGGTCAAGTTTCTGAAAACAAAAGGTTTGGTATGGACAGAAGTATTTTTTCTGGAACCACAGGAAATAACCAATACAATTGCTATAAAAAGGAAAAGAATCTTCTTCATATAAGGCTTTGATGGTCAAAGATAATAAAAAAAGTGCTCCCTAAAGGAAACACTTTTGTGGAGGATATCGGGATCGAACCGACCACCTTTAGACTGCCAGTCTAACGCTCTAGCCAGATGAGCTAATCCCCCGTTTATGGTTTTTCAGACAAATATTGATCTATAATCTGAAATGCTTTTTGTTCGTCATTAATATTGACTTCTAATTTCAAGGCAGTTGCTGTAGGGGTAGAAAGAAGACTGTTCATATACTTGTTGCTAACAGTGCAAGCAATGCCTGCTTCTTCTAGTTTTCTCTTAACAATCTGTATCTGAACCATTTCATCTGCCACAAATACTGAAACTCTTGGTAATTTGGCTCCCATAACTTGATTTTAGTGGTGTAAAAGTATTAAGATTTCTACAATCCACAAAATTTTTGACAAAAAAAGCGAAATCTTTATGATTTCACTATTTGTAAGTTTAGATTGCTTTTTTAGTAGACTTTAGAAATTTTATCTATTTTATCTAAAGCAATTTGCAAATCTTCTTGGGTAACATTAAGATGCGGACGAAAACGCAAGGATTTTTCGCCACAGATTAAGATAATCACCTTCTCTTCATACAACCTGTGTTGAAAATCTTTTCGAGTTTCTGGATTGGGCAAGTCAAAAGCACACATCAACCCCCTGCCTCTCACATTGTAAATAAGATGGGGATATTTTTCTTGCAAGTTCTGTAAACCTTTCAATAAAAAAGCGCCCATTTCTTTGGCATGCGCTACCAAGTTTTCTTTTTCTATAATTTCTAAAACCAATTGAAAACGAAGCATATCGATAAAATTGCCCCCGAAAGTAGAATTGATTCTAGAACTTTCTGCAAACACATGATGCTCCACTTGGTCTAGTTTTTCTTTATTGGCCAATATGCCACAAACCTGTGTTTTTTTGCCAAAAGAAATCACATCCGGCACCACATCAAAATTTTGATAGGCCCACATTTTTCCGGTAAGACCAATGCCTGTCTGTACTTCATCAAAAATCAAAAGGATATCATTTTCATCACAGATTCTTCTGAGTTCCACCAAAAACTCATTCCTAAAATGGTTGTCGCCCCCTTCTGCTTGTATTACTTCTATGATGATACACGCCACTTTATCTGGATTTTCTACAATTGCCTGTTCTATCTCTAAAAGAGCCAATTGTTCATTTTTAATCGTTTCAGCAAGGTTATCTTCCGTAATGGGAAAATACAATTTGGGATTGATGATTCTAGGCCAGTCAAACATTGGAAAATATTGATATTTTCTAGGGTCAGATGTATTGGTAAGGCTTAATGTATAACCACTTCTACCATGAAAAGCCTGCTTAAAATGGATGGCCACAGAGCCCTCTGTTTTGCTGTCTTTTTGCCAGTTTTTTCTGGTTTTCCAGTCAAAGGCAGTCTTCAAAGCGTTTTCTACCGCCAAGGCTCCTCCTTCCACAAAAAAGCAGTATTGCAGTTCTTTAGGAATAGCAACTCTGCCAAAAGTTTCTAAAAAATCTGCATATTCCTGCAAATAAACATCAGACAAAGTAGGCTTATAAATAGCCCTTTTCCCAAGCCATTCTGCCTTTTCTAGGATGTAAGGATGATTATACCCCACAGACGCCGAACCAAACATGGAAAACATGTCCAGATATTCGGTATCCGAAATCCGGTCATAAATCCAAGAGCCATGAGACTTTTCGTAATCCATCACAAAATCAAAACCATCGGCCAACATGTATTTTCCGAGGCTTTGCTTTACATGGTTTTCATGGGGTTGAAATCCAGAATCTAATATTTCATTCATATTGATGTGTTTTTGGTGTTGTGTTTTCGAAATTATAAATCGAATTTTATCCCTTGCGCCAAAGGCAACTGGGTAGTATAATTGATGGTGTTGGTTTGTCTTCGCATATAAACTTTCCAGGCATCAGAACCAGATTCTCTACCTCCTCCGGTATCTTTTTCCCCTCCAAAAGCGCCGCCTATTTCTGCTCCAGAAGTTCCAATATTAACGTTGGCAATACCACAATCTGAACCGGCATGAGACAAGAATTTTTCTGCTTCGCGAAGGTTATTGGTCATTACCGCTGAAGACAATCCTTGTACTACTCCATTTTGAAGTTCAATGGCATTTTCAATATCCCCTGAATATTTCATCAAATATAAAATTGGTGCAAAGGTTTCATGCTGAACGATTTCATAATGGTTTTCGGCTTCTACAATGGCAGGTTTTACATAGCAACCGCTCTCATAGCCTTTTCCTTTTAAAACACCCCCTTCTATAATGACATTTCCGCCCTCTTCTTTTACTTTTTCTAAGGCAGCCTCATACATCTTCACCGCGTCTTTGTCAATCAATGGCCCCATATGGTTTTCAGCATCCAAAGGGTTGCCTATTTTCAATTGGCCATAAGCAGATACCATGGCGTCTTTCACCGTATCATAAATACTTTCATGTATGATGAGTCTTCGGGTAGAAGTACATCGCTGGCCTGCTGTACCTACCGCACCAAAGGCTGCCCCAATTACCGTCATTTTAATATCTGCATCTGGAGTTACAATAATGGCATTATTGCCTCCCAATTCTAGAAGGGATTTCCCTAATCTAGCGGCTACATTCTGCGCCACAATTTTTCCCATGCGGGTAGAACCTGTAGCAGATACTAGTGGAACGCGCGTATCTTTTGCCATAACATCTCCTATTTCGGCATC
Organism: uncultured Flavobacteriales bacterium; assembly: GCA_937973555.1. GTDB lineage: Bacteria > Bacteroidota > Bacteroidia > Flavobacteriales > Weeksellaceae > Cloacibacterium. The sequence continues at coordinate 60,849 of CALJKL010000062.1, read as the reverse complement.
TCCTATCACTAGACAAGAAATTCCTTCCGGTAAATTATTTTCTTTTAAAACTTCTGCCATGATATTTTGGCAGGCAATCCCACACAAAGGAGTCTTTTCCGAAGGTTTCCAAACACATACATCGCCACAAATCCAAGCCAAAGCCGTATTCCAACTCCATACCGCCACCGGAAAATTAAAGGCTGAAATAATCCCTACAATCCCCAAAGGATGGTACTGCTCATACATTCTATGCCCAGGTCTTTCGGAATGCATGGTAAAGCCATGCAATTGACGAGACAAGCCCACCGCAAAATCGCAGATGTCTATCATTTCCTGAACTTCTCCCAATCCTTCCTGCAGAGATTTTCCCATTTCGTAAGAAACCAACTTGCCCAAGTCTTCTTTATAATGTCTTAATTTTTCGCCAAACTGTCTTACAATTTCACCGCGCTTTGGAGCGGGCATCAAACGAAATTCCTTGAAGGCGCTTTGTGCTTTTTCTATTACTTTTTCATAATCCTTAGGGGAAGAAGCCGTTACCATAGCAATCAGTTTACCGTCTGTAGGCGAATAAGATTCTATCTTTTTTCCAGTAGCAAACCACTTATTGCCGGTGGAAGCGCCTTTGTTTTCTGATTTTATTCCTAACTTTTTCAGGGATTTTTCAATTCCGAAATCTTTATTTTTTTTGGACATTTTCTTGAATTTGAATTTCAGTAAATATAAAGATTATAACTTGTAAAAGGCAATTTTGAAGGGATTAAACGTAAGATTTAACATCGTTTTTTATAAATTATCTTTAAAAGATATTCAAATCAAATTTTTTACCCAAAATTGAATTTCGCAACCATCAATTTCATCTTCAAAAAACAATAGCGTTTCTTGAAATTTTAATTATTTTTGAAAAAAAATTGGAATGGAAAATCCCCGAGAAAATAAAGAATTGCCAAAATGGAAATCTATCCTTAAAAAATATGGATGGATTGGGATTTTATTTTTCTCGGTGAAAGGCACCATTTCGTTAATTGCCATCATCTGGGGCGCCAACGCCTTGAAAGGCTGTTTCTAGAGGTTAGATATTAGATATTAGATATTAGAAATTAGATTTAAAGACCCTTCGATAGGTCAGGGTGACATTTCTAATACTATTCGTTTTGTTTACAAGAACAGATCCTATTATTTTTCTTTGATGATGTGATATTCCAAATTTTGTCGATTGGGTTCTCCATGATAGGCTACCGATATCTCCCCCATAAGTGTTGCTCCTAATTTTTCCATGGCTTTGCGAGAACGCCAATTTTCTGCCCCTACATGGAATTTCACTACATCCACAAACTGAAAAATATACTCCAGCATCAGTTTTTTGACTTGTGGATTGAACTTCCCTCCCCAAAATTTTCTTCCATAAAAAGTATAGCCTATGAATATGGAATTGTCTTTTTCATTATAATCATAAAAACGGGTACTGCCCATCACCTCATCGGTGGCTTTATCCATAATTAAAAAAGCACCTTGGGAAAGCATTGCTCCCTCAAAAAAGTTTTGGAAAACTTCTCTTTCATAGCGGTTTTTATTGGGATGCTGTTCCCACACCAATGGGTCAGATGCCACTGCATAAAGCCTTTCGAAATCTTCCTCTTGAAGCGGAAGCAAGTTTATTTTTTCATTTTCGAGAATGGGCTGAATGGAGAAGTTCATTTCTTTGGATTTAAATTCAAATATAAAAAAAAGGCTCCACAAAAGTGAAGCCTTAAAAAATTTAGTTTTTAACTGCAACAGCTGTTGCTGGTATCTTTTTTCACTCCCAACCAAGTGAGGATGTTGTACATTAAACACCAATTGGTAATGGAATGCTGAAGCATATTAGCGCCAACAAAACCCGTTAACCAAAACCAGTTTTGGCTAACATAAATTCCCAATAAAAGGCTGGTAAGGATAAGAGTTCCTGCAATGGCATGTACTATTCTTGTCTGCATATTTTTATATTTTAATTTGTATTTAAATAGATTTTTCCAATTCTAAAGTAGCCACATGAATGTGTGAAAGCGATTTCTGTTTGGAGTTGAAAACTTCAGCTTTTCTATAGATTTCATCTACAAATTTTGCCTCAACAAATACCGTAAAAAGAACGGAATCTATCTCTGCATGAGAAGCTCCGAACCAGTTTTCTGTACTGCCGTCGCTCTCGTTTTTGTAGCCTTTCACATATTGATAAGAAAAAGATTTTACTCCGGAATGATTGAGAATATCTTTCACATTTTTTTCAAATTCTCTGATGGCTGTAATCAATAAAAGTTTCATATATATTTTATTTAAGCGTTGTCAATATCTTCGTATTCTACTTTTTCCTCTGCCTGCATTTTTTCCCATTTATTTTTTTCGGTCATATAATAAATCAACGGAATTACCAGTAATGTCAACAATGTAGAAACGATGGCACCAAAAACCAATGAAATGGCTAGCCCTTGGAAAATAGGATCGAAAAGGATAATAATCGCGCCAATAACCACCGCTCCGGTTGTCAATAAAATTGGGGTAGTTCTTACTGCTCCGGCTTCAATTATCGCCTGTTTCATAGGGATTCCTTCGTTCAGACGGATTTCTATAAAATCAATCAGCAATACAGAATTCCTTACCATTACACCTGCCAAAGCAATCATTCCGATGAAAGAAGTTGCGGTAAAGAAAGCACCCAACAACCAATGCCCTAACACAATCCCGATCAATGAAAGCGGAATAGCCACCATCATTACAATTGGGGTTTTAAAGTTCTGGAACCAACCTACAATCAGCATATAGATGATGATAATCACCACCAAGAACGCTGCTCCCAAATCTCGGAATACTTCCAAAGTAATCTGCCATTCTCCATCCCATTTTACGGTATAATCGTTTTCACTGGTAGGTTGATTCATGTAGAGTTCATTGATATTATAGCCTTTTGGTAAGGTCATTTTCTTCAATTTATCTTCCATGCCTAAAATAGCATACGCCGGACTTTCCAAGCCACCTGCCATATCTGCCAAAACATAAACCACACGTTTCTGGTCTTTTCTGTAAATGGTTTTCTGTAATTCTTCGCGCTGTACTTTTACCAAATCACTTACCGGAACCATATTGCCCATCTGCCCTTTCACCTTCAGATCGGTAATGCTTTGTATGCTTGCTTTGTCACCATCATTTAGTTTCATCACAATATCTACTGGGTCATTGGATTTTTCATCGTAAAGATTTCCTACAGGATGCTCTCCAATCAGGTAGGTTAAATTTCCTACAATCTGTTGAGGCGCCACCCCATTCAGCATGGCTTTTTCTTTATCCGCTACCAATTTGAATTCTTTCTGAGGGGCTTCTATCATCCAGTCTACATCTACTACATCATCGGTATTGTTCAGGATATCTTCCACTTGCTTGGCTACTTTTATCTGCTCATCATAGTTAGGTCCATACACCTCCGCAACGATAGTTGACAAAACTGGCGGACCAGGTGGCACCTCAACTACTTTTACGTTAGCATTGTATTTATGAGCAATTTTCTGGATTTCCGGACGGATTTTCTTTGCTACATCATGACTTTGTTCATCCCTTTCTTCTTTGTGCAAAAGGTTCACTTGGATATCTGCCGTATTGCTTTGCCCTCTCAAATCATAATGACGCACCAAACCATTGAAAGTAATCGGTGCAGAAGAGCCTACATAAGACTGGTAATTCACCACTTCCGGAACGGTTTTCAGATATTGAGCGATATCTTGCGAAACAGCAGCCGTTCTTTCTAAGGTTGCCCCTTCCGGCATGTCTATCACCACCTGAATTTCATTCTTGTTGTCAAAAGGAAGCATTTTCACCGCCACCCATTTCGTAAAGAAAGCCAAAATAGAGATCATCAACAATACCACCGTGATGCCCATCATGGTCCATCTTTTCTTGCTATTGTCTAAAAGCGGTTGTTCTATCTTTTTATAAATTTTATAGATGGTTCCGGTTTCCATACCCTGCTCTTCCTTGTGCTCTTCTTCATCTTTTACCTTTAGCAAATGATACCCGAGATAAGGCGTCACCGTTAAGGCCACAAACAAAGACAGCATCATGGCAATGGAAGCCCCAATAGGCATTGGCGACATATATGGCCCCATCATTCCGGAAACGAAAGCCATCGGCAGAATTGCAGCAATAACCGTGAAGGTTGCCAAAATGGTAGGATTCCCCACTTCATTGATGGCAAAAATAGCCGCCTGCTTAAACGGCAATTTCTTCATATGGAAATGCCTGTGCATGTTTTCGGCAATGATGATACTATCATCCACCACAATTCCCACAACAAAAACCAAAGCGAAAAGTGTAATCCTATTTAGCGTATAGCCTAACATATAGTAACTAAAAAGCGTAAGCGCAAAAGTAAGCGGCACAGAGAAAAACACCACCAAACCACCACGCCATCCCATGGCCAACATTACCAAAACGGTAACCGCTAAAATAGCCACACCAAGGTGCATCAATAATTCTGATACTTTATGCGAAGCCGTTTCACCATAATTTCTGGTTACTTCTACATGTACGTCATCCGGAACTAGAGTTTTCTTTAGTTCGTCTACTTTTTCTACAATCTGCTCCGAAATCTTCATAGCATCGGCGCCTTTTACTTTGGAAACAGAAAGCGTAACCGCAGGATATTCCGACTTGAATTTTTTGCCGTTTTCACCTGCATTGCCATAACCAAAACTCACATAATCTTTCGGAGATTCTGGACCGTCTTCTATTTTGGCCACTTGCTTCAAATAGACTGGCATGTTTTGAGAAGTACCAATTACCAAGTTTTCTATATCTTCGGCAGAACTTAAGAATTGACCAGTAGTCAAAAGATATTGCTCGTCATTGGCATCAAAATGTCCTGATTGAGAACTGCCATTATTGGCCTGAATCATCTGCATTACGTTCAATGCATCTACATTCAGTTCTGCCATTTTATCTTTGTCCAAAACTACTTTCAACTGACGGTTTCTTCCACCAATCACTCGGGTTAAGGATACATCTTTTATTTTTTTGATTTCCGAAGACAGTTCTTCGCCTATCTGACGGAGTTGGTAATCATCATATTTCTCGCTCCAAAGGGTAATACCCAACATAGGCACATCGTCTATGGAACGGGTTTTCACCATAGGTTCATAAACGCCTTTCGGGAAGATGTTTTTGTTCTTCATGAGTTCGTCATACAATTTTACGTAAGAACGCTCGGTATCTTCGCCTACATAAAACTGAACAATAATCATAGCCTGTCCGTTCATGGCCATGGCATGAACGTGCTCTACACCTTTGATATTGGAAATAATTTTTTCCAATGGTTTTACCACACGGCTTTCTACCTCTTTTGGCGAAGCGCCGGGATACCCCACCATTACATCTGCCATTGGAACTATAATCTGCGGTTCTTCTTCTCTCGGTATTAAAGTGGAACTGTACACGCCTATAATCATCAATGCAATCATCAATAAGATGGTAAGTTTTGAATTGATAAAAAACTCGGCTATACGTCCTGCAAATCCTTCTTTCATAATATATTAATTAGATAATTTGGAAATTTGATAATTAGATAATTTTAAAATGAGATGTAATATTACCTCATCAACTCATTATCGCATTACCTCATTATTTTAATTGAATTTTTGCTCCGTTATACAATTTGCCTTCTGCGGAAATGATATACTGATCCTGGGCATTGAGGCCTGATAAAATCTCTACCTGATCACCCAATACTTTCCCTGTTTTCACCCATCTCAAAACGGCGGTATTTTGTAAACTCACGGTATAAACACCAGTCAATTGGCCATTCTCTACCAAGGCAGATTTTGGAATCATAACGCCTTCTTGAAAATCCTGATTCACACTTCCTGAATTTTTGAAAGGAAACTGTACATTCACAAACATCCCCGGCAAAAGGTCTTTGGCTCCTGCCACATTTATTTTCACAAAATACTGTCCACCTGTACTAGCAGATGATTTACTGATTTCTGAAACCGTTCCCGAAACTTCTTTTTGGGTAGATTTCAAATTCACCTTCACCGACATACCTTGATGTAAAAGGGTAATATATTGTTCTGAAACCAATACCTGAGCCTGCAACGCCCCTGGAGATTCTATTGTCAATAAAGGCATTCCCGGACTTGCCATATCACCCTGTTGGGCATATTTAGCGGTAACGGTTCCGGAAATAGGTGCCGTAACGCTGCTGTATCTGTATTGGGCATTGACTTCATTTTTCATTTGCTGAGCCGCCTGCAACCCTGCCTGAGCCATTTCATAACGGGCTCTCATATCATCCAATTCTTTTTGGGAAGCACTTTGGTTTTTGTACAAATTTTGGAATCTTTCAAAATCCTTTTTGGCAATATTGTAATTGGCCTGCGCCTGAGCAATCTGCGCAGAAGCCTGTCCTCCTTTGGCCTGAATATCAGTATTGTTGATGTTCACCAATAATTGACCGGCACTTACATTCTGCCCAATTTCCACATTCATGGCGGTAATGTATCCCATCATTCGTGTGGAAACATTTACAGAATTTTTAGCCACCAATTTTCCACTGGCAGAGGCATAAGACCCCACTGCATTAGTCGCAGATTTATTTACGATGACAGCAATTGGCGTTTCATTCAACTCTGCTGATTTTTTTTCACCGGAACATCCTACAAGGAAAAATGTTCCTAAAATTAAAGCGGTATAAATATGTTTTTTCATAGGTATAATTTTCTTTTAGTTTTTCAAAAATTGATAATAAGCCACTGCGGTATTGTACTCGAAGATAGCCTGCTGGTATTCCAAATCTTTTTGGGACATCATGGTTTCAGACATCAATAAATCTGAAGCTTTTTCTAAGCCTTGATCATATCTGTTTTTACGGATTCTATAGGCTTCTTTACTCTGTTCCAAAGCCAATTGGGTAAGGGTTACCTTATTGTCTGCATCCGAAATCTGACGAAATGCCTTATTAAATTCGAGTTGACTCTGTTTATTATACTGTGCTACTTCAGTTTGCGCTTTGATCAATTCTGCCTTGTATTTTGCGGATTCGCTTTTGGCTTTTAATCCATCAAAAATATTCCATGACAACTGAAGTCCAGCGAGATAGCCATTGGCATTGAATTGCGCGAATTTGTGGTCGTACATTTCAAAACTACCGAATGCATTCAAATGTGGAAGAAATTTGGCGTTACTAGACTTAATCATCCATTGGTAGGCTTCCAAAGATTTTTCATACGCCTGAAGATCTTTTCTGTCAAGATTTAATGCAGAAATAGGCTCCAAAATCTGGTTTTGATATTCTAATTTTTCAGTTGGCTTAAAAACCTTATTTACCGTATCTTCATCTAGAAGAAAAGAAAGATAATCTGAAGCATTTTTGATATTAGATTTAGCGTACGCCAATTGGTTTTCGATTTCCTTTACACGAACATCTATATAGAGAACTTCTGTTTTTTGGATGAGTCCGTTTTTGAAATAATTTTCAATTACCTTTTTGTTTTCAAGAGTTGTTTTCTTGGCATTTTCTAACGTTTCTACCATTCTGTACGCCAATTGCAACTGCATATAGGCTTTTTTGAACTCAAATTGCATATATTCCTTGGTACGTTCTGCCTTTATAGCAAGAACTTCCGCCTTTACCTGCCCTGCTTTTTTTTGGTATATAGCATCCATATTCACTATGGGTTGCTGCACTTCTAATTTCGTGGCAAAATTGGAAATACTCTTAGGATTATTCAACAGACTAGGATCAAAATCCATCATGGTAATGCGTTCCTGATTCAGTTTGGACCCGAAAGCATATAGCGGATTATTGGTATTGCTGTAGGTATAAGAAGCATTTACATTCGGCAGATACATAGCTCTTGTTTGCAATAATTCTGCTTTGGCCAAATTGGCTTCATTTTTAGCCAATTTTACCTGAAGATTATTTTCCAAAATTTTCTGCTCTAATGCTGCTCTGGAAATTCTTACTGTATCCTGCGAAAATCCAGTGATGTAAAGCGCAAAAACAATAATGGGGGTAAAGATTTTTTTCATAATGAATATTTCTCTTTTAATATATTTTAGTTATTAAATTTTACTTTTCGATTTATAACTTCTATTTCAAGGGCAAAAATATCAGACAGAAAAAACATGCGCAGTAACATAGGTTACATTCGGGAAATTCTTTTCATAAAATAAAAAAAACGCTTTCAGGAAAATTCCCGAAAGCGTTATGATCTAGCTAAAATAAATGTAAAAGCTTATTTTTTGGTCTCGTTTTTCTTTTTGATGTCACTCTCAATTTTTCTGATACCTTTCAATTGTTCAATAATCTGAAGTGTTTCTGCAGGATTTTGAATTTCTACAGGAACTACGGCTTTGGTGTTGTCCCACTCCATTACCATATTGATTTTTTCATCTGAAATATCTACAAAATTGATGGTAAAGCGTTCTGTTTTTCCCGTAGTAGCCATTACGGGAACGGTAGTAGAAGCTACATCGTCTTTGGCTTCATAGGTATAGGCTCCCCAGTTGTTGACCCCTTTGTTCAGAATCACTTTCCATTCTTTTTCTTGAGGGACTATGTACAAGGCATACGTTCCTTTTTTTACTTTTTGTCCTCCGAAAAGCACATCTTGTCCAAAAGTGATTTTAGAGGCTTCATTAGCCCCTGCTCTCCAAACCTGACCAAAAGGAACCAAGTCCCCAAAAACCTTTCTTCCCTTCATAGCAGGTCTACCATAATCTATCACAATTTTAGAAATAGAAAACTGCTGGTCTACCACTTGTCTTGGGCTTAATACCGGAGTAGTATACTGCTGGGAAAAGCCTGATAAAAACACATTAAGGCTTAAGAATAAGAATATTTTTTTCATGAGATAAGAGTTTAAAAATTTAGGCTAAAGATAATAAAAAAACCTTCAGAGAAGCAGCATCTCCGAAGGTTTTATAATAGTGATTTTCTATTTTTTACATTTCATCCATTTTGAAAGTCATACTTTCTATCACCTTTAGGATGGCTTCTACGGTATCCATACTGGTAAGACAAGGCACGCCGTTTTCTACAGAAGTCCTGCGGATAAGGAAACCATCATTCAAAGACTGTTTTCCTTTGGTGGTGGTATTTACCACATATTGTACTTTTCCTCTTTGGATAAGGCTAATCAAGTTTTCTGTTTCTTCTTCTATTTTATATCCTATTTTGGTAGGGATATTTCTTTCGTTGAAGTATTTTGAAGTTCCTTTGGTTGCCCAAATTTTAAACCCGATATCATAGAATCTTTTGGCCAATCTTGCCGCTTCCGGCTTGTTGACATCATCAATGGTAAAGAGAATAGAGCCGTGCAAAGGCATTTTTCTACCCGCTCCTATCATTCCTTTATAAAGGGCTTTTTCCAAGGTGGAATCTTTCCCCATTACCTCTCCGGTAGATTTCATTTCCGGGCCTAAGGTAACATCTACTTTTGTCAACTTGCTGAAAGAGAAGACCGGTACTTTAACATAGATTCCTTCTTTATTCGGCACCAATCCACTTTCGTAGCCTGCATCTTTCAATTTCTTACCCAAAATGGCTTTGGTAGCCAAGTTGGCCATTGGCACATGGGTAATTTTAGAAAGGAAAGGCACCGTTCTAGAAGAACGTGGATTCACTTCAATCACATAAACTTTTCCTTCTGAAATGACATATTGAATATTCATCAAACCAATGACTTTAAGGCCTTTGGCTAAACGGGTGGTATAATCTACTAAAGTTTCTATTTGTTCTTCGGTAAGGTTTTGAGGAGGATACACGGCAATAGAGTCACCAGAGTGTACACCGGCTCTTTCGATGTGCTCCATGATACCTGGGATTACCGTAGTTTCGCCATCACAAATAGCATCTACTTCTACCTCTTTTCCGGTGAGATAACGGTCTACCAATACTGGGTGTTCCGGACTGGCATCTACAGCATTCTCCATGTAGTGAGAAATTTCTGCCTCATTGTACACGATTTCCATGGCTCTTCCTCCCAATACATAAGAAGGTCTTACCAATACCGGAAAGCCTATTTCTTTGGCAATTTCTATCGCTTCTTCTTTAGAAAAACATGTTTTTCCTAATGGTTGAGGAATACCCAATTCTTGAAGGGCTCTCTCAAATTTATCTCTATTTTCGGCTCTGTCTAGGTCTTCTAGAGAAGTTCCTAAAATCTGAACGCCATGAGCAGCCAATTTATCTGCAAGGTTAATAGCGGTTTGTCCTCCAAACTGAACGATAACGCCTTTTGGTTTTTCGAGTTCAATGATGTTCATTACATCTTCTTCCGTCAAAGGCTCGAAATATAGTTTATCTGAAATCGAGAAATCTGTAGAAACCGTTTCAGGGTTATTGTTGATGATGATGGCTTCGTACCCCAATTGTTTGATGGCCCAAACCGAGTGTACTGTAGCATAATCAAATTCTACCCCTTGTCCGATTCTGATAGGTCCAGACCCCAACACCACAATCTTTTCTCTGTCTGAAACCACACTTTCATTTTCTTCTTCATAGGTTCCGTAGAAATAAGGGGTTTCTGATTCAAATTCTGCAGCACAAGTGTCTACCATTTTATATACCGGCATCACCCCGTTTTCTTTTCTGAATTTGAAAATTTCTTGGTGGTCTGTTTCCCAAAGGTGGGCAATGTTGATATCCGAAAAACCTAATCTTTTGGCTTGGAATAAAATCTCTTTGTTGAATTTATTTTCGGCAATAGTTTTCTCGAAGTCTACCAATTTTTTGAGTTTCCAGATGAAGAACTTGTCTATCTTGCTCCATTCTACAATAACTTCCCAATCATATCCTCTTCTTAAAGCCTCACCTATAATGAACAATCTTTCATCATCACATACTTTTATTCTTCTTTCGATATCTTCTTCGGTAAGGGCTTCTGCATCTTTGGTTTTCAATCCTAAATGTTGCAAACCGGTTTCCAAAGAACGGATGGCTTTCATTAAAGATTCTTCTAAATTTCTTCCGATGGCCATCACCTCTCCCGTAGCCTTCATCTGTGTAGAAAGCCTTCTGTCTGCTGTTTCGAATTTATCAAAAGGAAACCTTGGGATTTTGGTCACCACATAATCTAATGCCGGCTCAAAGCAGGCATATGTTTTTCCGGTTACCGGATTCAGCATTTCGTCTAACGTTAATCCTACAGAAATTTTCGCCGCTAATTTGGCAATTGGATATCCTGTGGCTTTACTAGCCAAAGCCGATGAACGGGAAACTCTAGGGTTTACCTCAATGATATAATATTCATAAGAATGAGGGTCTAATGCCAATTGTACGTTACAACCTCCTTCTATTCCTAATGCTCTGATGATTTTCAACGAAGCATTTCTCAGCATTTGATATTCTCTATCTGATAAAGTCTGAGAAGGCGCCACTACAATAGAGTCTCCGGTATGCACCCCTACAGGATCTATGTTTTCCATATTACATACCACAATAGCATTATCATTCTTATCGCGCATTACCTCGTATTCTATCTCCTTGAAACCTGCAATTGATTTCTCAATTAAACATTGGTTTACGGGAGAATATTTCAAACCAAAACTGGTAATTTCGGCCAATTCTTCTACATTGTTGGCTATTCCACCTCCTGTACCTCCCATGGTAAAAGCAGGACGCACAATTACGGGATAGCCAATTTCTTCGGCAAAATTAACCGCTGCCTGAACGGTGTTTACGATATCTGATTCGGGTACGGGTTCATTAAGTTCCTTCATTAAGGCACGGAACAATTCTCTGTCCTCTGCTTGGTTGATGGCAGAAAGTTTGGTTCCCAACACCTCTACTCCGTATTCTTCTAAAATTCCTGATTTCTGCAATTCCACCGCCATGTTCAAACCGGTTTGTCCACCCAAAGTAGGCAACAAAGCATCTGGTCTTTCTTTGCGGATGATATGGCTCACGAACGGAAGCGAAATAGGCTCTATATAGACCTTATCGGCAATTTCGGTGTCCGTCATAATGGTAGCAGGGTTAGAATTGATAAGGATTACCTTGTAGCCTTCTTCCTTAAGGGCCAAACAGGCTTGGGTACCTGCATAATCAAATTCTGCTGCCTGCCCAATGATGATGGGACCGCTTCCTATTACTAAAATGGTTTTTATATCGTCTCTTTTCATTTCAAATTTTTAGGGGGAATACAATTAGTTTTTACTTGTTTTTGGCATCTTTTTTAAAATCTTCCATCAATTTGATGAAATCATCAAAAAGGTAATTGGCATCTTCCGGACCTGGACTGGCTTCCGGGTGATACTGTACCGAGAAACAAGGGTATTTTTTGTGTCTTACCCCTTCATTGGTTTTATCATTAAGTGCTACATGGGTTACTTCCAAATCGGTATTCTTTAGTGATTCTTCGTCTATGGCATAACCATGATTTTGAGAAGTGATGGCTACTTTTCCGGTTTTTAAATCCAAAACTGGGTGGTTTCCACCTCTGTGTCCGAATTTCAGTTTATAAGTTTTAGCACCACAAGCCAAACCAATTAATTGGTGACCCAAACAAATTCCAAAAATTGGCACTTTGCCCAATAGGCCGTTAATCATTTCCGAAGCACCTTTTACATCTTCCGGATCACCAGGACCATTAGACAACATGATGCCATCCGGATTCATCATCAGAATTTCTTCGGCAGTAGTATCCTGAGACACCACAGTAATGTCGCAATCTCTGAGAGAAAGCTCTCTTAAGATACCGAGTTTAGATCCAAAATCCACCAACACCACTTTATATCCTCTTCCTGGAGATGCATAAGGCGTTTTGGTAGAAACCTGCTCTACCTGATTGATAGGAAAACTCTGGTTTTTAAGTTCATTAATCACTTGGTTTTCATCGGCATTTTCATCCACTATTTTTCCTTTTAAAACCCCATGATTACGGATAATTCTGGTGAGTTTACGAGTATCTACTCCAGCAATTCCGGAAAGATTTCTTTTTTGGAAAAATTCGTCTAGAGACATTTGACTTCTAAAATTGGATGGCAAATCACAAAGTTCTTTTACAATTAAGCCTTTAATGGCAGGCTCTATGCTTTCGAAATCATCTCTATTGATGCCATAATTACCAATCAGTGGATACGTCATGCAAACGATTTGTCCACAATAAGATGGGTCCGAAATCAGTTCCTGATAACCTGTCATACCCGTATTGAAGACTACTTCACCCGCAGTATCAACATTAGCCCCGAAACCTTCGCCATGAAAAATTTCTCCTGATTCTAAGATTAACTTTTTCTTCATTAATTACTTTTAAGATTTATCTATTATAAAACTAAAATTTCAACAAAATTACAAATTTTAACGCAATTAAAGATAATTAATCTTTTAAAAGCATAAATACCAGTTATTTTTTACTTATTGAAATTCCAAATCTATTTCACCTCTTCAAAAACAAAACCTTTGCGCTCTAAAACATGCTTTAAAATAGCCATTCTTGCAAAGACTCCATTTTCCATTTGCTTGAAGATTCGACTTCTTACACATTCTACCAAATCAGCATCTATCTCCACCCCTCTATTGATTGGAGCAGGATGCATAATGATTGCATTAGATTTCATATTCTTCTCTCTTTCTTTGGTAAGACCGTATCTTCTTAGATATTCTGCTTCAGAGAAATTAGCCTTGTCTTCGTGTCTTTCATGTTGTATACGAAGCATCATCAATACATCTACTTCTTTCAACAGGTCATCAAAAGGCATAAAAGTTCCGTTTACCAACATAGCTTCATCAAACCAAACTTCAGGACCTGAAAAATATACCTTAGCCCCCATTCTTCTAAGAATTGCTGCATTAGAATTAGCAACTCTACTATGCTTTACATCACCTACAATACCAATCTCAAGCCCTTTTATATCTCCAAATTCCTGTTTAATAGTCATTAGGTCTAGCATAGCCTGACTTGGATGATGCCCTATTCCGTCTCCGGCATTCACTACTGCCATGTCCGAACCCTTCAATTCATCATAATATCTGGTTTTCTGATGACGGATTACAGATAAGTCTATCCCAATAGCAGAGAGTGTTTTAATGGTATCTAACAAAGATTCTCCTTTATTAATGGAACTTTTTTTCTCGTCAAACTGTACAATATGTAATCCAAGCTTTTTTTCAGCTACCTCGAAACTCACTTTGGTTCTGGTACTGTCTTCAAAAAACAAATTGGTTACAAAAATGTCAGATTTCGCTTTCATTACTTTACCGCTTGCAAAATCAAAAGCATCGCTTAAGATTTTCTCAATATTCTCTACCGGTAATCTTGATAATTTTATCATGGTCTTAAATTTTAGGCAAAAAAAAACGAAGTCAATGACTTCGTTAAAAATTAAAAAATATTTTGTTGTCGGTTGTTAGACCGATATTTACGTCCAATAAAAAGTGTTTTGCTTTCATTGCATGCAAATATACACATAAAGAAATTGATGTCAAATTTTTTCTCAAATTTTTACTTTTTTTAACATTATTATTGCAAAATTAGTATATCTTTGCTAAAAAAGTATATATGAAGATTTCTTGCTGCCCTAAATGCGAAAACACAGAAATCGTGAAAAGCGGTATTGTTAAAGGGAAACAAAGGTTTTATTGCAGAGATTGTAATTATTATTTTACGGTCAATAAAATAGGTAAAAAGATAGACACCTACTATGTCACTAAGGCTTTGCAATTATACTTAGAAGGATTAAGTTTACGCGAAATTGAAAGAATTCTGGGCATCTCACATGTTACCATCAGTTCTTGGATAAAAGAATACAATATCAAAAAACCTCCACACACTGATTTTCACGCTACTTACAAGGTTTTCAAACAGAATGAGTTGGCAGAATACATCCAAAAAGAAGAAAATTTAAAAGGAAATGGACTCATCATTACAGAATTTGGAGACAAATTTATGATGATAAAATGGGAACGTTTTAAAAAATAACTATACTTACTTCCAAAAATATATACAAAATTTTTACAGAGTTTTTTTTATTATCAGATTAGCTGTGTTAAAATCACAACAAACTGTTTAAAATTATGAAGAAAACTCAACTAATCTTCGCCGGTATTGCTACTTTATTATTTAGTAATACTTTATTTTCGCAAGAAAAGCCAAAAGAATGGGACGTAAGTCTCTATGGTTTTGCAAGAGCAGACTATATTTTCGATTCTAGAAAATCTGCTTATGTTAGAGAATATAATCTTAACCTTTATCCTCTGGATGTTGCCAAAGACACTGATGGGAAAGACAAAAACGCTGTAGGCGCCAGTAACTTTCTATCTATTACATCTAGAGTGGGAGTAAAATTCAAAGGTCCGGATGTATTTAAAGCAAAAATTTCGGGTAACATTGAAGGTGACTTCTTTGGTAATACAGAAGTAAATGCTGCTACTTCAGGCACTGGAAGTGTAGGTTTATTTAGATTAAGACATGCTACGATTAAAATGGATTGGGCAAAAACATCCCTTACTTTAGGACAAACATGGTATCCTACTTTTATACCTGAAGTTTTCCCGGGAGTTGCCAACTTCAACACCGGTATCATGTTTAATCCATTTGGATGGGCTTCACAAGTTAGATTAAGACAAAAACTTTCTGATCAACTTACATTTGATGTTGCTGCTTACAAAGACAGAGAATTTACAGCAACGTCTATAACAGGAACCGCTCCTAATGCTCCTACCTTTAATTCTTTAATGCCAACTTTACATGGGCAATTGCAATTTAAAAACAAAAGTGTTGTAGCAGGTTTAGGTGCAGAATTTCAATCTTTGAGACCGCTTACTGACAACGGAACTAAAGTTTCTGATGAAACATTAAATTCATCTACCGTGTTTGGATATTTTAAATATTCTGACAATGACATTGTTGCGAAATTTTATGGAATTTCTGGAGGCAATCTTACGCATTTCGTAATGTTGGGTGGTTATGGAAGTTATGCCAATACTAATGGGGTAGATTCATACAAACCAACTAAAACTACTGCTTTCTGGGTAGATTTAGCCAGCAACAAAGCTAAAGTAGCTCCTGGGGTTTTCTTTGGTTACACTAAAAACAATGGCTTGAGTAATGCAGGATACAAAGCTGTATTCATGAGAGGCATCAGCGGTACAAGAATTCTTGATAACGTATGGAGAGCTTCTGCAAGAATAGATTTCAAAGAAAACAAATTCAAACTTTCTCCTGAAATAGAATACACTGCTGCTACATGGGGTGATGTTACCACAGCAGCAAAAGCAGGAACCAACAAACAAAATGTTGGCAATTTCAGAGCATTAATCAGTGCCGTTTATTCATTCTAAAAAAACAAAATTCAAAAAAAATATGAGTCATCAATTTAACACACAAGCAGAACATGACGCGTATGTTGAAGAACGCAAAAAAAACTCAACATTATGGAGCGTTATCACAGCCTCTTCTTTAGGAACCCTAATTGAGTGGTATGATTTTTACATCTTCGGAAGTTTGGCAGTAGTACTTTCTACTAAATTCTTCCCGGCAGATAATCCTACAGCAGCATTCTTGTCTACATTGGCAACATTTGCAGCAGGTTTCGTAGTAAGACCTTTCGGGGCTTTATTCTTCGGTAGATTAGGAGATATTATCGGAAGAAAATACACCTTCTTGGTAACACTATTAATTATGGGATTCTCTACTTTCTTAATTGGATGTATCCCTTCTTATGAAACCATAGGCTTTGTAGCTCCTGCATTGGTTTTAATTTTAAGACTATTACAAGGTTTGGCTCTTGGTGGTGAGTACGGAGGTGCTGCTACTTATGTTGCGGAATACGCAGAACATAATAGACGTGGTTACTGGACTTCTTGGATCCAAACTACGGCTACAGTAGGTTTGTTCGTATCTCTAATTGTAATTTTAGTAACTAAAACCTCTTTAACTTCAGAAGAATTTGACAATTGGGGATGGAGAGTTCCTTTCTGGATTTCTATCTTGATGGTAGGGGTTTCTTACGTTATTCGTAGAAACATGAAAGAATCTCCTTTATTTGCTAAAGCAAAACACGAAGGAAAAACTTCTACCAATCCGCTTAAAGACTCTTTTGGAAATAAATACAATTTCAAATATGTATTGTTAGCATTATTTGGTGCTGTAATGGGTCAAGGTGTTATCTGGTATACCGGACAGTTCTACGCAATGAACTTTATGAAAACTGTAATGAGCATAGACTCTGCACAGGTAGATACCTTAATGGCTGCTGCATTATTTGCTGGTACTCCATTGTTTGTATTATTCGGTTGGTTATCTGATAAAGTAGGAAGAAAGCCATTAATGATGGCAGGTATGTTAATCGCGATTTTTGCTTACAGACCTATCTATGATAGAATGTACCAAGCTACCAATCCTAAAACAATGGTAAAAGAAGCTGGTTTGACAAAAGTAATGGACAGCTGTAAAATGGTAGGTTCTCCAGTAGCCGTTATTAAAACTGAACCTAGTAAAGACAACCCAGATGTAAAAACAACAAAGGTATTTGTAGATACTAAAACGGACACTTTATATTCTAGCGGTGCTAAATTTCATTACACTAAAACAGATACTCTTTATTTAGCTAAAGCTTTAGAGTATGATGCTGCAGCAAACGAAAAAAATGAAACTTGGGTAAAATATGACACTCAAGACAAAACTGGCGCTGTAGTTCACAATACTGTAAAAGTAAAAAATGCTATAGAATTAGGAGAAAAACCAGCAAAAGTAGATACTATTGCCCTTGGTTTAAAAACCTTCACAGATGGTCTTGCTAAAAACGAATCTCACAAAAACGGATTCAGTGCAAAACCAAACGTAGCAGTAACCAAAATGATTACCAGTGATGTAAAATGGTATTTAGCATTCTTAGTATTCTTACAGGTAGTATTAGTAACCATGGTTTATGGTCCTATCGCAGCGTTCTTGGTAGAGATGTTCCCTATCAGAATCAGATACACCT
The DNA here is from genome assembly GCA_937973555.1 of uncultured Flavobacteriales bacterium. Lineage (GTDB taxonomy): Bacteria > Bacteroidota > Bacteroidia > Flavobacteriales > Weeksellaceae > Cloacibacterium. Next base: position 42,915 of record CALJKL010000062.1, on the reverse strand, counting down.
CTATGTCTCTTCCTTACCACATTGGTAATGGTGTATTCGGAGGATTATTACCTGCAGTGGCTACTTATTTGGTAACAAGTGCCAAAACAGCTAATGCCGCAGCAGAAAAACTTGGCCAGGCTATTCCAAATCCTAAGTTCTACTTAGAAGGATTATGGTATCCAATTATAGTAGCTGCAGTCTGTCTAATTATTGGGGTAATTTACCTGGATGGTAAAGACAGAAATGTAGAATAATAGTTTTTAAAAAATTTATTAATTTTAAAAAGAAAAAAAATGGACGCTATTAAAAGAACATTAGGCATCATTTGGCTAACTCTAGCAGCATTAGTGGCTTACTTTGGAGTTACTGTTTTGGGAATCCCTAAACTTACTTCCGGCAAACAAGAAGATTTAGTTTTCGGTATTATTATCGTATTCGTATTGATGCCGATAGTAGTAGGTGGTTTAGGAGTATTCGGATTATATTCTTTGAAAGGAGAATATTCTGCCAGTAAAAAATAAAAAAATAGATTATTAATATTTACTTTGTCAAGGTTTTTTTAAACTTTGACAAAGTTTTTTTAAGAAAAAGCCGAGATTGCTGTAGAGCATTCGAAATGAATATATGAAGAAAAGACATGAGCAAAAATTAGTAATATTGAGTATAGTACTTTTTGTATTGTTCAACGCACCTATTTTGCTTCTATTCAATAAGGTAACCAATTATTTTGGATTACCTTTTATCTATATATACATCTTCTGCATTTGGCTGCTATCCATACTAATACCTTTCATAATTTTTAAAAGATTTGATGAGTAATTTAGAATTATTTACCATTATCATGCTGTATTTAGCGCTTCTTTTCTTCATTGCTTTCTGGGCAGAGAAGAAAAAGAGTAATTTTTGGGCTAATAATCCTTATATCTACTCATTATCACTGGCAGTATATTGTACCGCCTGGACGTATTATGGAAGTATAGGCGTGGCCGCCAATCAAGGATTAGAATATTTGGCCATTTATATTGGACCTATCATTATTATTCCCGCATGGATTTTAATCAATACTAAAATTATCCGAATTTCTAGGGTACACAAAATTAGTTCTATTGCAGATTTCATTTCCATGAGATATGGTAACAGCAGGTCTTTTGGGGCCATCATCTCTGCAGTCTGCATACTAGCCATCATTCCATATATAGGTTTGCAAATAAAGGCTATATCTGACACCTTCCACCAAATTACTCAAACAGAGGCAACGAGAAATGTTTTTACAGATACCGTAACCTACGTGGTTATCTTGATTGCTATCTTCTCTTCTTATTACGGAACAAGGTATGTAGATGCTTCAGAAAAAAGACTGGGTATTATTTCTGCTGTAGCTGTAGAGAGTTTCTTAAAGCTGATATTTTTTGTAATTCTCGGAATGTTTGTGACCTATGGCATTTTTAACGGATTTGATGACATTTACATCCAAGCTTCTAAGCTGGAAGACTTTGCCCGTAAAAATACGTTCAACGGTTTGGAAGGAAGTTTCAATTGGATGCTTACATCTCTGTTGTCTATGTCTGCTATTTTCCTTTTGCCAAGACAGTTTCACACCACCATTATTGAAAATAGAAAAGAGAAACACCTTAAAACAGCCATTTGGTTATTTCCACTTTACCTTTTAATTTTCAATTTCTTTGTATTTCCAATAGCATGGGGGGGCAAAATTTTATTCCAAGGACAAGATGTAAATCCAGAGCTCTACTCTATCCTTATTCCACAAAAATTTGGCAACATGTTGATTGCAGTTATGGTATTTTTAGGCGGGTTGAGTGCGAGTATTTCCATGATTATCATTTCCAGCATATCCCTTTCAGTGATGCTTTCCAACAACGTTATCATTCCTTATGGATGGATAGATACCTTCAAGAAAAAATCTGAAAACTTCAACACCAAAAATATTGTCAACATTAGAAAAATAAGCATATTTACCCTAATTATCTTTGCTTTCATTTTTTACAAATACTTAATTGTACAATCTAGTTTATTTTCAGTTGGGCTTATCTCGTTTGTATTGATTGCACAATTAGGCCCTTCATTTTTCGCTGCCATTTTTTGGAAAAGAGGTAATTACACTGGCGCTCTTGCGGGTATCATTGCGGGCATCCTTATTTGCTATATCAACTTAATCATTCCGCAATATATAAAAACAATCAACCCAGATTTTTCATTAAATCAATATCAATTTTTTAATTTTTTCAAGATACCGTATCTGTCTACCATTTCACAGGTTTTCTTTTGGAGTATACTTGCCAACACTACTCTATTTCTAATCATTTCGGTAAGTTCTAAAGGAGATTACCGAGAAAGGAACTATGCAGAAATATATGTAGACATCAATAAGTACATCCAAGATCACGAAGGCGCCTATATCTGGAGAGGAAAAGCCAATGTATCTGACATTGAAAAAATATTGGTGAGATTTTTAGGTGAAAAGAAAACAAAACAGGCGCTGAAGATTTTCAACCTGAAATACAATATTACAGACGAAACCGATACAGCAGACGCCAGACTGATTAAGTTTTCCGAAAACCTTTTAGCAGGAAGAATAGGTACAGCTTCCTCCAAAATATTGGTTGAAGGAGTTACAAAAGAAGATAAAATCTCACTTCCTGAAGTCTTAAAAATTTTGGAAGAATCCAAAGAAAACATCGCCTTAAATAGAAAACTTACAGAACAATCAAGACAGCTAAGAAAATTATCTGATGACCTTCAGGTAGCCAATACCAATCTTATAGAAAAAGATAAACAAAAAGACGATTTCTTAGATTCTGTGGCACATGAACTAAGGACTCCTATTACCGCCATAAGGGCCGCAGGTGAAATTTTGTTGGATGATGAAGATATTCCTAATGAGATAAAAAAAGAGTTTTTGGGGAATATCATCTCAGAATCGGATAGATTGAACGAAATCATTAACGATATCCTATACCTAGATAAATTAGAAACCGGCACTATACAGCTCAACATTCAGAAAAATAATATTGTAGAAACCTACCATAAAGCCCTAAAGCCATTACAGCACCTTATTCAGAAAAAAAATATACATCATTCAGAAATCGATCTTCTGAACCAAAAAATGTACATTTTTGATGAAGCAAGAATTATACAAGTTTTTCAAAATATTCTTGGAAACGCCTTTAAATTCACAGAAGAAGGAGGTATGATACAAGCAAAATTTCAAGAGTTTGAAAATCAACTAAAAATTAGTATATTTAATACCGGCAAAAGAGTTCCTGAAGAAGATATAGAGCTCATTTTTGATAAATTCTATCAATCAAAAAATCAGAACATCAGAAAGCCTGTAGGAACAGGATTAGGATTGGCCATTTGTAAAAAAATTATAGATGCCCATAAAGGAAATATTTATGCCGAAAACAAAGAAATAGGCGTTACTTTTTATATTTTAATGAACCATGATAAAGAAGAGGAAATATGAGAAAAATTTTGATTGCAGATGATGAACATAAAATTGTAATGACTTTAGAATACACCTTTAGAAAAAGTGGCTTCGAGGTGTTTATTGCAAGAGATGGTTCAGAAGTATTAGAAATTCTGAAAGAAGAAACCCCAGATGTCATTTTATTAGACATCATGATGCCTAATCTGGATGGATATACCACCATTCAGGAAATAAAAAAACAGGAAAAACTAAAAGAATGTAAAGTTATTTTTCTCTCTGCAAAAACCAATCCTGCAGACATAGAAAAGGGATTAAGCTTGGGCGCAAATGCTTATGTCACAAAACCTTATTCTATTAAAAAATTGGTACAGCAGGTAGACGAACTTTTAGAAAACTAGTATAATAATTAAAACACCACTATTAAGATGAAAGCGCATGAAATGTTCCTAAACAGTGTAGAAAACAAGGAACAATTTTGGGCACAACAAGCCAACCACATTGAATGGTTCAAAAAACCTCAGACTATCCTTTCCGAAGGAGAAAACAACTATCCCGTTTGGTTTCCGGACGGAGAATTGAATGCCTGCTATCTCGCAGTAGACAAACATGTAAAAGACGGACATGGAGACCAAGTAGCCTATATCTACGATTCTCCTGTAACTGACAAAATCGAAAAAATCACATTTAAAGAACTGCAGGAAAATGTTTCCAAATTTGCAGGTGGACTAAAGTCTCTCGGTCTTAAAAAGGGAGACACAGCCATTATTTACATGCCTATGATTCCTCAGGCGGCATATGCCATGTTGGCTTGTGCAAGATTAGGAATTACCCATTCTGTTGTTTTTGGAGGATTTGCCCCACATGAATTGGCCATCAGAATAGATGACTGTAATCCAAGCGTTATCATCACCGCAAGTGCTGGTGTAGAAATAAAGAAAAGAATCCCTTATCTGCCTTTCGTAAAAGAAGCCTACCAAATGGCTGCACATAAACCCGAGCACATTGTGGTTTTCGACAGACAACTTTGGGGCAATAAAGTAGATTGGGAAAATGAACCTCAACTAACCAATTTCAAGGAACTGATGGAAACTTCTGCACCGGCAGAATGCGTTCCTGTAGAATCTACCCACCCACTTTATATCCTTTATACTTCTGGTACTACTGGGAAACCGAAAGGTGTAGTAAGAGATACCGGAGGGTATGCCACTGCCCTTAAATTTTCTATGAAAAACATATATGGAGCCCAAGAAGGAGAAGTTTTCTGGGCAGCATCAGATATTGGCTGGGTAGTAGGCCACAGTTATATTATTTATGGACCACTTTTCAATAGAAATACTTCAATCCTTTTCGAAGGAAAACCTATTATGACGCCTGATGCAGGTACCTTCTGGAGGATAATTTCAGAACATAAAGTTTCAGTAATGTTCACCGCTCCTACTGCCATGAGAGCCATTAAAAAAGAAGACCCTGATGGAGAACTCATCAAGAAATACGATATATCTTGTCTCAGAACGCAGTTTCTTGCCGGTGAACGTTGTGACGTTGCCACACTAGACTGGTATGAAGAAAAAGTAGGCATCACCCCTATAGACCACTGGTGGCAGACAGAATCTGGTTGGCCTATGCTTTCTCTAATGCCGGGTGTAGAGGATGCCGAAGTAAAAAGAGCCTCTGCAGGAAAACCAATTCCAGGGTATGATATCAAAATTTTTGATGAAGAAGGATATGAACTAGAGCCACATCATGAAGGTTACCTCGTTATAAAATTGCCGCTTCCTCCAGGTTCTTTAATGGGTATTTGGGGAGATTATGAAAGATTCAAATTCGGATATTTATCTAAGTTTCCGGGTTATTATTTCTCTGGTGATGGTGCTATAAAAGACGAAGACGGCTATGTATTTATCACAGGCCGAGTAGACGACATCATCAACGTAGCAGGACACAGACTCTCTACAGCAGAAATGGAAGAAGCCGTTTCCGGACACAAAGAAGTAGCAGAATGCTGTGTAGTAGGAATAGAAGACGAATTAAAAGGACAAATCCCTTTCGGATTGGCCGTATTGAAATCCGGAGTTCAAATATCTGAAGCTGATTTGGAAAAAGAAGTGGTGGCTTTAGTAAGAGAAAAAATTGGTGCAGTAGCAGCCTTGAAAAATATAGTGGTGGTAAAACGTTTGCCCAAAACTCGTTCAGGCAAAATTTTAAGAAAACTCATCAGAACAATGCTAGACGGAAAAGAATTCCAAATTCCTTCTACCATAGATGATGAAGCCATTATAACAGAACTAGAAGAAAAATTTTTAGAATATAAAAAATAAAATAAAAATAAGTACTATATGAAAAATTACGTAATAGACAATCTGCCTGATTATTTCAAGCAATACAAGAAATCCATCAAAAACCCTAAAAAATTCTGGGATAAGGTAGCCGATGAAAACTTTGTTTGGTATCAAAGATGGAACAAAGTGGTGAAATTCGATATGGAAGAAGCCAAAATAGAATGGTTTAAAGGAGCAAAACTAAACATTACCAAAAATTGTCTAGACCGTCACCTTAATCTAAGAGGCGATAAAACTGCTATCATTTGGGAGCCAAATGATCCTAGTGAACCTGCTCAACATATTTCTTACAAAGAATTACATGAAAGAGTATGTAAAATGGCCAATGTTCTTACGGAAATGGGAGTTCAGAAAGGCGATAGAGTCTGTATCTATTTGCCCATGATTCCAGAATTGGCTGTTTCTATGTTGGCTTGTGCCAAAATGGGAGCGGTACATTCCGTAATTTTTGCTGGTTTTTCGGCTTCTGCCGTTACTTCTAGGGTAAACGACTGTGAAGCTAAAATGATTATCACTTCAGATGGCAGTTACAGAGGAAACAAGGCCATAGATCTAAAAGGAATCATTGACGAGGCAGTAGAAAAATGCCCAACAGTAGAAAAAGTATTGGTAGTAAAAAGAACCAATACAGAGGTGAAAATGAAGGAAGGAAGAGACTTTTGGTTAGATGATTATTATCCAAAAGCTTCAGCAGATTTTGTAACCAAAATTATGGATGCAGAAGATCCTTTGTTTATTCTTTATACATCCGGCTCTACAGGTAAGCCAAAAGGAATGCTTCATACAACCGCCGGTTATATGGTATACACCGGCTATACTTTTAAAAATGTATTCAATTACAAAGAAAATGATATCTATTGGTGTACTGCAGACATTGGTTGGATTACTGGCCACTCATATATTTTATACGGACCATTAACCAATGGAGCTACTACAGTAATCTTCGAAGGTGTGCCTACTTATCCTCAACCAGACAGATTCTGGGATGTGATTGAAAAACATAAAGTAAGCCAGTTCTACACCGCTCCTACTGCCATCCGTTCTTTGGCTAAAGAATCTTCAGAATGGGTAGAAAAACACGATCTTTCTAGCCTTAGAGTTATTGGATCTGTAGGAGAACCTATCAACGACGAAGCTTGGCATTGGTATAATGACCATGTGGGTAAGAAAAAATGCCCTATTGTAGATACTTGGTGGCAAACAGAAACCGGAGGTATTATGATTTCGCCAATTCCATTCGTAACACCTACCAAGCCTACTTACGCCACCCTTCCAATCCCAGGAATTCAACCGGTATTGATGGATGAAAAACGCAATGAAATTACCGGAAACCAAGTAGACGGTAATCTTTGTATCCGCTTCCCTTGGCCTGGTATTGCAAGAACCATCTGGGGAGATCACCAAAGATATAAGGAAACCTATTTTACTGCCTTCCCTGGGAAATATTTCACCGGTGACGGTGCCCTAAGAGATGAAGTAGGGTATTATAGAATTACAGGACGTGTAGATGATGTAATCATTGTATCTGGTCACAACTTAGGAACTGCTCCAATTGAAGACAGCATCAACTTACACCCTGCCGTAGCAGAATCTGCTATTGTAGGCTTCCCTCATGACATTAAAGGAAATGCCCTTTATGGATTTGTAATCTTGAAAGAAGCCGGTGAAAACAGAGACAAAGATCACCTGAAAAAAGAAATCAATATGATGATTTCTGAAACCATAGGACCTATCGCTAAATTAGATAAAATTCAATTTGTTTCTGGATTACCGAAGACCCGTTCAGGAAAAATTATGCGTAGAATTCTTAGAAAGATTGCAGAAGGAGATTTCAGTAATTTCGGAGACATCTCTACTTTATTAAATCCAGAAATTGTAGATGAAATCAAGAATGACAGAATAGATTAAACTTTAATTTTAATATTTATAAAAACTTATTTTAAGTATTTGTAAACCAAAACAGCCGGTATTTTTCCGGCTGTTTTTTATTTTTCGATTATGATATTATTTATAGATTTCCACTTCTATCTCCCCATTTTCGTTTACTGTTCCGCGGTACATTCCTGCAGTATTGAAAGTCATGGCCACGTTTCCGTTTTTGTCTAAGGCAATCATTCCGCCATCGCCGCCCATATTTTCTATTTCCTTCATCACTTCCTCAGTAGCAGTTTTCACATCTTTATTTTGATATTCATATTTTGCGGCTACTGTTCTCGCAGCAGTAGTTCTGATGTAATATTCGCCCCACCCGGTTCCGGAAAACCCTATATTTTGATCGGCATAAGTGCCAGCGCCAATAATAGGTGCATCTCCTACCCTTCCGAATTTTTTATTGGTCATGCCTCCGGTAGATGTTCCCGCCGCAAGATTCCCTTCTTTATCCAAAGCCACACAACCTACCGTCCCAAATTTACGGTCTACCCAATAAGACTCAGGATAATTTGCTCGAAAAGCATTCGGCTGATTGGCTTTCAGTTCTTTTTCTTTTACTTTTTGAAGACCATCCCATCTTTTCTTGGTCCAAAAATAAGAGGGATCTACAATTTCCAAACCTTTCGTTTGGGCAAACAGTTCGGCACCTTTACTAATAAGCATTACATGTTCAGATTTCTGCATCACGGCAATAGCCGCTTTGATAGGATTTTTCACCACCGTTACTCCAGCTACAGCACCTGCAGACTTATCTTTGCCATACATAATGGCAGCATCTAGCTCATTCTTTCCTTCACTGGTAAAAACCGCTCCTTTTCCGGCATTAAACAGCGGACTATCTTCCATTACAACAATGGCGGCTTCTACGGCTTCCACAGAAGATTTACCTTGCTTTATCTTTTCATAGGCTTTGGTAAGGGCTTCTTTTAGTTTGTCTTCATATGCTTTTTCCAATTCCGGAGTCATATCCTTCTTCAGAATGGTACCGGCACCACCGTGGATAACTACTACATATTTTTTTTGAGCATAGAAAAACAGGGAAAAAGTAAAGGTCAAAAATAACGCTAATTTTTTCATGGTAAATTTTATTGATGTCTAATTCTTTGCAAAATAAAACAATAAATTTTTATTGAAACTCAATTATTCGTTATAAAATGCATTTACCAATTTTAAAATCAAAATTCAGCCGAATTAATCATCAATTTTTCCTATTTTTACTCTTTGTAATCAAAATTTTCTTGTTTTCAACAAAAGAATTTTTAATTAAGTTTTATGAAGATAGCGTATTTCGGAAGTGAAGCATCTAATACCCACATCGTTGCTCTACAGATTTTTGGAGATGAAAATCTAGTTTCTAAGGCAACTATTTTAGATTGTTTCAAGGCAGTGGAAAGTGGTGAAACAGACAAAGCGGTGGTTCCTTTGGAGAATTCTATTGAAGGAACAGTATCTACCACCCTGGATTTTCTCTATGAATTTGAGGGCATTAAGATAGAAGCAGAAGCAGTGATGCCTATTACGCATCATCTTATGATCCATCCTGATAATACCGAAATCGAAAAAATATATTCACATCCACAAGCTTTGGCGCAATGCTATCATTTTTTGGATCAAGAATACAAAAATGTCATTAAACAGGAATTCGGATCTACTGCCGCCGCTGCAAAAAGGGTGTCTGAAAATCCCGAAAAAAAATTTGCTGCCATTGCTAATCAACATGCCGCAAAATATTATGGACTGAAGGTGATACATGCCAACATACAGGATGTGGAAGAGAACCACACTAAATTTATCGTCATTTCTAAAAAAGAAAAAAGTTTGGATTTTGACAAAAATAAAATCGCCGAAAAAACTTCTCTTATCCTTACAATCCCGGAAGACCATGCCGGTGGACTACATCAGGTACTTTCTGTTTTTGCATGGAGAAAAATGAACCTTACTAAAATTGAAAGCCGTACCCTGAAAACTGGTCTCGGCAATTATTTTTTCTTCATCAATATAGATGGCAACTGGGAAAACATTCTGTATAAAAACTCTATTGAAGAACTGAATTCTATTGGAGTAAATGTAAAATTTTTAGGTCATTATAAAGAATATCTTTTGGAGGGCTAGTTAATACTAAATTTTCAATTATTCAATAAGAATAATTTTCACGTTCTCAATACGTCAATTTTTCCCATTTTAAAATTTTAGACTTAATTGATTTGGTCTTAAATTTAAATCTTATAAAATATTATTTGATGTTTATATAATTCATTTTTTGATATCCATCGGCATTTTATTTGTTGATTGTTTTTTCGTTAAATTAAATAAAGTCTAACTAAAAACAACAGAAAATGAAACTAATGAACAGAACCCAGCAATTGCCTTCAATTGGCAATTTTTTTGATGATTTTTTCTTAAATGATGGATTCAATTGGAATTCAAGAAACTATGCTGATTTTGGCCAAACTTTACCTTCGGTAAATGTGAAGGAAACTAAACAAAATTTTGATATATCTGTTGCAGCTCCGGGCATGAAAAAAGGAGATTTCAAAATTAATTTAGACAAGAATAATGTTCTGAGTATTTCTTCTGAACAAAAAACAGAAAAAGAAGAAAAGTTGGATAATGAAAATTATTACCGAAAAGAATTCGACTATAATGCATTCTGTCGTTCTTTTTCTTTACCTTCTGATGTTGACGCCGAAAAAATTGAAGCACAATATGCGGACGGAATTTTAAAAATCATGATTCCAAAAAAAATTACAGAAGAAATTCCTTTGAAAAAAATAGAAATTAAATAACCTTCTATTTTTTTATTAAGAGGCCGTCTATAATAGATGGCTTTTTTTATAGATAATACGTTTTACCATTTTGTTTTGCGCTTTTTTTCGTAATTTCGTTTCAGATAAAAAGCTACAGAAAAGAAGATGGTATATGATCTAGAAAAAGAGAATAAAGAAATACAATCCCGATATAAGGATTTAATTTCTAACACCTATAGAACGCTGGATGAAGAGCAGAACAAAGTCATAAGAAAAGCTTTTGACATAGCCCTTGATGCTCACAAAGACCAGCGTAGAAAAACAGGTGAGCCCTATATCTACCACCCTATAGAAGTAGCAAAAATTGTAGCCAACGAAATAGGCTTAGGTACTACTTCTATTGCCTGTGCTTTGCTTCATGATGTGATAGAGGATTCTGAATACACCTATGAAGATATTAAAAAGATTTTCGGAAAAAAAATAGCTGATATTGTAAATGGGCTGACCAAAATATCGGTAATGAACCATCAGAACATATCTGTACAGTCTGAAAATTACAGAAAACTTTTATTGACACTTTCCGAAGACTTCAGGGTAATCCTCATCAAAATTGCAGACCGCCTTCATAACATGAGAACGCTGGAAAGCATGCGAGATGACAAGCAAAAGAAAATTGCCTCAGAAACCGTCTATATCTATGCTCCTTTGGCTCACAGATTAGGTCTATACAATATAAAATCTGAACTGGAAGACCTTTCTTTAAAATACAATAATCCTGATGTGTATTATGATATTGCCAACAATTTGGAGTTGGCAAAAGACATTAGAGAAAAATATGTAGAAGAATTTAAAAAAGAGGTTTCTGAACAGCTTCAGGAAGAAAATCTAAACTTCACCATCAAGGGAAGAGCAAAGGCCATTTCTTCAATTTACAGAAAAATGCTGAAGCAGAATGTGTCTTTCGAGGAAGTATATGACAATTATGCAATTAGAATCATTTATAAATCAGATGCTAAAAATGAAAAATTTATAGCATGGAAAATTTATTCTATCGTAACAGATTTATATCACAGCAATCCGCAGAGGATGCGCGACTGGATTACCAACCCACGTTCTACCGGCTATGAAAGTCTTCATCTTACCGTTTTAGGACCCGATAAAAAATGGATAGAAGTTCAGATTCGTTCTGAAAGAATGGATGAAATTGCCGAAAAAGGGGTTGCAGCTCATTATAAATATAAAGAAGGTTTTAAACAGACCAGTGACGACAGAAACTTCGAACAATGGGTTTCCCAAATCCGCGAAGTAATAGAACAGCAACAGAATCTTTCTACAACAGAGCTTTTGGATAATATAAAACTTAATTTATATTCGAAAGAAGTGTTCGTATTTACACCAAAAGGGGAAATTAAAATTCTTCCTGTAGGTTCTACCGCTTTAGACTTTGCCTTCTATGTACATACCAATTTGGGCATGAAATGCCTTGGCGCAAAAGTAAACGGAAAACTGGTGCCAATTTCTTATGTGCTTCAAAATGGAGACCAGATAGACATACTGTCTTCTCAAAACCAAAAACCTAAACAAGATTGGCTGGATATCGTTATTACTTCCAAGGCAAAATCTAGGATAAAAGCCGCTTTAAATTCGGATAAAAACAATCAAGTAGCAGAAGGGAAAGAAATTTTCCAAAGAAAACTAAGACACGCAAAAATAAGCTTCTCAGAAGAAGAAGTAAATAATATCCAAAAATATTTCAATCTCAAAACTTCTCAGGACTTATTTCTGAAATTTTATGACGGCACTTTTGACACTACTGATCTTAAAAAATATGTAGACTCTAAAAGTACCTTAAAAACGTTCTTTCAGAAATTCAGAAAATCTACTCCTTCAGCTTCTTTTGAAGAAACACCAATTTCTGATCTTGACCTAATTGTATTCGGAAAAGACGAAGAAAAACTCAATTACAGTTTTGCAAAATGCTGTACGGTAATACCTGGAGACAAGATTTTCGGGTTTATTACTATTTCAGACGGCATTAAAGTTCATAATGACAATTGCCCTAATGCCATTAACCTGAGGGCCAATTACGATTACAGAGTAATACCTGCAAAATGGGTAAATGAGCAACGCTATAAGAGTAGAATAAAAATTGAAATAGAGGGTATAGACCGAAAAGGATTGGTGAATGATATTACCGAAGTTATCAGTAATGCAATGAATATAGATATGAAGAGTATCTCTATTGAAAGTAATGACGGAATCTTCTTAGGATCCATTACCTTAGAAGTTAAAAATAAAAGCCAACTTGAAGAGACATTAAAACAATTGAAAAATGTATCAAGCGTTACCAACGTTAAAAGACTATAAATGACCATCACTCAATATTTCAGGAATTTTTTCAGGTTTGCGAAATCCTCAGGTAACCTATTGGTTATCTGCGTAATACTCTCATTATTGATTGCAAATTCTAATATGGGAGAAAATTTTCAGGATTTATTGTTGTATAAAATAGGTCCTTATTCTATAAGCTCATGGATTAATGATGGTTTAATGGCCATCTTTTTTCTTTTGGTAGGATTAGAAATTAAAAGGGAGTTGGTAGAAGGAGAACTTTCAAGTCTTAAAAGTGCCTCTTTACCTATTTTTGCCGCCATAGGCGGAATGCTGGTTCCTGCACTTATTTTTAGTTTTTTCAATAGCGGAACCCCTTATGAAAGCGGCTGGGGAATACCTATGGCAACAGATATTGCTTTCTCTTTAGCCATTATCTCTATGCTGGGAAGAAGAATTCCGGCATCATTAAAAATTTTCCTCACCGCTTTGGCAATAGTAGATGATCTGGGAGCCATTATAGTCATTGCAATTTTCTACACAGAAAAATTAGAAATAATCTATTTGTTAATTAGCGGTATTATAATCTTAATACTTTTGATATTTAACTATCTAAAAGTCACCAAACATATCTATTATTTAATTCCAGGAATATTACTTTGGTACTGCATGCATCATTCGGGCATTCATGCTACCATTTCAGGGGTTTTGTTAGCCTTTACCATTCCTACAAATAAAGGAACTGCAAGAATTTCTCCATTGGAAAAATTAGAAGAAAAACTTCATTTTCCAGTAAGCTATATCATTATGCCCATATTTGCTTTAGCCAATACCAATATTAAATTTCATAACGGAATGGTAGATGCACTCCACAGCAATTTCGGTTTAGGAATTATTCTAGGTTTGGTTTTAGGAAAAGTTATTGGCATTAACCTTTTTTCTTTTATAGCAGTTAAATTAAAGATAAGCGAACTTCCCTCAAAAAGCAATTGGCCTTTAATGATAGGAGCCGGTTTATTGGCAGGTATTGGTTTTACCATGTCTATTTTTATTGCGTTACTTTCCTATAAGGGTGATGCTACCATACAGGATGAAGCCAAATTTGCCATTTTAGTTGCCTCAGGTATTGCCGGATTTTCAGGATATTTTTTATTAAAAGCTTTTGGGAAAAAGAAAATAAGACTATCGGATTACAGAGAAAATTTCTAAAAAACACGAAAAATAAAGTATTAAACGTTATTTCTTTAAAAATTTTGTACTTTTACTCTCCGATTTTTTAAAAATGGAAAAAGAATTAAAAATTAAGTTTACTCAGATTGAAAGAAACGAACTTTCAGACATCGAGAAAAAACTTCATGAAATGGCTACCAAAGCCCGAGGAAATGCATATGCTCCATATTCACATTTTCATGTTGGTTGTGCTGTACTTTTAGAAAACGGCGAAATCATTACCGGAAACAACCAAGAAAATGCTGCCTATCCATCAGGATTATGTGCCGAAAGGGTAACCGTTTTTAACATTGGTGCCAACTACCCAAATGTAAAAATCAAAAAGCTGTATGTGATTGGAGGACCTGCTTCCAAACCATCTTTCAGCACTGCTACTCCACCATGCGGTGGTTGCAGACAAAGTCTTTTAGAATATGAAACCAAGCAGAAAGAGCCTATAGAAATCTATTTTTCGGGCACAGAAGGCGCGGTTTTCAAATGTTCGTCCGTAAAAGATTTATTACCTTTCTCCTTTGACGCCAGTTTTTTATAAAATATAAATCCATCAATAACTTGATGGATTTTTTATTTATCCATATTTAAGCCTATCTTTGCAAAAGTTTTGGTGAAGGGAATCTGGTGAGAATCCGGAACTGTCCCCGCAACTGTAAATCACTGAGATGCTTCTTCAAGCTCAGCATGACAAATAAGAATCTCAAAAGTTTTCTGTAAAAAAACCATTGTTCGAAAGAATGAGAAGGTGCAGAAAATGTGAAAGTCAGGAGACCTCCCAAACTTAAATATCATCAATACTTTCGGAGGAAAAGTAGAGACATCTTTCGTAAAACACAGTTTTCTGTGTGTTTGCGCTATGTTTCTTTTCTTCCTTTGATTTTATTGATTTCAAAATTTATTAATTCAAAAAAAATTGAAATGAAGAAATCTATTTTTGTGGCAGGTTTCTTGATTGTGACGGGAATATCGCAATTTACTGCCCAGGAAAAGGAAGGCAACATTCCCGAAATTACCATTGCTGCTAAAACAAAACAGCAGCTTTACAAAACCGGAAAAAACGTTCAGCTCGTTACTTCCAAAGATCTGGAAAAATTTAAAGGTCAAAATCTGAGTGAAATCTTAGAGCAAGTTTCTGGCATCCAGATTACGGGAAATTTTAACAACAGTTCTGAACCAAAATCCATTAAAATACGAGGAGGCAGTATGGCCAATGTCTTGATTTTGGTAGATGGAGTTCCCATGAAAGATGTAACCGGAAATGATTACACAGCTTCAGACCTTAGACTCATTGCTGCTGAAAACATAGAAAGCATAGAAGTTCTGAATGGATCTTCTTCTGTGCTCTACGGCTCTAATGCAACGGTTTCCGTCATCAATATCAAAACCAAAAAATCTTCTCAAAAACCTTTTGAAGGAAGATTAGGGGCTCGAATCGGCAGCTTTGGAACCTTCGCTCAAAATGCAAATTTCTTCGGCAAAAAAGACCATTTGAATTATCAGATTTCAGGTTTCAATGAAAAATCAGATGGTTTTTCTTCTGCCATTGGGCAAAATTTCGACAAAGACGGTTTTGAAAAAAAGAACATCAATGCCCATTTAGGATTAAATTATCAGAATTTCAACATTACCCTCAATGGCGGATACCAGCACCATGTTTATGATTTTGATGAAGGGGCTTTCACCGATGGAAAATACCTCGGCAATGATCATCAGGCTTTTGCAGGTATCAATGCACAATATCAGTATGGGAAAAACAGTTTGATTTTCAATTCCAGAATTTCAGGAAACAAGAAATTGGTTAAAAATGAAGGCATAGACCAATACAGCTATACCGGACGAAACCTTTTTACCGAACTTTACCATCAAACTAAATTTTCTGAAAATGTAAATTTAATTGCTGGAGTACAATACGAAACCCAAAATCTTGGTGCAAAATCTCTACCTTGGGGGGGCACTTCCATGCAGGATGTTTTGAAAATAAGTGACACCGAAATCACTAATTTGGATGCTTTTGTAAACACCAATCTGCAATATCAAAATCTGCATTTGGATTTAGGTACAAGGCTGAATCATCATTCCAAATACAACAATCATTTTGTATACAGTATCAATCCTTACTATTTGCAGGACTTTGGAGATTTGTATGCAAAAGTAGGTTACTCTTTTGCAACAGCTTTTATTGCACCTACACTATACCAAAATTATGGTTCATTGCCTTATGTATTACCCAATTTCGATTTGAAACCGGAGACCAATTCATCTCATGAAATAGATTTCAGTATTGGAAAAAAAGATAGAAGTTTTGCTTTTAATGCAAGTCTTTACCAAAGAAAAGAAAAAGACATTTTTGTATATAAAATTAGCGATTTTGTGAACTATTCCGGGAAATTTGAAAACGTTAATCAAAACAAGGTAAAAGGTTTTGAATTGGGTTTTAATTACCAATTGAACTCGGTAATTAATTTGGGTGGTAACTTAAATTATGCTGAAAAAGACAATGCTTCGGCTTCCTTGCGTTCGCCAAAATACAGAGCCAATGCCTTTTTGGAAATCATTCCTTTTAAAAACAATAGACTGAATCTTTCATATCAATACGTTTCAAAAAGAGAAGATGCCTATTTTGATGCAAATACGTATACTACCAAAAATGTTACTTTAGATGCTTTCCATTTGGTTAATCTGAATATCAATCAGAAAATAAACAAAAAATTTGAAGTTTATTATAACATTTCCAACATTTTCAATACTAATTACGTAGATGTGGTAGGATTTACCACAAAACCAAGAAACTATACTTTGGGTATAGACTATAAATTTTAATGATATTTAGTAATTAAATATTAAATTTTTGATTTGTGTTTTTAACTTCGACAGGCCAAGGCTTGTCGAAGTTTTTTATGGCTTTCCATCTGGCTTTAGGGTAATGGTATGCTCAGAAGATGCATCCGGATATTCTGGAATATTTTGATGAAAATCCTCAATCTCATGTTTCATTTCATCAGACATTAACTTCTCTAATCTCAGTTTTCTGATAGCAAGATTCAGTTCGTTTCCAAAAAGAATGAGAATTACATTTACATTCACCCAAACCATTAGCAAAATCATAGATCCAATAGAACCATACAACACGTTGTATCTGGCTATTTTGCTTATATAAAAAGCAAAAAGATAAGTGGTTACAAAAAATACCACTGTTGTGAAAACTGCACCAGGAAGAGCATGTCTGAAACGAGTAAGTTTTACGGTGCCCAGCCAATAAAATAAAGCCAATAAAATAAAGTAGAAAAGCGGAAAAGAGATAAAACTAATAATCTGTGTAAGATTATCTACCAGCCAAGAGATTTCTGTTTTGGGTCTGAAAAGCTTTAAAACCACCTCAGAATAATACACCCCAAAAAATGCCAAAAATATAATACTGATAAACCCTATCGTGATAAAAAAAGAAAGAATAAATTCATAAACATCACTTCTTCTTTCTTCCGTATTTTCATTAAATCCATTAATAATGGAAAATGTACCATTGGTAGCAAAAATAAGGGCAAAAACAATAGTGAAATTGCTGATGCTCTTCATATTTGGGATAATATTATACTGAATATAATGGGTAACATCCGAATACATATTAGAAGGAAAAACCTTATGCATTAATACCTCAAAAATATAAAACTGAAGCTTATCATAATGCGGCAAATATGGCAACACAGAAAGCAAAAACAACAAAAAGGGAAATAAGCTGAGAAAGAAACTCCAGGAAATGGCAGATGCCTGTCTCAATACTTTGTTTCTGAGAATTCCTTTTCCGTAAATCTCAAACATCCTCCACACAGAAATTCCTAAAACAGGAATATAAAGCCTGTCTAAAAAACGATGAATTCTGTGAATAAATGTGGGGATTTTGAACTTCATTATTTTATATTTGCAACATCAAATATACTAAACTAAAATGAGAATAAATCTGCTTTGCATTGGGAAAACAGACGACAAAAAAATTTCCGAACTCATCTCCTATTACATTTCAAGACTTCCAAAGCACTGGAATTTTGAAATTCTGGAAATCCCTGATGTGAAAAACGCCAAAAATCTCACTCCAGATTTACTGAAAAAAGAAGAGGCAAAACTCTTTATACAAAATATAGAAAATACAGATTTGGTAGTTCTTTTAGATGAAAAAGGAAAAGAATTTACGAGCAGAGAATTTTCTCAAAAACTTAATCTTTGGCAGAACAATTCTATTAAAAAGATATGTTTTTTGGTAGGGGGTGCGTATGGATTTGCTGACGGAATTTACACAAGAGCAAACGAAAAACTATCCCTTTCTAAAATGACCTTCACCCATCAAATGATTCGCCTTTTCTTTGTGGAACAGATTTACCGGGCAGACCAAATTCTTCAAGGAAAGCCCTATCATAATGACTAAGTTAGGGGATAGAATTATTGATTTTCAGATTTTTTGACCACCTTTAAAGCAAGGGTTACAAAAAATGCTCCTAAGAGACTCCCCATCAATGCCCCAAAAAGGACATCTCCCGGAAAGTGCATACCAAGGTATATTCTGCTATATGCTACTACCGCTGCCCAAAAAATAAGCAGATAAGGCAAATATTTTATTTTGTTTTTTAATAAAATTCCGATAAAAGTTGCGATAAAAAAAGCATTGGATGCATGGGCAGAATAAAACCCGAATTGTCCACCACATTTCACCTCTCGTATTAAGCCTTCCAGAGAAGGATCATGACAAGGTCTTAAACGCTGAATTCCAAATTTAAAAATATTAGCAATCTGATCTGATGCTGTAATGCCCAAAATGGCAAAAAACACAATGTATAAAAAAGATTTTCTGTTGAAATTTTTATAAAGAAAATAAAGAAAAATAATATAAAGAGGAATCCAGAACCATCTTTCGGAAACGATAATCCAAAAGGGGTCAAAGGTAGAATTTCCAAAATTATTCAGGAAAATCATCGCTTTTTTATCATCAAGAATAACTTCGTCCATTATCTAGATACCGGGCCTTGGTATTCGTCACTCAACTTGTCTACTTCTTCTTTTGGTTCAGAATCATTGGAAGCCATATTTTCAAGCTGCTTTCTGAGGTCAAGCTCTTTTTTTATTTTTTCGGTAGGATCGTAATCCTTTGCTGCCTGTTTTACTTTTTCTATCTCCCGCTTTATTTCAGAAACAGGATTGTCTGTTTCCTTCATAATTTCGGATTTTACATCCTCCATTGCACCTTTCATTTTACGAACCCCTTGCCCTAATCCCCTAGCGATTTCAGGGATTTTATCTGGTCCGAATAAAACAACGATTGCCAAAACAATCATCAGCATTTCGCCAAAACTTAGTTCCATGGTGCAAATTTAAATTATTATTGAATAAAATTTCTATTTTTTTCTATGAAATACAACATATGAAATCACAGAGCTGGAGATGATTAAAACAAAACCTAAAAAGAAAGGAGCACCGGCAAATTTAAAGGGAGCATCGTTATGGGTAAAGTAATAGAAAATATTGGTCATCAAAGGTGGACCAATCATAGAAGTGAGGCTCATGAGACTGGTTAAAGTTCCCTGCAGTTCACCCTGTTCATTCTTTTCTACTTGCGATGAAATGACCGACTGTAAAGCGGGCCCGGCAATTCCTCCAAAACCATATAAAACCAGTATGGCAAACATCATCCATTCTTGTCCGGCAAAAGCAAACATCAGCATGCCCAAAGCATAGATTATTAAGCCTATATATACACTTTTTTCATTGCCTATTCTAGGGTTGATATATCTTATCAAACCACCTTGGATGACAATGGCCATGACTCCAGAAACACCCAAAGACAAACCTACCATTTTAGAATCCCAACCAAATTTATACATCGTAAAATATGGCCAATTGGTCTGCACCGCATGGCTTCCTATATAAATCAACACCAAAGCCGTTACCAGTCCTAAAATCTGAGGGTATTTTTTCAACCTTAATAAAGCCCCAAAAGGATTTGCCCTTTTCCAATCAAAAGCTCTTCTGTGCTCTTTGTCCAAACTTTCTGGCAAAAGAAAATAACCGAAAGCAAAATTTATCAGACATAAAACCGAAGCGGCATAAAAAGGAACTCTTGGCCCGAAATGCCCTAAAAAACCTCCTAATACAGGTCCAATGATAAATCCTAAACCAAAGGCTGCTCCTATCAATCCAAAGTTTTTGGCCTTTTCTTCTTCCGTAGAAACATCAGCAATATAGGCTGTAGCAGTAGTGATGCTGGCGCCGGTGATTCCGGAAAATATTCTACCTACAAAAAGCCAAAAAATATTAGGCGCAATGGCCTGAATAAAGAAATTGATGGAAAATCCTAAAAGTGAAGAAAGAATAATGGGTCTTCTTCCAAACTTATCACTCAGTCCACCCAAAATAGAAGCAAAAATAAACTGCATGGAAGCATACATCAAAACCAGATAACCGCCGTATTTGGAAGCAAGACTGATGTCGCCGTGGATGAGTTCTTCTATTAATTTTGGTGCCACAGGAATAATGATTCCCCATCCTGTAATATCAATAATCAGGGTGGTGAAGATAAACCAGATAGCAAGTGATTTTTTCGATTTTTTCATTCCAATGACGAAGATAGGATTTAATCTAATTATAGACCAAAAAAAAGCGCTCCGAAGAGCGCCTTATGTTATTTTTCTGATGTTGTTTTTTCGTGAGGAGCTTCTTCTTTTCCAGTTTTCAGAAACTCATAAGCAATGGCCGATGCTACGAAAATGGATGAATAGGTACCGAAGAAGATTCCCAAGAATAAGGCAAACATAAATCCTCTCAAGTTCTCACCCCCGAAGAAGAATATGGCCAAGATTACCAATAATACGGTGAAAGAAGTGTTGAAGGTTCTACCCAATGTACTGGAGATAGAATCATCAAACAATCCTGCCAAGGTAAGAGATTTTTTCTCTTTCAAATATTCTCTAATTCTGTCGAATACAATTACAGTATCGTTGATAGAGTACCCTAAAACGGTAAGAATCGCTGCGATAAAATCCTGGTTAATTTCCATATTAAATGGCATCGAGTTCTGGAAGAACGAGAAGAAACCAAGGATAATGATGGCATCGTGCGCCAAAGATGATACAGCACCCAAAGAGAACTGCCACTTGCTAAATCTGAATAAGATATAAATAAAGATACCCAACAACGCAGCAATTACGGCATATGTACCACCAGTCTTAATATCATCTGCTACCGTAGGCCCTACTTTACTTGATGAAACAACTCCTATATCTCCTTTATCCGGATTTTTGAAGGATTCGTAAGTAGTTGATGCAGAAAGATATTGTTTCAAACCATCATATAGTTTTCTTTCAACATCCTGGTCTGCAGTTACAGATTCGTCATTAATTTTATAGTCGGTTGTAATTTTCAACTGGTTGGCATTACCAAAAGTTTTCACATCTACCGCTTTAGATTCGCCATTTTCTACAAATAATTTAGCTAAAGATTCGTGAGCTTTAGTAGCTTCTACATCTTTATCAAATCTTACTACATAACTTCTACCTCCCTGGAAATCTACACCAGTTTTAAATCCTTTAGTAAAAATAGAGAACAATGAAGCAACAGTAATGATGATTGAGAAAACATAAGCATATTTTCTTTTTCCGATGAAGTCTATCCAAAGATTTCTAAACCAATTTTTGGTCATTGGTGTCCAAACTGATAGTGACTTACCTTTATTCAATCTGCTAAAGATCATTACTCTAGAAAGCAATACTGAAGTAAAGAATGTCATGATAAGACCAATACCTGTAGTAACTGCGAAACCTTTAATAGGTCCCGTACCGAAAATGAACAATACCAATGCCGTCAACAATGAAGTAAGGTGACCATCTACAATAGCATTCAAAGCATGTTTGAAACCATCTGTATAGGCCTGCTTGATAGTTTTTCCTGCAAATAATTCTTCTTTGGTTCTTTCGTAAATAATTACGTTGGTATCTACCGCAATCGCCATTGTTAATACAATACCTGCAATACCAGGCAAGGTAAGCGTAGCGTTGATAGAGTCCATAATTCCAAAAAGGTAGAACAAGTTGAAGATCATCGCGATGATTGCATAAACCCCCGCTCCGCCGTAATAGAATATGATGTATACTACAATAATTAAAAAGGCAATGAAGAAAGACATTAAACCTGCATTGATGGATTCTTGACCCAATGATGGACCTACCACATCTGCCTGAACTACTTTTGCAGAAGCCGGCAATTTACCTGCGCTCAATACATCCGTAAGGTCTTTCGCTTCTTCCTGAGTAAAGTTCCCTGAAATCTGAGATCTACCTGAAGGAATAGGTTCATTTACGTTAGGAGCAGTATATACAATATTATCCAAAGTTACCGCCACCGGTTTTCCTACGTTCTTTTCCGTAAGTGTAGCCCAGTCTCTAGTCCCTTCAGTATCCATCTGCATGTCTACTACTACTCTTCCAAGGTTGTCATAGTTTATTCTTGCCGTTTCTACAGCACCATCTACAGGTGCTTTTTGACTGATGTTTCCTCTGATGGCAAATAATGTTAAATTATCAGGATCAGCAGAATCCGGCTTATAAGCCCACATAAATTTAGTAAACTTAAGGTTTGCAGGTCTTAATTTTACTGAAATAGGGCTATTGATGATTTTATTGATAGCAGCAGTATCAGATAGTTTAATATTACCCACACCTGCTTGTCTCAGTGTACCCAACTGAAGCATATTGATAAAATTAGTATTTTTATCAACACCTATAGAATCTGCTTTAGCAGGAATAATTTGAGCCAACTGTTGAAAATAAGGTGCTACCTCATTAATTTGTTGTACCTCCCAGAACTGTAATTTAGCAGAAGTAGAAAGCATTTTCTTTACCTTATCCTTGTCTTTAATACCAGGCATTTCTACCGCAATTCTACCAGTACCAGGAACTCTTTGAACATTAGGCTGCACGGCACCCATTTTGTCAATCCTTGTTCTGATAACCTCGAAAGCAGTACCTACAGAAGCATCTATTTTGTTTCTGATGATGGATTTTACTTGTTCATCTGTAGTATTAAATTTAATTTCTCCACTTAATTTTTGAGTTCCGAAAACCTCAGGACTTGCCAATTTCAAATTAGCATGTTTGGCTTGCTTTACCGCTTCAAATTGAGTAAAAAAATCTTCGATATAAGGTTTTGTAGATTGTTTCTGAGCCTGATCAGTTTTGTCTAGAGCCTCAATTACAATAGGATTGGTAGTATAGTTGGTTAAATCGTTTACCAAATCTCTTTGGTTGATTTCCAACAATACGTTGATCCCTCCTTTCAAGTCCAAACCAAGCTTCATTTCTTTTTGTTTGGCTTCAGGATAATCAAGTTTGGTAAATCCTAAATTGATAGTGTCTTTAGAAAGACGGGCAATTTCTTTTGCGTATTTTGCATCGTCATTTCCTGCAATTGCTTTAGCCTCTTTTTCTATTTTACTGGCATACCAGGTTGGCAATAATTCGTTGATACAAATCAGCCCAAGAACGATTGCTACAATCGTAATAAGTCCTTTTCCTTGCATTGTTTTTAATTTACAACATTTAAAAATATAGTCGGCAAATATAATGATTTTCAGTTGAAATAAGAATTTTTAGCCATGTTTTTTGATTTTTTAAACAAAGAAAAAATCCTCATAAACTGAGGATTTCACAAAAAGAATAAATTTTTTATTTTACTATTGATTTACAGAGCATTACTCTGTTTCTTTCAGAAATTTTAACAAACCTTTGAAATATGTTTCTTGGTCATCATACATGCTCATGTGACTGCCTTTATCGCAATACAGATAACTTCCTTTCGGAAACTGTGTAGACATCCATTTCATATGGGCAGGATCCATGGTATCAAATTGCGCCCCCACTACCAATGTTGGCACTTTAATGGTTTTTAATTCTTTGGAAACATTCCATTTTTCTAGTTTACCAGAAAGCCCAAATTCACTTGGCCCTTGCATGGTTACATACAATGAGTTGTTCATTTTAGCAAAAGAGCGGTTTACCGGCTCTGGCCAATCTTTAGCAGGCATTCTCAAGATGTGTTTTTCATAAAAATTAGGAATCAATAATTCCATATATCTTGGATTGTCATACTGTTTGTTTTTTTCAAGATCTTTTATTTCTTTTACAATCTTTGGATCCATTTGCTTAGCCAATACCTCATCGGCATATTTGCCATAAGCCGGGCAACTGCTCATCATGTTAGAAATAATTAATCCTTTTAGGTTTTTCTGATATTTCAAAGCATATTGCATCGCCAAGATTCCGCCCCAAGAATGTCCCAACAAATAGAAATTATCAGGTCCTAGATTCAAGGCTTTTCTCACCTGCTCCACCTCTTCTACATATCTTGGTAAATCCCACATCGCCACATCTTTTGGATCATCAGAATTACCACAGCCCAACTGATCATAATAAATATACTCTATCCCTTCTGAAGGAAGAAAAGAGTCAAAACACTCGAAATATTCGTGCGTAGCACCTGGGCCACCATTCAAAAGTAGTACTTTAATCTTAGGGTTATTTCCAACTGTTTTGGTCCAAACATTAAATTTTCCTTTTGGAGTTTCAATGGAGATCATTTTCACTCCACCGTTTTTCACAACAGATTCTTCTGCTTTATGATAATCTTTCAAGCTGATGCTTTCATCTTTTGGATTACAAGAAATTATAAGCGCAAAAGCCATAGCAGCTAAAATACATTTTATTGTTTTCATATTTAATAATTTTGATAAAAATACAAAAAAAGCCAAATCATTGTTGATTTGGCTTCATATTTTATAAATTATTATTAAACTGTCATAGAAAACAATCTTGTTTCCGGTTGTTTTCGCATCATCCTTAGATCAAAAGCCATCGCCACATTACGGGTAAAGACTCTTCCTTTTTCGGTGATTTTAATTTCGTTTTTAGAAATTTTTACCAAGCCGTCTTCCTCCATTTCTTTTAATTTATGTAAGGCTTCAGGCAATTCAGCAAAAGTATTTTCAGGCGTAAATTTCGTTTCCAACTGACACATTAGATTCAGGATATGTCTTCTGACGATTAAATCTTCTTCGTTCAAAATATGTCCACGGAAAACCGGTATATTGTCTTCTTCCACTCTTTTTTGATATTCTTCTACAGTCTTATCATTTTGGGCAAAGCCATACCAAGAATCTGAAATGGCACTCATCCCCAACCCGATCATCAATTGGGTACTGGTAGAGGTATATCCCATGAAGTTTCTGTGCAATTTTTTATTAAGCAATGATTGATACAAATCATCCTCAGGCAAAGAAAAATGATCCATTCCCACTTCTATATACCCTAAATCTTGTAAGAGTTTTTTACCGTTTTCGTAAAGTTTTCTCTTTTCTTCGCCACTTGGCAAATCGTTTTCATCAAAACCACGCTGTCCTACGCCTTTTATCCATGGCACATGGGCATAAGAGTAAAACGCCAAACGATCTGGCTTCAGTTCCAACGTTTTTCTGATGGTAAATTCCATGGCATCCCAAGTCTGATGCGGCAATCCAAACACCAAATCATGAGAAACACTTCTGTAGCCTATTTCCCTAGCCCATTCTGTTACCCTTTTTACATTTTCAAAAGGCTGAATTCTGTTGATGGCTTTCTGTACTTTTTCATCATAATCCTGCACTCCAAAACTGCATCTCCTGAAACCCAAATCATAAAGGGTCTGAAGATGTTCTTTGGTGGTATTATTAGGATGACCTTCAAAAGAAAATTCCGGATTTTCGGCAATTTCTACCGTATTGAAAATTCCTTCCAATAAAATTTTCAAATTTTGAGGAGAGAAAAAAGTAGGCGTTCCACCCCCCAAATGCAATTCTTTGAGTTTTGGTTTTTCTTCAAACAAATTCAAATACAGATTCCATTCTTTCAAAACACTTTCTAGATAAGGCGTCTCTACAGAATGTTGCTTGGTAATACGCTTGTGACAGGCACAAAACGTACACAGTTGTTCACAAAACGGAAGGTGGATATATATAGAAATCCCTTCTTCTGAATTGCTTTCGTTAAAAGAACGAATAACCGTCTGTTGCCATGCTTCTGAAGTAAAAGCCGCTTCATCCCAATAAGGCACTGTAGGATAAGACGTATATCTTGGTCCCGGGATATTGTATTTATTGATGAGTGAATTCATTTCTCTTTTTAAGACTGCAAAATTAGTGATGTACCATGAATTATGAAGGATAAAGTTTTATTTTTTTGAAATATCTGAAATAGATGCTTTCAAAATCTTATCCTTTCCTGCAAAAACCAATGTATTTTTATTGACCCACTCGCAGATGTAAAGATTTTTCTCTTCTGAAATCGTGGTCCAGGTTTTACCATAATCATTTGAAAATTCAATGTTTTGGTCGCCTACCGCAATGATTTCTTTTCCTTTTGATCCCGGCCTGAACTTCACACACGTTTTATATCCCCCATTTTTTCCGGAAGCCTCTATTTGCCAAGTTACCCCACCATCATGAGTAGTGGCGATATTGTTGATGTTTTCGGCTTGCTTGGTGTAATCTCCCCCAACAGCAATCCCAAATTTTGTATCATGAAAATCAATGGAATAGATGCCTTGGGAAGCAGTTCCTTGAATGAAAGACGTCTTGAAGACTTCTATTTTTTGAGTTTTCAAATTCAATCTAAAAATTCTAGAACTTTTTCCTCCGGTTGCCAACCAAACAAAATTTCCTTTTGCTGAAATATTACTATTGCTTGCAGCAAATGCTGCTTCACCTTCATTCATTTTATAGTCAGAAAAGTACTTAGAATGAAACTGCTTGTTATAAACCGAAAATTCAGCCAATTTTAAATTCAGAGTGCTCTCTGGATCACTGAATGTGTAAAATTTGTTTTTATAAAAATACAGTACATCATAAAATGCATTTTTTGTTTCGTCTTTATGAATGACTTTATACTCAAATGTATTCTTATTGATTTGGTAAAAATTTGCAGGGCTGCCTATATTGATGGCATAAAAATTTTCATGATCTTGAGACAAAGTTCTGAATTGCAATTTATCTTCAGAAAGTTTAATCTGCTTTTTATCCAAAGTATCTTTTAAACTGGCATACCCAAATTTAGAATCCGTACCGGCATAATATACCTTATCATCCCATACCTGAATGGCTCTAATGCTGATTTTGTCTTTTAGTAACGTTTGGAAAGTCAACTTTTGCCCAAAGGAAAAAGAAGCAATAACAAACAATTGAAACAGAAAATACTTTCTCATCTCTATTTTTTTTTCAAAAATAAAAAATCCCACAAAACTGTGGGATTTTATTTTATTAAGAATCTAAATCTACTCCTTCTAAAGGCTCTTGTTCTGCCTTGAAGGTTTCGCCAAATTCTTTTTTGTGCAGATTACTGTTTTTAATACTATATAAGAAATACACAAACATCCCTATGATCAACCAGCTAAATGATAAAGCCTGCGCTTCCCAACTTAAATTGAAGATTAAATATACATTGATTAAAATACCTAGCGTAGCAATCACTGGCAATGCAGGCACTTTGAAATTTCTCTGCAAGTTCGGTTCTCTTTTTCTTAACACCCAAACGGCAATACATACCATAGTGAAGGCAAACAATGTCCCAAAACTAGTCATATCCGCCAATTTATTGATTGGGGTAAAAGCAGCAACAGTAGAAATTAATCCGCCTAAAATCATCAAGTTTTTACGTGGCACTCCTGCATTAGGATCTACAACAGAAAACATTTTAGGAATTAAACCGTCTTTAGACATTCCCAAGAAAATTCTAGATTGCCCCATAATCATTACCATTAATACAGAAATTAACCCTATAGTTGCAGCAACGGTGATAATATAACCAGCACCACTTGTAAGGGTCTGCATCATTCCGGTTTGTGTTTTACTAGCAATTTCAAAAGCATAAGCTACAGGCGCTTTGATAGCATCAGGGTATTGTCCTTGCGGATTGAAGTCTGAATAATGCATCATTCCTGTTAATACCAATGACACCAAGATATATAAAAGTGTACAGATTAACAATGAAGCTACAATTGCAAAAGGAACATCTTTTTTAGGATTAATGGCCTCACCTGCTTGGGTAGAAACAGCATCAAAACCTACATAGGCAAAAAAGATAGCTGCTGCTCCAGAGATTACTCCTTTCCAGCCATACGCTTCTTTTAAAATATCCCCATCTTTTACCATTTCTGGAGCCGGAATAAATGGCGTCCAGTTTTCTGGCAATATAAAGAAAGCACCTGCAATAATTACAAAAATTACAGCAGACACCTTAAGTGTAACAATAAAGTTATTGGCTTTAGAAGCCCCTTTGGTACCTCTTACCAAAATAGAGATTACAAACAATACAATCAGTAAAGCAGGTAAGTTCATAGAGAAACCTTCTCCTGTGTAGCTGAAAGGGTCAGATGTTAACCACTCTGGTAAATGCAGTCCAAACATTTTAAGCAATTTATTGAAATATCCGGACCATGCTACAGCCACCGTCATAGAACCCATAGCATATTCTAGAATAAGTCCCCAACCGATAATCCAGGCAAAAATTTCACCGATAGTTCCATATGCATATGCATATGCAGAACCTTCAACTGGCAAGATTGAAGCAAATTCAGAATAACACAAAGCAGCAAAAACACAGGCTATACCTGCAATGACAAAAGAAAGGGCCAAAGCAGGACCTGCATGATAATACGCACCAGTTCCCGTCAATACAAATATCCCTCCCCCAATAATTGCTCCGATACCAATAGCGGTAAGACTCCATTTGTCTAATACCCTTTTCAGTTGGCTTTTCTTCATATCAGCTTCAAATGCGCTGATAGGTTTTTTAGTCCAAATTTTCGACATAATATTTTATTTGTTGATTTTTAAGATTTCCAAAAATATAAAATTTTGGCAACTATTAACTCTTTTGCCATAATTTTATTTAAAAAAAAGCATATATACTTTTTATAATTACAAATCTGCTAATTCATTTAAAAAATTCTGGTTTAGACAAAAAGCCTTACTTTTGACTATATGAATTTATACGATCTATTTCTAAAGCCATACGAAACCTATACCACAGCACAGATTTTACTGGAAACAACGGCTGCCGTTTTCGGTTTGCTCAGCGTTTATTTTTCCATCAAAAAAAACATTTGGGTATATCCCACAGGCATTATTTCTACGGCATTGTACGTCTACATCCTTTTTGTTTTCGGGCTTTTGGGAGATTGTATGATTAATATCTACTACACCATCATGAGCGTATACGGATGGGTACTTTGGTATAAAAGTTCTGTAGATCATGTGCATGTAGATGTTTCTTGGGCCAATAAAAAACAATGGCATATTTCATTCGTGCTGTTTTTGCTTTCATTAGGCTTGGTGGCTTTTGTCTATTATTATAAACCTTTCATTAATAATCATTTTATATTGACTGAAGATATAAAATCGCAACTGGGTTTTGCACACCTCGACTGGGCCAATTGGCTCGATGTATTTACCACGTCTATTTTTTTAGTAGGAATGTGGTTAATGGCCAAACAAAAAATAGAAAATTGGATTTTTTGGATTGTGGGAGATCTTATCTGTATTCCTATGTTTATCTATAAAGGTTTGGGCATTACATCTATTCAGTATTTGGTATTTACCGCCATGGCAGTTTTAGGCTATATTGAATGGAAGAATTCGATAAAAAGAATAGATATAAATAAACTTTCCATTTAGTTTTACGTTGTTTTAATCGTAAATTTGCAATCTCATTCATTATTATGACAACAATAGAATTTTATAAATATCAGGGAACCGGCAACGATTTTGTAATGGTAGACAACCGAGACCTTACCTTTCCTAAAGAAACAGAACTCATCAGACATCTTTGCGACAGACGTTTTGGCATTGGTGGTGATGGTCTTATCCTTCTTGAAAACGATGAGAATGAAGATTTCAAAATGGTGTATTACAATTCAGACGGAAACGAATCTACCATGTGTGGAAACGGCGGAAGATGCCTTGTTGCCTTTGCTCATTTTTTAGATATTTTCGAGGAACGTTGCACCTTTAATGCTATTGACGGATTGCATGAAGCCGAAATGAATTTTGGGACAGTAAAACTGAAAATGATTGATGTAGAAAATCTAAAAATTCATGGTGAAGATTACGAGCTCAATACCGGTTCGCCCCATTATGTGAAATTTGTAGATCATGTAGAAGATTATAATGTTTACGAAAACGGTTATAACATTCGGAATTCTGAAATCTTCAAAAAAGAAGGTATCAATGTGAATTTTGTTGAAAAATTAGATGATGATCAAATCTTTGTAAGAACCTATGAACGAGGTGTAGAAGACGAAACCTACAGTTGCGGAACCGGCGTTACGGCTTGCGCATTGGTGTTAATGAATCAAAACAACAAAGAGAAAGTTCAGGTAAAAGTTTTGGGCGGAAACCTTAAAGTATATGCCGAAAAAACTGAAAACGGATTCAAAAACGTTTGGTTAGAAGGTCCTGCAAAACAGGTTTTCAAAGGGAAAATTACAATTTAAGTAAAAATTCAAAAGTAAAAAATGAAAAAAACGATTGCCATTATTGTCTTAGCTGTTGCGTTGATTGGCGGCTATTTTGCCTATACATTCCTAAAAAAATATAAACTGAATAACGTAGCCAAAGAAGGCTACGTCTATATTCCTACAGGGGCAAGCTTCAATCAGGTTTTAGATTCCATTAGCCCATTTCTTAAAGACAAAAAAGCTTTTGAAGAAGTAGCTCTTCAAAAAGATTTGGATAAAAAAATAAAGCCGGGACGTTATAAAATAGAATCCGGAACAGGAAACAACAGACTCGTGAATATGATAAAGGCAGGAAACCAAACCGAAGACACCTTCAGAATTGGAGATTTCGGTACCGTTTATCAAATGATCGGTAGAGTTTCCAGAAAGACTGAAGCAGATTCTCTAGCCTTCATCAATAGTTTCAACAAAATAGCTAAAGAAAAAGGACTTTCTTCTGCAGAAGATTTGAAGCCCTATTTTTTTTCAGACACCTATCAGTTTTATTGGACCGTGAAACCTGAAGATTTTTTCAAGAAATTCGAAACAGATTACAACCAATTCTGGACTGAAGAACGCATCGACAAAGAGAAAAAACTGGGTTTGAGCAGAAACCAGATTTATGCTCTGGCATCAATTGTTTATAAAGAATCTGGCGGCAAACCAGATGAGCAAAAAACCATCGCAGGCCTCTATCTTAATCGTTATAAAAAAGGCATGAAACTTCAAAGTGACCCTACCGTCATCTATGCCATTACCGAACAAGAAAATTTTAAAAAAGAAATAAAAAGGGTTTTATACAAATACCTTTCTACCCCTTCTCCTTATAACACTTACGCCAATGCAGGCATCCCTCCAGGGCCTATTTGTGTTGTAGACAAATCTTCTGTTGATGCGGTATTGAATGCAGAAAACCACAATTATATCTTCATGTGTGCAGATCCTAATAAATTAGGATATCACAAATTTACGGCAAGCGATACAGAACATGCCAAAAATGCAAAAGCCTACCAAGAATGGCTGAATGCAAAACAGATAAATGAATAGTTTAACATACTTTAACATTTTAAATTTTAACATTTCCCTAAAAATTGCGTCTAATAAAGTACTTTTTAGAAATTACGTTAAATAAATGAAGATGATTCAAACAGAAAACATTACTCACTTTAGAAGAAAATTTTTAGGTTTAACCTTTGTATTGATAGCAGCAGCCATTGCATTTGCTCAAGAAAAACAGCAAATCAGTGGCAAAATTGTAGATGGGCAAAACAATGCTGTTCCTTATGCATCAGTATCATTCAGCAATAAAACAACAAAAGAAAACAAAGCACTTTTCAGTGATGCTACCCTTACCGATGATAAAGGAAACTTTACCTTAAATTTAGTACCGGGCAATTATGAAGTCGCCATAGAAGCTATCAATTTCAAAAAACTGGTTGTAACCAAAACTATAGGCAATGCTGCATTTCTAGGAAACATCAAAATAGAAGCAGAACAGCAAATCACCAATACCAAAACCAAAGAAATAGAAGGTGTTACTCTTACAGCCGCAACCAAACCTTACAAAATAGAATTAGATAAGAAAACCTATGATGTAAGCCAAGACATCATCAGCAAAGGTGGAAATTTGCAAGATGTTTTGCAAAATGTACCATCTATCTCTGTAGATACAGACGGTACTATTTCTATGAGAGGAAGCTCTAACGTGAAATTCTTAATCAACGGCAAACCATCTGCACTTCTTGGAATAGATGATGGCGCTAATGCATTTCAAAGTATTCCTGCAGATCAGATAGAAAAAATAGAGGTAATCTCTAACCCTTCTTCAAAATTTGAAGCCAGTGGAACAGCAGGTATTTTGAATATCATTCTCAAGAAAAATAAAAAAATGGGCTTCAACGGTAGTCTTACTGTAGGAGCAGGATATTTACCACAAAGCAACCTGAACACCAATCTTAGTTGGAGAAAAGGAAACCTTACATGGTTTTTAAATGGCGGCGGCGGATACAGAGAGTCTGAAAACACCAACATTACAGACATTATCTACAAAAATGTTACTCAAAACGGTGCTGCTACAGGATCTCACCAATATGCAAAAAACGAAAGCAATACCAGAAGTTATAATGCTTCTACAGGTTTCGTGTATGATATATCTCCTAAAACTGCTTTCAATGCTTCTGGTACAGTAAGGACTTTTGACAGTAATACAAATGGTAACATCAACTATCTTAATTCTTATCTCAATGTACCGCAAACTTTGAGAAGCAGAATTAATGAAGGAAACAACAATAATCTTGCATTCCAAGGAGATTTTGGTTTAGATCACAAATTCAATACTAACGGACATAACCTCTACCTGTCTTTAAGCCTTCAAAGAAATCGCTCTACAAATGACAGTGAAATCAATGAGACCAACAATTCGGCTTTTGTGCTTGAAAATCTGATTAACCAAAAAAATATTAACAGATCTTTGGTAGGTAAAGCAGATTACGAATTACCTCTTGGAAATGTTTCTAAATTGGAAGCCGGTTACAGAATAGACATCAACAGAAACAATTATAGTAATGATGTGCAACAAAGTACGGCAGCTAACCCTACTCTTTCTTTTCTGAATAACTATACATTTGATGCACGTTATAAAGAAATGTTTAACGCCGCATATGTTCAGTTGAAAAGTAAAATAGGAAAATTAGGATATCAGTTGGGATTAAGAAATGAATTGTCTAACATAAATATTGATTATCTAAATCTTAGTGGAACCAGTGTTGCTAAAACTAAAAACTACAACAATGTATTTCCAAGCGTCTATTTGAGTTATGAAATCATAAAAGACAATCAGCTTTTAATCAATTATTCTAAAAGGATAGACAGGCCACGTTCTATGTTTATGATTCCTAACCCAAGCTATAATGACAACCAAAATATATTTGACGGAAATATAGACCTCAACCCATCTTTTGTGGATTCATATGAATTGGGGTACAGTATCAGCAAAAAGAAATTTACCATCAACCCTACGTTTTATTACAGACATCAAATAGATGATGTAAAATTATTGGTATATAACGTTAAAGAAACTATTGGAAATGATCAACTGATTGTTTTCCATACCAAGCCTATCAATTTAGGATCTGATGATCGCTTTGGTTTGGATTTAAATTTCAATTTTGATGTTACTTCTTGGCTTAAATTTATGGGGAATGTAGACTTATTCGGCTACAACACCAAAGGAACTACCCAATACAATACGATAGACCAATCCGGAAATGCAACTGTGGCAACAGCAAGCTTTAACGGAAATGGATTCTCTACCAGATCAAGATTATCTTCTACCATTAAATTTGACAAAACCTTCAGTGTACAGCTTCAAGGATTCTACAGAGGAGGACAAAAAACGGCATACCAAAACAGAAAAGATATGTATGCGGTAAACCTTGGAGCCTCTAAAACTTTATGGAAAGGAAATGGAACACTAACCTTCAGCATCCAAGATATTTTCAATACTCGTGCCATGAGATTCTCTACGTTTACAGAAAACAGCTTCAGAGATTCTTACATGCAATGGCAACCAAGACAGGCTGCTCTTACTTTAACTTATAGATTTAAATCTGGAGATAAGGTAGAACAACCAAAGAAGAAAAAAGATATTAACAGCAATGAAGGAGGTGGCGAAGATCAAATTCCACCAATGTAATAAAAATAAAAATCCGGGAAATATCTCCCGGATTTTTTTATTTAATTTTCTAGTTTTTCGAATTTCATTTTTTCAGCTTCAAAAATCCTCTTCCTTAGATCTGTAGAAGAAAAACGATGATCTCTTTTGTTATAATAGATTTCTATGCCTTTTTCTTCACAATATTTCCTGCCCGTAAAATCTTTGTCTTTGTATTCATCGCCAATAATCCTTACATCTATTACAAAAGACCTTAAGATGTCTTCCAGATCTTGCTCAGTATAATAGGGGATAATTTCATCTACGGCATTTACAGCCTTCAGTTGAATATATCTTTCCACAATGGTTTGTGTAGGCTTGTTTTTTCCAATTCTGTCATGAGACGGATCTAGCTGCAGCCCAACAATAAGGTAATCACAAACGGTTTTGGCTTCTTCCAGCATTTTGATATGACCAGCATGAAGCAAATCGAAAGATGAAAAAGTAATACCAATTTTCTGTGTTTTCATATGTGTTTTATTGTTTAGTTTCTAAATACTTTTGCCACTCCCAGGTAGATCTTAGAGCTTCTTCCAATGAGGTATCAGCTTTCCAACCCAATTCTTTTTCGGCCTTATCAGCATTGGCATAAGCTATGGTAATGTCTCCTGCCCTTCTGTCGCATATCTGGTAAGGAACTTCCACTTCATTGGCAGCTTCAAAAGCTTTTACCACTTCCAAAACCGAAGAACCTTTTCCTGTTCCTAAATTAAAAATATCTATCACGGTTTCTTCAGTTTCATTGATTAATTTTTGCAAAGCCTTTACGTGCGCTTTAGCCAAATCTACCACATAAATATAATCTCTAATGGCGGTACCGTCTTCGGTGGGATAATCATTACCCCAAACCGACAATTTTTCCCTGATGCCTGCAGCTGTCTGCATTACATAAGGTACCAGATTGTTTGGGACGCCTATAGGCAATTCTCCTAGTTTCGCTGTAGGGTGTGCACCAATGGGATTGAAATACCTCAACAAGGTAATTTTTTTATGATGTGCAGAAGCAAAATCCTTCAAGATTTCCTCTCCCATTTGCTTGGTTTTACCATAAGAAGATTCCGGAGTTTTCAACGGTGTATTTTCATCAATTGGCATTTGGTCTGCCTGTCCGTAGACTGTACAAGACGAACTGAAAATGAAATTGGAGATATTTCTTTCTTTCATTTCCTGCAAAAGATTAATCAACGAAAACAAATTATTTTCGTAATAATCAACCGGCTTTTCCTGGCTTTCTCCCACAGCCTTGTATGCTGCAAAATGGATACAACCTTCTATATTATGTGCCTCAAAGACCTGCTTCAGCAGTTCTTTTCTTTTTAAATCGAAGGGATAAAAAACAGGCTTTTTACCTGCCAGTTCTTCAATATTTTGAAGGATAAACTTTTCGGAATTGGATAAATCGTCTACAATAACCACATCAAAGTTATTGTTGAGCAATTCTACCACGGTATGAGATCCGATATAGCCTAGTCCGCCAGTTACAAGTATAGTCATTAGTTTTTTTGTTTTATTTCATGAATTCCAAAACAGAATCTGTGATATATTTTAATTGTTCTTCATCCAATTCGGTATGCATTGGCAAAGAAATTACCTCATCCAATAATTTATCAGTATTTACAAAATCTGCATCATTACTTTCTTGGAAATAAGCCTTTTGTTTTCTAAGGGCCACCGGATAATAAATCATAGCAGGGATTTCTTTTTCTGATAAAAACGCCTGCAATTCATTACGTTTTCCATTCAAAATTCTTAAAGTATATTGATGGAAAACATGGGTAGAATTTTCTGCTCTTGTAGGCGTTAATATATTTGGATTGTTGGCAAAAGCTGCATCATAAAAATCAGCTGCTTTTCTTCTTGCTGCATTGTAAGAATCCAAAAGCGGAAGTTTTACTCTCAATACGGCAGCTTGTACACTGTCTAATCTGGAATTCACTCCTACTTCATCATGATAATAACGTTTATACATACCATGGTTTACAATTCCTCTTATCTTGTATGCCAAATCCTCATCATTAGTAAAAATAGCTCCACCATCTCCATAACATCCTAAATTTTTAGAAGGGAAAAAGCTGGTTACTCCTACCGTTCCCATAGTACCAGATTTTTTGGTGCTTCCATCAGAAAATTTATAATCTGCACCAATTCCCTGACAATTGTCTTCTATCACATAAAGATGATGCTCTTTGGCCACTTCTAAAATAGCTTCCATATTGGCACATTGCCCGAACAAATGAACAGGAATAATGGCTTTAGTTTTGGGAGTAATGGCTGCTTTCAATTTATCTATATCAATATTGAAGGTATCATAATCTACATCTACCAGAACTGATTTCAGTTTTAACAAATGAATCACTTCTACTGTGGCTGCAAATGTAAAATCTGCTGTGATCACTTCATCACCTGGTTGCAAATTAAGTGCCATTAATGCTATTTGAAGAGCATCAGTTCCGTTGGCACAAGGGATCACATTTTTTACATCTAGATATTTTTCCAATTCTTTTTGAAAATTCTGCACTTCGGGACCATTGATAAATTGTGCACTTTGCATTACATTGATCACCTTTTCATCTACTTCAGATTTTATTTTTTGATACTGACTTTGTAAGTCAACCATTTGGATTTTTTTCATAAAAAAATTTTGACGTAAAATTACGGAAATAAAGCGATTTTATTATATCTTTAGATTAAAAAATTGAGCGGCTATCATAATCCTCCTTTCACAATAATGAAAAAATCATTACTTATTCTTATCATTTCATTTACCCAATTGGCATTTTCACAAACTACGGAATATGTATTTGTATATTTTAAAGATAAGCCTGGATATAATTCCTTTATCGTCAATCCACTTACCGAACTTTCCCAAAAAGCTCTGGATAGAAGAACGAGATTGGGAATTGCACTAGACATTAAAGATGCACCTATAGAAGACAGTTATGTAGAGGATGTAAGAACAACTTTAGGTTTAACTAAAATTAAAAGTCAATCTAAATGGCTAAATGGGGTAGCCGTAGAAATTAATGCTGTTCAAAAATCACAATTGCTGGCAAAACCCTATGTGGCAAGTATAGAAAGCTTCGCAAAATCGGGTTCAATATTAGGAAGAAGAACAACAGAAAACCTACAAATCAAACAAAATACGATTAACCATAAATTTGGCTTTCAAGAAGATATTTTTTCGGACGAAAACGTCAAGACCAATAGAACATCAAAAATCTTAACATCATATAATTATGGAAATGCATCAACACAAAATGCTCAGGTAAACATTACACCGCTTCATGTAAGTGGCTATACTGGTCTTGGGGTTGCCGTAGCTATTCTGGATACCGGATTTAAATACGTAGACCAGGGCATAGCTTATGCAAACCTAAGAAACAACAATAGAATAAAAGACACCTACAATTTTGTAGGGGATGAAACAGCCTCCGTTTATGACCCTGTAGCTTTTACAAGTGCACATGGCTCTAATGTTTTGGGCATAATGGCCGGCTACCTGAACGATCCCACTAACAATAATACTGCCAATAGATATTTTGTGGGCTCCGCACCAGATGCAGACTATTATCTCTATGCCACAGAAGATGCTGATGGAAATGGCGGAATGGATTATCCAGAAGAAGAAATGAATTTCATCCGTGGTTTAGAACGTGCCGATAAAATGGGGGTAGACATTGCTACTGCTTCATTAGGATATTTTGTATACAGCGACAGCCGATATGATTACACCTATGCGGACATGAACGGTAACAGAACTTTTGTAGCCAGAGGTGCCAATATTGCCGTAGACAAAGGCATTATTCTGATGAATGCCTTGGGAAATGAAGGAGCTGATACTTGGCATTACCTTATCTCACCGGCAGACAGTCCCAAAGTATTTTCTATTGGTTCCATAGATTTCGCAGGGAATTCATCTTGGTTTACTTCTTATGGGCCTAATGCTAACAATCAAATAAAACCAGACGCCGCAGCGATGGGAAGTAACGCCTATTACACCAATAGTTCTTATATCACTACCGGCACAGGGGTTTCTTCTGGAAGTGGTACGTCTTATGCCACCCCTGTAGCTTCAGGTGGCGTTGCATGCCTATTGCAGGCTATTCCTAATACGGTTTCCAGAAATCTGATACGAGATAAAATGAGACAAACAGCTTCTCTCTATCCTTCTACAGATGACAGAAGAGGTTATGGCATCCTAAATTTCAGTTCTGCTTTAACTGAAATACAGCAAGCCTTAGGAATTCAGAATCAATCGGTGCAGCAATTCAAAATTTATCCAAATCCGGTAAAAAATCAAATTAACATTGTTACCAACGAAAAGATTATAGAACTTCAGTTATTTGATGTTTCCGGTAGAAATATCAAAATATTCACAAACGAAAAAACTCAAGACCTAAGCCAATTATCAAAAGGTATTTATTTTTTGAAAATAAAAACAGACAAAGGCATTACTGTCGAAAAAATAATTAAGGAATAAAAAAAACACAGATTGCTCTGTGTTTTTTTTATGCTGAATTTCTACTGGCATTGATATTTCCGAAAAGAGAACGGGTGATCAATTTCTCTAAAATCGATCGGTCTCCTTCATTTTTCTGAAGCTTTATCAAGGCATATTGCTGAATGCTTAATAGTGGTAATACTATTTTTTCTCTTATCTGTACAGATTTTTGGGTTATCGGCTCTTCTTCCATCAACATTTTGTATCCTGTAATTTCGAACATCATTTCTTTAGAAAGATTGTATTCATCAAACAAAATCTGCCAGAAGGCTCCAAATTTAGGATGATCTTTTAGGTAATATGTGAGTGGAAAATAAGACTTGCTCATCGCCATCATAGAATTGAGAACCAATGTTTTGAAAAAATCAGAATTTTTGAAAAGGTCTTTTACCTCGTCTATCCTACCTTCTTCTTTCATTTTTTTCAAAGCTGTTCCAAAACCAAAAAAACCGGGAACATTCTGTTTCAACTGGCTCCAACTGCCCACAAATGGAATCGCTCTAAGATCTTCAAATTTCAATTCGTTGCCGGCACCACGCTTACTTGGGCGGCTTCCGATATTGGTTTTACCATAATAATTCAATGTACCTACTTCCTGC
This sequence comes from uncultured Flavobacteriales bacterium, assembly GCA_937973555.1. GTDB lineage: Bacteria > Bacteroidota > Bacteroidia > Flavobacteriales > Weeksellaceae > Cloacibacterium. The sequence continues at coordinate 3,543 of CALJKL010000062.1, read as the reverse complement.
AGATAAGAGACAAACAAAGGGTTTTCCTTCAAGTTGACATATTTATGATAACTCTCTTCTGCCAACTGACTGATGAGCTGTCTTTCATTTTCGTTCAATTCTTTTTTGTGGCTTTTGAAAACTTCATTTTCAATTCCTGCCGTAAGCAATTGTTCAAAATTATATTTTGCTTGGTCCTTATTTCCAAAAACAGAAGTAATGGTCTGTCCTTGAATGGTGAGTTCTATTTTATTATTGGCAATGGTTTTCCCTTGGCTGGCATAGAACTGGTGGGTTTTGCCTCCACCTCTTGCCGGTGGGCCTCCTCTACCATCAAAGAAAATGACTTTCACATCATTATTTTCAGAAATCTTGGTCAGTTTTTCTTTGGCACTGTAGATTTCCCAATTGGCTTTCAGATAACCTCCATCTTTTGTTCCATCAGAAAAGCCAAGCATAATGGTCTGTACATTTTTTCTTTTGGCCAAATGCTTCTGATAGACTGCATCATTGTATAGATCGCTCATCACCTTCTCTGCCATATCAAGACCTTCCATGGTTTCAAACAAAGGAACGATGTCTATATTGATTTCTTCTTCATTGTAGCCACAAACTTTGAAAAGCGTAAAAACATTCATCACATCCTCCACTGTATCAGAGTTAGAAATAATGTATCTGTGCATGCCCCTCTCTCCATTATTTTTCTGAATTTGCTTGACGTTGACAACGCTTTTTAGGGTTTCTTTTATAATTTCCTCCTCAAAGTCATCTGGATTCGCAGTAATATTTTGCTTCAAAAGCACATCTATTTTTTCTGCATTAGCAAGATCTTCAGCTTTTTGATCGGCATATTTATTCACCAATTCGTCTATCACATGCTGGTGTATTCTGCTGTCTTGACGGATGTCTAATGTTGCAAAGTGGGTTCCAAAAATCTTCACCCGATCTCGAAAATCTTCCAGTTTATTAATAAAAAGTCCTTTATGCTGGTTTTTCAAAATATCACGCGCTTCTTCTAGATATTGAAGGATTTTTTCAGAAGTAAGGGATTTATTTCCGTTGAAAATATTGTGATATAATTCTGTGCTAAATTTTTCAAGAATTTCTGAAACGCCTCTGAAGCTCAATCTTCTTCTTAAATTTTTAAGATGATTATAATAATTTTTGAGAATAGAAATCCTCAGTTCTTCTGCCACTTTAAGGGTAACATCTGCCGTCACAAAAGGATTACCATCTCTATCTCCACCCGGCCAAAAGCCCAATTGAATGACATCCTGATGAATTTCGAAATCCGAAGAAGAAAAAGATTCTTTGAGTTTTTTGTACAATTCACCAAAAGCATCATAATAGACATGTCTCAGATAAAAGATAATGCTCAGTGCTTCATCCAATGGTGTAGGTCTTTCTTTATTGACGAAAGGCGTTTTACCCAGCTGTTGAAGCAACATATCTATTTCATTGATATCATCCTTCAGAATTGCAGAACGCAAATCATGCAGAATTCTCTGCACCGCATTCGGATAAAATTGCGTAGGATGTGCCGTAAAAACTACTTTAATCCCGAAATCGTCTATTTTATCTTTTATATCCTCTAGCTTATGTTCTTGCACTGCCCTTTCTAATAACTGAAGCACCGTTCCCGCATCTCCATCAGAATGCAACTGCTCAAAGGCAGCATCTTCTATACTGTCAAACAATACCACCTGTCTTTCTATATACTGAATGATTTTGAATAGCAGTTCCTGCTTCTGTTCTATGGTTACAACATCAGTATATTTTTCAAAAAAACTTTCTATGATTTCTTCCGGTGATTTACCTGCTTCATATCCGGCTTTGCTTTCCTCATACAAAAAAGGAAGAATCATGCCTATGTTAGACATTTTATCATAAGGAAGGCTCATGAAAAGGCTATTGTAAATCTGGAACTTGTTTTCAACTACCTGACGGAATTTTTCTAATCGGGCTTCATTTATCATGAAACAAAGGTATAAATTCTCTTTTAAAACATATCAAAAAACAAAGGAACTGTTCATTTATTTAGGGCAAAACATTAAAATTTAAAATAAAATTAACAATAGAACAACAGAAAACCCAGATTTGCAAATTTTATTTAAAAAACTTTTTCCAATAAAATTAATTCGAAGAAAGAACATTTGTTATTTTAGTTCCTCAGCAATCATAACCTTTTCATTGATAATATTATCCCATAAATCCTTACGTGAAATTGTGTAATAATTATTAGAAGATATTTTGGGTTTTAATTCAAAATAGAAATCATATGAGCCTCCCACAATACCCATACTAGGAATATATACAAATCTATCAATACCTCTTTGATAATTATATCCATCAGTAATCCACCAACCATCAAACGTCCAAAATTGATAAGCATATTGATTTTTAATTTTATACTTTTTGGAAATATAATTTTTAAAAAGATATTGATGATCTACATTTTTTATTCTGTTATTGTTTCTTACATCCATAATGAAATCTTCAGAAGGAAACTGTTGTAAAAATGCTTTTTGCATTTCTTTAATGCTTACCTTTTTTTCATTAAGATTAATTACACCATAATGAGATGAAAATGGATACTTATAATCCCTTAGACAAAAAATCTCAATTAAACATGTATTCGAAATATAATACTTATCATTTTCTTTTTTGATAAGATTATAGTTTAAAGTTTTTTTATCTGGATTATTGTCATCGATCCAATCTGTTGCTAGATTTAGAATCTCATTTTTGGAAAGGACTTTATCTACAAAATCTTGAGTATTAATTGCAGTCCAAGAATCCTGCGAGTCTAAATTAGGTAAAACACTTAACAAAAGAATATTATTTTTTGAAAGAAAAACATTGTAAACTTTTACTTCTCGGTCTACCTTATAAAGTTCTTTTGTTTTGAGAGTATACTCCTTTACCAAAAAATTTTCTTTAAGGCTGTCTAGCAAAAAATACTTTTGACAATAAGCGAGTATTGGAATCAAAAAAAACGTAATAACAAAATTTTTTTTCATAATTATTTTATTGACATTTAGTTCCTGTAGATTTATTCTGGGTTGTATCTCTACGCATTAATACCAGTACAAAAAATTGATTTTTTTGTAATCACTAATTTTAGTTATAGGTCTTAGGAATATATTTAATCGTTGTTTCCTTGTTTTAATCAAATTAACTTATAATTACTAATTACCTGTACCACATGGAATTCCTCCAACTATTTTCCAATTTGCTTTCTTGATTAAGACATATACAATAAATAAATTATTGTTCGTCGTTTTTTTTGAAATTAACACCAATGCTTTTGTATGATTTTTATTATAAACTGGTTCTGATACTTTAATAAAGCATTTTGAGCTTTCTTCTGTATTATTTTTCAAATTCCAATTTTCAAGTTCCCAAGATGTTTTATTCATGTTTTTTAAATCCTTTTGCCTCAATATTAAAGAATTAGAATAAAGTTTATAGTAGGAACTATTCTTATTGGATTTTTTAAACCAAGCCGGACGGGAAGTGATAGCCATTGGTAAAATTGATGATATTTTCGCTCATCAAGGTCCA
>CALJKL010000061.1 GCA_937973555.1 uncultured Flavobacteriales bacterium | reverse complement strand
TTTATTTTGGTGATATATTCGATTCTGGATATCTTTATTTGAATTATGGATATGCACTTACCAAAAGTGATGTTAGAAATGCCAGAGTTTATACTTTGGGAATAGGAGATCAAAATCCTATCAATGTAAGAATGAATTATTACTATTCTTTATTTCTTGAAAACCATAGTATGGACTTTGGCAAAGGCTTAAAAAGCAATGTATATATTGGATTAAATTTTGGAATTACATTCCATACGAATAAGGTTAAAGAATAATGCAGGAAACACGCATCAATAAATATCTTTCAGAAGTAGGCTTTTGTTCCAGACGTGAGGCAGACAAGCTCTTAGAGCAAGGTAGAATTACCATTAATGGCAAGAAGCCCGAATTAGGCACTAAAGTCACCGATATCGATGAAATCTGTGTGGATGGTATCAACATCAAGAAAACGGAAGAAAAACACGTTTATATTGCCTTTAATAAGCCTGTGGGAATTGTTTGTACCACAGATACCAAACGCGAAAAAAATAATATTGTAGATTTCATCAACCATCCCAAAAGAATCTTTCCGATTGGAAGATTAGATAAGCCGAGTGAGGGCCTTATTTTGTTGACTTCTGATGGCGATATTGTCAATAAAATTCTTAGAGCCAGAAACAATCACGAGAAAGAATATATTGTAAGGGTAGATAAACCCATCAGCCCTAAGTTTTTAGAGAAAATGAGAAATGGGGTGCCTATTTTAGACACCGTTACCAGAAAATGTGAAGTAGAGCAGATAGATACCTTGCAGTTCAGGATTGTGCTTACCCAGGGGCTTAACCGACAAATCCGTAGGATGTGCGAATATTTGGGTTACGAAGTAAAAAAGCTGAAACGCATTCGCATCATGAACATCAAATTGGATCTTCCGATAGGAAAATGGCGCGATTTGACGGATGAAGAAATGAAACAATTGGATAGTCTTTTGGAAAATTCCAGCAAGACTTTTGATTAAATTTTGGGTTCTTATTCCATTCTTTTTACCGGTTCCAGATTTTTCAGTTCCGCTTCTGTAAATAGACGGTAATTTACTTTAAATGTTTTTCCCAAAGGCGTTTCCAGCGAAAATCCTCCCGGTCCAAAACCGTCTGTAACATCTAATGTGAAATGTGAAAATTTCCAGTATTCGAAAAGATCCCGGTCTATCCAAAATTCAAATCCGTCAATAAGACCTATCATTACATCATTGGTTCTTACATAGAAACCACCTTTTTCAAAGCATTGCGGTTGGGTGCCTTCACAGCAGCCTCCTGCTTGATAAAACATCAAGTCACCATGTTTTTCTTTCAAGGTTTGGATCACTTCCATGGCTTTTTCGGTAACGTCTAATCTTTTAATCATTGGATTTAAATTTTTTAATAAAGATAAAAAAAGGAATGTTGCAAACACAACATTCCTTTCAACTAAAAAACACAAATTCTAGAAAAAACCTAGTTTATTTTTATTGTAAGAAATTAACATGTTTTTGGTTTGTCTGTAATGATCGAGCATCATTTTGTGATTTTCTCTACCGATACCAGACTGCTTGTAACCTCCAAACGGCGCACCTGCAGGGTATGCGTGGTATTGATTGACCCAAACTCTACCAGCCTGAATGGCTCTTGGTACTCTGTATAATTCGTGGGCATCTCTTGTCCAAACACCAGCACCAAGACCATAGATGGTGTCATTGGCAATTTCTAAAGCCTCTTCAGTTGTTTTGAAGGTTGTTACCGCCAATACAGGCCCAAAGATTTCTTCCTGGAAGATTCTCATTTTATTGTGTCCTTTGAAGATGGTAGGCTGAATGTAATATCCGCCATCCATATCACCGCCTAATTGATTTACTTCGCCACCGCAAAGTACTTCTGCACCTTCTTCTTTCCCTAATTTAATATAAGAAAGAATTTTATCTTTTTGAATTTGAGAAGCCTGTGCACCCATCATTACTGTAGGGTCTAATGGATTTCCGGTTTTAATGGCTTTAGTTCTTGCAATTACTCTTTCTAAGAATTTATCGGCAATTGATTCGTGTACCAATAATCTTGAAGGACAAGTACAAACTTCCCCTTGGTTCAAAGCAAATAAAACGGCTCCTTCTACAGCTTTATCCAAAAATTCATCATCGGCTTCCATTACTGAAGGGAAGAAGATGTTTGGCGATTTTCCACCCAACTCTAAAGTTACCGGGATAATATTTTCTGTAGCGTATTGCATTACCATTCTACCGGTCGCAGTAGAACCTGTGAAAGCTGCTTTAGCTACTTTAGGGTTTGTAACCAAAGTTCTTCCCAATTCAGCACCAAAACCGTTTACGATATTGATTACCCCTGCAGGAACCAAATCTTCTATCAATTCCATTAAAACAAGGATAGAAATTGGCGTGCTTTCAGCTGGTTTCAAAACTACAGTGTTGCCCGCAGCCAAAGCAGGAGCCAGTTTCCAGGCAGCCATTAATATTGGAAAATTCCAAGGAATAATCTGTGCAATAACCCCTAATGGCTCATGTACAATGATAGAAACAGTATCTTTATCTAATTCTGAAATAGAACCTTCTTCTGATCTTATTACACTTGCAAAATAACGGAAATGGTCTATCGCCAAAGGAATATCAGCCGCCATCGTTTCTCTTACGGCTTTTCCATTGTCCACGGTTTCTACAGCAGCAATGTATTCTAAATTGGCTTCAATTCTGTCTGCTATTTTATTCAGAAGAATACTTCTTTCTGTAGCAGAAGTTTCGCTCCATGTTTTGAAGGCTTCAGTAGCTGAATCTACAGCCAATTCTATGTCTGCTTTTGCAGAATGAGCCGCTTTGGCCATTACTTTACCATCTAACGGAGATAATACTTCAAAATACTGTCCGGTAGAAGGGGCAGTCCATTTTCCATTAATGTAATTGTCATATTTTTCCTTTAAAACAGGACGATTAATAAGTGTTGACATAATTTGTTGATTTTAAATTTTTTTCAAATGTAATTTCAACCCTTACAAATATCATAGTATAATCGTCTCAAATGATAGTATTATCGTATTTTGATTTATTTTAATGAAAACTTTTAACAAAACAATTGTTTGATTGAAAAAATAATATATATTTGGATGAAACACTTGTTTTTTAAAAAATACACTGGTATAATATATATGAAAAATGGTAAAATATTGCTCTATACTCCTGAATTGACAGAGAGTGAGCAACTGAACAAGACCATAGAAAATAAAACCACATTCACATTGAACAATTGTGAATTTTCTCTATACGAAACCCACAAGAAAGCCGAAGATGTTAAACTAAAGTTTAATGATTTGACATTTACGGCCATGTTGAGGGGAAAAAAGACCATGAAACTGGAAGATAAAACAGAGTATTTCGATTATTTTCCGGGAGAAACAGTTTTGGTTTCGCCAGGTGAGACGATGGTAATAGATTTTCCGGATGCCGATACAGAACCTTCTCAATGTATTGCCTTAAGTTTCAGTCAGGATTTTGTGAAAAATTCATTAAACTATTTCAATACCAAACTCACAAAAATAGACGACAATAGTTCATGGAGAATTTCCAATGAACAGTTTTTTTTGTTCAATAGTTTGCCTTTGGCTTCTGCTACCAACAACCTGATGCGCATTGCCATGGAAGACAATATGAACAAAGACATCATGGCAGATTTGGCATTAAAAGAATTGCTGCTAAGACTGATGCAGACGCAAGCCAGCACATTGATAGAAAGTGATTATAATCGCCTGAAAACCACCAACAGATTGGCATTTATTGTAGAGTATATTAAAAACAATCTTCATCAGAAACTCAGTATAGAGCATTTGGCGAAGTTGGCTTTTGTAAGCAAATCCAATTTCTTTAAACTCTTTAAATATGAAATAGGTCTTTCGCCGAATGAATATATTCTTCAACAAAGAATTGTTCGCGCCAAAGAACTTTTAAAAGAAAATCAAAGCATAAAAGAGGTGGCTTTTGCCACAGGTTTTTCGGATACCAATCATCTCATTAAAACCTTTAAAACTTTCGAAGGAACAACGCCGAAAAACTATCAGAGAAATCTGTTTTCTGACTACAAAATAGTATTATAAACAAAAAACGCTTCAGTTAAAGGAAGCGTTTTTTGTTTATAATTTCCATTTAAGAGATAAGTTTATGACTCTTCCGTCAATTGGCGCCCAAAGTGGATGAAAAACAGGATTGTTGATGCTTCCGTAATATAGGCTTTCGTGTCTGCTTTGTCTATAATCTAAAAGGTTTTCACAGTTTACAACAGCGGTAATATGTTTTCCGAAATCTTTTGAAACCATAGCCGCCAAAAACAAATATCCCGGTGTTAAGGTATAATCCAAGCGATGTTGTTTCCCGGTATAACTAGCTTCCATACCTGCTTTCCATGTGGTAAGCTCTTTTAAAGCGGTCATTGCAAAACGGTTTTTCGGCGTTAAAGGAATGAACTGATTTGTTGATAAATATTTATTTTCAGCTATCGTAAACGTATATCCTGCATAGAGTTCCCATTCATCTACCGTTGCCTTTATGTAAGTGTCAAATCCTTTGGAAACAATTGGGCTGCTTTCATTTTGAAAATAAATGTTTTCAAATGAGTTAAGTCTTCCCGTTACCGGATTATTGATCTGGGTAAGGAAGAATGCTTGATTGATGAATATTTCATTTTCTTCATCAAACTTTTTTTTGTAATTAAATTCAACATTGTAACCTATTGATTTTTCTGCTTTGGTAGTGGCGATATTAATAGGCAGAATATTTTCTAAAGGATAATCATAAACTGAGGGGGCTAGAGCATTTGGGATTTTATATCCTAAACCAACTCCGGCTCTAGCGGCCCAATGTTCATTAAAATGATGGATAAGTGCTACTTGAGGTAGGAAAAATGAGCCAAAATTTTTCGTGAAATCTTGTCTTATTCCTGTTTCTATATTGGTTTTGTTGAGCTTGAGTGAGTTTTGTACAAATAATCCAACGGAATTGTTTTCAAAAGTGGGTATTTGAAAACTGCCAAAACTTTTTGGAATAAATTTACTTCCTTGGAAATCTGTGCCCAATACCCAGGACATTTTATTTCTATGAAAGACATATGTTAATTCTGAAAAAGAATTTTGTTGTTCAGCATTCAAGAAATTTTGATTGCTGCTGAAATTTCTATTGAAGATACTCAAAGAATTTTTAAAGGTCAATTTAGAATTGTCTCTGAATTTTTGGTCATATATCAATTCTAAAGTATTTCTCTGAGTTTTATTGGTTTCAAAAAATTGATGGTTTTGGTCTTGTTTTCCATCGATGACATTCATGTCACCTCCGGTATTTTTTTCAAAAGTGCCACTCCAGCCAAGAGAAATGGTTGCAGTCTGGCTAGGGTAGAAAAACAATTTAGGATGAATGACCAAAGAATTTAGTTTTGGAACATCGGAAAAACCATCTTTGTTGATGTCTTTTGCTTTTTGAGAAGTTTCTCCAGCAAATAGGGTATAGCCAAAAGTTTTGTATTTTTTAGAGGCAAAAATATTAAGGTTTTTTTCGGAAAGGGTAGAGATGTTCGCCAATGCAGTAAGCTCTTGTTTGGAGGTTGGTTTTCTAGAAATAATGTTCACTAAACCACCAATAGCACCTCCACCATATAGGGTAGAAGCTGAGCCTTTTATGAGTTCTATTTGCTGTAAATCTAATGGCGGAATATTCAACACTCCAATACCTCCGGAAAAACCATCAAATAAAGGCATTCCGTCTTTTAGAATTTGAGTATACCTACCGTCTAATCCTTGTATTCTCACATTAGAATTTCCTGAAATGGCAGAAGTCTGTTGTATCTGAACTCCTGAAACATCTCCCAAAATACTGGCAATACCGGCAGGTTTTATGGTGCTTTCTTCTTGCATTTCTTCTTTGCCCAGAACTTCTATCTTTTGTGGCGAATTTTCAATTTTTTGTTCTGTTCTAGAGGAAGAGATAATCACGACTTCATCTATCTTTTTTTCTGACAAAGAATCTTTTTGCTTTTCTTGTGAATAAATATTCATGAAAAGAAAAGAGGCAAATAGAAATATTGATTTTTTCATGATGCAAATGTATTGGCTTTTCCTGATATGAAAAAAAAACTTCATCGTTAGATGAAGTTTTTTATAAATGATAGGTCTTTTAATACGAATTCTTCGCTACAAAATGTGCTGCTATCTTTTCTGTTAATGCAATCACATTTGGTTGATTGGTATATTTGGTAAACCTTCTCAATCCGGAAAGCATCATACGTTGTTCATCTCCTTCAGCGAAAGAAATAATACCTTCTTTGGCAGAAGTAATAATGGCTTCTACTGCTTTATAAAGGTTCAGTTGAGCCATTGCAGCTTCGATAGAATCTGGCGCAAAATGTTTCTCTGCTCTTAAAACAGCAGATTCTGCCATGTAGATTTGGTTCAGAATTTCGGAAGCATTGATCAGTAAATGCTGTTGTTTTTCTATCTCCATCATGTATTTTTGAAGAGCAGCCCCAGAAACCATTAAAAATACTTTTTTAAGGTTGGCAATTACTGCTTTTTCTTCTGACATGAATTCAGAATAATCAGGCGTTTCAAATGAAGGTATACCCATCAGTTCTTTGCCTACCGCCATTGCAGGAGACATCAAGTCTATTTCTCCTTTGAAGGCTCTCTTCACCAACATACCCACGGCCAAAAGTCGGTTGATTTCATTAGTTCCTTCATATATTCTAGAAATTCGGGCATCTCTCCATGCTGCTTCCATTGGTGTATCTTCAGAGAAGCCCATTCCGCCAAAAATTTGTATACCTTCGTCAGCAGCCGTTTGGGCAGTATCAGAAACAAATACTTTCAGGATAGAACATTCTACTGCGAATTCTTCCACACCTTTCAGTTCGGCTTGTTGATGATTCATGCCACCTGCAACCAATTCATCAATTTTATTCTGAATATCCTGTGCAGCTCTGTAAGAACCGGCTTCTGAAACAAAAGTAGCCGTGGCCATTTCTGCCAGCTTTTTTCTGATGGCTCCAAAAGTTGAAATAGGAGTGCCGAATTGTTTTCTTTCGTTAGAATAGTTTACAGAAAGATTGAAAATTCTTCTCTGCGCATCTAAACAGGCTGCTGCCAGTTTTATTCTTCCTACATTCAAAGCATTCAAAGCGATTTTGAAACCATTGTTTCTTTCACCCAAGAGATTTTCAACAGGAATTTTCATTTCATTGAAGAAAACCTGACGGGTAGAAGAGGATCTAATCCCTAGTTTGTGCTCTTCTTCACCAAGAGTAAAGCTGTCAGGATTTTCGAGTTCACTTCTATTGAAAACAAATCCAGTAATGTTTTTGTCGTCTTCTATTTTAGCGAAAAATGTAAAAGTGTCTGCAAAACCTGCATTAGAAATCCACATTTTTTGCCCATTAATGATATAATGTTTACCATCTTCAGAAAGTCTTGCTTTTGTTTTTCCTGAATTGGCATCAGAACCGGCATCTGGTTCTGTTAAGCAATAGGCACCGAATTTAGTCCCCGCGGCTAAATCCGGAAGGTATTTTTGTTTTTGTTCTTCTGTTCCATAGAATAGGATAGGAAGGGTACCAATTCCAGAATGTGCTCCATAGGCAGTTGCCAATGAACCTGTAGCTCCGGAAAGGTAATCGCAGGCAATCATGGTAGAAATAAATCCTAAACCAAGACCGCCATAATTCTCTGGAACTGCAATGCCCAAAAAGCCCATTTCACCAATTTGTTTCATGCATTCTTCGGTGAAGGCGTAGTCTTTCTTTTCAAATCTTTCTTTGTTGGGAACAACCACTCTGTCAATAAATTCTTTGGCAGAATCGCGAAGCATTTTTTGTTCTTCATTCAAATCTTCTAATGAAAAAACTTGTTGTGCTTCTATTTCTTTGATGAGGAATTCTCCTCCTTTTAACGTTGACATAATCTATATTTATTTTGTGTTTACAATAATTCAATAACTGAAGCAGCTCCCTGCCCTGTACCCACACACATGGATACCATACCGTATTTTACGCCTCTCAATTTCATTTCATTGAGCAATTGAACGGTTAGTTTGGTTCCGGTACAACCAAGAGGGTGGCCTAATGCAATAGCACCTCCGTTTACGTTTAAGATATCAGGATTTAAGCCTAATTCTTTCTTGATGGCTACTGATTGAGATGCAAATGCTTCATTGAGTTCTATGAGACCAATATCATTTAATGTTAAACCGGCCTGTTTCAATGCCTTTGGAATGGCATAGATAGGACCCATGCCCATAATTCTTGGCTCTAATCCTACTGCTGAATAAGAAACCAATCTGGCTATAGGTTCTAAATTGAGCTCTTTTACCATTTCTTCTGACATTACTACTACGAAAGCGGCACCATCTGACATCTGAGATGAGTTACCCGCTGTTACGCTGCCTCCGTTGGCAAAAACAGGCTTCAGTTTTGCTAAACCTTCTAAAGAAGTATCAGCTCTTGGACCTTCATCAATAGCAAAGTCAAACTTTTTGGTTTGTACTTTTTGGTTTTCGTCTAAGAAGTTATATTCTACAGGAACCGGAACAATTTGACTCGCAAATTTACCTTCTGCAATAGCCTTCAAAGCTTTTTGATGAGATTCAAAAGCAAATTGGTCTTGCTCTTCTCTGGTAATATTATATTGTTTAGCCACCTCCTCTGCGGTATATCCCATTCCCCAATAATAATCCGGGTGAGATTTCGCAACATGGCTTTCAGGAACAGGTTTATAACCTCCCATAGGAATAAAAGACATAGATTCTGCTCCTCCTGCAATGATGCAATCTGCCATACCTGTTTGTATTTTAGCAGAGGCAATGGCAATGGCTTCAGAACCTGAAGCGCAATAACGGTTAACTGTTACCCCAGGAACTTTGTCAGTATTTAATCCCATCAAAGAAATTAATCTTGCTACGTTAAGACCTTGCTCTGCTTCTGGCATGGCATTTCCTACAATAAGATCGTCAATTCTTTCTTTATCTAATTGAGGCAAATCTGCCATCAACTTTTCTATCACTTTTGCAGCCATTACATCTGGTCGGGTAAACCTCAAAGAACCTTTTGGGGCTTTACCCACCGCTGTTCTGTAACCTGCTACGATATATGCTTGTTTCATAATTTAGATTTTAGAAATAAGAGGTTAGAAGTTAGATGACTACTAACCGTTTTTTAATTTTATTTTAAATGAATAAATCATTTTTTGAATTTCAGAAATTTCGTTCAATAAAGGCGTGATTTCCTTTTCTGTTTTAAAATTCAATTCAGATAAGAGAATAAGTTGCGTTTCTAATTCATAAGCAGAACCAGAGCTAATTCCTAAAAACTGAATAAATTCATTAACATTGTTTATACCAGCACCTTCAGCAATATTAGAAGGAAGAGAAACGGCACATCTTCTAATTTGACTTATTAAGCCAAATTTTTCTTCGATTGGCAAATCTTGAGTTAATACATAAATATCTTTAACCAAATTCATTGATTTTCTCCAAATTTGCAAATCTTGTAACTTATGAGCTTTCATCTAATTTCTAATAGCTAATATCTAACTTCTAGTTACGAAGCGGTTTCCCTTTTTGTAACATAAATTGAATTCTTTCCAAGGTCTTTCTTTCGCCACAAAGCTGTAAGAAAGCCTCTCTTTCTAAATTCAACAAGTATTGTTCCGTTACTTCAGTAGGTTCAGAAAGACTACCGCCCACCATTACGTATGCCAGTTTATCAGCAATTTTCTTGTCGTGTTCTGAAATGAAATTGCCAGTCACCATTTGGTCTGTTCCTACATAGAACATTCCTAATGCGCCTTGTCCCAATACTTTTACTTTTTGCTGAATCGGTTGGGTATATCCTTGTTCTGCCATTAATAAAGCTACCTTTTTGGCTTCTGCAATTTGACGGTTTTTATTCACCACCACAATATCTTTATGCTTTTGAAGAATGCCCATATCAAACGCTTCATGTGCAGAAGTGGCTACTTTAGCCATGGCAATATTCATAAAGGCTTCACGCAGTCTGTTGTTCTTCACATCATCGGCAACTACCTCACTCATGGTTCTTAGCGTAAATTCTTTAGAACCGCCACCACCAGGAATTACCCCTACACCGAATTCTACCAAACCAATGTACGTTTCTGCTGCAGCGACTACTTTATCAGCATGCATGGTCATTTCGCAACCCCCACCCAATGTCATTCCGTGAGGAGCTACTACTACAGGAATAGAAGAGTAGCGAACTCTCATCATAGATTTTTGGAAATAAGCTATGGCCATATTCAGGTCATCCCAATCTTGTTCTATAGCCATCATGAGAATCATGGCCAAGTTGGCCCCAACAGAGAAATTAGCCGCTTGGTTTCCTATCACCAAACCTTCATATTCTTTTTCGGCCAAATCAATAGCGCGGTTTAATCCATCTAAAACTTCTCCGCCCAAAGAATTCATTTTGGAACGGATTTCGAAATTGATGATTCCATCTCCCAAATCCTGAATCGCAGAGCCAGAATTGCTCCACAAGGTTTTATTTTTTCGGATATTGTCTAAAATGATAAAATGATTTTGACCTGGTATTTCTTCATAACCGGCTGTTTTTTGGTTGAAGAAAGTTTTGCTGCCATTTTCTTTGATTTCATAAAAATGCCCACCTTTTTCACCAAAAGATTTTGCCCAATCTGAGACTGTAAATCCTGCTGCTTCAGCCAGTTCAATTCCTTTGGCAATTCCTACAGCATCCCATATTTCAAACGGTCCGTTTTCCCAACCAAAGCCGGCTTTCATAGCATCGTCTATTCTGTAGATTTCATCAGAAACTTCGGGAACTTTATGAGAAATATAAGCGAATAATGCTCCTAAAGATTTTCTGTATAATTCAGCTGCTTTGTCTTTACCATTGATTAATACTTTGAAACGATCAATAGGTTGATCTATGGCTTTTGTCAATTCCAGAGTTGAGAAGTTGGCTTTTGGCTGCAATTCATATTCCATGGTATCAAGATTCAATCCATGAATTTCAGATTTGCCTGAGCCATTTTTCACCTTTTTGTAAAAGCCCTGTTCGGTTTTAGAACCCAACCATTTTTTATCCAACATCATATTGATGAAGTCTGGCAAAACAAAAGTCCCTTTGAATTGTTCGTCTTCCACACCTGCGTTGTGAACGCCATTGGCTACATGTACCAACGTATCAAGACCGACTACATCTGCCGTTCTAAAGGTTGCAGACTTTGGTCTACCGATAACTGGTCCCGTCAATTTATCAACTTCCGTCACGTTAAGGCCTATAGCTTTTACATTATGCAGAAGATTCATCATCGAAAAAACACCGATTCTATTGGCCACGAAAGCAGGAGTGTCTTTGGCCTGAACCATCGTTTTTCCTAAAAATTTCTCGCCATATTCCATGTAGAATTTCACGATTTCAGGGTCTGTGTCTGGCGTAGGGATGATTTCTAAAAGCGGAAGATATCTTACTGGATTGAAGAAGTGTGTCCCTGCAAAATACTTCTTGAAATCATCACTTCTTCCTTCCGTTAAATGATGAATTGGGATTCCTGAAGTGTTGGAAGAAACTAATGTTCCTGGTTTGCGAAACTGTTCAATTTTTTCATAAACCGATTTCTTGATGTCTAATCTTTCTACTACTACTTCAATAATCCAGTCTGTATTTTTGATTTTATGTAAATCGTCGTCAAAATTTCCTACAGAAATTCTACTAGCAAACTCTTTTTTGTAAAGCAGAGCTGGACTCGCTTTTACCAATTTTGCCAGACTTTCTGCAGCAATTCTGTTTCGTACTGCCTTGTCTTCTTTGGTAAGACCTTTTTTGGTTTCAGTCTCAGTGAGTTCAAACGGAACAATATCCAGCAGAAGCACTTCTACACCTATATTGGCGAAATGTGCAGCAATACCGGAACCCATAATTCCTGAACCGAGAACTGTAACGTGTTTAATGCGTCTTTTCATTGTAATAATGTATATTATTTGTGCTATTTTTTTAAATTCATATCATTAGTAATTTTTAAAATTTCTCCCATAACTTCTTTAAAAATTGAAAATTTTTCTGGGTCAATTTTTTCAACTACTTTTTTATTAAAAGTCATTACTACCTCTTTTGAAAGGTCTCTAGATTTAAGGCCTTTGTCTGTCAATCGTATTATAACTTCTCTTTTATCGTTTGTGGTTTTCTCTTTATAGATGTAACCATTATCTTCCAATAGTTTAATAATTCTGGTAAGAGATGTGGGTTCTATGGCCATTTTTGGACCAAGGTTTGTGCTTCTTGTCCCTTCTTTTGGGTCAATTTTGAGTAAAGTTAAAGCCTGAACTGCAGTAGAATTATGTAAGGAGGCTTGCTCAGAATACATTTTAGAAACTGCCAACCATACCGACTTTAATAGTAAATCTACATTTTCAACTTTTTCTTTAGTTTTGAATTCCATGGTTAAAATGTTATGCGTGCATAGCAAATATAAAAAAAATACTATGCACGCATAGTATTTTTTGGGGAATTTATGTAAATTATTGATTATGAATAATTTAATTGCTATGCTTTACTTAACAAAAGAAAAAGTAAAAAATGAAATAATCAATGAAAAGTATGAATTATAAACTATTTGTAATAGTTTGAAGGATTTCTTCAACAGATCGACAAGAAATAGAGGAATTATCCATTTTAATCTCCCAATATGGATTCAAGAACACTATTTTGAATGCTGAAAGGTCTTTTTCAAAATTTTTCTGAAGGGCAGAATACAGCATTTCTTTTTCCAAAAATGGGGCTTCGATTTCAGGTGAGACAAAGTTTTCGTTAATGGTAAATAATCTTGGGTGGGTCAATAAATTATTATGCAATAAAACGTCTTCGGCTAATCCCTCCTGAAGTTTTCCTTCATAAATAAACCATATTTTATCCGCAAATTCTTTAGCCAATCGCCAATCGTGAGAAGAGAAAAGGATGATTTTATTTAATTTTTTGGCTAAATCTCTTAAGAGTTTCAGGATGATAATTTTGTTGTCTTCATCAAGGTGAGTGGTAGGTTCATCCAAAATAATCATGGGTGAATTTTGTGCCAAAGCTCTTCCTATATAGGCTTTTTGAAGATTACCGTCAGATAGTTTTTGAAGTGAAACATCTTTAAATTCATCCAATTTTAATTGAGAAATTATGTTCTCCACTTCATCTTTATCTTCTTTACCCAATTGATAATAATAAGGAAGATGAATAAATTTTCCTAATGAAATCAAATCTTCCGTAGTATAGCTGTTAGGAATCTGTGCCTTAGAAAAAACTACAGCAATTGCTTCGGCAATTTCTTTATTGGACAGTTTTTTTGCCAGATTATTATTGATAGAAATTTCACCTTTCAATAATGGAGTTTGTTGCAAAATAGTTTTGATTAAAGTAGTCTTGCCAACACCATTGTTTCCAATGAGTAGACACACATCACCATAATCCAAAGAAGCATTAACCTCGGAAATTAAGGGTTTTGTATAGCCAATTTTTGCGGATGATATTTCCAAAAACTTATGCATTCTTATTCTTTAAAATCATCATTAAAATAACGGGCACTCCAAACAAACTCGTAATCACATTTATTGGAAACTGAGAGATTTCTGAAACAATAGAGAAAAACTCCATGATGAAAACTCCCAAAATCATGTTGAGAATCCATTGCTGCCATAATTTGGCTGGTGAATAGAGCATTCTGCTGAAGTGAGGAACTACAATCCCTATAAACAAAATAGGGCCGATAAATGCCGTTATAGAAGCTGAAAGCAGTGAAGAGGAAATAATGACTGAATACTTCAATACTTCTAAATTGACGCCTAAACTTCTCGCATATTGACTGCCCAAAGTATTTCCTATCAAGGGTTTTATGCTTTTAAAACTTAAAACCAATCCAATTACAACAATCATAGAAAGCACTAAAAGTTGACTTTTCGTTACCTGATTGTTGGCTCCGAAACTCCATAAAATATAATTCTTAAGACTTTGGTTTTCTGCATAGAGTTGTAGAATAGAAACCACAGCACCCGCCAAAGCAGACACCAAAAAACCGAAAATAATAAGGAATGATTTATCCTGAAATTTCTTCGAAAAGAAAAGTAGAATACTCATTAATGTGAGACTTCCGATAATAGCGGAAATACTGATAAAGCCATTCTGAAGAAACTCAGGAAGAGTATAATCCTGCGAGAAAAAGATGTAAAAAGCCACACTGAGACTCGCTACAGAAGTGATCCCTAAAACAGAAGGCCCTGCCAAAGGATTCTGAAAATATTCTTGTAATAAAAACCCGGAAGTAGGAATGGCTATCCCAGCCAATAGCATCGCTAAAACCCTGTTGATGCGTAATTCTGCTATTTGAGAATTGGCAGAATCCCAAGAAAAAAAATCATCAAATCCTAGCTTTATAAAACCAATATTCAAATTAATGACAATGGCTGCTGTCACCAAAATGAAAAGGAAAATTAAAATGGTTTTGAAATTCTTATTTTTCACAGATTTATATATGAAGTGACAAATTTAATTTAAAAAAATCTATGAAAAAAATGGGAGAAAAATCTCCCGCAGAATTTAACTCATAAATACTGCGAGAGAAAATAATTTATTTAAAGGAGTTTAATTTAGCATCTAGCATTTCTTTAGACATCATGCCCACTGTTTCATCGGATTTGTCTCCTTTTTTGATAACCGTAAATGGGATAGAACCTCCATCCCAGGTTTTGGTAAGCATCATGAAATATTGCGGTGAAATATTGGAGGCATCAAAAAGTACAATATGTTTTTCAAGTTCATTTTCTTTTGCAAAATCTTTTACTGCCATATTCCATTCTTCTTTGGCATCTACACTTACAAAAGTGAATTTTACAGCTTTTCCGTTTAGTTCAGTCATTTTTTCTTTAAAATGAGGAATTTCCTTCATACAAGGGCCACACCAAGTAGCAAAAAAATTGGTAACATAAATGGTATCATTTTGTTTTGGTGCTAACAAAGCCGTCAATTGTTGTTGGGTTATTTCTGACAAATTTCCGGTGGGTGTAGCAATTGTACTGTCTAAGATTACCGTGGGGGTTTCTTTGGTTTCTAATTGATCGGCAGTTTCATTTTTTTTACAAGAAAATAAAACGGCCAATATAGATGTGGATAAGATAAATTTTTTCATAAATTTTAATTGTTTATTTTTGTTAAAATAATTGCTCTAAATTAGTTTTTTTGATAAAAACAAAATTACACAATTAAAAATTCTTTGTTTGATATAAAAGTTACAATCAGGTTTTAGAAAATTTTGAAGGTATTGCAGAACATATTCAGACATTTTTTGCTCCATCTAGAGCTTGTTTTTTTGCTGATGATATTGGCAAATTTTTGGGTATTTGCACTTACCGAAGGAAGAACCTATACCAGAGTCTCAAAAATCCCACCTCGAGAAACCGCATTGGTATTAGGCACTTCTCCAAAGATGATGTCTGGAATTGCTAATCCTTATTTTATTTCGAGGATGGATGCTACGGCATTGCTTTATCATCATGGGAAAATCAAAAAAATAATTGTGAGCGGAGAGAAAAGTGAAGGTTATAATGAACCTTCAGCCATGAAAAATTTTCTTATTTATCAAGAAGGTGTCCCTGAAGACATTATACAGGAAGATCCTTATGGTTTCAATACCAAAGAAAGTATCCTACGCTGTAAAAATGAATTCAATCAAAACAATGTAATCATTGTTTCTCAAGGTTTTCACAATTTAAGGGCTTTGTTTTTTGCCAGAAATGTGGGGATGAATGCCCTGGGCTTTGATGCACAAGATGTTACCAAAAATGAAAGCTTTTACAGAAACCATACCCGTGAATTTCTTGCCAGAGTAAAAGCTGTAGTTTATTATATTTTTGGAATTTCATAATGAGCTCTTCAGAAATAAAGTTTTTTAGTTAAATTTGTAAAAAATAATCGAATGCTTGTAATCGGTATCGCAGGTGGAACAGGATCTGGTAAAACCACCGTTGTAAACAATATACTACAACAGCTTAATGCAGAAGGAGTAAATGTACTTTCCCAAGATAATTATTATCACGACAATCATCACCTTTCTCTTGCAGAAAGAGAGGCACTTAATTATGATCACCCAAAATCCATAGACTTTGAATTGCTGGTAAAACATGTAAAAGCTCTTAAAAAAGGAGAGTGTATAGAACAGCCTTTATATTCTTTCGTTACTCATTCCAGAACAGGAGATTTTGTAAAAGTAGAACCGAAAAACGTTTTGATTGTAGAAGGAATTTTGGTTTTAACCAATCCTGAATTGTTAAAAGAATTCGATTTGAAAGTATTCGTTCATGCAGATTCAGACGAAAGATTGATAAGACGTATCCGTAGAGATACCCAGGAACGTGGAAGAGATTTACACGAGGTTCTTCACCGTTACCAAACTACTCTGAAGCCTATGCATCAAGAATTTATAGAACCCTCTAAAAATGATGCAGATTTAATAGTACCTAATATGAAACCGAACAGTGTGGCGATTGATTTTCTCTCTACAGTCATTAATAATTCTCTTAAAAAAACTATATAATGGAAGAGTTGATAAAAGATATCAAGAAAAAAACTCCCTCATTGCGTTTTGCTCAAAAATATCTTTTGAACAAATATTTCATTACCATATTTTTATTTTTAGTATGGATGATATTCTTTGATCAAACCTCTTGGTTGGTAATCAAAGACCTTAATAAAGAGATCGATAAGTATGAGGAAGAACTAGGGTATTATAAAAAAGAATTCCAAAAAAATGATGCTTTCTACAAAAAACTCATGAACAATAAATCTGAAAAAGAAAAATTTGCCAGAGAAAATTATTTCATGAAAAAGAAAAACGAAGAAATTTTCATTTTGGTGGTAGACAGTTCGGCTATTAAAAAGAAATAATAATATTAGACCTTAAAAATAAAACACAGATATGTTTGCTTCAGTTACTCTTCAGGATTGGGAAAATCTTATCAAAAAACAATTGAAAAATGATGATATTTACGCTATTCTCACCAAAGAAAATTTAGAAGGAATAGTGGTGAAACCATACTATGGAGGAACTTCTGCATCGCTAAAAAACCTTCCAAAGGTGGAAGTATCTACTCATTTGGTGGCCAAGTATCAGGATGATTTACAAGATCATGCTTATGCTTTTCTTTTGGAGCATAATGTAGAAGGCCTGTCAGAAAAATCTCTTTTCATTGCCAATAAAGAATTATCCGAGCATATAAAAGCCGAAGATGACAATAGATATTTCTCTTTAATTGATGTATTTGAAAACAATAAAATCAATGAAAATCTGGGGAAAGAACTTTTAGGGAAAAGTTTTGACAGAAACATTTGTGTGGATGTAAGCCTTTATCAAAACGCTGGAGCATCAATTACACAGCAATTGGCTTTTGCCTTAGGCAAAGCAAAAGATTTGGCTGAAATTTTCGGGAAAGAAATTTACAGTAAATTAGTTTTCAGATTTGCCGTAGGAGGAAACTATTTCTTTGAAATGGCTAAAATAAGAGCCTTCAAATTGCTTTTTAACCAACTTTCCAAAGAATATGGATTAGATGAAGTGCCTTATATTTTCGCGGAGACTTCTTTAAGAAATAAGGCGGTTAATGATGAAGAGAACAATTTAATTCGTTCTACCTTGGAGCTTTCTGCAGCGATGATTGCCGGTGCTGATGCCGTTTTTACCAATGATTTTAAAATCAATAATTCCAATGCCCTGTCAGAGGAAATTTCCTATAAGCAACAGATTGTTTTGGCGTATGAAAGCATTATCAACGTTTTTGAAGATGCAGCCAATGGAAGTTATTATGTAGAAAATATTACCCAACAATTTGCTGAAAATGCTTGGCAAATGTTTTTAGAAATTGAAAACTCAGGAGGCTTTGCAGAAAATTTACAATCTGGAGTTATTGCCAAAATGATTTATAAACAAGCGATTGCAGAACAACAATGGGTAGAAGAAGGCAAAATAAAATTGATTGGGGTAAACCTTTATCCTAAACTGGAAAAAACAAAATCGGTAGAAGATCTTTACAGTGCCAAAGAAATAAAGGCGGTGAGATGGGCAGAAATGTTTGAATAAGAATCTTATAATGATTCAAAATAAAATAAATCAGGAAATTCAACAATACATTAATGCAAATCTGAAAACGGATTTGCATTCTTTGTTATTGAAAAAATCGCCATTTCCTGAAGTTTCTATGCAGGAAATCGTACAGCAGATTAAAGGCAGGAAGGTGGCAGAGAAGAAGTTTCCGATACTGAATCGTGATGGTATTTTCTTTCCACCAAATCTTAATTTGGAGCAGTCTTCATCGCAGGAAACAGCTGAGTTTAAAACTAATTTGATTAAAGGAAATACTTTTCTAGATCTTACTTCAGGCTTCGGAATTGATGCCTTGTTTCTTTCTCAAAATTTTGAGGAAGTAACTTTGGTGGAGCAGAATCCGGAACTATTGGAAATCGTACAGCACAATTGGGAAGTTCTGGGTAAAAAAGCCAGTTTCATTCATCAGAAATTGGAAGATTTTTTAGCGGGTAATCAAGAAAAGTTTGATATAGTTTATTTAGACCCTGCAAGAAGGGATAACCATAATCGCAAGGTTTTTTTATTGGAAGACCTTTCGCCTAATTTGTTGGAAATTCAAGATAAACTTCATGAAATATCAGATGAAGTTCTCATCAAATTATCTCCTTTGATTGATTTACAGCACTTGGTTACTTCCTTAAACAAGATTTCCAAAATATGGATTATTGCCGTAAAGAATGAGGTAAAAGAAGTGCTGGTTCACATCAAAAAAGAAGCAACAGAAACGATGGTTTCCTGTGTAAACCTTCAAACTCCAGAGGCTGAATTTAACTTTAATTTAAATGCTGAAAAAGACTGTAAATCAATATTTTCTATTCCTAAAAAATATATTTACATTCCCAATAATTCTATTTTAAAATCTGGGGCTTTTAATCTTATTTCAGAACGATTTGAATTAAAGAAACTTCATCAGAATACTCATATTTATACTTCAGAAACCATTGTCGAAAATTTCCCAGGAAGGATATTTGAGGCAATAGAAATAGACGGAAAACAAATCAAAAAAGGAGAGGCTTATAATATCATTACCAAGAATTATCCTCTAAAACCAGAAGACATAAAGAAAAAATATAAGATAAAAGATGGAGGAAGCCAATACCTTATTTTTGTGCAGTCTGTTACAGGCATGCATATTTTAAAGGCAGAATTGCTTTAAATCTTTAAAAATCATGAAAAAACTTTGTAGCAATTTGTAATATTTGCTATTTTTGGGAAAAATTTTTTAAACGTAATTATTTAGATATGAAAAAATTAGTATTTGCTGTAGCTGCAGCGTCTTTTTTAATTTCTTGTGGACTTCCTGAAGGAGGTAATAAAGGAGCCGTAAAACGTACTGAAGATGTAGTGAGATATGATGACGAAAACGCAGAAGCACCTACCTATAAAGCAAAAACTGATTCTGCAAAAGCAGAAGTAAAAGCAGATTCTACTGTAGTTAAGAAATAAAATTGAATAGGTATAAACCTTTAATGTCTTGCAATTGCGAGACATTTTTTATATTTACTAAAATTTAAAAATCATGTCAGATACACAAAATTATATTCAGCAGAACAAAGAAAGATTCTTAGAAGAATTGAAAGATTTATTGAGAATTGCCTCCATATCTGCAGATCCTGCCTACAACCAAGATGTACTGAATTGTGCAGATGCAGTGGCAAAACATTTGGCCAATGCAGGTGCAGATAATGTAGAAATTTGTGAAACCAAAGGATATCCTGTGGTTTTTGGTGAAAAGATAATTGATCAAAATTTACCTACCGTTTTAGTATATGGCCACTATGATGTACAACCGGCAGATCCATTAGAACTTTGGGAAAGCGGACCATTTGAGCCGGTAGTAAAAGCTACAGAACTTCATCCAGAGGGAGCGATCTTCGCTAGAGGAAGTGCTGATGACAAAGGACAGTTCTTTATGCATGTGAAGGCTTTTGAAGCCATGATGCAAACCAATTCTCTTCCTTGCAACGTTAAGTTTATCATTGAAGGAGAAGAAGAAGTGGGATCTGTAAGTTTAGGGGAATTTTTGGAAGAGAATAAAGAAAAATTAGCTTGTGATGTTATCCTAATTTCTGATACACATATTTATTCTAACGAGCAACCTACCGTAACTACTGGTTTAAGAGGTTTGAGCTATGTAGAAGTAGAAGTAGAAGGGCCAAATAGAGATTTGCATTCCGGTTTATATGGTGGCGCAGTGCCAAACCCAATTAATGTTTTGGCTGAAATGATTGCCAAATTGCATGATGAAAATGGCAAAATCACTATTGATGGTTTTTATGACAATGTAGAAATCGTCTCTGCAGAAGATAGAGCCGAAATGAATAAACTGAAAGACAATCCTGAAGAATTCAAAAAATCTATCGGATTGAATGGAGTAGAAGGTGAAACGGGTTACACAACTCTTGAAAGAACTTCTATCCGTCCTACTTTAGATTGTAACGGAATTTGGGGAGGCTACATCGGTGAGGGTGCCAAAACAGTAATCCCAAGCAAAGCTTTTGCTAAAATTTCTATGAGATTGGTTCCTTATCAAACCGATGAAGAAATAACAGAAAAATTCACAAAATATTTTGAGAAAATTGCTCCAGCAAGTGTTAAGGTTAAAGTTACGCCTCATCATGGAGGGATGCCTTATGTTTTGCAAAGCAATACTAAAGAATTTTTGGCTGCTAAAAAATTTTTTAATCGCCTTAGTACTATTACTTTTAATATTTCTGATCCAGTAAATCTTCAAGAACTAAAAGAAACTATCGAAAAGATGCGTCCAATTCCTGGTACTGATATTGAGGGTGTGATAACCGAATTAAAAAATTCTGGTCTTATACTACCATGGAAA
>CALJKL010000060.1 GCA_937973555.1 uncultured Flavobacteriales bacterium | reverse complement strand
TTAAATCATTTACAAATGTAAATTAGGAAATTGAATCTTTTATTAGTATTTTTGAACAACCAAAATTTAACCATTTCATGATTTCTCATTTTCAATACCAGAAAAATCCTAATTTCCCAAATCGTTATATTTCGCCCGAAAGTCTTCATCAATTTATCCGTGAGAATCTCAGCGATTACGTTTCTGAGATTGGCACTTCTACTCTTGGGTTTCCTATCTATAAATTTTCATATGGAAATGGGAATATTAATGTTTTAGCATGGTCTCAGATGCATGGTAATGAAAGTAATTCTACCCATTGTATGTTGGATCTTTGGTATTCTCTGGAATCTCAACCGGAACTGAAGGAAAGACTGTTTAAAAATATTTCTTTAGACTTCATATTTATGCTGAATCCTGATGGTTCTAAAGAATGGACCAGAAGGAATGCTTTGGATATTGATATGAATAGAGATTATCTTCAGGAAGCCAGTTGCGAAATGCAATTGCTGAAAAAGATAGCTTTTTCTAAAAAATATGATTATGCTCTGAATCTTCATGAACAAAGAACACTTTTCTCTACAGATGGCAAAAACCCTGCAACACTTTCTTTTCTGGCGCCTTCAGAAGATTTTGAAAGATCGCTTACTGATAATAGAAAGAAAAGTATGGCGGTAATTTCTGCTGTTTTTAATGCATTGAAAACGCAGCTTCCTAATCAGATTGCAAGATATTCGGATGAATTTTATCCCACTTCTACAGGAGATAATTTAATGAAAGCAGGCATTCCTGTTATATTGTTTGAAGGTGGTCATTTTCCGGAAGATTATCATAGGTTTGGTACTCGAAAATATTATACAATTGCCTTATATACTGCACTTTCAAGTATTGGTTTGTTGAATAAGCAAAGTTATGGTTACGAAACCTATTTCGAAATTCCAGAAAACAAAGAATCTCATTTTGATGTCATCTACAGAAATGTAAATCTGAATACAGAATTTGAATGTATTTTAGATATAGCTATTCAATTTAAAGAAGAGATAGAGGCTGGTAAAGATGAAATATCATTCATTCCTTATGTAGTAGAAGTTGGAGACCTTCACCGTAAGAAAGGCTGGAAAGAGATAGACTGCAAAGGCAAGAAATTTATTTCCGAATATAAGTTTCCAAAATTAGATGCTATACAGAGTTTCAAAATAGATTAAATGATAATTTACTATACAAGAGCCACAAAATTTGTGGCTTTTTAATTTTATGATATCTTTGAAATGTATTTATAAATAAATATGGTCACCCTGAGCCTGTCGAAGGGTTATATCCTTAAATTTAGAATTAAATAAACTATGGAGAAAAAATTAAAACTATGGGATGCTACCATGCTTGTAATGGGCTCTATGATTGGTAGTGGTATCTTTATTGTCTCAGCAGATATTATGCGGAATTTAGGTTCCGGATATTGGCTTATTGCTGTATGGATTATCACCGGCATCATGACGGTAGCTGCCGCTATAAGTTATGGGGAGCTTTCTGCCATGTTTCCAAAAGCAGGGGGACAGTATACCTACATCACCGAAATTTTTGGCAAAAAATTGGGCTTTCTTTATGGATGGGGTATGTTTACCGTTATCCAAACGGGTACTATTGCCGCAGTGGCTGTGGCTTTCGGTAAATTTACAGCTTATCTTATCCCTTGGCTCAATGATGCTGCGCCGATTATAGAATATGGCACCTGGAAGATTACCTGGATACAGATTGTGGGAATTGCTGTAATATTGATGCTAACCTACATCAATACAAGAGGGGTAGAAAGTGGAAAACTTTTGCAGAATATCTTTACAGGTTCCAAAATAGTAGCATTGCTAGGACTTATTTTTTTAGGATTCATTTTGATTAAAGAATCTTTCTGGAGTGGAAATATGAGTTTCCATTGGGATGCCTTTCAGAATTTTGGAAAAGAAATAGGAACACAAAAAGTTTCAGATTCTTGGTTGCCAATTTCTGGAACTACCTTAATGGGCGGAATTGCCGCTGCTATGGTGGGTTCGGTTTTCAGTTCTGTGGCTTGGGAAAATGTGACTTTTGTTTCTGGAGAAATAGAAAATCCACAGAAAAATGTGGTAAAATCAATGGTGCTAGGAACCATTTCGGTGATGACATTGTATCTTTTGGTGAATTTCGTTTACCTCAATGCTTTGGACAGAGATTCTATCGCTTTTGCAGCCAATGACAGGGTAGCTGTGGCAGCTTCACAGAAAATGTTCGGAAGTGTGGGTACCATTATCATGGCGTTATTGGTGATGATTTCTACATTTGGCTGTGTCAACGGAATTGTTTTGGCCGGGGCAAGGGTTTTCCAAACCATGGCCAAAGACGGTTTGTTCCTTAAATCGGCCATTGAAAACAATCAAAATGGTGTTCCTGCCAAGTCTTTGTGGATGCAAGGAATTTGGGCTTCTTTATTGGCTTTAAGTGGACAATATGGGGATTTACTGGATATGATTTCTTTTGTGATTGTATTGTTTTATATGATTACTGTTTTTGGAGTAATTTATCTAAGGATAAAACAACCCAACGTAGAAAGAACCTACAAGACATGGCTGTATCCTTTTACCCCGATCCTTTATCTGTTGATAGGAGCCGCTTTCTGTGTTTTGCTTTTCATCTATAAACCCAATTATACCTGGCCGGGCTTGATTTTAATTTTGTTAGGCCTTCCGGTGTATTATTTAATTAATAAGAATAAATCTGAATAAGGTTAAAAAGCTCTTTTAAAGAGCTTTTTTTTATTAAAAAATTCCGAAATTTGAAAAAAAACTGAAAATGTCGCATTCGCATCACGACCATGGTCATGCTCCTCAACTCGATTTAAATTCAAAGAAACTTAGAAACGCTTTTATTATAGGTATTATCCTCAATTCTGCTTTTGTGGTGATAGAGGCAATAGTAGGATGGATGCAAAATTCTTTGGCGTTGTTGTCTGATGCAGGGCACAATCTGAGTGATGTGGCAAGTTTAATTTTAGCTTTAATCGCCTTTAAATTATTGCATTCTAAACCTACCCAAAAATATACTTATGGTTACAAGAAAGTGACGGTTTTAGTTGCTTTGGTAAATTCTATTATTCTTTTTATGGCTGTTGGCGGAATTGTATATGAAGCAATTTTCAGATTTTACCATCCTCAGCCTTTGAAAGGTATAACAATGGCTATCGTTGCTTTTGTAGGTGTAATCATCAATACACTTACGGCCTATTTCTTTATGAAAGATAAGGATACTGATCTTAATGTCAATGGAGCTTTTCTGCATATGGCGGCAGATGCTTTGGTGAGTTTGGGGGTAGTAATTGCGGGAGTTGTTATTGTCTATACCCATTGGTATTGGTTAGATGCGGTGATGAGTATCGTGATTGCTTTAGTCATTCTTTATGGCACATGGAGTTTGTTTGTTCAAAGTCTAAGATTAGCGTTGGATGGAGTACCTCATGGAGTAGATTTTGCAAAATTGAAAGTAGAAATTTTGGGCATAAAAGGGGTGAAGGATTTTAAGCATCTCCATATTTGGGCATTAAGTACCACAGAAAACGCTCTAACGGCACATCTACAAGTGGAAGATTATTTAAGTTTTGAAGAAATAGAAGATTTAAAAGATAAGGTAAAACACGAGCTAGAGCATTTTAATGTACACCATTCTACTTTAGAAATCTATTTCCGTGATCGTAAGTTTACGGAAGATGAGATGTTGTAAAATAAAAAATCCTGCCATTGGCAGGATTTTCTTTTTATAGATTTTTAATTTCTGAAATCAAATCTTGTAACACCTTTTTCGCATCTCCAAAGAGCATAGAGGTTTTAGGTCTGTAGAACAATTCGTTTTCTATTCCTGCATAACCTGGTTTCATGCTTCGTTTGTTGACGATAACATTTTTAGACAGTTCTACATCCAAGATTGGCATTCCATAAATAGGAGAGGATGTGTCTTCTTTGGCGGCTGGGTTCACTACGTCATTAGCTCCTAAAATGAGCACTACATCTGTAGTAGAAAACTCTTCGTTGGCCTGTTCCATTTCCATGAGTTTTTCATAAGGAACATCGGTTTCTGCCAAAAGAACGTTCATGTGTCCGGGCATTCTTCCTGCAACTGGGTGAATGGCATAGAATACGTCAACCCCTTTGCTTTCCAATAGTTTTTCCAATTCATGACAAGCATGCTGTGCTTGTGCTACGGCCAAACCATATCCTGGGACAATCATCACTTTGCTGGCATAAGTCATTAATACCGCGGTATCACTTAAGCTTACTTCTTTTACGGTGCCTCCAGAAGGAGATGTACTGCCTTCACCACCTTTAGCGTTTCCTCCGAAAGAACCTATCAGTACATTTACCAAAGAACGGTTCATGGCATTACACATCAAAATGGTTAATAAAGTACCTGCAGCACCTACCAAGATTCCTCCAGTTAACATTACTTTGTTATCATAGAGGAAACCTCCACAAGCGGCTGCAACCCCTGTAAATGAGTTCAATAAAGAAATTACCACCGGCATATCTGCGCCCCCAATAGGGAATACGAAAAGCAATCCGTATAAAAGAGATAGCGCGAAAATGAAATAGAAAATGAAATGGTTTGTTGCGTTAAAATTCAGAACCAAATAAACAGAAAGTCCTAAAATAGCCAAAACGATAAGGATGTTGATGAATTGTTGTCCTGGTAAAGAAAAATCTTTTTTGATGTTCCCGTTCAGTTTTCCCCAGGCAATCATACTTCCTGCAAAGGAAACAGAACCAATCACCAATCCTAAAAGGATAATGGCAAGCGTACCTAAATTGACTCCATTTTCTGAATTATGCATTAGGTGATTGTATTCTACCAAAGAAATCAAAGAAGCACATGCGCCACCCATCCCGTTGAAGATGCTCACCATTTGTGGCATAGCCGTCATTTTTACTTTTTTGGCGGCTAAAGTTCCCACAACGGTTCCCAAAGCAATTCCTCCAAAAATCCAGGTGTAGTTTCCTAATTTGTTTCCAGCATCATCTTTATAGAGAAAGATGGTTCCCAGAATGGCAATTCCCATTCCTGCTGCAGAGAGCAGGTTTCCGTTTCTTGCTGTAGCCGGGTTAGACAGCATTTTCAGTCCTAAAATAAAAGTGACTGATCCTATTAAATATAATATTGTAAGCAGTTCCATGGTGTTATTTTTTCTTTTTGAACATTTCGAGCATTCTGTCGGTAACTACAAAACCTCCCACTACATTTAGGGTTCCTAAGATGACTCCCAAAAAGCCAAGGATAAGCGCGATATAATTATCCGGTTCTGCCTTACCCATTACGATAATGGCACCAATAATCACCACGCCGTGAATGGCATTTGCACCGCTCATTAAAGGAGTGTGCAATACGCTCGGTACGTGTCCTATCACTTCTATTCCCACAAAAATCATCAGGATAACGATATAGATAATTTGTTGGTTAGAAGTAATCCATTCTATAATATTCATACAATAAATTTTTTAGTTGTTCATTAAAGGGGTGAGGGTAGCTTTTACTCGTTCATTCATTATTTCTCCTTCATGCGTAATGCAGGCACCTTTCACTAGGTCGTCTTCCCAATTCAGGTTGAGATTCGCTTCTTTGTCGATAATCAGTTGAAGGAAATTCACGATGTTTTTGCCATATAGTTTGCTGGCATCAGAAGGCATCGTAGATTGTAAAGATGAATTCCCGATGATAGTAACGCCGTTATAATTGATGGTTTCATTATTTTGAGTTCGAGGTGTATTACCTCCTGTAGAAGCTGCTAAATCTATAATGACTGATCCATTTCTCATCGTATTTAGCATTTCTTCTGTAATCAGAATTGGTGCTTTTTTACCCGGAATTTGGGCAGTAGTAATGATGATATCAGATTTGGCAACGCTTTCCGCAATGCGCATTTGTTGTTTTTGTTTGTATTCTTCAGTCTGTTCTACGGCATAACCTCCAGCAGCACTGGCATCGGCAGCGCCTTCCACTTCTATAAATTTGGCGCCAAGGCTCATTACCTCTTCTTTTACGGCCGGTCTAGTATCAAAAACTTCTACCACAGCACCCAATCTTTTGGCGGTAGCAATGGCCTGTAAACCTGCCACTCCGGCACCTAAAATAAGTACTTTAGCAGGGGCAATACTACCTGCTGCAGTCATAAACATTGGAAAATATCTTCCATAAGCTGCGGCAGCCGTCAAAACGGCTTTGTAACCGGCAATGTTGGCTTGGGAGCTCAATACATCCATTGCCTGAGCTCTGGTGGTTCTAGGCAGCATGTCCAATGAAAAAATGGTCAGTTTTCTTTCAATGGATTGTACCACGTTTTCACCATTTGACAATGGCTGATAAACTCCAATTATAATTTTGGAATTGATCTGTGACATATCTTCCTCTTCAAGCGGATGGATAGACAGCAGAATATCAGCCTCTTGTAAAACATTCAGTCTGTTTTTTACAGTGGCACCTGCTTTTTCGTATTCCTGGTCGCTGTTGTAGGCTTTTTCGCCTGCGCCCGTTTCTACAATTATTTTATTTCCTTTGTTGATAAGTGCTGCAGCGGATTCTGCAAGAAGCGAAACTCTGGTTTCGAAAAAGGGCTCTTTTAGTATACCTATAGTCATTGTATTTAATTTAAAAGATTATCAAATTTATATCTTTTTTTTGATAATAAAAAAATGATTTATTTCATATATAAATGATTTTCAATAAAAATGCCTTTAAAAATTATTGAATTAATAAAATTAATGATGGTTTAAGGATATTTGTTGGTTTAATATTTCTTCAGATTTTTTCAAAATAGTATCTTTACATCAAAATTTTCACAATGGATATCAACTGGAAAACTGTAAAAGAATACGAGGATATTACCTATAAAAAATGTGGTGGCGTAGCAAGAATTGCCATCAACAGACCGGAAGTAAGAAATGCTTTCCGCCCGAAAACGACTTCAGAATTGTATGATGCATTTTATCACGTTTCAGAAGACTCTTCTGTTGGAGTAGTGCTTTTGACGGGTGAAGGTCCAAGTCCTAAAGACGGCGGACATGCCTTCTGCAGCGGTGGAGATCAAAAAGCTCGCGGTCACCAAGGTTATGTTGGGGACGATGGAAGACACCGTTTGAATATTTTGGAAGTGCAAAGACTCATCCGTTTTATGCCTAAGGTAGTCATTGCCGTAGTAAATGGCTGGGCTGTAGGAGGTGGTCATTCTCTGCATGTGGTTTGTGATCTTACTTTGGCCAGTAAAGAACATGCCATCTTTAAACAGACCGATGCAGATGTGACGAGTTTTGACGGAGGATATGGTTCTGCCTATTTAGCTAAAATGGTAGGACAGAAAAAGTCCCGTGAAATTTTCTTTTTGGGAAGAAACTATTCTGCCAAAGAAGCAGAAGATATGGGCATGGTAAATGCAGTAATTCCTCATGCTGAACTGGAAGATACAGCTTATGAATGGGCTCAGGAAATATTGGCCAAGTCGCCATTGTCTATCCGTATGCTGAAGTTTGCTATGAATCTTACAGACGACGGTATGGTAGGACAACAGGTTTTTGCCGGGGAAGCTACCCGTTTGGCCTACATGACGGATGAAGCCAAAGAAGGTAGAAATGCATTCTTGGAAAAACGTAAGCCTGATTTCGGAGATAATCAGTGGATTTCATAACATAGTTGTCGGGTTTTGGTTGATTGTTGTTAGAATATTGATAACAAAAATCAACCAACAACCAACAACCAACCAACCAACAACCAACCAATATATGATAGATTGGATTAAAGCAGCCAGGCTGCGCACTTTACCGCTTTCTATAAGTGGAATTATTATGGGTTCTTTTATTGCAAGATGGAGACTCCTTGAAGAGGGTAAATCTTGGGATTGGACCTTATTTGCTTTGGCACTTTTGGTAACATTGTTGTACCAGGTGCTTTCTAATTTTGCCAATGACTATGGAGATGGTATAAAAGGCACCGACCAAAACAGAATAGGTGAGGCAGAACAAAGAGCTGTGGCTTCGGGTAAGATTTCTGCTACACAAATGAGAAATGCAGTGATTCTGTTTGCCATATTGTCTTTGTTGGCTACGTTGGTTTTGCTGTACAAAGCCTTTTTCCCGGATTATATCCATGCGTTTTACACTTTCATAGGTTTAGGAGTGGCTTGTATTTTAGCGGCTATTGGCTACACCGTGGGCAAGAAACCTTATGGATACTTAGGTTTGGGAGATATGATGGTTTTTATCTTCTTTGGTTTGGTATCGGTTTGTGGAAGCTATTTTCTATTTACCAAAGAATTTTCTTGGGATATGCTGCTTCCGGCTTCAGCTATAGGAATGCTGAGTGCTGCAGTATTGAACCTCAATAATATGAGAGATATAGAAAACGATGAACTTTCCGGAAAGAAGACCTTGGCCTTACGATTGGGTTTTAAAAATGCCATGATTTATGAAATGATTATCCTTATGCTTCCGCCAATTTTGGTGCTGATTTTCATGATGATGAATGGACTGCAGGAACAAGGAAAATACAGAGCCTTCATTTTCTTCATTACGGTTTTTCCGTTGTTGGGGTTAAGAAGAAGGATAATGGAAGTAAAAGCTCCAAAAGAATTGGATCCTTTCTTAAAACAAGTAGGGATTATTACTTTATTGATGAGTATTTTGGTGGCTTTTGGGTTGAATTATTTTAATTAAGAAAATGAAAATAAAATACCTCGGACAAAACTGTTTTTTGTTTACCTACAATGGGAAAAATATCCTTTCAGACCCTTTTTACAATTTTCAGAAGGGCAAGTCAGGTTTTGATATAGATGCCCAAAAGATAGATTATGTGCTCATTACGCATGCCCATGGTGACCATACGGCAGATGTAAAAGAAGTATTAATGAGATATACTGAAGCACAAATCATTGGTCAGCCAGAGGTTTGTGGATATTTTGGTCATCCTAATTCTATTGACATCAACTATGGCGGTTCTGCCAAGTTTGATGATCTGAAGATTTCTATGGTTCCGGCACACCATACCAGCAGTTTCCCGGATGGGACTTATGGAGGACAGCCTTGTGGATATATCTTTAGGTTACAAGGGAAAAATGTTTATTTGGCAGGGGATACAGGTGTAATGGCAGATATGGAATTGTTTCCAAGACTGTTTGGAGAAATAACCTTGTCTATTTTACCTATTGGAGGGCACTATACCATGTGTGCGCGCAAAGCGGCTTTTGCTGCTTCAGAATTATTGAAATGTAAAAAAGTGATAGGCTGTCATTTCGATACCTTTGCTCCGATTTCTATTAATCATAAAGAGGCGAATAAGCATTTTAGTGAAAAAGGAGTAGAGTTGGTGTTACCGAAGTTGGGAGAGGAATTTGAAGTTTAATTTCAAAAAAAAGAAATAAAAAATGGCAAGCGACCTACATCACACCGCTACAACCGATTACCTTTGCTGCGTTCCCACCCTGGAGGATTCTCAGGAGCTGGTTGTGTAGGACTTGCCGATGCAAAAATACAGAATTAATTTAAAATTCAAAATTCAAAAATTAAAATTTATAAAAATAATATGACTAAAAACGTTTATGCTGTTGGTTTTCTGTTGTTTGTAATTACCATGTTGGTATTCTTTGGGGTGTATTTTTTCGGGTATAATACCCATTATTTTACGATCAGTCTGTTGGTAAATGCCTTTTTACTGCCGGCAATCTATACACTTGGAGCCTATGCTTCTGTTAATGCTTTGAAAAAAGAAAAGAAAGATATTGGTTTCAGAGAAGCCTTTGGAAGAGCTTTCAAGCCTATGTTTATCGGAGGCTTTTTTTCAGTTTTAAGTATTTTTTCTTTTTTGAATTATGCTGATACCGATGCCAAAGCTTTGTTAAACTACCAATTTGTAGAAAGAAACAAAAAAGAACTAACTGATATATACCACAAACAGAGATCTGTCCTCAAAAGTGATAAAGAAAAAATAGCACTCGATAAAGACTATCAAAAAAGTATGAGTAGTTTTTCGCCTGAGATGGTGAAAGATATAGATATGTTTACCTTCAGACAGTTTACCTATTATTTTGCATCGATATTGGTCTTTTATACCATTTTATCTACTTTTTTCGGAAGCTTCTTTAGAAGCAGAACAGAGCATTAAGGATTGCGGTTATTTTTACTGGTTTATATTTTGTAATTTTGCTCACTGTTTTTGGGATTGCCCAATTATTAAAAAACTAAAATAATTTTAATGAATTTATCCGTTGTCATTCCACTTTTAAACGAAGAAGAATCTTTATTAGAACTGTATAACAGAATAGATAAAGTATGTCAAGATCACCAATTAAGCTATGAAGTTTGGTTTGTAGATGATGGCAGTACAGATGCTTCATGGGACATTATAGATGCTCTTTCTAAAGACAATCCTAATGTTCATGGCATTAAGTTTTCCAGAAATTATGGAAAGTCTCAGGCTTTGCATGCGGCTTTCGAAAAGGTGCAGGGAGATGTGGTAATTACCATGGATGCAGATTTGCAAGATTTTCCGGAAGAAATTCCTGAATTGTACAGCAAAATTGTAGACGAAAAATATGACTTAGTTTCAGGATGGAAGAAAAAGCGTTTTGACAATGTTATGACCAAAAACTTGCCTTCAAAAGTTTTCAATTCTGCAGCTAGAAATCTTTCCGGCGTTCAGTTGAATGACTTCAACTGTGGGCTGAAAGCCTATAGAAAACAGGTGGTGAAATCGGTAGATGTATATGGTGATTTGCACCGTTGGATTCCGGTATTGGCTGCCAATGCAGGTTTCAAGAAGATTACCGAAAAGCCGGTACAACATCAGGCAAGACCTTATGGAACTTCAAAATTCGGGACAGAGCGTTTTATCCGTGGTTTTCTGGATTTGATTACGCTTTGGTTCATCAGCAAATTTGGAGGAAGACCTATGCACTTCTTCGGGGCGGCAGGAACCTTAATGTTTATTTTCGGATTCTTTTCAGCCTTTTGGTTGGGGGCGACTAAATTAATAGATGTCTATTACTATCATATCTATGGTAATCTGATTGCAGAAAATCCTTGGTTTTATATAGCCTTAACGATGATGATTCTCGGGACTTTGCTTTTTGTAGCTGGTTTCTTGGGAGAATTGACCATCAGACAAAGTAGAGGACATAAGAATTATCATATTGAAGAAGTTATTTAATTTGAAAGTGTGCTAATTTGAAAATGAAAAACTATACAAAATTTTTCCTTTACCTTTACCTCTGCATTACTCTTTTGGCTTGTTCCAAAATTTCTCCAAAAGGAGAGATAGAGGTAAAAGATACGCCTGTGGAAAATTTCACCAAACTGAATTTGAAAGGGAATTTCAAGATATTTTTTGCCAAAGGAGAGCAAAACTTGGTGAGTGTAGAAACCTATCCCAATATTTTTAGTAACTTAGATATTGATGCAGAAGACGGAACATTGACCATTGAGGAAGGGCGTCATCCTGAAAATGTAGATTTCTATACCATTACGGTTTTCGGGAAGAATGATTTGTCAGAAATCACCCTGGCAGACCATGTAGAAATGAATATTTCCGGACAGATAAAAGCAACTCAGTTTTCTTTAGCTGTAAAAGACCATGCTAAATTTATGGGAGCTGTTGCAGCCCAAAACAGCTATATCACGATGTCTCAAAAATCCAATGCCAATGTTTTGGGACAAACTAAAAATCTCAACTTAAGAATGGCGGATTCTGCAAGTATCGTGGCACCGTATTTTTTTGTGGATAATTTGGATATTTTGGCTAAAAATGATGCTTTTGCTGGGGTAAATGTGGATAACGAAATGAAAGGTGCTATTGAAAATACTTCTAAACTAGTATTTTATGGAGAGCCCTTGAATAAAGTAATAAAGAAAGACAAAGCTTCTGTAGAAAACAGAAAATTGAAATAAAATTTAACTAGAAATAAAAATTAATAGATATGACCACTTTGGAAAAAGCGCAGCTTTGGTTAACGGATACTTTCGATGCTGAAACCAAAAAAGTAATTGAAGATTGGATTAGTAAAAGCTCTGATGAGTTAGAAGACAGCTTCTATCGCGAACTTGAATTCGGTACCGGTGGTATGAGAGGAATAATGGGAGTAGGAACAAACCGTCTGAATAAATATACATTAGGAAGGGCAACCCAAGGTTTGGCCAACTATCTTCATCAGCAGTTTCCTAATCAGGAAATAAAAGTGGCTATTGCCTATGATGTGAGAAATAATTCTAGAGAATTTGGGAAGATGTGTGCTGATGTGCTGACGGCCAATGGAATTAAAGTTTTATTGTTCAAGGAACACAGACCTACACCAGAACTTTCTTTTACAGTAAGAGATAAAAAATGCAACGCCGGTATTGTATTGACGGCTTCTCATAACCCACCAGAATATAATGGTTATAAAGTATACTGGAACGATGGGGCGCAGATTGTTCCCCCAAATGACGATGCCATTATCAATGAGGTGTATTCCACAAAATTTGAAGAAATTAAGTTCCAAGGAAATGACAATTTAATAGAATGGATTGGCGAAGAGCAGGATGATGTTTATATTGACAGATGTATGCAAGAATCCCTTTACCAAAATATAGGCAGAGATAACCTGAATATCGTTTTTACCTCTATTCACGGAACAACGTATACTACCATTCCGAAAGCTTTGGCTAAAGCAGGTTTTACGAAAGTAGACTTGGTAAAGGAGCAGATGATCCCAAGCGGAAATTTTCCAACGGTAGAATCTCCAAACCCAGAAGAGCCTGCAGCATTAGAGATGGCTGTAGATTTGGCCAATATTACCAATGGCGATATAGTTATTGGTTGTGACCCAGATGGAGATAGATTAGGAATTGCGGTGAGAAATTTGGAAGGTGAAATTCAATTATTGAATGGAAACCAAACCAATATGATTTTAACGTATTATATCCTAGATCAATGGAAAAAGTCTGGTAAAATTACCGGTAAAGAATTCATCGGTTCTACCATTGTAACTTCAGATTGCTTCTTTGATGTAGCAGAAAAATTCGGTGTTGACTGTAAAGTAGGGCTTACCGGCTTCAAATGGATTGGCAAGATGATTCGTGATGTAGAAGGCCAAGAAAAGTTTATCTGTGGTGGTGAAGAAAGTTTTGGGTTCATGACGGGTGATTTTGTAAGGGATAAAGATTCTTGTGGTTCTATCTTATTGGCTTGCGAAGTGGCAGCCGTTTGCAAAGCACAAGGAAAAACCATATATCAATACATGATAGATATCTACAAAGAAATTGGCATGTACCAAGAAGCCTTGGTAAATGTGGTAAGAAAGGGGAGAACGGGTGCTGAAGAAATTTCTCAGATGATGGTAGATTTCAGAAACAATCCGCCTAAAACATTGGCTGGTTCTGCGGTAAAAACTGTAAAAGATTTTCAGGAACAAACGAGTTGGGATATAGCATCAAACCAAAAATCGGTGATGAATGAAATTCCTAAATCTAATGTATTGATTTATTATACTGAAGATGGAACTAAAGTTTGTATCCGTCCTTCAGGTACTGAGCCGAAGATTAAGTTCTATTTCTCTGTGAAAGATAAAATATCTTCTGAAGCAGATTTCAAAGCAAAAGAAATTACTTTGGAACAGAAAATTAACGAAGTGAAAAAAGATTTGAAACTCTAAATAATTAGAAATTAACAAAACTAAAGTTCACAGAAGTTTATCAATATTTGATTTTTTCTTTTGTGAACTTTTTTTATTCTTAAATTTGGACTTTATTTTAATGAAATTATAAAACATAAATCATAAAAAGTGGTATCAAAACTTGCTCAGAACCTTATCGGTTCAGAAATCATCAAAATCGGAAACCAGGTAAACGAACTCAAAGCACAGGGTGCAGAAATTGCCAATCTTACCATTGGCGATTTGGACGCCAAAATTTATCCTATCCCTTCTGAACTCAAACAAAATATACAGAAAGCTTATGCAGATGATCTTACCAATTATCCACCTGCAAACGGATTGTTGTCTTTAAGGAAATCTGTTTCTGCAGATTTGAAATCCCGTTGGAATTTAGATTATTCGGCAGATGATATATTAATAGCAGGAGGTTCCAGACCCTTGATTTATGCTACTTTTAAAACCATTGTAGATGAAGGCGATAAAGTGGTTTACGCTGTTCCTTCTTGGAATAATAATCACTATGCCTATCTCACTTCTGCCAATGCAGTAGAAGTAGAAGTTTCTCCAGAAAACAACTTTCTCCCTACCGCAGAGGATTTAAAATCACATTTGAAAGGTGCTGTTTTGGTAGCGCTGTGTTCTCCACTGAATCCTACGGGGACTATGTTTACCAAAGAACAGTTATCTGATATTTGTGAAGTGATTATTGCCGAAAATAAAAAAAGAGGACCAAACGAAAAGCCACTGTATTTGATGTATGATCAAATCTATGCCATGCTTACTTTTGGAGATTCAGAGCATTTTAATCCGGTAACTTTATTTCCGGAAATGAAGGATTATACCATCTATATTGATGGTACTTCTAAATGTTTTGCAGCTACGGGAGTAAGAGTGGGATGGGGATTTGGCCCCACAAAAGTAATGGATAAAATGAAGGCATTGCTAACGCATGTGGGAGCATGGGCGCCAAAGCCAGAACAACAGGCCGTTGCAGAATTTTTAGTAAATACTACGGCTGTAGATGCTTTCGTGAATGATTTTAAAGGAAAAATTGCCCACAGTTTAGAAGTATTACATGCCGGGATTCAGGAAATGAAATCCAAAGGTTTTGCGGTAGACAGCATCAAGCCAATGGGAGCCTTATATTTAACCATTCAATTGGACTATGTTGGGAAAAAACTGCCAGATGGAAAGGTTTTACAAGATTCTACAGATTTGGTGTTTTATTTAATAGAAAATGCTGGGGTGGCATTGGTGCCATTCTCTGCTTTTGGAAATAATAGAGAAATGCCTTGGTTTAGGGCTTCTGTAGGGGCCTGTTCGGTAGAAGATTTACAGAAAATGTTTCCGAAACTAGAAAACGCTTTAACTCAATTAAAATAATGAAAATTATCGCTGTTATCCCTGCGCGCTATGCTGCCAGTAGGTTTCCGGGAAAATTGATGCAATTTTTGGGAGATAAAACGGTTATCTCTACTACCTATCAAAATGTATTGGAAACGGGTTTGTTTGATGAGGTTTTTGTGGCTACTGATTCGGAAATTATTTTTGATGAAATTACCAAAAATGGTGGAAAAGCTGTAATGACGGGTGAGCATGAAACCGGAAGTGATAGAATAGCAGAAGCCGTACAGAGTATAGATTGTGATATTGTTATCAATGTTCAGGGAGATGAACCTTTCCTGAAGACAGAGCCTTTGACGCAATTGATAGAGGTTTTCAAAGCAGATCGCCAAAAAGAAATTTCTTTAGCATCATTGAAAATAAGGTTGAAAAATCAAGAGGATATAGAGAATCCTAACCATGTAAAGGTGATTACAGATTTACAGAATTTCGCCATGTACTTTAGCAGAAGCGTTATTCCTTATCCAAGAGAAACTTCTGTAGAACATGCCTATTATAAGCACATTGGTGTGTATGCTTTTCGTAAGGAGGCTTTGCTAAAATTTGCGAACCTAGAAATGACTCCACTAGAAATTGCAGAAAAAATAGAATGCATCCGTTATTTAGAAAACGGGATGAAAATAAAAATGGTAGAAACAGATTTTGTGGGGGTAGGGATAGATGTACCCGAAGATTTGGAAAAAGCCAGAAAATTGATTTGAAAAATGATATATTTGAAGCCCTGAAAAATAAATAAATGAAAAAAATACTTTTATTAGTAACGATATTAATAACCACCATCTATTCGGCACAGTCTGCCAAGCAGATTATTGATAAAAATATTGAAGCGACTGGAGGTTTAACCAACTGGAAACTTCTTAACTCTATCATATTGCAAGGAAAAGTAATTCTGGGCGTTAATGACGAATATGCTATGAAAATCTACCAGCAACGTCCCAATCTTACCAAAACAGTGGTTACCGTAGGCAATAAAGAAAACATTATTGAAGGCTTTGACGGTAAAAATGGTTATGCTATGAACTATGTGGTGAATAAACTTCAGGTTCAAAAAAATTATGTACCAGAAAGTTTTGATACAGATTATATTGATTATGAATCTAAAGGCTTTACAGCTCAGGTTTTAGGAAAGGAAAAAGTAGAAGATCAGGACTGTTATAAAATAGAACTTACCAAAAATGTAAATAAAATAATATATTATTTTGATGCTCAGAACTTTATGCTTTTAAAAGAAGTGAAAAAGGATGAAACCCTTATTTATTCTGACTATAAAAGGGTAAATAATTTTTTAATGCCTTTCAGAATAGATTCTTCAACACCTAAAAAGGAGGGAGATTACGTAATGATTCTTAATAAAATTGAAATCAATAAGGCCTTTCCATCCAATACTTTCAAATTTTAGTAACTTAATAGAAAATATCTAAAAGCGTCATTGGACGCTTTTTTTATGGTATTAAATATTAAATTTGAACAAAATATTATCTACATGAAACCTTTAAAATATTTGTTTTTAATTATGTT
This sequence comes from uncultured Flavobacteriales bacterium, assembly GCA_937973555.1. Lineage (GTDB taxonomy): Bacteria > Bacteroidota > Bacteroidia > Flavobacteriales > Weeksellaceae > Cloacibacterium. Next base: position 26,908 of record CALJKL010000060.1, on the reverse strand, counting down.
TTCATTTTTCGGATTTTTTAGTTCCAAAGCTCAGGAAGCAAAGTCTATTCATTCATTTAAAGTAAAATCTTTAGATGGTAAGACCATTGATTTTTCGAAATTCAAAGGAAAAAAGATTCTGATTGTGAATACCGCTTCGGAATGTGGTTTCACGCCTCAGTATGAAGATTTGGAAAAACTATATGATAAATATAAAGACAAATTGGTAATAGTAGGATTTCCTGCCAATAACTTTGGTGGTCAGGAGCCAGGAACCAATGAAGAAATAGGTGTTTTCTGCAAGAAAAATTACGGCGTTACTTTTCCTATGGCAGCTAAAGTTTCGGTGAAAGGTGATGACATTGCGCCAATTTTTAAATTCTTAACAGATAAAAAACAAAATGGGGTAAAGAATACCATTATTCTCTGGAATTTTACCAAATTTTTACTCAATGAAAAAGGAGAGTTGATAGATACTTTCATCAGCACAACCAAGCCGATGTCTGATTCTATTACTAAATATTTAAAGTGAAAATGAAAAAAAAGAGCATTCAAATTTTGAATGCTCTTTTTTATTATTTAAAACCTGAAATTTTGGGTTATTTTTTTGTCTTCATCCAATCTTTCGATTAGTTTTTCGAGGCTTTCAAACTTTATTTCTTCATGAAGAAAATCTCTGAATTTTACAGTAATGGTTTCTCCATAGATATCTTCATCAAAATCTAAAATATAGACTTCTGTTGTAAGTTTTTCTCCATTTACGGTGGGATTGGTGCCAATGCTCAGCATCCCTTTATAGAATTTGTCTTTACAATAAACTTCTACAATATAGGCTCCCTTTTTTGGAAGCAGTTTCAATGCGCCTACTTCTATATTGGCCGTAGGATAGCCTATAGTTCTGCCCAGTTTTTTGCCGTGTACCACCTTTCCGGTAACCGGGTAGTGGTAGCCCAGCATTTTATTGGCGCCAAAAATATTTCCATTCAAAAGGCAATTTCTGATTTTGGTAGAACTGATATTGAATTCGCCTTCTTTTATGGCATCTATTTTAGCCACTTCATAGCCTAATTCTGGAGAAAGTTTTTGCAAAAGTTCAAAATTCCCGCTTTTGTTTTTCCCAAAAACATGATCATAGCCTATAATAATGTATTTTACATTGAGAGTGTCTACCAAAATCTGTCTGATGAATTCTTCTCCTGTCAAGTTTCTAAATTCTTGATCAAATTCCTTCAAAAACAAAAAATCGATGCCTGATTTTTCCAGAAGGGCGAGTTTTTCATCCAAAGTATTAAGGAGTTTCAAATCATCATTAGGATTAAAGATCGTTCTGGGATGAGGCCAAAAAGTAAGCAGCGCCGTGACATGATTTTTATCATGTGCTATTTTCTGCATTTGATGAATGATGGAAACATGCCCCAGATGAACCCCGTCAAACATTCCTAAAGAAAGAACTTTAGGTGTTCTGTCATTATAATTTTTAAATTCTTTGATGACTTTCAAAACTGCTTTTTTAAGAATGCAAAGATGAAAAAAAATATTGATTTTAATTAGACATTTGATGAAGAATCATTATATTTGCACCACAAGAAAAAATAAAGCAATGGCAAACCAAATTAAAGGAAAAATTTCACAAATTATCGGTCCAGTTATCGACGTTGTTTTTCAAGAGGTTGAAGAATTACCAAAAATCTATGACGCTCTTGAGATTAAAAAATCTAACGGAGAATCTCTTGTATTAGAAGTAGAACAGCACATTGGTGAAGATATGGTAAGATGTATCGCAATGGATGCTACAGATGGTTTACAAAGAGGTCAGGAAGTAATTGGTTACGGACAACAAATAACAATGCCAATTGGCGAAGCAGTAAATGGAAGACTTTTCAATGTGGTAGGAAATGCCATAGATGGTATCCAAGAAGTTTCTAAAGAAAACGGATTGCCAATCCACAGAGAAGCGCCAAGATTTGATCAATTGTCTACTTCAGCCGAAGTACTTTATACTGGTATTAAAGTAATTGACCTTATTGAGCCTTATGCAAAAGGGGGTAAAATTGGTTTATTCGGTGGTGCAGGTGTAGGTAAAACGGTATTAATTCAGGAATTAATTAACAATATTGCAAAAGGACACGGTGGTCTTTCTGTTTTTGCCGGTGTAGGTGAAAGAACAAGAGAAGGAAACGACCTTTTGAGAGAGATGCTAGAATCTGGTATTATTAAATACGGTGACGATTTTATGCACTCTATGGAAAACGGTGGATGGGATCTTTCTAAAGTTGACTTAGAGTTGATGAAAGAATCTAAAGCGGCTTTCGTTTTCGGACAAATGAACGAACCTCCAGGTGCAAGAGCGAGAGTAGCACTTTCTGGTCTTACCCTAGCAGAATACTATAGAGATGGTGACGGACAAGGACAAGGAAGAGACGTATTATTCTTCGTAGATAACATCTTTAGATTTACACAAGCGGGTTCTGAGGTATCTGCACTTCTAGGGCGTATGCCTTCAGCGGTAGGTTACCAGCCAACGCTTGCTTCTGAGATGGGAGCGATGCAAGAAAGAATTACTTCTACTAAAAACGGATCTATTACATCTGTACAGGCGGTTTACGTTCCTGCGGATGACCTTACTGACCCGGCTCCTGCAACTACGTTTGCTCACTTAGATGCTACTACGGTATTGTCTAGAAAAATTGCTTCTTTAGGTATTTATCCAGCGGTAGATCCGTTAGATTCTACTTCAAGAATCTTGACTCCAGAAATTTTAGGAGACGAGCATTACGACTGTGCTCAAAGAGTAAAAGAAATCCTTCAGAGATATAAAGCACTTCAGGATATCATCGCTATCTTAGGGATGGAAGAACTTTCTGAAGAAGATAAATTGGTAGTGTACAGAGCGAGAAAAGTACAGAGATTCTTATCCCAGCCTTTCCACGTTGCTGAGCAGTTTACAGGTCTTAAAGGTGCATTGGTAGACATTAAAGATACCATCAAAGGTTTCAACATGATCATCGATGGTGAATTAGACCACCTACCAGAAGCGGCTTTCAACTTGAAAGGGACTATTGAAGAAGCGATTGAAGCAGGACAAAAATTGTTGGCTGAAAACGCTTAAGAAATTTTAAATGTTAAATTTTAGATTTTAGATTCATTTTTAATTTAAAATCTATCATCTATAATTTCATAAAAATATGAACATTAAAATATTAACCCCGGAATATGTAGTTTTTGATGGTGAAGTAGATTCAGTTTTGCTTCCCGGAAAAAACGGTGATTTCCAAATCATGAAAAGCCACGCCGCTATTGTTTCTTCTCTAGTCAATGGTAAGGTGAGATTGTTCACCAATGATATTGCAAACGAAAACTTTGCAAAATACTTTACCAAAGAAAATGAAAAGAACAGTGTTTTTTCTTATTCCATCAACAGTGGTGTTGTAGAATTTAATAATGACAAGGGTATCATCCTTTGTGATTAAGATTCTTCTCAATAAATAAAAAACTCGAGTGATAAGCTCGAGTTTTTTTGTTTTATAGGGTTAAGATAATTCCGTTTTCTCTTAAGGTTTGAATTGGTTTTGAAAACCAGAACAATTCGAAATCTTCAAAATTCAATTCATATTTTGCTTTCAGTTGATTGAAAGTCATTGCATTCTTAGACGAAATAGAAAATTCAGCAATAGTGTCTAAAAGCCATTCGGCTTTTTCTTTTTCCATGTTGATGCTAAAGGTATTGGTTTTTTCGTGGAAGGTCAATTCTGCAATTTCCCAAACATTTCCTTTTTTGTTTTTGGTGAAAAATGCTACCAAAGGTATATTGCCAGTCCAGATAATTTTAGCCGAAGGGCTTGTACTAAAAGATTCTTCCTCTACAAGGCAATCATGAATATAATCCAGATGAACGGTAGTTTTTGGAATTTTAAAATCAAACCATTCTTGCAAAGGATTTTCAAAACAGATGCCGTGCATATAGTTGAAAAGTGATTTCTTAAGTCCATAACTGAACTGGGAATGGTCTATGCCGGTTTTATCGGTAAATTCTACATCGTTATGGGCAAAGGTTATTTCTTTTTGATTGGGAATGACACCAAACTCATCTGGATTCATGCCCACAGGGGAATGCGCTGTCATGGCAAACTGATGCCAAAAGCCACTTTGAAGAATTCCCATTTCGAACATTTGCCTTACCATCTCCAAAGAATCTACCGTTTCCTGAACTGTCTGCGTAGGGTAGCCATACATGAGGTAGGAGTGAACCATAATGCCCGCTTCCGTAAAATTTCTAGTGACCTTCGCCACCTGCGAAACAGAAACTCCTTTGTTGATGAGTTTCAGCAATCGGTCTGAGGCTACTTCCAGTCCTCCCGAAACAGCAATACAACCGGAGAGTTTTAGCAAGAAGCATAAATCTCGCGTAAAACTTTTCTCAAAACGGATATTGGTCCACCACGTTACCACGAGTTTTCTTCTGATGATTTCCAAGGCCACCTCCCGCATCAAAGCGGGTGGTGCGGCTTCATCTACAAAATGAAAACCATTTTCTCCTGTGGCGGCTATCATTTCTTCCATTCTGTCTACCAATATTTTGGCAGCAATAGGCTCGTAAATTTTGATATAGTCTAAAGAAATGTCACAGAAAGTACATTTCCCCCAATAGCAACCATGTGCCATGGTGAGTTTGTTCCATCGCCCATCACTCCAAAGAGAATGCATGGGGTTTGCCATTTCTATGACGGAAATGTATTGGTCTAAAAGCAAGTCGCTGTAATCCGGAGTGCCGGTTTCAGCCTGCTTGTAATCAGTTCTTTCGGAATTGTTTTTATACGTGACTTCTCCGTTTTCGAGAAGGAAGGTTCTTCTGAAAGATTCTTCTCTTTGTTCAGAACGACAAATATTTTCCCAAAGCAGTTCTATAGGTAATTCACCGTCATCTAAAGTGATGAAATCAAAAAACTCAAATACTCTTTTGTCTTTCAATTCCCTAAGTTCTGTATTCGGGAATCCTCCTCCCATAGCGGTCTTTGTGCTTGGGAAATTTTGTTTGATGAATTGGGCACATTTAAATGCCGCATATAAATTTCCGGGAAAAGGAACCGAAAAGCATACCAGTTTAGGTTGAACTTCTTGGATTCTTTTGGCTAAAATTTCTAAAGTAAACCTATCAACAAAAGTGGGTGAGGCATTTAACTTGTTGTATAATTCGTCAAAAGAATTGGCACTTCTTCCCAAACGTTCTGCATATCTGCTGAAACCAAAATTCTCGTCAATGTTTTCAACAATAAAATCAGATAAATCTTCTAAGTATAAGGTAGCCAAATGCTTGGCTTTATCTTGCAATCCCATATTACCAAAAGCAAATTCCATGTAATCCAATTGATTAAACCTGGAGGCTTCGGGCAGAAAATTCATGGAACAAATCTGTCTTGCTAAAGTGGGTTTTTTGTTTTTCAAAAAGGCAATGACATCATCTATTGTTTTGATGTATTCTTCTCTTAAAGCAAATATTCTTTGAGAATTTTCGGATAAATCTGTGCTATTGCAAGAATTGAAAATTTGGGTCAATCCTTCTTTTGAAAAAAGTTGTAAAATAACTTCTATCCCCAAATCCATTTGAAAAGAAGAGATTTCTTTGGTATTGAGAAACCCTTTCAGATACGCCGTTGCAGGATAAGGCGTATTGAGTTGGGTAAATGGAGGAGTGATGAGCAATAAATCTTTCAAAAGAATTTTTTTGTAAAGGTAAAGTTTTGTCTTTGATTAAAAAAAATCCGTCAGCAATAAACAGACGGATTTTATACTTCGTACTTTGTATTTTTTACTTTAGAGCGGTTGGAATTCTAATCCTTGCTCAGCCAACAATTTGGCTTCCTGCTCTTTGTAGAATCCTGATGTTAATTTGTCTTTCAAGGCTGCAAAGGCTTCTAATGTTTCATTAATTTCTGCATCGGTGTGAGATGCGGTAGGAATCAATCTCAACAATATATTTCCTTTAGGAATTACAGGATATACCACCACAGAGGTGAAGATTCCGTAATTTTCTCTAAGGTCTTTCACCAAAAGGGTAGCCTCCACCGGAGACCCTTGGATGAATACAGGTGTTACACAAGTGTTGGTTTCTCCAAGGTTGTATCCTAGATTTTTTAATCCAGATTGTAGTTTATTGACGTTTTCCCAAAGTTTGGCTTTGATTTCTGGTCTTGTTCTCAAAAGTTCCAACCTCTTCAAACCACCCACTACCATTGGCATGGTGAGAGATTTAGCAAAAATCTGAGAACGAAGATTGAATTTAAGATATCTTACCACCTCTTTGTTTCCGGCTACAAATGCTCCGAAACCTGCCATAGATTTGGCAAAAGTAGAAAAATAAACATCTATATCATCTTGGCATCCTTGCTCTTCACCGGCACCGGCACCTGTTTTACCCAATGTTCCGAAACCATGAGCATCATCTACCAATAATCTGAAACTGAATTTTTTCTTAAGATCAGCAATCTCTTTTAGTTTTCCTTGTTGGCCTCTCATCCCGAAAACTCCTTCTGTAATCACCAAAATACCGCCTCCATTTTGTTCGGCAACTTTGGTAGCACGCTCCAAGTTTTTCTCCAAAGAAGCAATATCATTATGTCTGTAAGTGAAAGAAGTACCCATGTGTAATCTTACCCCATCAATAATACAGGCATGAGAATCGGCATCATAAACAATCACATCATGTCTGGTTACCAAAGCATCAATAATAGAAACCATTCCCTGATACCCGAAATTCAACAAATAAGCTGAATCTTTCATCACGAAAGAAGCCAATTCTTTTTCTAATTTCAAGTGGTTGTCTGTTTCACCAGACATGGCTCTTGCTCCCATAGGGTAGAACATTCCATATTCTGCAGCAGCTTTAGCGTCTGCTTCTAAAACTTCCGGGTGATTACAAAGACCTAGATAGTCGTTTGCACTCCAAAAGATGACTTCTTTCCCTTGGAATTTCATTCTAGGGCCAATAGGACCTTCTAATCTTGGGAAAATGAAATAACCTTCACCGTAATCTGCAAACTGACCTAATGGTCCTGGATTTTGTTTTATTCTTTCAAAAATATCTTTCATCTTTTTGATATTTAGTCTTAATTTTTATGTTTCTCGAATCTAAAAAAATCAGATGCACAAGGACATCTGATGGTTTTAAAATATTTTATTTTACAATTTCTGTCTTAAAATTTTCTTCATAATTATGAAAACAGTTGTTGATGAAGCCTTGTTCTTCCATCCATCTGTCGCTATATACTTTTGTAATGTATCTGGACCCATGGTCTGGGAAGATTAAAACTACTAAATCATCTTCATTGAATGGATTGATGTTAGCATATTGTCTTAAGGCCTGTAAAACAGCTCCAGTGGTATAACCACCCATGATGGCTTCTTTCAGAGCGATTTCTCTGGTACAATAGGCGCTCATTTCATCATTTACCCTTACAAATTCATCTACTTTATCAAAAAGCAGGGCAGAAGGAATCAAGTTTTTGCCAAGACCTTCTATTTGATAAGAATGTATTTCAGATTTATCTATTTTACCAGTTTCGTGGTATGTTTTTAAAATAGAACCATCCGCATCTACACCAATTATTCTAATATCAGGATTTTTTTCTTTTAAGAATTTAGCAGAACCAGATAAAGTTCCTCCGGTACCTGTACATGCAAAAAGATGGGTAATTTTTCCTTCTGTTTGTTCCCATATTTCTGGACCTGTGGAAGAATAATGCGCATCTATATTCAATTCATTAAAATATTGATTAATATAGATTGAATCTGGTGTTTCTGATGCAATTCTTTTGGCAACTTCATAATAAGAACGAGGGTCGTCGGCTGGTACAGAAGCCGGGCATACATATACAGTTGCCCCTAATGCTTTTAGATAAGCAATTTTTTCTGGTTTGGTTTTATCGCTTACAGAAAGAATGCATTTGTATCCTTTAATAATACTAACCATTGCAATAGAAAAACCGGTATTCCCAGATGTGGTTTCCACAATAGTAGATCCTGGCTTTAAAAGTCCTTTTCTTTCTGCAGCTTCTATAATATGAAGAGCGATTCTGTCTTTTGTAGAATGTCCTGGATTGAAAGATTCCAATTTAGCATATACCTTAGCAGGAATATTGCTGACTACTTCATTAAGCTTCACTAAGGGAGTGTTTCCAATTAGCCCGAGAATATTTTCAAAAACGTTTGTCATTTTCTTCTTTTTACTCAAAAAACCGTTCGCAAAAATAAGAAAAAAATCAAATAAGTTCGTTATTTTAATCCTATAATTTGAATGAAATGCGAATAGATGTGATTTTTTTCATGTTTTAATGTGAATTTTTTATTAATTTATTAGTCAAACATTTGTTTAATGTTTGATATTTTTATTTTTCTTAAAAAATTCATAAATAAAACAGTTTACCAAAAAATTAAAAATAAAAAACTTAATTTCGCATCATTGTAAATTTTTATATTTTCTTATGAAGAACTGGACGTTCAAAAAATGGAATACCATTTTAGGTTGGATGGTTTTTGCTATCGCTTTTTTTACCTATTTATCTACTATAGAGCCTAATTTTAGTTTTTGGGATTGTGGTGAATATATTTCATCTGCCGTTAAATTGCAGGTAACGCATGCCCCAGGTGCAGCACTTTTTCAATTGATGGGTGCCGTAGCGGCTATTTTTGGTTTTGGAGATCCTACCAAATATTCGATTATCATCAATGCCATGTCTGCACTTTTCAGTGCCTTTACGATACTTTTCCTTTTTTGGACGATTACCCATTTTGTAAGAAGACTATTGAACAAGGATTTTGAAAATGTTACTTTTTCTGATGAACTGGCGATATTGTTTTCTGGTCTTGTAGGTGCTTTGGCTTTTACATTTTCAGATACTTTTTGGTTTTCGGCGATAGAAGGCGAGGTGTATTCTATGGCCTCTATGTTTATTGCACTTTTGGTTTGGTTGATTACCAAATGGGAAAACGAATATCATGAAAAAGACAACGAACGTTGGCTGATTCTTATCTTCTTCATTACCGGACTTTCGGTAGGTGTTCACATGATGGTGATGCTGGCTATCCCAGCTGTGTGTTTGGTATATTATGCAAGAAATTATGAATTTACTTGGAAGAATTTTGCTATTGCCAATGCAGTAACATTATTTATTTTGGCAGTAGTATTCAAAGTGATTTTCCCATTGATTATGACTCTTTTTGGGAAGTCTGAAATATTCTTCGTAAATGGGATAGGATTGCCTTTCCATTCAGGCACTATTGTGGCTTTTGTGATTTTATTTATTGCCATGTATTTTGCATTAAGTTATGCCAGAAAATCTAAAAGTAAGCTTTTCCAGACTGTGGCACTTTCAGTAATATATATGATTATTGGTTTCTCTTGTTGGTTGGTAATCCCAATCAGGGCTAATGCCAATCCCCCAATGAACCTTAACGATCCTGATAATGCCATTGGCATGCTCGATTATTATAACAGAGAGCAATATGGAGACTGGCCAACAATGTATGGACAAAACTATACTGCTTATCTAGATAATTATGGAATCGAAAAGAATGATGACGGAAGTTATAAGACTCAAAAAACCGGTGACATTTATGAAAAAAATGAAAAAACTGGCAGATATGACATTGTAGGAGAACGATTCAATTATGTGTATTCTAAAGATCATGTAGGTTTTATGCCAAGAATGTTCAATGAAGATGATACCGTTATGAGCAACTACATTACCATGTATGGTGCCCCTGATTTTGAATTCAATTATGATAATGAAGATGTTGCCAACAATCCAAAAGCTAAAGAAGTTTTCGATGCTTTAAGGGAGAAATTTAACGATGGAAGTATTACATTGAATGATTACAAAGAAGCAAGACAATATGATTTAATTAAAGTTCATAAACCTTCTTTGGCTCAAAATCTAGATTATTTTGTAAGTTTCCAGGTAGGGTACTATTTTGTAAGATACCTCTTCTGGAATTTTGTAGGAAAACAAAATGATTTGGAAGGCCACATGGAAAATACCAATGGAAACTGGGTTTCAGGTATTCCTGCTGTAGATAATTTCCAATGGGGTAGCCAAAAAGATATGCCGGCGAAATTTCATAATGAGAGCTCCGTATATTTCTTTTTCTTACCATTAATACTGGGTATTTTGGGTGCTTTCTTTCAGTTCAATAAAGACTTTGGAAGATTTTGGGCTCTTCTTTCTTTATTTGTATTGACAAGTTTTGGAATTATTTTTTATACGGGAGTAAAACCTTTTGAGCCAAGAGAAAGAGATTATGCCATGGTAGGCAGTTTCTATGCTTTCGCCATCTGGATTGGTTTTGGTGTAGCTTCTATACTTTGGTATTTACAAGAAAAATTAAAATCTAATGCCGCTACTTGGGTTACAGGAAGTATACTTCTAGGTATTCCATTGATGATGGGCTTCCAGAACTATAATTCACACGATAGAAGTCAACGCTATACTGCATACGACTTTGCATATTCTTCTTTAAAATCTTTACCTAAAAATGATATCTTCTTTGTGTATGGTGATAATGATACCTATCCAATTTGGGCCATTCAGGAAACCAGTCAATTCAGGGATGATGTAAAAGTGGTTAATTTCACTCTTCTGGGAACTCCATGGAATATAGACCAAGTAAAGCGCAGAACTTATAATTCTATGCCGGTTCCTTCCATCCTTACGCATGACGATTATAGAGAAGGCACCAATGACCAGGTAGTAGTTTTATCTGCTGATGACTGGAAAAATTTCATTCAAAATAGCATAGATCAAGGAGCTTCAGAAAATGCTTTCGAACCGTTTAAGAAATATATCACCCAAGATTCTATGAACATTAAGGAGGCGATAAATTTCCTTAAAAAGAAATCTCCAGAAAAAGATCAGATATTAAAATATCTTTTTGGGGAAGAAAAATATGAAAGATTCAACTTTTTGCCGGTTTCTAAATTTGTTTTACCTGTAAACAAAGTCAATGCTGTTAAATCTGGAATTATTTCTGCAAAAGACCTTCCGAATACTGTAGACCACATTACAATCAATTATAAGAGAAGTAATATGTTTAAGGCAGATTACATGATGATGGATATTTTGGCCAATTTTGATTGGAAGCGTCCTATCAATTTCTCTGTTGGAGGTATCTATGAAAACCAGAATTTATTTTATCTCAATAATTATTTACAATTTGATGGTTTCAGTTACAGATTGGTGCCTATAAAGACAGAAGAAACTGAAAGTGGAGATATGGGAAGAGTAGTGGCAGATGATCTTTATAATGTGGTAAAACAATACAGATGGGGTAATTTCAAAGATTTGCATGCACATTTTGACGAAACCTGTACCCAGAATATTGCAAGCTATAGAAGTTCTGCCAGCAGAGCAGCAGAAGCATTGGTGTTAGAAGATAAAAAAGCCAAAGCGATAGAAGTTTTGGATTTGGCAAGCAAAGAAATTCCTTCTGAAAAATATAATGATCCTAGATCTCTCAGTTCTATGGTATATGGCTACATTGTTGCCGGCCAGGAGCAAAAAGGACTAATATTGGCAGCGCAATTGAAAAAGGATATTTTTGAAGAATATGATTATTATCTAAGTTTAGATCCTAAAGAGCAGCGTTTCGTGAAAAAACAGATGAGCTCGCAACCAGTCCTTTATTCTATTGTGGTAAGTGCTGTTTCTGATGCCTACAAGAAAATTGGGCAAAAAGATAAAGGGTATGCTTACCTTGTGAAATCTATTGAACCGATTGATAAAAGATTCAAAAACTTCATTGTGGATTTGAAAATGATGGGCAAGGAAAAAGCGTTTAAAGAATCTGAAAATGCACAAAAAATTACGCCATTCTATTCTTATCTTTTTGAAGTGATGAAGCCTTATGATTCTACATATGCCAATGAGAAAGAAGCTGAAATTACCAGACAGGTAATAGAAGCAACCAAATAGAAATTAAAACCGAACGTTTCGTTCGGTTTTTTTTATCCATTGATTTTTTGGCGAAATTTTAAATTATATTTGCATAGAATTAAAATTTAAAATGTCTGAAATTACAGTAAAATATCAGAAATTACCTTTGTTGATGGTAATTTTTACCATATTCTTTAAACTCATTTTTTTACTTACGCATCACATTCAGGAAGATGCGTTTATTACCTGGAGGGTTGCTCAAAATCTTTTGGACTTTGGCGTGATAGGCTTTAACGGGGAGACCAAAATTTCAGCTTCAACTACCCATCTGTATGTATTTGTTTCCTGGTTTTTTAATCTGATTTTTGGTAAAGAACATTTTATCTATCCTTTGCTGATTTTTAATTCGGCACTATTTACTTTTGGAAGCTATTTCCTTTCCAAATTATTGCTAAAAAATCCTTGGCAACAAGCTGTTTTTATTTTCCTGTTTGGTATTTTGCCGCCATCTATTAAGATTTCTATTTTGGGAATGGAGTATGGAGTTCTCTTCTTTCTAGAAATGGCCTTGCTGTATTTTGGTTTTCAACAAAACAAAATTTGGGCGCAGATTGTTTTTCCAATTTTGATTCTTTTTACCAGAATAGACACCGTTATTTTTCTGGGAATCGTCTTTTTGGTTGATATTTTTTGGAACAAAAAAATACGATGGTATTACATACTGGGAGGTGTTTTAGGCATTGCCTTGGTGATGAGTTTTAATTGGTTTTATTTTGGTGAATTGGTAAACAATACCATCAAAGCCAAGAGCGCTACTTATGCCAAAAACATGAGCCTTGGTTTGCAATGGCAATATTTCTTGTTGAACTATGGTAATTTCTGGGGCATGCTAAAATTGCCGGGAAATTTAAATCCTTTTACCATTTTGGTTTTGATTTTTGAGCTCTTAAGTTTCATCTATATCGTTTCCAAAAAAGAAAACAAAAACTTTTTCATTTGGATTATTTTCCTTTTCGGATGGGCAAAGCAAGCTATTTTTATTTCTCAAAGAAGTTATTTCGATTGGTATTATTGGGTGCCACAGATTCTTTTGTTTGCAGTGGTTTTGGTTTTTGTGTTAGAACAGAAAACCTATAAATTATGGTGGATTTCTTTGTTGTTGATTTTCTATATTTTGCCTATGGCAGCATTCCAAACGGTACATTCTATCGCCACAGGAAACGGGGAGTGGAACTACAGAAGAAGCATTGGATTATTTTTAAAAGATTACGAAAAAGACAAAAACCAATACATTTTATTAGAACCAGCCGGCTATATTCCGTATTTTTCTGGTTTGAAAGCCATTGATGAAGTAGGGTTGGTAGACAAAGAAATTCAGACAGAAATAAAAAAAGATAAGCCCAACTATTGGCGAAATACAGTAGCACACAGAAAACCCAAATATCTTTTGGCGCCTACCAATTTATTTGAAGGCAAAGATGGGGCATTTTACCAAAAACATTATCAATTGTTGAAAGAATTTAGAATAAAAGATTATCTGCATTCAGACAATAAAATTTTAGAAAAAATATATAAACTGAAACCTTCGGGAACGGATTATAACCTTTATGAAAGAATAAATTAATGAATATTCATATAAATTCAATATTTTTAAAATGAAATTAAAACATACCCTAGTTGCATTGGCAGCACCTTTCCTTATGAAAGCACAACAAGTGATGACCCCGGAACTGGTTTGGACACTAAACAAATTTTCGGTTTCCGCGGTTGAACCCACCCAAAACGGATTGTTTTATGCGGTAGGTAAAGTAGACCTTAAAACAGAAAAAACAAACAGAACCCACTACTTTTTGGATTTGGCCAAAAACCAATCTTCAAAAGCAGAATTGGGCAAAAAAGCCCTTATACAATGGGATAAGAACGGACTTTATGCGCTAGAAGGAGATAAGATATATCTTTCTAAAGACAAAGGGGTTACTTGGACAGAATTCTTCACCCTAGATAGCGATGCTGAAAATGTAGTTATTTCTCCTGATGGTAAAAAAGTGGCGTTCAGCAAAGCCGTTTTGGTAGAAAAATTAATGGGTAAAGACAAGTATATTGATGTGCCAAAAACTTCGGCACAGATTTATACAGACCTTAACCATAGACATTGGGATTCTTGGAATGAAGGCAAATACAACCACGTTTTTGTAGCCAATGTTTTGGATGGAATCGCTAATGCAACCGATTTGTTGGAAGGTCAGAAATTTGATTCTCCTCAAAAGCCTGATGGCGGAAAAGAAGACTTCGTTTGGAGTCCGGATTCTGCTAAACTCTTATATGTATGCAAGAAAAAATCGGGTAAAGAATATGCTACCAGCACCAATACGGATATCTATGCCTATGATTTGGCTACAGGGAAGACTGAAAACCTTACCGATGGAATGATGGGGTATGATGTAAACCCGAAATTTTCGCCGGATGGTAAATCTCTTTTTTGGTTATCCATGGCGAGAGATGGCTATGAGGCAGACAAGAATGACATTGTGGTGATGGATTGGGCTTCAAAAAAGAAAACCAACCTTACCAAAAACTGGGACGAAAGTGTTTCTGGAGATGTAGTTTGGGGACAAGATTCACAGGCGATTTATTTTACAGCGGCTTATAGAGCAACGAAACAGTTGTTTACCGTGAATCTTAAAGATGCAAAAGTAAAACAGATTACTAGTGGGAATTTTGATGTGAATGATATTGTTGCCGTTCAGAAATCTCAAATTTTCGCTACCAGAACAGATATTAATCACAATGCCGATTTATTTAAAATAGATTTAAAAGATGGCAAAATGCAGCAGATTACTGAAGTGAACAAAGACAATTATGCGTCTATTACTACAGGAACTTCTGAACTGAAAATTGTGAAAACAACTGATGGAAAAGAAATGGGCGTTTGGTTCCATTATCCACCGAATTTTGACCCGAATAAAAAATATCCAACTTTATTATACTGCCAAGGAGGTCCTCAATCTGCTTTAACACAGTTTTTCTCTACCCGTTGGAATTTTGCTTTAATGGCTGCCAATGGTTATATCGTAGTGGCTCCAAACAGACGTGGAATGCCAGGCTGGGGTACCAAATGGAATGAAGATATTTCTAAAGATTGGGGTGGGCAACCTATTCGTGATTATTTAGCAGCAGCAGATTTTGCCAAAAGTTTGCCTTATGTAGATGGTGATAGAATGGCGGCAGTAGGCGCCAGCTATGGTGGATATAGCGTGTATATGTTGGCAGGAGTTCACGAAAACAGATTCAAAACTTTTATTGCGCATGATGGTTTGTTTGATATGAAGTCTTGGTATGGAACTACCGAAGAACTTTGGTTTGCCAACTGGGATGTCGGTTCACCATGGGAAAAGCCATTGCCAAAAGCTTTTACGGAATATAACCCAAGTAATTTTGTGAATAAATGGAACAAACCCATTATGGTAGTTCAGGGTGGAATAGATTTCCGAGTAGGCTATGAGCAGGGACAAGAGGCTTTCCAAGCAGCAAAAATGAATGGACTTAAGTCTAAATTTTTGTATTTCCATAATGAAAACCACTGGGTGCTGAAGCCTCAAAACGGTTTGGTATGGCAAAGAGAATTCTTTGATTGGTTGAAAGAAACGTTATAGAATTAAGATTTACAATTGGTGATTGACGAATTTTAAATATTATAGAAACGGGCTTTATGCCCGTTTTTGTTTTTTGTATCTTTGGTTTAATGAAAATCTCCTCATTTCCGCCTATCATTGATAAGGACTCCAAGATTTTGATTTTGGGCTCTATCCCAGGAGTGAAGTCTTTGGAGATGCAGCAATACTATGCACATCCTCAAAACAAATTCTGGAAAATCATTTGTGAATTGTTTAAAGAAGAATTTACCACAGATTACCCAAAAAGAAAACATATTTTATTGAAATATCATATTGCACTTTGGGATGTAATAGATACTTGTGAAAGAAAAGGGAGTCTGGATACAGCCATTAGAAATGAAGAAGCAAATCAAATTGAAGCCTTGCTTCAAGATTATCCCAATATCCAAGCAATTTTCTGCAATGGGCAAAAATCTTTTAGAAACCTTCAAAAAATTCTACCCCCAAATTTTCACCTTCCTATCTTTGCTTTACCTTCTACAAGTCCTGCTCATGCGGGTTTTAGTTATGAAATGAAATGTGAATCTTGGAAACACATTTTGAATTTTTTATAATAATTTGAATTTTTTTTGAAAATTTCTCAAATTCTTTTGCCATATTACTTGACAACGCTTGTTTTCATATCGTATATTTGCGCACTAAAAATTGTAAATAAAATCCGTAAATTTTATGAAAACATCAGACTTTAATTTTCATTTGCCGGAACATCTTTTGGCAGAACATCCATCAGAACACAGAGATGAGGCCAAATTAATGGTTCTAGACAGAAAGACTCAAACCATTGAACATAAGCTATTCAAAGACGTTATCAATTATTTTGATGATGGAGATTTGTTTATCTTCAACAATACCAAAGTTTTCCCTGCAAGATTGTACGGAAATAAAGAAAAAACAGGGGCCAAAATCGAAGTTTTCTTGTTGAGAGAATTAGACAGAGAAACCAGAGTTTGGGACGTATTGGTAGACCCAGCCCGTAAAATAAGAATTGGTAATAAGCTTTTCTTTACTGAAGACGAATCTTTGGTGGCAGAAGTAATAGACAATACCACTTCCAGAGGGAGAACCTTAAGATTTTTATTTGATGGAAGTTATGAAGAGTTTCGTGCTAAGTTAAAAGAATTGGGAGAAACTCCACTACCAAAATACATCAAAAGAGCAGTAGAGCCTGAAGATGCGGAGCGTTACCAAACCATCTATGCAAAAGTAGAAGGAGCAGTGGCTGCCCCTACAGCAGGTTTGCACTTTTCTAAGCATTTGATGAAAAAACTGGAAATCAAAGGAATTAACTTTGCCGATGTTACCCTTCATGTAGGTTTAGGAACCTTCAATCCTATTGAGGTAGAAGATCTTTCTAAACATAAAATGGAATGTGAAGAAGTAATCATTGACGAGAAAAATGCAGACATAATCAATAAGGCTGTAGAAGAAAACAGAAGGGTATGCGCCGTAGGAACTACTTCTATGCGTGCTATAGAAACCTCTGTTTCGTCTAATAGAAAGATATCTGCCTTCCAAGGGTGGACCAATAAATTTATCTATCCTCCTTACGATTTTGGTATAGCAAACTCTATGATTACAAATTTCCATACCCCAAAATCTACTTTAATCATGATGATCGCTGCTTTTGCAGGAAAAGATTTTGTAATGCATGCTTATGAAGAAGCCATTAAGAACGAATATAAATTCTATTCTTATGGTGATGCTATGCTAATACTATAAGAAAATAAAGAGCCAGGTTAAAAAAGAACTTGGCTCTTTTTACTTACTCTCAAAAATGAAAGACATCAGAACTTTATCTTTAGAACAATTAACCGATTACTTTAAAGAAATCGGGGAGAAGCCTTTTCGTGCGAAACAGGTTTATGATTGGCTATGGAGTAAAAACCTTCATTCTATTGATGAAATGACCAATCTTTCTAAAGATTTAAGAGATAAAATATCTAAAGAATTTATCATCAATCCTATTTCGGTAGATTTATTGCAGAAATCTAAAGATGGTACCATCAAAAATGGTGTAAAGCTTCATGATGGCCTCATGGTAGAGTCTGTTTTAATTCCTACAGAAAGCCGAACTACTGCCTGTGTTTCTTCGCAGGTAGGGTGCAGTTTGAACTGCGAATTTTGTGCTACGGCAAAACTCAAAAGGATGAGAAATCTAGAAGTAGCAGAAATTGTAGACCAGGTGGCATTGATAGATAAACAGAGCAAGTTGTATTTTGATAGACCGCTTTCCAATATCGTTTTTATGGGAATGGGAGAGCCCATGATGAACTACAAAAATGTGGTTGAAGCCATCAAAAAAATTACCGAAGAAGACGGTTTAGCGATGTCTCCACGCAGAATTACCGTTTCTACCTCAGGTATTCCGAAGATGATGATGATGCTTGCCGAAGAAAACATTAAAGTAAAACTGGCGCTTTCTCTTCATTCTGCCATAGAACATAAGAGAAATGATATCATGCCTTTTTCTACCAAATTTCCTTTAACAGATATTATGGATGCCATGCAATATTGGTATCAGAAAACTGGATCTAGAATTACTTTTGAATATTGTGTTTGGAAAGGTATTAATGATGGAGACGAAGACATTAAGGCTTTGATAAAATATTGCAGACAGGTGCCTTGTAAGGTTAACTTGATACAATATAACCCTATTGGTGAAGGAAAATTTGATCACAGAAGCATTGAAGCGGAAGAAAAATATGTCCGCGAACTAGAAAAAGCCGGTATTACAGTTCTGGTAAGAAGAAGCCGTGGCGGAGATATAGATGCGGCTTGTGGACAATTGGCCAATAAAAATTCGGTGCAATAATTAGAATTTAATTTCATGAAAAGGATTTTCATTCTTTTTTCTTTATTCTTTTATCTTTTATCTTTTTCTCAAAAGATTGAAAATCTGCCTTTGCATAAATACAGATTGGCAACCCTTTCAGATTCTTTGTTAGAAACTTCGGGTCTTACTTTTTTGAAAGACAAACTCTATACCTTCAATGATGGAGGCAATCTCAATGAATTTTATGAGATTTCTCCTGAAAATGGAAAGATTTTAAAGAAATATAAAACTACTTTTCCGGATATAGATTGGGAAGCCATTACCAATGACGGAGAAAACCTTTACATAGGCGATTTTGGAAACAATGCCGGAAAGAGAAAAGATCTGGCTGTTTATCAGGTAAATCTTCAAAATACTGAATTCAAAAAAATAAACTTCGAATATAAAGACCAAACCGATTTTTCGCCTTCTTATCTCAATCATGATTTTGATGCAGAAGCGATGGTTTTTCTTGATGGAAAAATTCATGTTTTTACCAAAAAATGGGCTTCCAAAACCGTTTCTCATTATATTTTAAATGTTGCAAATTCAGAAAAGCAAACCATTGAAAATACAGAATCTTTCAATACGGAATTTGTGGTGACAGATGCAGCATATTATCAGAAAAAGCTTTATGTGGTAGGGTATACCAGAGAAGCTAATGTATACATGATGATTTTTGAGGAAGGTGAAAACGAAATGTTTTTTGTTAAAAATGCAATCAAATATAACTTGGGTTCTGCACTTACGATAGGACAAGTAGAAGGAATAGCCGTAAATGAAAAAGGGATTTATATTTCTAACGAAAATTTTTCTAAATTCATTTTCCATTCTAAACAGAGTTTATATTTTATTCCTTTTGAAAGTTTAAAATAACTCTTATTATAATAATATAAATCATAATTAATCCTCAGGAAAGACCTTTTAGATTCAATAAAAAACAATTATATTTGTATTCATTTACTGAAAGGTATTCATAGCATATTATTCAATATTTATAGTCAAGGCGTGTCAAACATTGTAGAAGAAATCAAAAAACCTATTGCTGAGGAAATGAAACTTTTTGAACAAAAGTTTTATGAATCTATGCAGAGTAGAGTGGCTTTGCTGGATAAGGTTACCAGATTTATTGTAACCACCAAAGGTAAGCAGATGCGTCCAATGTTTGTATTTCTTTGTGCAAAGTTGATTGGTGAAGTTAATGATAAAACCTACAGAGGAGCCTCTATGATAGAGCTGATTCATACCGCTAGTTTGGTACATGACGATGTGGTGGATGAAAGCTTCAAACGAAGAAATTTTTTTTCTATCAATGCCCTTTGGAAAAATAAAATAGCCGTATTGGTAGGAGATTTTATGTTTTCTAAGTCAGTTTTATTGGCTACGGATCATAATGATCTAGATTTACTTTCGGTGATTTCCAAAACCATCAAACAAATTTCTGAAGGAGAGCTTCTTCAATTGGAAAAAGCCAGAAAATTAGACATTACCGAAGAAGTATATTATGAAATTATCCGTCAAAAAACTGCTACACTTATTGCAGCCTGTTGTGAAATAGGGGTGCTTTCTAATGGAGCTGATGCAGCGTTGGCGCAAAAAATGCAGGATTTTGGCACCTATACAGGTATTGCTTTTCAGATAAAGGATGATTTATTCGATTATCTTTCTAAGAACATCATCGGAAAACCTGTGGGAATTGACATTAAAGAACAAAAGATGACTTTGCCTTTAATTCATACTCTTAAAACTGCTAAGGATGATGACAGAAAATATTATTTTAAAACTATAAAGCGTTACAATAACGATCAAAAACGCGTAAAAGAACTGATAGAATTTGTTAAAAAATCTGGTGGATTAGATTATGCCATTAGCGTAATGAAAGACTATCAACAAAAAGCAAAAGCCATACTTTCAGAATTTCCTGATTCTGAAGCCAAGCATTCTCTGAATCTAATGTTGGATTATGTGATTGAGAGAAAGTTTTAAAATCTAATATCTTTACTCATTGTATTATTCCTGATTTTATAAATTCTAAATCCTCCAAACCCGAAATTTCATCCAAGTTTGAGATTTATCAAAAATCAATATATTTGTAAAAAACATATCTTCTAAATGCAAACTACATACATAGAAACACAACAAGTTTCCTTTTTGGAATTTAAAAAGCAAATTCTGGAAGATTACAGATTAGGGAGAATCTCTCGAGAAATGTCTGTTTTGGCACGTAGAGAAGTTTTAACCGGTAAAGCAAAATTCGGAATTGTAGGAGACGGTAAAGAGCTTCCTCAGTTGGCTATGGCTAAAGTATTCAGAAATGGAGACTTCAGAAGCGGCTATTATAGAGACCAAACGTTTGCTATGGCTGTGGGTGCTTTAACCATTGAAAGTTTTTTTGCGCAATTATATGCTGATACTTCAGTAGAAAGAGATCCAGCATCAGCAGGAAGACAGATGAATGGGCACTTTGCCACCAGAAGTTTAAATGAAGATGGCACTTGGAAGAATCTTACCAAAATCAAGAACATATCGTCTGATATATCACCTACAGCAGGGCAAATGCCAAGATTGCTAGGTTTGGCTCAGGCATCTAAGGTATATAAATCCGTTAAATTTGAGGGTTCAGAAAAATTCAGTAATAATGGTAATGAGGTAGCCTTTGGTACCATTGGAGATGCTTCCACTGCAGAAGGCCATTTTTGGGAAACGCTAAATGCGGCTTGTGCTTTGCAAGTTCCTATGATTCTTTCTATTTGGGATGATGGTTTTGGAATTTCTGTTCCTACAAACGACCAAAGAGCCAAAGAAAATATCTCTGAAATGCTTTCCGGATTCCAAAGAAAGGATGGAAAAAAAGAAGGGTGCGAAATCATTACAGTAAAAGCGTGGGATTATCCTGCATTGATGGATGCTTATGCCAGAGCAGAACAATTTGCCAGAGTAGAAGGAATTCCTGTAGTGATACACGTTCAAGAGGTTACACAGCCACAAGGGCATTCTACATCTGGTTCTCATGAAAGATATAAATCTGAAGAAAGGCTGCAATGGGAGTCTGATTTTGATGGACTAAATAAATTTAAAGAATGGATTGCCAATTATTCTATAGAAATAAATGGTGAAGAACATTCTCTGGCCACTCTTGAAGAATTAGAACTGATAGAAAGAGATGCCAAAAAGTCAGTAAAGGAAGGACAAAAAAGAGCTTGGGAAGATTATAGAAACTCTATAGATGAGCTTAGAAGAAAGACTTTACCATTGGTAGAAATCCTTCAAAATGATAACGACGAAATAAAAAAGGAAATAGAAAAGTTCAAAAATCTAATTTCTCTCGGCAAAAAAGATGTTTTTCATTTGGTAAGAAAAACATTGATGTGGACCAGATATAACAATTCTGAAACAAGAGCTCAACTTCAGGAAATCTATGAAGAAATTTTGGCCAAAGAAAAAGACAATTATTCTTCTCATCTATATTCAGAATCTATCTGGAAAGCTACCCATGTAAAAGAAGTAAAACCTGTCTATTCAGACCAGTCAGAAGTAGTAGATGGCAGAGTAGTGGTAAGAAATAACTTTGATAAAATTTTTGAAAAATATCCTGAAGCATTGGTTTTTGGTGAAGACACAGGGAATATAGGAGATGTAAACCAAGGTCTGGAAGGTCTTCAAGAAAAATACGGAAAAGTAAGAATTTCTGATACAGGGATTCGCGAAGCAACTATTCTTGGACAGGGAATAGGGTTAGCTATGCGTGGTCTTCGTCCGATTGCTGAAATCCAATATTTAGATTATATTTTGTATTGTTTACAAGGTTTGAGTGATGATTTGGCAACCCTTCAATACAGAACCAAAGGTGGACAAAAGGCACCGGTAATTGTAAGGACACGTGGGCATAGATTAGAAGGCATTTGGCATTCTGGTTCACCTATGGCAGGTATCATCAACCTCGTTAAAGGGATCAATGTTTTGGTGCCAAGAAACTTAACCAAAGCAGCAGGGTTTTACAATACCATGTTCCAGAGTGATGAACCGGCAATCATTATAGAAACCCTAAATGGATATAGACTCAAGGAAAAACAGCCCGATAATCTTGGAGAATTTACGGTTCCTGTAGGTAAGATTGAAGTCACCAAGGAAGGAGCAGATATTACCGTGGTAACCTACGGATCTACGTGGAGAATTGTTACAGAGGCTGCAGAAGAATTAGAAAAATTAGGCATTTCAGCAGAGGTGATTGATATACAGTCTTTAATTCCTTTTGACATTGAGCAAGAAATTCTGGAAAGTGTTAAAAAGACTAATAGACTCTGTGTAATAGATGAAGATGTAGAAGGTGGAGCTACAGCATTTATGCTTCAGCAGATTCTCGAAAAACAAGGCGGTTTCAAATATTTAGATTCAGCTCCTTTATCCATTGCTGCCAATAATCACAGACCGGCTTATGCCAGTGATGGAGATTATTTTTCTAAGCCTTCAGTAGACGATATTGTAGAGAAAGTTTATGCCATGTTTTATGAAATAAACCCTGCAAAATATCCAAAGTTTTAATCAATTAAAATTGTAATAAATAAAACCTTACCATTCTTATTCTGGTAAGGTTTTTTCATGGATAATATTCATGAAATATTTTGAATATTATGAAAGCCTAAGTTTTCGATATATTCTGAAAAAATGCGTAAATTTGCAGAAATTTAATTTCAAATGAATTACGATATTATTGTTATTGGGAGTGGCCCTGGTGGTTATGTTACTGCCATTAGAGCATCACAATTAGGTTTCAAAACGGCTATTGTTGAAAAAGAAAACTTAGGAGGTATTTGTCTTAACTGGGGATGTATCCCTACCAAAGCATTGTTGAAGTCTGCTCAGGTTTTTAAATACATCAATCATGCAGAAGATTTTGGTTTAAATAAAGTTGAGGCAAGTTTTGAATTCCCAAATGTAGTGGCTAGAAGCAGAGGCGTTGCCAATAAAATGAGTAAGGGAATTGAATTTTTGATGAAGAAAAACAAGATTGATGTCATCTACGGAACTGCCAAAGTACAAAAAGGCAAAAAGATTTCTGTAGAAAATGAAGGAAAAACTACCGAATATTCTGCTAATCATATCATCATTGCAACAGGCGCACGTTCTAGAGAATTGCCAAATCTTCCACAAGATGGAGTAAAGGTAATTGGCTACAGACAGGCACTTACGTTGCCTACTCAGCCTAAATCTATGATTGTGGTGGGCTCAGGTGCTATTGGGGTAGAATTTGCATATTTCTATGCTACAATGGGTACTAAAGTAACAGTGGTTGAATTTATGCCAAATATTGTTCCTGTAGAAGATGAAGAAGTTTCTAAACATTTAGAAAAATCTTTGAAAAAGGCAGGTATTGAAGTAATGACCAACGCTTCTGTGGAATCTCTGGATACTTCTGGCGAAGGTGTAAAAGCGAATGTGAAAACAGCAAGCGGTAATGTAACTTTAGAAGCAGACATCGTCCTTTCTGCGGTAGGTATCGCTGCCAATATAGAAAATATTGGTCTAGAGGAAGTAGGAATCCAAACAGACAGAGGAAGAGTTTTGGTAAACGAATGGTATCAGACATCTGTACCAGGTTATTATGCCATTGGAGACATTATTCCTACCCAGGCGTTGGCTCACGTAGCTTCTGCTGAAGGAATTACTTGTGTAGAAAAAATTAAAGGAATGCATGTAGAACCTATTGACTATGGTAATATCCCTGGATGTACCTATTGTCTTCCTGAAATTGCTTCTGTTGGTTTAACAGAAAAGCAGGCCAAAGAAAAAGGTTACGAAATAAAAGTAGGTAAGTTCCCATTCTCAGCTTCTGGAAAAGCAACTGCCAATGGAGATACTGACGGTTTTGTAAAAGTAATTTTCGATGCTAAATATGGCGAATGGCTAGGTTGCCACATGATTGGAGTAGGTGTTACCGAAATGGTAGCGGAAGCCGTAGCTGCGAGAAAATTGGAGACTACCGGCCATGAAATCCTTAAAGCCATCCATCCGCACCCAACATTATCTGAAGCTGTAATGGAAGCAGTAGCAGCAGCTTATGGAGAGGTAATTCACATCTAAAATAATACTATGCCTTAAATACAAATTAACCACAGATTTTTTCTGTGGTTTTTTTATTTTTACAAGTATATCACAATAATTATGAAAAAGAAGATAGGATTGATACTGTCCGGTGGCGGAACCAAAGGCATTGCAGAAGCTGGCGTTTTGAAGTTTTTGGAAGAAAAAAATATTTCCCCGGATATTATTGCAGGTTCTAGTGCTGGGGCAATAGTAGGCGGATTGTATGCTTTTGGAAAATCTCCTGAAGAAATATTAGATTTTTTCAAATCTGTATATTTTTTTAACTGGAAACATTTCACTTTTTCAAAACCTGGATTTATCAATTCAGATGTTTTTAGGCTTTATCTAGAACCCATTATAGGAGATGTAAAAATAAAAGACCTTAAGACAGAACTTCTTATTACGGCTACAGATTTGGTTTGTGGAGAAACTTTTGTCTTTAATGGAGATGATTGTCTTTTGGATGCCATCATTGCATCTTGTGCTGTACCAGGGTTAACGAGCCCTTACCAAAAAGGAGATATGCTGCTGAGTGATGGAGGGATTCTTAATAATTTTCCTTCAAATCTTTTGATAGACAAATGCGAGAAGCTGATTGGGGTATATGTATCTCCATTGCAGAATGTACATAATCATCAACTCAATAGCATAAAGGCTGTTGCTACTAGAGCTTTTGAATTGTTAAGCCACAATATTGAAAATTATAAATTTAAACATTGTGATTGGTTTATTTCCCCAGAAGAGCTTTCTAATTATGGCATGTTTGAAAGTAAGAAAGAAAGGATGGAAGAGATTTTTCAGCTGGGTTACAGAGAGGCGGAAAAGACTTTTAAAAATTTTTAATAAGAAAAAACATTTATATCTCCTTTGTTATTCTTAAAATTTATTTAATAAATGTTAAAATTTGATAAAAAACATCCAAATAAAATAATAAATCAGCATTTTTATAGTTCAGAAATAATTAAATAAATAATTAATTATGAAAAAACTATTCATTGTGCTTTGTTTTTTTTCATTTATAATTCTTTTTGCCGGTAATAATCCTATTAATGATTTTTCTAAGGCTAAAGAAATTGCAAAAACAGAAAAAAAATTAATTCTTTTAAAATTTTCAGGTTCAGACTGGTGTGTACCCTGCATCAAACTTCAAAAACAAATTATAGATTCTGATGAATTTCATTTTTTTTCAGAAAAAAATCTAGTGTTGATGAATGCTGATTTTCCAAGACTTAAGAAAAACAAGCTTTCTAAAGAAGAACAACAACTTAATGAGGCTTTGGCTGAAAAATTCAATAAAGAAGGAGTTTTCCCAAAATTGATTCTCATAAATTCAGATGGTAAAATATTAGCCCATTGGGAAGGCTTTAATAATTGGACTCCAAATACTTTAATCAATGAAATCAGACCTTTTTTAGGCAAATAATTCATGCTGAAAAAGAGGATTGACAAACTAATGGGAAACCGCTTCGAAATAACTGTTGAAGCGGAGAGGGAATCTGATGCAGATTTTTTTCTGAATTTGGCCGTTAATGAAATCACAAGAATTGAAGACAAGCTTTCTACCTTTAAAGAACTTTCTGAAACTAATAAAATCAATACTAATGCCGGCAAAAAACCTGTTGTCATAAGCGAGGAAACATTCAGGCTTATACAGAGAAGTATAAAGATTTCAGAAATTACCCAAGGTGCTTTTGATATTACTTATGGTTCTATAGATAAACGTTTCTGGAATTTTGACACCAAAATGACTTCGCTTCCCGATAGGCAGGATGCTAAAGAATTGGTAAAGCTAATCAACTATAGAAATATTGTTCTTAATGAAAAAGATTTTTCGGTTTTTTTGAAAGAGGAGGGAATGCGAATAGGTTTTGGAGGAATAGGAAAGGGATATGCTGCAGAATGTGCCAAAAAGATCCTAATAGAAAATGGTGTAAGTGCGGGCATTGTAAATGCTTCAGGAGATCTTACCGCATTTGGTAATCCTAAAGAAGCTGAAAAATGGACCATAGGAATTGCCCATCCGGATATTGCTCATCAGCCTTTTTCTACAATGGATATTACGGATATGGCAGTGGCTACCTCTGGTAATTATGAAAAATTCGTCATTATTGATGGAAAAAAATATTCCCATACTATAGATCCTAAAACAGGCTACCCTATATCTGGAATTAAGAGTGTTACGATTATTTCTCCCAATGCTGAAATTTCTGATGCTTTTGCCACTCCTGTTACTATTATGGGTATTGAGGCGGGTTTGGCAATGATTAACCAGATCAAAGGTATTGAATGCATTATTATAGATGATGAAAATAAAATTTATACTTCAAAAAATATCAACTTACATAATTAAATATTAAAATGAAAAAAGTCTTTTTGTATTTAGCAAGTTTCCTTTTGGTGTATTTGCTATTTACGAGTTGTGAAGCTGTAAAGCC
>CALJKL010000059.1 GCA_937973555.1 uncultured Flavobacteriales bacterium | reverse complement strand
ACGAAAATTCGCTATATAATTTTTTATAATACTCTTTCCTTTTATTAAATCTAATCAAATAATAAATCGAAAAGGTTAATAAGAAAAGTCCAATTCCAATTAAGAACAGATATAAATATCTTTCCCATTTCAAATTGTTTTCTATGTTTGATTTTTCTTCTTTTAGCCTTTTGATATCATAATCCCTGCTTAAAGTATTATGTAAGTACTTATAATCTTTTTCATACGTTTTATCCAAAACAATCAACTTATTTATAAACTCTAATTGTTTTTGAGTATTGCCATTTTTCTTGTAGTAATTAATCATGCATTCATAAGCAGGTCTAAAAAATGGATCTAGTTTCTTAGTATCCTTAAAATCTTTATCTAAAAGTAAAAAATAATATAATGCTTTTTCGTGTTGATTGATCATCCAATATGACATTCCAAGATAATATTGATTGGTAAGATGCTTCCAATTGTCATTATATAAGCTAAGAGCTTTATTTAATTTTTCAATTGCCTTATTATAATCTCTTTTGTAATAATAATTTGCCCCCTCGGCATATAGGAAATAAGGATAATACTCCTTTAAATCTTTATTTTCAATTATAAAACTTTTCCCTTCTTTTATCAGCTTGTCATTTTCATCATATTTTTTGAGAAAAAGATTATTATCAGTGTATGCTATAAGAGAATAAATAAAATAATATTTGTAGTTAGTTATACCTTTTGTTTCATTATGAATTCTAAAAAAATCAACACAACTTTTAAATAGGCCATCTGCTTCTTGATACAATCCTAGATAATTTTTAACAACTGCTATTTGATATTTTGCATTATTGAGAAGGTATTGGTCATTTCCCTTTTTTATATATTCATATCCTTTTAAATAGCTATCCAGTGCTTTGGGAAAATCTTCATTATTGCAATAAGTCATTCCTAATGCCAAATAACTATCTCCAATCCTATCATTGTCTTTTAATTTTTTCGCAATTATTAAAGCACTGTCAGAATATTTGATTTGTGCTTCTCCATACATATAATTGGGAGCCTTACTATATGCATAACAAAGCTCATCTAAATTATTTTCTTTTTTAGCCTTACGTATGTATATGTCGATATAATATTTGCGACGATCTAGTTGTTTTTCATATTTTTCAACCAATACTTTTAATTCTTTATAAGAATAAGCATTGGCATTTAATTCGTTTTTTTGAGCAAAAAGGAAAATATTACTAAAACAAAAGAAGAAAAAACAGTAAGAATAAGATTGAAAAATTCGCATAAACCAATATAGTAATCACACAAAAATAAATAAATTTTGTTCAAAAAAAATCAAAAAATACACTTTATTGATTTTGAATAAAATAACTAATTCTAATTTATCATTTTACTTAATTAATTTATGATATTACATATAACGGCTGAAATTTTAGCTGAAATTTTTATAATTAAACCACTACTCTGCTTTATGAAAACCTATTCTAATAGGCATTAATTATAAATTTGATCTGACAAAAAAATCATAATGAAAAATTATAGAATTTACCTTTTTATACTTCTGTTTTTTATTTTAACAAGTTCTTATATGTCCAATAAAAATTTAAAAATAGAATCAAAGGAGGAAACTGAAAAATTAAAATCTGATATAAATAATATTATATCAAAAGATAAAATGCATTATTAAAATCAGTGTTAATAATTAAAACTTAATTTAAAATGAGAAAACTATTTTTTTTGACTATTATATTATCAAGTCTTCTTTTTAAAGCACAGACTAATAGATTTTATTATGAACTAAAATACAGAAAAGATTCCACTGAAACTTACAGAAGCAGTATTATGATTTTGGATGTGAATCCAAAAACTATAAAATTCTATGATAAGGATTTACTTGACTATGATTCTATAAACAAAAATAATGCAGGTGGGTTTATTTCTAGAACCAATACAAAAACCGATCAATTAATTATTAGAAAACCAAATACTTACAACAATAGTTGGTACAGAGATTTTTTTGAGTATTTTATTATTAATTCTACGGATGAAATGAAATGGAGATTATACCCCATCACCAAAAACTACAATGGTTATATATTACAAAAAGCTACAACAATTTTTGGTGGTAGAAAATGGACCGCATGGTTTTCCAAAGAAATAGAAATATCTGAAGGGCCTTATAAATTCCGGGGATTACCTGGATTGATCTTTATACTTACCGATGACAATAACGATTTTTCATACAGTTTAATCAAAAATAAAAAGCTAAAAATCACATATGAAACTGAGAATTTTTTAGAAAACCATTATGATAAAAAACCAATTAAGATTACAACTGAAAATTTCAATAAATATATAATTGACCTGTATGATAACCCCTTAAGAAATATTTTGGAAAGTATGAAAAATGGAAATAAGGTTAGTTTAAAAGATAGAGAAATTCAATCAATTGAGGAATTAAATCAAAAAAAGAAAATGATGCAAAAAATGATAAAAGACCGATATATATTTATTGAAAAAGATACTGCCCCTATTTTTAAATAAACATTAATTTTTCAAAAACAAAAAACCCTTCAAATACTTGAAGGGTTTTTTTGCGATCCGGACGGGACTCGAACCCGCGACCTCCGCCGTGACAGGGCGGCATTCTAACCAACTGAACTACCGGATCTTTAAAGAAAGAACATTGCTCTTTTTTCGTGAGGGCAAAATTACAATTTTTATTGAATTCTACAAATGTTTTTTCAAAAAAAATGCTTCCCTTTCTGGAAAGCACTCATTCTCAATATATTTTATTTTTATAAATAAACATCTAATTTCTCAGCTATAGAGGCTTTAGGCGCTACTCCTACAAATTTATCTACCACTTCTCCGTTTTTGAAGATCAGTACGGTAGGGATATTTCTAATGCCATATTCCATAGAAATCTGCTGATTGTTGTCTACATCTACTTTACCTACAACAGCTTTACCTTCATAATCATTGTGAAGCTCTTCTACAATTGGTCCCAACATTCTACATGGTCCACACCAAGCTGCCCAAAAATCTACCAAAACCGGTTTATCTGAATTCAAAACCAATTCTTGAAAATTGCTGTCTGTTAATTCTACTGCCATAATTTTAAAATTATTTTAATTGTAATTTGTTTATTAATATTTCAGGGACAAATTTACAATTTTATTATTTAATTAATAATATTATCATCTATTCCCGAAATTATCATTTTCTATAATGCTAAAATTTCCACCAAAGCATTTACCAATTGATCTATATCAGATTTTGTTGTCTGATGTGAAAAAGAAACTCTAAGTGGCGTGGTATTCTGTTGGGTTTCTTCGGATAAAATTTCAGACAATACCGATGATGGTTTTGCAGCACCAGAACTACAAGCACTTCCCTGAGAAACGGCAATACCTTTCATATCTAGCTGTAAACCTATCAGAGGGTTTTTAGATGGCAAAGAAACACTTAAAACCGTATACAGGCTTTTATCTTTTTCTGTACTTCTTCCATTGAACAATATCCCCGGAATTCTCTCCGTAAGTTGTGCTATGGCATAATCTTTAATTCCTTGAATATGGTTTGAAAATTTCGCCATATTTTCTACAGAAATTTCAAATGCTTTGCCCAAACCAGCTATACCTACCACATTTTCAGTTCCGGCTCTTAAATTTCTTTCCTGCGTTCCGCCATGAATTTGTGCTTTAATATGAGCCGATTTTCTGATAAAAGCAAAACCCGCCCCTTTTGGCCCGTGAAACTTGTGGGCACTGCAACTGGCAAAATCAATAGGGATTTTTGAAAAATCCAAGGGCACATGAGCTACCGTCTGTACTGTATCTGAATGAAAAAAGGCATCATTTTCTTTACAAATTTTAGCAACTTTTTCAATATCAAGAAGATTTCCAATCTCGTTATTGGCATGCATTAGTGACACCAATGTTTTTTTATCTGAAGATTTCAGCAACTGTTCCAGTTCTTGTACATCTACATCACCTTTATCGTTTACCTTTAGATATACTGCTTCTATCTTTTTGGAAGCATGAAGGCTTTCTACCGACTCTGCCACACATTTGTGCTCTAATCTAGTAGTGATAATTCTTTCTATTTTAAGATCTTCCACAGCAGATTTTAAAATAAGGTTATTGGCTTCTGTACCGCAAGACGTAAAGATTATTTCTGCTGGGGTAACATGTAACTCGTTAGCAATTTTACGACGAGTCCCTTCTAAAATGGCTTTGGCTTCTTGTCCCAAACTATGAGTGGATGAAGGATTGCCATAATGATTTTTCATAATTACCAACATGGCATCAATTACCTCATCTATTAAGGGAGTAGTGGCGGCATTATCTAAATATACTTTATTCATATGATTTTTATGAAAATCACCTCAAAAACAGTAATTTTTGAGGCTTATTTTAAAAAGGCAAAATTAATGAAAAAATCTGTAATGGGCTTCATGAGCTAGTGTAAGCATAGGTTTATCTCCCGAAGTATCCCCAAAGGCAATGATCTTGTCGAATTTTTTATTTTCTATTTCTTTCTTTATCCGTTTTGCTTTTTCAGAACCGTTGTTGTTTCTGGTTTTGAAATGACCAGTATAAACCCCATTATCAAATCTTGCTTCTGTGGCAATTAATTTCATGCCCAATTTTTCCGCGAAAGGTTTCACCCATATGTCCAATGAAGCTGTAATTAAATAACTATCAACGTTTTGGCGGTCTATTTTATTGATAAATTCCAAAGCGTTTTCCCGAATAGCGCCTGGATAATACTTATCAAAAAATTCTTGAGATTTATCAGCAATTGTTTCTTCTCTTTGTCCTTTTAAAACAGAAGCAATGAAACTTTTTTTTACTTTTTCTGTATTGGCCAAATGAAGCTTTACCAAAACAAAAAGCGGAATATGTTTCAGATATCCCCAGAAATATTTTTGAGTATTATAAAACTTCAAAAACATAAACATGGTGTCTTTGTAGGTGATGGTTCCGTCAAAATCAAATAAATATATCTTTTTCATGAAATCAGAAGTCAAAAGACTGATGGCTATAGCAACATAAAATTAAAGCTTGAGTTTTTTAAATACAAACTCTGGAATATGTTTGATGATGAGCATAATATATCTCCAAACCGGCAAAACATAAACTACATTTTTTTCTTTTTTATAAGCATTATAGATGCATTCTGCTGCCTGTTTTGGCGTGGCGGTAAGTTTAGGATTCAATGGCAAACCTTCTGTCATTTTAGTCTCCATAAAACCGGGTTTTACAGTCATTACATGTACTTTTTTGGAATAAAGGTAATTCCTTAAGCCACTTAAATAAGCTGTAAAACCTGCTTTGGCACTGCCATAAATAAAATTACTCTGTCTGCCCCTGTCACCAGCCACAGAAGATAGTGCAATGATGGTTCCTGTTCTTTTGCTTTCCATTTTTTGGGCAAAATAATTGATTACAGGCACCAATTTAGAATAATTGACTTCAATAATCTTCTCGGTATTGGCATTGTCAAACAAGGCCTCTTCTGTACCTTTTCCTAAAAATCCCGTAGCACAAAACAAAAGATCAGAATTAATATTTTCTAAAATGCCATAATTGACATCTTTTGTAACATCCAATTCAATAACCTCAGATGGTTGAAGGTATTTAACATCTATATGCTTTGCAAATCGTTCTGCAGATTCTTTGTTGGAAGTAAGCAAAAACAATTTTGAAAATTTTTCACCAGAAGCCAATGCCTTTTCTACAAACGCTTGTGCAACTTCTGATGTGGAACCGAGAACTATCATGTTTTTTTTCTAAGTAATGAGTATTGAATGGTTTTACTTTGTGCTTCTAACTGCCCCTTGCTATCCTCTTGCTTTGAAGAGAAACAAACTTAGAGCTTTCAGTATTTTTAAGATAATTGGTAAGCGATGATTTGCTCATGCTGTCTTTGGTACGATAAATTCTACCGCCAAACTCTTCTACAATTTTATCTAAATTAGACACCAACTGAACCAACTGACGGTTGACCTTAAAGTCTAATGCCAAAGTATATCCTTCAAATGGAAAAGAATTATAAGCCTCCGGATTATTTTTACCAAAAAGCTTCAACACCGCCAAAAAAGACCCCTGTCCACTTCTACCAATGGTTTCCAGAATTTTACTCATACCCTCTTTTCCTTTATCTTTAGGAATTACCATTTGATACTGGATAAAGCCTCCTTTGCCATATATTTTATTCCAATTGTTAATAAAATCCAAAGGATAAAAGAAAGTCTCGTAATCAACCATTTTTTGTTGGTTTTTCTTTCTTTGTTTATTAAAATATAAAAAATTAAAGGCTTTTATGCTTAGGCTATTCAGTACAAATCCCGGAAAATAAAAAGGAATAGTAGGATTAATCTTCTTTTTTATCCTTAAAGGATTTTCGGCAACTTTTCCTGTAAGCTCAGCTCTTAATGCAAATTCGCCACGCAAAAGAATACTTCTCCCAATATTTTTTCCTTTTTGAAGGCAATCTATCCATGCCACGGTATATGTCCAATCTTCTGATTCTTCAAATAAATGAAATATTTCATCCAAATTATCTGCTTTTATAGACTCTTGCCGAATATAAGCTGTTTCTATGTTTCTAAGTTTTATTTTGGCCGAAAGAATAATGCCTGTGAGCCCCATCCCTCCCATTGTAGACCAAAATTTGTCTGTATTTTCTTCTCTGGAGCATGTAAGTATCTCTCCATTTTCAATCATGATATTAAACTCCAGAACACATTCTGAGAAATTACCTTCTGCATGATGGTTTTTTCCATGAATATTGGAGGCTATAGCTCCTCCTAAAGTGACAAACTTGGTACCGGGAGTAACCGCCAAAAAATATCCCTGTGGAAGTATTACCTCTAAAATTTCAGAAAGCAAAACCCCGGATTCACATTCCAGAACGCCGTTTATTCTATCAAAACTGATAAATTTATTGAGTTTTTTGGTAGAAAAAATAGCCTCACCCAATGCTGCATCGCCATAACATCTACCATTCCCTCTTGCAATAACTTCATTATGGTTTTTAAGGAACTCTCTTATCTTGCCATAATCTTCTTCTGCTACAATTTTTTTCTTCACTAAGGGATAATTTCCCCAATTGGTAACTTTTTTTTCAAAATTTGTTTTCATCATTTATAATAAATTAACAACAGGAAAGCCGTCAACCAAAAGAATAAAGTGATTTGTACATATTTGTCTTTATAAACGATTTTGGTAGGCGATTCTGTCCTATTATATACTAATGTTTGTTGTAAATATCTCAGGAATGCAAAAACTACGAAAAGAACAGTATAAAAAACTTTTTTTCCAAATCTCTCTTGTACTTCCGGTGTTAATGTAAACATCAAATAACAAATAATGGCCAAAGTAATAGAAATTGAAAGCACGATATCTGCAAACTGAACGTTGTAACCATCTAATGCTTTTCTTGTTTTTCCTGAAATTTCTGCATTAATGAGTTCGCCTCTTCTTTTGCCTATTGCCAATACCATTGCCAATACGAAGGTTAATAAGATTGCCCATTGGGATGTAACGATTCCTGTGGCATATCCTCCTGCCAATACCCTTAGTACAAAACCAATAGAAATAATAAAAACGTCTACTATGGCAACATGCTTAAGATGCATGGTATAGGCAAGATTCATCAAAAAATAAGAAGCGATGATAATTGAAAATTTAAAAAATTGTCTATCAAAATAATCTTGTCCTAAGACAATCAATAAAACCACTGTGATAATTAATATAAAAAATAAAATAATGGCATTGACTTTGGAAATAGCACCACTTGCCAAGGGTCTTTTACATTTTACAGGATGTTTACTGTCTGATTCTATATCTTTGTAATCATTGATGATGTAAATAGAACTTGCTGTTAAAGAGAAGATGATAAATGCAAAAATGCTTTTGTTGAGAAGTCCTAAATGAGTTATATTTCCTGAGAAAAACAATGGTATAAAAACAAAAAGATTTTTAATCCATTGCTCTACGCGTATTAATTTTAAGTATTTATTCATCAATTTTTTTAAATTCATTACAAATTTAAGAATAAATAAATAAAAATTCGCTTTGACAGGCAAGGCGAATTTTTATTAAAGTGATTATTAAATATTAATTTTTAGCTTGTTCTTGAGCTTCTTTCACCATTTTTTCGTTGGCTGAAATAGCGAATTCTACCCTTCGGTTTTGTGCTCTTCCTGCATCGGAATCATTGCTGGCAACAGGGTCTTTTTCTCCCATTCCCATAGCATAGAGTCTAGATTTTGCAATACCCCTGGAAACCAGATAGCTGATTACCGATTCTGCTCTTCTTTGGGATAAAGACAAGTTATATTCATCAGTTCCTTTACTGTCTGTATACCCATAAACATTAATATTGGTATCAGGATTACTAGCCAAAACATCTGATAATTTATTAAGATTATTTTTCGCTAAAGGAGTAAGATTAGACGAATTGAAATCAAAATTTATAGTGTTTTCTCCTAACGTTATTTTAATACCTTCTCCTACTCTTTCTACCTCAGCACCTGGCAAAGCTTGTTTAATTTCTTTAGCTTGCTTATCCATTTTATTGCCAATGACACCACCAGCTACGCCTCCTACTACACCTCCCAATACTGCACCTAGTGCAGCATTTTTGCCTTTGCCAAGATTATTTCCTAAAATACCTCCAATTACAGCACCTGCTGTTGTTCCTATCACTGCCCCTTTTTGGGTGTTATTTGCATTCTTCACAGCATCACAACCGGTAAACACCAATGTTGTAGATAGCATTAATGCCAAAATACTTTTTTTGTTAATTAGTTTCATGTGTAGATTTATATTTCTTTTGTTATAATAAATAGCGATCTCCTACTCTTTTGACTTCAAATTATTAAGAAATGATTGCTAAATTTAATTAATAATTATTGTTGCATACCCGTTCTTGCAAATTTATAATATACTTTCAATGTTTTTCCTTCAAACTCAACATCTTGAACCAAAGTAAAATGATCTGCGTCTTGCCTCTCCACCTGTAAAATATAACCACTGGTAATGTTTTTAGCTTT
Organism: uncultured Flavobacteriales bacterium; assembly: GCA_937973555.1. Taxonomy (GTDB): domain Bacteria; phylum Bacteroidota; class Bacteroidia; order Flavobacteriales; family Weeksellaceae; genus Cloacibacterium. The sequence goes on along the minus strand of CALJKL010000059.1, from coordinate 34,580 downwards.
TACATTAGATAAAAGTTTTTTGAATTTAAATTCATTGTTTTTTGTTACTTCAAATTTTATAGGCTGCGTAAGAGAGGGACAATTACCTCCTCCATTAATAGTATAGGCCCCTGAGTTATTATTGGAAATTAGCCTCCAATGGCTACCGATAAAACACTGAGCATCAGCTTCATCAAATGATTTAACTTTATACCCCTTTTCGTAAGTAACATTGGTAATCTCCCAGTCTCCTTTAAACTTAAGGTCTTCGGCATTTGCTTTCATTTTTTGATTTGCTGATGTACAGGAAACCAAAATAAACATCCATGCCATCGCTGTGATTAGTAAATTTTTCATCTTATTTTATTTATAATACCGATAAAAGACTGTAAAAATCATGCCAAAAACAGATTCAAAACAAAAGCCCTTTTTGTTAAAAAGGGCTTTTGTTAAAAGAATTTAAAATATAATTTTTATTTTAATTTTTTAATTGTTGTTTTCGGAGTTGTTTTTGGAGCGGCAGTTGGCATGTAATATTTTTCATAGGCATACTTTGCAGCTTTATAAAGATCTATTACACCACCACTTTTTGAAATCAGATCAAACCTATTGTTGGTATTTGATTTCAGCATAGCATTTACATCAGATACATTTGCGGTTTTAACAAATGTCTCAATAATCTGATCTGGCTTCAAATTTGGCATATATGCCAATAATACTGCCGAAGCACCAGCTACAACAGGCGAAGCCATAGAAGTTCCTTGCTCATATTCATATTTGTTGTCTGTAACGGTGGAATAGATTTTGTCCCCAGGAGCAAAAACATCTACCATCCTTCCGCTATAATTAGAAAATTCTGCTCTTAAAAATTCTGGGTTATTGGTACTTGCCCCTACCGTTATTAAGTTATTAATAAATGGTGTTGCATCTTTTTGTGATTTAAAATTGGTAGGGAAATTTTCTTCTTCTTCAAGGTTATTATTATCATTACCAGCAGCATGCACCAAAAGAACTCCTTTATCCTGTGCGTATTGGAATGCCTCCCAAACCTTTTCCTTATTTGGCGAAAATGGTTTACCAAAACTCATATTGATTATTTTTGCCCCATTATCTACAGCAAACCTTATAGCATTTGCTACATCTTTATCTCGCTCATCACCATCAGGAACAGCTCTTACCGTCATTATTTTAGCCACTTTGTAAGCCACCCCATATTGAATTTCTTTTCCCTGAGGATACCCGGCGATAATTCCTGACACATGAGTTCCATGCATCGCTTTTGGTCCCTCATAATGATTATTTCCGTAATATTTTTCATCCAAATTATCATAATCATCCCCTACAATATAACGCGCAGCATATTCCAAATTATACTGTTTGGTAGCCTGTGGCTCATAATAGTCTAAAGCAGATTTCACTTCTTTTTCTAAAAATTTCTGAACTTCTTCAGGAGATTTTCCTAGCATGGATGGATCTGCTACAACCTGAGACAAAATTGACAAATTTCTTCTATCTTCTTGTGTAGAAGGGGTAATAGATGCTAGATTTTCTTTGGTAAGCGTTTTTCCCTTCAGGGTAGCAACTATACTTGGCAATGCCTTCGAAAACTCCGAAAACTGCATATATCCTTGCTTGGCTTCAATGCTTTTTTGATTAAACATTTCTTTTGCCTTAAGATAAATAGCGAATTCATTTGGCATTTTAGCTTGATTTGCTTTATTTTCAGCAGAGTTTGCCCCTTCAAATAGACTCTGATATTTTTTTACAGTTCTTGTTACTTCAAGATTATCCACCTCTACATCGCCAGTTTTACCACCAATGAAATTCCAGCCGTGGATATCATCTATATAGCCATTATTATCGTCATCTTTTCCGTTATTGGGAACTTCATTAGGGTTTGTCCAGATATTTTTGATAAGACCTGGATGATCTACCTCTACCCCGCTATCTATAACCCCTACTACCACAGTTTTGGGCTTCAGTCCTTTGGATTCTAAAAATTTATAGGCATTTTGAGTATTGATACCATAAATTTTTGTCGTGCTAAAATCTTTATGATACCAAGTCATCAAATCCTTATCATCAGTCTTTGTCTCCTGTGAAAAACCGAAGTTTACTCCTAATAAAAAAGCAATTGTTATTAATATTCTTTTCATTGTATGTGAATTTTACTTTTTAATATTCTTGATATAGGTAACAGATTCTGGGCCAATGTTACACAAAAGGTCTATGATCGATAAATCAGGAAGAAAGCCCAATTTATCACTAAAAGTCTGATAGTACTCTGGCAAAGAATATTCTGATTCCTTTTTGGCAGAAAATGAACTTCTTAGATCTTTCATTTCTGGAGATTTATCATATTCGCTACTCAGGGTAAATTCTTTTTCAACTTTCAAAATACTTAAAATAACCTTTACAGCATTGATACTAAACTCGATCAAAGACTTTGGCTGAACAGCAAAAATCTGTTGTAATTTACTCTCATAATATTCAAAATACGGAGAACTCTGATAGGCAATTTTGATTGATTTCCAGTGCAGTTTCTGCCAATCTTCGGCATAAGAAATTTCAATGTCCTTCATTGCTCGATTTCCATTGTGATGTATAGGCAAAATGAGCGGTAGTTTTCCGTTTGCCCCAAAAATATTGGTTCGGCTTCTGAAAGTCTGTTTTGGAAAATTTTCGAAATGTTCCAAAACCACTTCATTTTCATCATTTAAAAATTCTGCAAACCATGAAATAGGTGGCAAATAAAATATTGGGAGTAATACTTTCATAGAATTCATTAAGTTTTCAAAGGTAAAAAAAACAGATGATTAATCGCATCATCCAATAAAAAACCCTGCCAAGATTTATCTTTGACAGGGCATATTTTTCATTTATTTTAAAACTAATCTTCTTCTTTTTTCTTTTTGAAAAAAGTCACAAAATATTCCCATCCAAAAAATAGGATTAAAAGAATAGCTGCAATCCACCAGTAAGAAGTCTTATTTTTTTCTCCAGTATTAGTAGCTTTGAACATTCTTTCCCAACGGATTTTCTTAGGTCCTTCATCAAACGTTCCCTGAAGGCTGAGCCATGTAAACATAGGTGAACCTACAATGTTGGTCTCCGGAACAAATCCGAAGAAACGGGCATCCAATGATGCATCCCTATTGTCTCCCATCATGAAGTAATAGTCTTGCTTTATGGTATATTTATCGGTTTGCTGTCCGTTTATATAGAATTTTCCACCTTTATACTCCAAGATGTTCCCTTCATATTCTGTAATCAGTTTTTTGTATTCGGGAAGATTATCTTGGGTTAGGGTAATGACATCTCCTTTTTTCGGGATGGTTAATGGCCCATACCAATCTTGGTTCCATGGCTTATTGACTGGAAAAATTGATTGCGAAATATCTAGTTTTTTAGATCTTAAAGCGTGTCCAGTACCATCATTTACATAGTTACCATTTTCATCTTTTACAGGAAAGTAAGAAATAGAACCTTCCCCTTTTTTAGCTAAAACTTCTTCAGCTTTTACAAACTCTGGAATTTGTTTTATTTGCGCCAACAAATCATCTGTCAATCCCTGAAACTGATAATAATGCAACCCGTCTTCCGTATTGCCTTCGTCATCAATCGGCAAATATGCCAAGTTTTTCCAAAGATAATTGATGTCTATTTCTGATCTGGTATAAACAATATAAGAATGCTGCACCTCTGCATCTCCCATTAATTTTTCGGGTTGTCCATTGACAAAAAGCCTTCCCGCTCTCATTTCTACCACATCGCCTCCTACTGCCACACAGCGTTTTACATAAGGATCTTTTCTATCAATAGCCGTATGGACAGAATCTCCAGGATAGTTAAACACCACGATATCGTTTTTCTTCGGCTTTTTGAACTCTCCTATTCTTAAGTAAGGCAATTTAATAGCATCCACATAAGATTTTGGATCATCTTTCGGGTTTCCTTTTTCTCCTGTATCCATAATGGTCCCCTGCAAGAAAGGCAAAGCTACAGGTCTCATCGGCATTCTGTAACCATAACTCCATTTGTTAACAAAAAGAAAATCGCCCACCAAAAGGGTACGCTCCATAGAACCCGTAGGAATAGCAAAAGGCTGCGTTACAAAAGCATGAACCATAGTTGCAAATACTACAGCAAAGGTAATAGATCCTAAAAAAGTTTCTTTTTTGGCTTTAGGATCATCTACAGCAAAACGGTCTACTTTATTGGGTTGAAAATAGGAAGTATAGGCCAAATAAAAGAAAGGAAGAATAGCAGTAAGCAATTGCTCTAAAAAGGTAGTTCTTCCGAATTTTTTCATTAAAAAAAGATGAAAAACCGTCATCATAATAGGCCCAACGATAGGAATATAAACAAAAATCACCCACCATTTTGGCTCACCTACCTCTTTCAGGATGATGTAATAATTGTAAAAAGGTACAAATGCTTCCCAACCTTTATAGCCCATCTTCTGATACAACTTAATTGTAGAAAGGCCTAATAATGCTGATAAAATCAGCACATAGACAGAATATTGTATAATGTAATCCATTTTATATAAGTAATAGTGAATTAGTAATGAATTTAAAAAATTGTTACAATTAAAGTCCTAAAACTTCTTTCATCCCGAAGTTTCCTTTTTTATCCGGAAGCCATTCTGCGGCAATTACAGCACCCAAAGCAAAACCGTTTCTGCTGAAGGCTGTATGTTTTATTTCGATTTCATCTACTTCTGAACGGTAATATACGCTATGCGTACCAGGCACTTCATCTTCTCTGATGGCATTGATGCCCAATTCTGCCCCTTGGGTTTCATCTAGTTTCCAAGAAGTAAAATCTGAATTTTTGATAATACCTTCTGCCACAGAAATCGCCGTACCACTTGGAGCGTCTTTCTTGTGCACATGGTGAATCTCTTCTAACTGACACGTATAATCCTTGTTGAATTTATGCATCAGTTTTGCCAAATTTTCATTAAGGGCAAAGAAAAGGTTTACCCCCAAACTGAAATTAGAACCATATAAAAAAGCGGTATCGTTATCTAAAGCAATTTTTTCGATTTCAGGTTTTCTCTCTAACCAACCAGTGGTTCCACACACTACCGGAATTTTATTTTCAAGACAAGTCTTTATATTATTGAAGGCCACTTCGGGCTGAGAAAATTCTATCACCACATCTGCATCATTAAGGGTTTCTTTGGTAGGTGTTTGGCTTAATCTTGCCACAATTTCGTGACCTCTGTTGGTGGCAATACCATCTATTATTTTGCCCATTTTACCATATCCTACTAATGCTATTTTCATATTTTTATTTTTTTGTTTCGGATTATATCCGATGTTTTTATTTCTTCTTTGCAGCCCCGATTGCAGCGGTTACCCCGCAGCTCGCCAGGAATAAGCTTTGGCGCGAGGAGTATGAGCAGAAAGCGGGAAATTGCTGCCCAATTTTTTCTTTAAAATCTATAGGTTAAAGAAATTCCTGCCTTGGGATATCCTAAGCCCATCTGATCATTAATAACGGTGGGTTTTATAGCCAAATCCGGATCTTTTCTCTGCTCATACAAATGGGCATCTACCACCGCATCTACAATATTGAGAATATATATTACGCCGGTAATGGCAATGGCATAATCCCTATACCTTTTTGCCCTATCCTGAACATTGCCCAATACTACTTTATCTATCCCTGGAATATCCGAAAACTCATGCGGCTGCCCGTTGAGCTCTGCTATATAAGCCGTTCTGTATCTTTTGTACTGTTTGTCGTTATATATGATAATGCCCACGCCAGTACCAACTGCTCCCCAAACGATAGGCATTTTCCAGTATTTTTTGTTGTACAACTGTCCCAGCCCCGGTAAAACAGCAGAATACAACCCTGCTTTCGTAGGATTGTATTGGGGGGTGATTTTCACATTCGCTTTTTCTATCTCTTCTACCACTTGGTTTTCTGTCTTTACGCTATCTGATGGTTTTACCTGCGAAAAAGAGAAGGTGAAGTTTAGTAAAAACAGGATGGAGAATAATGTTCTCATTAATTGAAATGCGAAAGAATCTTGTTCAATTCTTCTTCGTTGTTAAAGTCTAAAATGATTTTTCCTTTTTTGCCTTTGGCAGCCGTTTTTATTTCTACCTCCACATCTAGAACATCCGCAAGTGATTTCTGCACTTTTCTAAGATGATTTGGCAATTCTTTAACCTTTTTAAGAGCTTCTTTTTTAGGATTTTTTAGTTCAGAAGCGGCTTTTTCAGCTTGCCTTACATTCAATTTTTCATTGATAATCTTCTCGAACAACTGTTGTTGAAGAGTCTCATTTTCTAAACTGATAATGGCTCTGCCATGTCCCGCAGAAATTTCACCGGTTCTGATGGCCTGCTGTACAGCAGGATTAAGTCTTAGAAGACGGATAGAATTGGTAATGGTACTTCTTTCTTTTCCTACTCTTTGACTCAGGTTTTCCTGCGTAAGGCCAATTTCTTCTAAAAGTCTCTGATAAGTAAGGGCAACTTCTATGGCATCTAAATCTTCACGCTGAATGTTTTCTACCAACGCCATTTCTAGCAACTCCTGATCGTTTACCAATCTTATGTAGGCCGGCACCGTTTTAAGACCTGCCAATTTGGAGGCCCTGAAACGTCTTTCTCCGGAAATAATTTCGAATTTACTTCCGTCTTTTCTTAATGTGATAGGTTGTATTACGCCTAAAGTTTTGATGGACTGAGCCAACTCCTGCAAAGCCGTTTCATCAAAATAAGTACGGGGTTGGGTGGCATTGGGATAGATATCTTCCAGTGCTACTTCTACCATGTTTCCTACCAATTTTTCTGCACCATTATCTGTAGCAGAGTTAATAGAACTTTTGCTTTCAGCACTTAAAATAGCCCCTAAGCCACGTCCCATTGCTCGTTTTTTGTCTTTCATATTTTATATTTGATAATTGCAATGAATTTCCCAATGAATCGGAAAAATCAATTTTCACAAATTATGCCTGCTGTAATTTCTCGTTTTTTACCAATACTTCTTCAGCCAACTGTATATACTGAACTGCTCCTTTGCATTCAGCATCATATTTCAGGATGCTTTCCCCAAAACTTGGTGCTTCAGAAAGTCTCACATTTCTAGAAATCACGGTTTCGAAAACCATTTCCGGGAAATGGGTATTCACCTCCTCTACCACCTGATTAGACAGCCTTAATCTAGAATCGAACATGGTAAGTAGAAGGCCTTCTATATCTAAATCGTAATTGTGTATTTTCTGAACGTTTTTAATTGTATTCAGCAATTTGCCCAAACCTTCTAATGCAAAATATTCGCACTGAATAGGAATAATGACCGAATCTGCAGCCGTAAGTGCATTTACGGTAATCAACCCCAAACTTGGAGCACAGTCTATAATGATGTAGTCGTATTCATTTTTTACAGGCTCTAAGGCTTTTTTGAGCATATACTCACGCTTGTCTCTGTCTACCAATTCTATTTCCGCTGCCACCAAGTCTATATGAGATGGTATTAAATCTAGATTTGGAGAACTTGTTGCCTGAATACAATCTCTAACATCTGCGCTATGTTCTAATAGATTATAGGTAGAAAAATTAACTTCTTCTATCCCTAAACCTGAGGTTGCATTAGCCTGAGGATCTGCATCTATCAACAAAACCTTTTTCTCTAAAACTCCTAAGGCAGCAGCAAGATTAACAGCCGTAGTAGTTTTACCTACACCTCCTTTTTGATTGGCAACACCTATTATTTTTCCCATAAAAATGAATTAGTTTTCAAAAATACAATAATTTGCACTTCTGTTGAATGTTAATAACTGCCAAAAATATTAAAGTATTGTGAATTAATGGCTTAAAGCACAAAAAAATTATCCACAATTTTTAGAAAATTGTGGATAATTTAAAAACAAATTGCAAGAAATATATAACTATATTTTATGTGTATGTGAAAAATTGAATCAATCAAACTGCATAGAAATAGGAAATCTAAAATAAGAACGAACGGCTTCGCCTTTTAATTTGGCAGGAATCCATTTTCCTTTGATATTTTTGATGGTTTTCTCAGCCTCTCTGCTGAAATCAGTATTTGGGCTACTGGCTTTTACATTGGTAATAGTGCCGTCTTTTTCTACAATAAAAGTAATGGTTCCTTTAATGATTTCGCCACTATCATTGTTGACAACCATTGTATCAAAATTTTGCAAAACCTTATTTCTGAAAGCTTCAATACCACCCGTAAAATTAGCTTCTACATCTACACTTGCTACAATTGCATTAGGATCTGCTTTAGAAGTTACGTCTGTTTTGGGCACTTCTGGTCCCGGTGTAACCAAAATTGGATTTTGATTAACCACTGGTGTACCCACTCGGTCCCTATCAGAAATCAAAGCATCATTATCTTTAGGATTAATGGTTTGATCTTCCACCGCTTTTCTTGTTGGATTAGGAGCATCCAAACTTTGAGTCTTTAGTTGATCAGTAGGTTTTGGTTTTATTACCTGTGGTTGAGACTTATCAATTGGTACTTCATCTTGAATATCCTTAAGAATAAATGGCCCATGATCAGCAATAATTACAGGGGTTGGTTTTAATTTGGCAATTACCAATGGCACTATCACTATTGCCGAAAAAAAGGCTACACCTATCAAAAAAGCTCTTTGAAGCATAACATTTGCTTCATTTCTTAATACATAGGCTCCATAGGCTTTGTTTCTGTTTTCAAACACAATTTCATTGAACATTCTATGTTCGTCGTGGGTTAAGAAGTTTTTGTTCATGGGTTCTAATCTTTAAAGGTTAATAAAATTTTATTAAGATTATAGTTTTCTTATCTTTTTGCAGTAAGTAATTAAAGTAATTCAATAATCTTGCCAAAAAATTATTTTTAATTCAAGAAAATCAAATTATGTGATGATTTTAATGAAAATATTTTAGGAGAAATTTCATCAAAGTCCCTTTTTGACTTCATTTATAAACTATTATAAATAAATTAACCCGAAAAAATATTTTCTGATTCTACGAATTATAAAAACAAAAAAAACGCATATTAATATGCGTTTTTTCTATAAAATTTCATTTTGAGATGTTTTTCTTATATCAAAAAAGTTCTTTTCTAATGATATTCTGACTTCTTTCCGGACCAACAGAAACCAAATAGACATTAATGCCCAAGTAATTTTCTATGAAGGCGATGTATTTTTTAGCATTTTCAGGCAACTCATCAAAAGTTCTTGCTTTGGTAATATCTTCATTCCATCCATCCAATTCTTCGTAGATGGCTTCATATTGATATAACTTAGTGGTAGAAGAAGTAAAATAATCAATGATTTTACCATCTTCTGTTTTATAATGAGTCGCTATTTTTAATTTTTCGATTCCGGTAAGAACATCCAATTTGGTGATCACCAAATTATTGATTCCGTTAATCATACAAGCATGCTTCAAAGAAACCAAATCCAACCAACCTGTTCTTCTTGGTCTTCCGGTTGTAGCACCAAATTCGTGACCAATCTTTCTGATATGCTCTCCTAATTCATTGTCTAACTCTGTTGGGAAAGGACCATGGCCCACTCTTGTGGTATAAGCCTTAGAAACCCCTATTAAGTTTTGTAATGAAGTTGGTGGAACCCCAGCCCCCGTACATACCCCACCTGTAGAAGGTGAAGAAGAGGTAACATATGGATAAGTTCCAAAATCAATATCCAACATCAATGCCTGTGCACCTTCAAAAAGGATATTTTTATTATCTCTGATAGCCTCGTTCAGTTCTAATTCTGTATCTACAATTCTATCTTTCAGTTTTTCACCAATTTCTAAGAATTCATGATAGATTTCGTCAAAACTCATAGCCGGCTTTTCAAAATATTTTTCGAAAAGGTTATTCTTTATTTTTAAATTTTTCTCGATTTTTTCTTTTAAAACTTCTGGGTTCAAAAGGTCAATCATTCTGATTCCCACTCTTGCAATCTTGTCTTCATAACATGGTCCAATTCCTTTTTTGGTGGTTCCAATCTGAGTCCCCCCCTGTTCTTCTTCTCTGTAGGTATCCAGCATGATGTGGTAAGGCATAATGACGTGTGCTCTTCTGCTGATGAATACGTGATCTGTTCTGTAGCCTTTGTCTTCTATTTGTTTAATTTCCTTAAGGAAAGCTTTAGGGTTTACCACCACGCCATTGGCAATGATACATTTCCCCTTACACTGCAAAACCCCGGAAGGAAGCAAGTGCAAAACAAATTTATCATCTCCCACATACACGGTATGACCTGCATTGTCACCTCCCTGAAAACGAACTACATAATCTGATTTTGCTGAAAGAACATCGGTAATTTTTCCTTTACCCTCATCTCCGAATTGAAGACCAACAACAACGTAAGTTGACATAAATGATTGTATTTTTTATTAGATTTTCACAAAGATAAAGGTAAAAAACTGTTCCTGCAAATTAAGTGAGCATAATTAACATTCATGAAATTTAATTTCAAATTCCATCAGCTTTTTATGAATAATCATTAAATTTACCCCACTAATTTTTATGAATATGAAAAGAATAATTCTGCTTTCGGCTTTCGCCTTTTTAGCGAGTTGCACAAGTGTTCAAAATACTTCTAAAGAATCATTTAACTGGGAAGGAGCAAACCTTTATTTTGCGGTTACAGACCGTTTCAACAATGGCAATCCCAACAACGATGTTAATTTTAACAGAACAGAAAAAACAGCCAAACTAAGAGGTTTCGAAGGAGGCGATATCCGTGGAATTATCCAAAAATTAGATGAAGGATATTTCACCAAATTGGGCGTTAATGCTATTTGGATTACCCCAGTGGTAGAACAGATCCATGGCGCTACCAATGAAGGAACTGGCAACACCTATGCCTTCCATGGATATTGGACAAAAGACTGGACCGCCCTTGACCCTAATTTTGGTACAGAAGCAGACCTAAAAGAAATGGTAGAAAAAGCTCATAAACAAGGTATTAGAATTCTTTTGGATGCCGTTATCAACCATACAGGACCTGTAACCTATGCTGACCCAGAATACCCCAACAAATGGGTAAGAACTTCGCCAAAATGCACTTATCAAAACTACATCACCACTACTGCATGTACATTGGTAGACAATCTTCCAGATGTTATAACCGAAAGTAATGAAGATGTAGGATTGCCCCATATTTTAGAAGACAAATGGAGAAAAGAAGGCCGTTATGAAAAGGAAGTTTCAGAACTGAATGTATTTTTTGTAAAAAACCATTACCCAAGAGCTCCAAAATATTATATCATGAAGTGGCTTGCAGATTATATTCTAAAATATGGAATTGATGGCTACAGAGTAGATACGGCAAAACATACCAATGAAGATGTATGGAAAGACTTCAAAGAGGTATGCAACCAGGCCTTTGCAGAATATAAATTAAAGAATCCAAAAAAAGTTTTAGACAACACCCCTTTCTTTACCGTATCAGAAGTCTATGGTTATGGCATTGCTCAAAAGAGATGGTTTGACTTTGGAGACAAAAAAGTAAACTACTACCAAAATGGATTTAATGCCATGATTAATTTTGAGTTTAAAGGTGATGCCAATAAATCTTATGAAGAACTTTTTAGCAGTTATAATAAAATCCTTCAAAATGACTTGAAAGGGAATACCGTGATGAATTACATCTCATCTCATGATGACAGTTGGCCTTTTGACAAAGAAAGAAAAAAAACTTACGAATCTGCCAACAAACTGCTTTTGGCTCCTGGTATTGCTCAAATCTATTATGGAGATGAAACCGGCAGAAAACTCATTGTTCCGGGTGCGGAAGGAGACGCCAACCTGCGCTCTAACATGAACTGGGATGACATTAAAAACAATCCTGAAACTCAAAAATTATTGGAGCATTGGCAAAAACTAGGGCAATTCAGAAGAAACCACCCAGCAGTTGGCGCCGGAAAGCACCAAATGATTTCCAACTCTCCTTATTGGTTTTCTAGAATTTTCAACAATGACAAAGTGGTAATCGGTTTAGATTTACCATTAGGGAATAAAGTGGTTAACGTATCCGGAATTTTTGAAAATGGAACCCGAGTAAGAGATGCTTATTCAGGAATGTCCATGAAAGTGATAGACGGCAAAGTTTCCCTCAACAATAATTTTTCTGTAGTTTTGCTGGAGAAATTATAATCCATCTAATAAAAAATGAAAAATTTATTTACCGCACTTCTCATGACAAGCTTCCTACTGTGTTTTTCGCAGGAAGTTCCAAAAGTGTTAAAAACCAAATTCTCTAAAGAAGCATTGGCACAAAAGGTAACAGATGTCAATGGAAAAACTGTTACCCTATCCAAAATCTTAAAAGACCACAAAGGCAAAATATTAGTATTAGACTTATGGGCAAGTTGGTGTAGAGATTGTCTTAACGCGATGCCTAAGGCCAAAGAATTGGAAGCCAATAACCCAAAAGTAGATTTTGTATTCCTATCTCTGGATAGAAATTTTGACGCATGGAAAAAAGGCATTGAAAAACACGAAATGCAGAACAAAGAAAACTATTGGTTCAGCGAAGGTTGGAAAAACGCTTTCAACAATTACATAGACCTCAACTGGATTCCGAGATATATGGTCATCAATCAAAAAGGAGGCATTGCCAAATATTATGCGATTCTCCCGGAAGATCCGGAAATCCAGAAAACTATAGACGAATTATCTAAATAAAAAGAAAGTCAGAGTTGAACTCTGACTTTTTTATTTAAATGGGGTATCTAGAAAATCATTTAAAGGCTTCATGGCTTTGTAGATTTTGGCAAAATGCTTCGCTACTTTTGGATCCAGCAGTTCTTCATCTTTTAAATTATAAACCACAATAAAGTTTTTCAGTTTTAAAAATTCTGCCATTTTATCGTCTTTTTCAAAACCTTGCGGCACCTTTTTCAGTTTATCTCCTTGGTCTAATTCTCCAAAATACTTTTTGAAATCCTTATGGTTTAACACTTCTAAAAAATCGTCCCCAAAAGCAGAAATTTCTTTTCTGATTTCTTTGAGAACAGTAAACTCCGGCTGATAAACCCCGCCCGCCAAAAAAGACTTCCCAGGTTCTATATGCAGATAGTAGCCCGCTTTTTGGCTGCCTTTTCCCATGCCTAAACTAGCCCCAAAATTAGTTTTACAAGGCGACTTATCCTTAGAAAAACGGGTATCTCTATAAATCCTAAACAAAGACTTTTTAGCATCCAACTTGGCTATTTCTTCATCAAAGGCAGACATTTCTTCTATCAAATCCGTTATCAAAGCCACCACATCTTGCTGGGCATTTGTGTAAAGACCTTTATTTTCATTAAACCAATCTCGGTTGTTGTTTTTGGATAGTTTATTTAGAAATTCAAATGTTGAAGATTGCATATAAATGTATTTTTTTCAAAATTAAGAAATTTTCAACGTTTTGTCATTCCGAAGGAAACATAACTTAATACGAATCCTCCCGCCCCGGATTGCAGTGTAAATCCTTTTTCTTTGCAAGGGATAAAGAAGAGGAAAAGAAAAAGATTGCAACGGAAAGCCGGAAAAGGCGCGTTAAAAAATTCACAAAAATTCAGTATAATTTTTATTAAAAATAAAAAGTGTATCTTTGCACTCATAATAATTAGACGATCTTTAAATGAATTTATTTACGGAATCCAATTTAAGTCCTGAATTGCTTCAGGCTATTGGCGAACTCGGCTACGAACAGCCGACAGAAATCCAGAAACAGACTATTCCTTTTATCCTTTCGGATATTCGCGATCTCATCGCACTTGCGGCAACAGGAACAGGCAAAACAGCAGCATTTTCGCTTCCGATTCTGGATATGATAGACGACACAAGTCGTAAAATCCAGTTATTGGTGCTTTGCCCTACTCGTGAACTTTGCCTTCAGATTACCAAAGACATCAAGAATTATACAAAATACCTTCCCAACGTTAAAACTACCGCAGTTTACGGAGGAAGCAGCATTACCGAACAAATTCGTTCGCTTCGTGAGAAACCACAAATTATTGTAGGAACTCCGGGACGTGTGATTGATTTGATCGGAAGAAAGGCTTTGGATTTTTCGGCGATACACTGGCTTGTTTTAGACGAGGCAGACGAAATGCTTTCTATGGGTTTCAAAGACGATTTGGAAACCATTTTAAGCGAGACGCCATCAGAAAAACAGACTTTCCTTTTCTCTGCTACGATGAACAAGGAGGTAGAACGTATCTCTAAAAACTATTTAACAAATCCTCACAAAATTTCTGTAGGAAGCATCAATGCAGTGAAGAAAAACATTGCTCACGAATATTACGTGGTAGGCTACAGACAAAAGAAAGAGGCTTTGAAAAGACTTTTGGACGCTAACCCAAACCAGTATTCTATTATCTTCTGTAGAACGAGAATGGAAACTCAAGAGGTGGCAGATTTCTTAATGCAAAACTCTTATGCTGCAGACGCCTTGCATGGAGACCTTTCTCAGGCACAGCGTGATACGGTAATGAAGAAATTCAGATTGAAAAACCTGGATATCTTAGTAGCTACTGACGTTGCAGCAAGAGGATTGGATGTGGACTCATTAACCCACGTTATCCATTACTCTCTTCCGGATGATCCAGAAGTTTTTGTTCACCGAAGCGGAAGAACCGGTAGAGCTGGTAAAGACGGTATTTCTATGGCTTTGATAAAGCCGGAAGAAACCCGTAAACTGAAGCAAATAAAAATTTCTACCAAAATAGAAATGACAGAAAAGAAAATCCCTACAGGGAAAGAGATTATCAAATCTCAAGTAGGAGGGGTTTTCGAAAAACTGTTTACCGAGCATGAAGACTTCTTCGAATTTGACGATAAACTCATTCCAGACTTGTCTAACTTTACCAAAGAAGAATTGGTGCATCAGTTGTTGCAATTCCAATTGAAAGATTTGGCACTCTATTATAAAGACAGAAACGACTTGCAGGAAATGAGACTTTCTAAAGAAAGCGATGTTCCTAGCAGTAGAAGAGAAAGAGGCCGCGACCGAGATAGAGGAAGAGATGGCGGAAGAGACCGAGATAGAGGCCGCGACCGTGATAGAAGAGGCGGTGGTGACAAGAGAAGAAACAACGAAAACATGACGCGTTTTTTCTTTAACCTTGGGAAAAGAGACAGCCTGAAGAAAACAGATATGCTAGACATTATTAACAAGGCAACTGCAAAATCTAAAAAACGTGCTGACATAGGCGATATAGAAATCCTGGATAAATTTAGCTTCTTTGAAGTTGATAAAAACTATAAACAGGAAATACTAAACAGTCTTCCTTCTATGAAATTTAAAGGAAAGGAGATGAGAGCCGAAGTGGCCAATTAATCTCTACCCAATAAACCCATAAAAAAACAGCGATATTCTCGCTGTTTTTTTTTATCATATGACAAATATTATGTTAAGCAAAGTTAAACTTAACATAAACTTAATATTAATTATTAATGTAAATTTTATCTTTGTTCAAAATGAAAAAGTCTACCTTGAAAAAGTCACTGCTCATATTGATATTTTCTGCATCATTTCTTTATTCCCAGAATAATGATGAGCATCTTTCGGGTTTCTCTATGATATCACTTACTTACAATATGGACAAAAACTGGATGCTGTATGCAGAATTGCAGGAACGTTCTATTGAGGATTTCAGCAAGCCCGATTATTACGAAATAAAAGGAGGTGGCGGTTATAATTTCAATAAACACAATCAGGCATTTGTAGGTTTGGGAAGATATGTAAACTACACCAACTCTACTATTTCCAAAGAAGAGTTCAGGATGTGGCTTCAATACACCTATTCTATAAATCTTGACAAACTAAAAATAGATAACAGAATAAGGGCAGAAAAAAGATTTTTTCATGATCCTGCAAAAGACCTTAATAGTAATGACGAAAGGTACCGATATAGACTTACTGGCACTTATCCGCTCAATCATCAAAAGCTGGAACCCAAAACATTTTATGTGAATGCATTTGATGAACTATTTGTAGGCCCCCACAATGATTTATTTAAAAGAAACAGGGTTTTTGGCGGCTTAGGTTATGTATTTTCTGATCACGTAAGTGCCAATTTGGGGTATTTATGGCAGAGAGAACTTTCTCCTGCTGTTAGAAATCTTCATTTCTTATATCTAGGGTTTAATTTTACCCTAAGCAAGCATAATAAAGAAGCGGACCACCTAAACGTGGCGGATTAAGCTTAATGTTAATAAAACTTAATAAAACCATACCTATTACACTATTTTTTTTTCAGAAATTTGCAACAAATTAAACAACATAAAAAATGGGAATCGGAAACATTTTCAGAGCATTTCAACCAAAAGACAAAATTTTCTTTGTATTGTTCGAACAAGTAGCAGACATTCTTGTAGAAATGTCTAAAGAATTTCACGAAGGATTAAAAGATTTCGACATCAATGATGAAACTTTACTCAATAAAATGAGTGACTATGAACATCAAATGGACGATATCACTCATGAAATATTTGTTCAGTTAGGTGAAAATTTCATCACTCCTTTTGACAGAGAAGACATCAATTATCTCACCTCTGGTTTAGATGATATTGCAGATTATATTTTTGCTTCTGCCAAATACATCTACCTTTATAAGAGTCCTGAGGTAAAACAGTATTCAGAATTTTCTTTATTGATTTATAAGTCTTGTCAGGAAATTCAAAATGCCATCAAAAATCTTAAAGAATTTAAAAACCCAAGAGAGGTAAAAGAATCTTGTATTAAAATCAACTCATACGAAAACATTGCTGATGATGTATTGAGCCAAGGCATAGTAGATGTTTTTGAAAGCAATGACCCTATTAGAATCATTAAAGTAAAATCTGTACTAGAATATCTAGAAACAGTTACAGATAAAGCTGAAGATGTAGCCAATACCATTGAAAACATCGTTATTAAGTACGCATAATCTATTCCATATATTAACCAAATAATTTTTCGAATGGATTTTCCTATACTTTTAATCATTATTATTGCGTTAGCTTTAATATTTGATTTCATCAATGGTTTTCACGATGCTGCCAATTCTATCGCCACCATCGTTTCCACCAAAGTTTTAACTCCTTTTCAGGCAGTATTATGGGCCGCTTTTTGGAATTTTGCCGCTTTTTTTCTAGCAGCATATGTAGTGGGCCACTTCAAAATTGGTAATTCTGTTGCCAAAACTGTTACAGAAAACTACATCACTCTTGAAGTAATTCTTGCCGGCCTTGTTGCCGCTATTTTCTGGAATTTATTGACTTGGTGGTTTGGCATCCCGTCATCTTCATCACATACTTTAATTGGAGGTTTTATTGGCGCTGCACTTATGCATGCTTTTGTAGTGAGTTATCATGAAATAGCTCTTACAAACCCAGATGCTGGTATATACACTAATATTATAGCTTCATTTAAAGAATTATTTCATCTCAAGGTTGTGAAATTTGATGTTGTAATTCCTATTTTTCTATTCATTTTTATGGCACCATTTATAGGAATGGTTATTTCGGTTATCATCACCATTCTCATTGTAAATCTTTGCAAAAAAATGAACCCTAACAAATCTGAATGGTTATTCAAAAAGCTTCAGTTGGTTTCTTCCGCTCTATTTAGTTTAGGACATGGCACCAATGATTCACAAAAAGTTATGGGGATTATAGGTGCTGCCATTATATATTTTCATGTTGTTCTATTAAAAGACCCTGTTTATATGAATATGGAGCCTTCAGCAAGATTTGATTTCTTTGCTACTCATTACATTTGGGTACCGCTTGCTTCATTTTTAGCTATGGGCTTAGGAACCATGAGTGGAGGATGGAAAATTGTAAAAACTATGGGAACCAGAATTACCAAAGTTACTCCTCTGGAAGGGGTAAGTGCAGAAACTGCTGGTGCCATTACCCTTTTCATTACTGAACATTTCGGTATTCCGGTATCTACCACCCATACCATTACAGGTTCTATTATCGGTGTAGGATTAACAAAAAGAATATCTGCTGTAAGATGGGGAATTACCGTCAGCCTTCTTTGGGCATGGATACTTACTATTCCTGTAAGTGCACTTATTGCAGCAATTTGTTACCTAATAGTACATTTTATTTAAATAGAAATAAAATAAAATAATTAAAACTACTTGCTTTTTGCAGGTAGTTTTCTTTTTATAAATCTTTAATAAATCGTATTTTTGAAAAAAATTAAAAATTATTATGGAATTTTTAGACCGATATCAGGAAATTGTTGCTAAAGCAATCCAAAAACATACTTTTACTGAAAAACCATCAGAACTTTATGAACCCATGAACTACATCATCTCTCATGGAGGCAAAAGACTTAGACCCATAATGGTTTTGATGGCAACAGAACTTTTTGGAGGAAACTTAGAAAAAGCTCTTAAACCTGCATTAGCAATAGAATTTTTCCATAATTTTACTTTAATCCATGATGACATTATGGATGAGGCTCCTCTTAGAAGAAACAAGCCTACCATACATACTCTTCATGGGATTAATGTTGGTATTCTTTCCGGAGATGCATTGCTGATAAAAGCATATCAGTTTTTTGAAGATTTAGAATATGGTCTGTTCAAAGAATGTATCAAAATTTTTTCACAAACCGGAGCTGTTCTTTGTGAAGGACAACAAATGGATGTAAATTTTGAAACCATGGAAAATGTAACCTATGACGATTACATTGAAATGATTACCAATAAAACCGGCGTATTGAGTGCGGCTTCCTTCAAAATAGGCGCCTTAATTGCTGGGGCAAAAGAGGAAGAAGCAGAGTTGCTTTATAACTTCGGAAAACACATGGGTATTGCTTTCCAAATAATAGATGATTACTTAGATGTTTTTGGCAATGTAGAACAGTTCGGGAAAAAACATGCAGGTGATATTTATGAAAACAAAAAAACCATTCTTTATCTTCTTGCCATGGAACATGCCACCGATGCAGAGAGAAAAGAACTGGAATTCTGGTATTCTAAAAAAACGGAAAACGTAGACAAAATATATGGCGTAGAAAAGATTTTCCGCAGAACCAAAGTTGATGAAAAGGTTTTGAGATTAATCCAAAAACACAATGAAATAGGCCATGATTATTTGAAACAAATCAATCAGCCCGAAGAAAAGAAAAGACCTTTTATGGAGTTGGCCAATTATCTGCTAAGAAGAGAATCGTAATAAAGTACAAAGTTAAAAGTTAAAAGTTAAAAGTTAAAAGTTAAAAGTACAAACTCGAAACCTGTAACTCGCAATTCATCATGAAGTTTCGCACAGAAGTACATATTGAAATTTCTGAAAAGAAAATACAAGTAACCGACCGAATTTTTTCTGTCGGTTCTTGCTTTGCTGCAGAAATGTCTGAATTGTTGAAAAACGGTCAACTACAGACGCTTTGCAATCCTTTTGGCACGCTGTTTAATCCCTATTCCGTTAACGTTGCCCTCAAAAATATTCATGATTGCAAAGTCTATAAAAATGAAGATTTAATTGTCTTTAACGAAGAATACATTTCGCTAAATCATCATTCCTCCTTCAACAACCATTATGCTCACAAAACACTAGAGAAGATCAATCAAAACATTGAAGAGGGAAATCAGTTTTTACGAAATACCAATTGGGTACTGATTACGTATGGCACTTCTTTTATTTATGAATTTTTGCCTAAAAACCAGTTGGTAGCCAATTGTCACAAAATACCTCAAAAGCACTTTGAAAAGAGGTTTTTAATGGAGGGAGAATTACAAAATTCCATCCAAGAAACCATAGAAAACCTGAAAGATATCTGCGCAGAGGATGTTCAGATTCTGTTCACGGTTTCCCCAGTAAGGCATACCAAAGATGGCATGGTGGAAAACCAACTCAGCAAGTCAAAACTCATTTGTGCCCTACATGAAATTTTGCGACAGCATGAAAATTGCTACTATCTTCCGGTATATGAAATGGTAATGGACGATTTGCGTGATTACAGGTTCTATAAAGAAGATTTAATTCATCCAAACAACCAAGCCATTCAGTATATTTGGGAGAAATTTGGAAATGCTTATTTTTCTGATGAAGTAAAGGATTTTATTTTTGAAAACTTCAAAATCAAGACCGCTTTAGAACACCAACCGAATGATGAAAAATCTCCGAAACATCAAGATTTTTTAGAAAAAATTCAGGAAAGAATAAAAATACAACAAACAAAAGTGAACCATAAAATTTTTTAAATTTTAATTTTCACAATATCATTTAAAACAACAAAAAACATTTATTATGAAAAATCTATTTATTATTATCGCAGTATTGATGGCTTCTAGCATTTTTTCACAAACAAAAAACTTTATAGACCAGCCATATTTGGAAACATCTGCAAAAGTAGATACCTTGGTAACTCCCAATAGAATTTATCTAAACATCATTATTTCTGAAAAAGACACAAAAGATAAAAAATCAGTAGAAGAATTAGAGAATGTAATGGCTCAAAAACTAAAAAATATTGGAATAGACACCCAAAAACAATTAACTCTAAATGACGAGGCCAGTAATTTTAAAAAATATCTTTTAAAAGAAACCGATGTTATAAAAACCAAATCCTATAATCTTGTGGTCTATGATGCCAAAACCGCTGGCAGGGTACTTATTGAGTTAGAAAACGCTAATATTTCTAACGTAAGTCTTATAAAAACAGAACATTCTAATGCAGAAAATATCATTCTTGAACTAAAATCTAAAGCCATTTTAAAAGCTAAAAAAGAAGCACTGATTATGGCAAAAGCCATCAACCAAAAAATTGGAAATGCCATTTTTATTTCAGACCAAGAAAACATGATGTATAATGCAAATATTGGAGCAATAGATCAAGTAATGGTACAAGGTTATGCACCAAAACTTAAAAATGAATTTCAGCCCATTGATATAGAATTTAAAAAAATAAAATTTGAAACAGCAATTTCCGTTAAATTCAAACTGGAATAATCTTTTTCAATTCAAAAAAACATGCAAAACATTACCCTAAGAAGAATTGATATTTCCGATATAGAAAACCTTCAAAAAATCGCAAGACAAACCTTTCGCGAAACTTTTGAAGACGTAAACTCCGAGGAAGATATGCTGAAATACGAAGCTGAAAGCTTGAGCATAGAAAAATTACAACAAGAATTGAAAAGCCCTGATTCTGAATTTTATTTTGCTGAAAAAGAGGGTGAAATTTGGGGGTATTTGAAATTGAATTTCGCTAATGCTCAAACCGAAAAAGTAGAAGAAGGCTATGAAATCGAAAGAATCTATGTTCTGAAAGAATTTCATGGCATGAAGGTGGGGCAAATTTTGTTTGATAAGGCATTGCAAATTGGTAAAGAAAAGAATATGGATTCCGTTTGGTTGGGCGTTTGGGAAGAAAACCACCGTGCTTTACGTTTTTACGAAAAGAATGGATTTAAAGTTTTTGGGAAACATGATTTTGTTTTAGGAGAAGATGTACAAACCGATTTAATGATGAAACTTCAATTAAAATGATAGATACCCATACCCACCTCTACGCAGAAGAATTTGATGAAGACAGATCAGCAATGATTCAGCGTGCCTTAGACAAAGGCGTTACAGAATTCTATCTTCCTGCTATAGACTCTGAGTCTCACGAAAAAATGTTGGAATTAGAAACCGCATATCCCAATCAAATTTTTGCCATGATGGGGCTTCATCCTTGTTATGTGAAACCAGAAACTTGGGAAAAAGAACTTCAAATCGTTGAAAAATATATTAACCAAAGAGCCTTCCCCGCCATTGGTGAAATTGGCATTGATTTATATTGGGATAAAACCACATTGGATATTCAGGTCAAAGCCTTTGAAAAACAGATTGATTGGGCCATTGAAAAAGATTTACCCATCGTCATCCACACCCGCGAAAGTTTTGAAGAAACATTTGAAGTATTAGAAAGAAAAAAGCATCCAAAATTAAGAGGCATCTTTCATTGTTTTAGTGGAACATTAGAACAGGCAAAGCATGCCATAGATTTGGGTTTCATGCTTGGAATTGGGGGTGTGGTAACCTTCAAAAATGGTAAAATAGACCAGTTCTTGCATGAAATCCCTTTAGATAAAATTGTTTTAGAAACAGATTCACCTTACCTTGCTCCTGTGCCACACCGTGGCAAAAGAAATGAAAGCGCTTACCTAGACCTTGTAGCCGGAAAATTGGTTGACTTGTATGGTAAAGACTTTGAAGAAATAGATAAGATTACAAGTGAGAACGCAAAAAGAATTTTTGGAACATTTTAAGCATCAACAATAAAAAAGTCGGGCATTAACCCGACTTTTTCTATTTTTATTTCTTTCTAAAGAATCCTTTGTTTTTAGGTTTCTTATAACCTACATCCTCTTTCTTTTGAGGTTTTGGTTTTGGTACAAAAGGCTTATTGTTAGAATCCCTTTTTTGCTCCACCAATTTTTCTGGGTGATAAGGATGGTCTTTCACCACAGGAATTTTCTTTCCAATCAATTTTTGGGTATTTCTAAGGTTTACCAAATCCAATCCATCTACAAATGAAATAGAAGTTCCTGCTGCTCCTGCTCTACCTGTTCTACCAATTCTATGTACATAGGTTTCAGAAACATCAGACAATTCAAAATTAATCACATATTTCAAGTCATCTATATCAATCCCTCTAGCCGCAATATCTGTAGCTACCAAAACCCTTGTTTTCTTATTTTTGAAATTATTTAGGGCAGTTTGTCTAGCATTTTGAGATTTATTTCCATGAATGGCCTCTGCCGAAATATTGCTTTTATGGAGCTTTCGTGCAATTTTATCAGCTCCATGTTTTGTTCTGGCAAAAACCAAAACTTGGTCCATAGTTCTATCTTGAAGGATGTGCTGTAATAAATCTAGTTTATCATCTTTGTCTACAAAATAAATAGACTGCTGAATGGTATCTGCTGTAGATGAAACGGGAGCCACCTCTACTTTAACAGGATTGGTCAACATAGAATTGGCCAAATCGTTAATTTCTCTTGGGAAAGTCGCCGAAAAGAAAAGGGTTTGTCTTTTGGGTGGCAGTAGTTTCACTACTCTTTTCACATCATGCACAAAACCCATATCCAGCATACGGTCTGCTTCATCCAACACGAAAATTTCTAAATTTTTGAGGGTAATAATACCTTGATTGATAAAATCCAACAATCTGCCTGGTGTTGCCACCAATATATCTACACCTTTTCTAAGAGCTTGTTCTTGGGCTCCTTGCTTTACGCCACCGAAAATCACCAATGTTTTAAGAGGTAAAAATTTACCATAAGCCTTAAAACTGTCATCAATCTGTATGGCCAATTCTCTTGTAGGGGTAAGAATAAGCGCTTTTATATGTCGGTTTTTCTGTTCTTTTTGAGTTAAATTCTGCAAAATAGGGATGGCAAATGCTGCCGTTTTTCCGGTACCAGTTTGCGCGGTTCCCAGAAGGTCTTTTCCTTCTAAAAGATGAGGAATAGACTGTGCTTGTATAGGGGTAGGTTTTTCATACCCTTCTTTTTTAAGCGCATCCAAAATGGGCTTAATTAATTTTAAGTCTGTAAATAACAAATTTTAATGTTTTAAAAATGTGTGCGGTAGAAGCATTCTGCTTCAACATTTTTTAAGCGAATATCTGCAAAAGCAGAATTGGGAAAGTATTTTTAAGTACTTTGGGCTAAAGAATGCCGCGAATATGAGGCAAAGATAGTCTTTTGAAATTAAATGGCTTTTAAATAAAAAAGCACTCTTAGAGTGCTTTATATTTTATCCGTGTAATTTTTTCCAAATGACGTCTTTCAGTTCCATTAGTCCTTCTTGAGTAACTCCGGAAAAGAAAAGTGGTTTCAGTTTATCTGGGAATTCTGCTGCGATTTCCTTTTTCAGTTCATCATCCAATAAATCTGATTTAGATATGGAAACGATAATGTCTTTGTCTACCAATTCCGGATTGTATTCTTGAAGCTCATTCATCAGAATTTTATATTCTTTAAGATGATTCGGTGAATCTGATGGAATCAAAAATAAAAGGATAGAGTTTCTTTCGATATGTCTAAGGAATCTATGTCCAAGACCTTTTCCTTCGGCAGCACCTTCTATAATTCCCGGGATGTCTGCCATTACAAAAGACTTAAAGTTTCTGTATTCTACAATTCCTAAATTAGGCGTAAGGGTAGTAAAAGCATAATCCGCAATTTTAGGTTTTGCCGCCGAAACAGAAGCCAAAAGTGTAGATTTACCTGCATTAGGAAAACCTACCAAACCTACATCTGCCAAGATTTTCAACTCGAAAACTACATACCCTTCTTCTCCCGGCATTCCCGGTTGGGCATACCTTGGGGTCTGATTGGTAGCAGATTTGAAATGCTCGTTACCCAAGCCTCCCATTCCGCCCTTCATGATGATGATTTCTTGTCCGTCTTCTAGGATTTCGCCAATTATTTCACCTTCTTCATTTTTTGCAATAGTACCAATGGGCACATTGATGTATACATCTTGACCATAAGCACCCGTCAACTGATTTTTACCTCCATTTTCACCACGCTCTGCTTTCACATGGCGGGTATATCTTAATGGTAATAATGTCCATTCTTGCGCATTACCTTTCATAATCACATGGCCTCCTCTACCTCCATCTCCTCCATCAGGGCCTCCTTTAGGGATGTATTTTTCCCTACGAAGGTGTGCAGAACCTGCACCTCCATGTCCTGATTTACAATGAATTTTAACGTAATCTACAAAGTTTGACATTAAGTTGATTTAATATTGAAACTTGAAATAAAATTTCAATTTATTATTTAATTTTTTCTACTTCGGTGAATAGTTTTTCAGAAATTTCAGAGATTTCTCCTACACCGTTTATTTCTACATATTTGCCTTGTTGCTTATACAACTCTGCCACTTCAGCAGTTTTGGCATAATATTCTTTAATTCTTTCTCTAATGATCTCCTCGTTGCTGTCATCACTTCTTCCGCTGGTTTCCCCTCGCTTCAATAATCTTTGCACCAAAATTTCATCTTCTACCACCAATGAAAGACAAACATCTATTTCATCATTTAGCACTTCTTTCACAATATTTTCCAAAGCCTCTGTCTGTGCAGCCGTTCTCGGGAAGCCATCAAAAATAAAACCTGCAGCATCCGTAGGTTTTTTGACCTCGTCAATCAACATATCAATGGTTACTTGGTCTGGCACCAATTGGCCTTTGTCCATATAAGATTTTGCAAGAGTACCAAGAGCTGTTTCATTTTTGATGTTATAACGAAATAAATCTCCTGTTGAAATCTGTTTTAGGTTGAATTTTTCGATTAAATTTTGTGCTTGTGTGCCTTTTCCACTTCCTGGAGGGCCAAAAAGAACGATGTTTATCATTTTATTTGTGATTTGATTTATTAGCTTATTAATGATTGATTCTACCTTCTTCCAACTGATATAAATCTGGAAGATTTCTGCCCAGTTCATCGTAATCTAAACCGTATCCTAAGACAAATTTGTTAGGAATTTCCTTTGCTACATAATCTATTGGGAATCTGTTTTTAAAAACTTCAGGCTTCATAAGAAGAGAAGCTACTTTCAAAGATTTTGGGCGTTGAGTGTTTTTGAAATATTCGAAAAGGCTTTCCAAAGTATTTCCGGTGTCAACTATATCTTCCATTAAGACGATATGTCTTCCTTCTACGTCTTTGGTAAGATCCATCTTCTTATAGACAATCCCAGTAGAATTGGTTCCTGCATAAGAACTCACCTGCAAAAAGGCTATCTCGCATTGGCCAGGATAATATTTTAAAAAATCTGAAAAAAACATAATTACCCCATTCAGAACGCCTACAAAAATAGGAGTTTCGTCTTTGTAATCTTCATATACTTTCAGGGCAAGGTCTTTGATGATTTCCTGTAACTCTTCGTGTTTTAGGTAAGGAACAAAATTTTTGTCGTGAACTCTTATACTGCTCATAATTTTTTCTAAAACACAAAATTACGTTTTTTTTATGAAATTTTGGGAGCAATTGTGGTTAAATGGTATATGTTTTTCGCAATAGGGATAGAAATGAAAATCCTTTTTATATTTTTCTTGAAGAGCCTTTGTTGGGACAAGAAAAATATCAAAAGATTGCAATGGATAGCCCAACTTTTTCTTGAAATGGAAAAAGCCTTGGCAGAAAAAGGATTGCCCTAAAATTTAAAAACAGACTTAAAGAACTCTTTGTTGAAGAATTTTTCTAGGGGATAAATCTTCATGAAATAATTTCCGAGAAAGAAAATAACCAAAACCAATGCTGGTTTGAAGACTAAATTGACAAAACTGCTGCTAAAATCTGGCAATACAATAGCCAATGAAATGCCTAAAGTAGCCAAAATAATACTATACAGCATTTCTATAGTGAAAGGCGAAACCTTGAACATAAAGAAGTTGAAGCCTATTTTCAGCAGGTTAAATGTGGTTAATGAAACCGCATAGGAAATGGCAATTCCCAAAATCCCCAACTCGGTATTATTGATAAAATAAAAATTGAGACCGGTAGTTAATGCCGCTAAAAAAAGCATGACAAAAATATTGAAACGGTAATATCTGGACATAGAAATAATATGGCTGTTGAAACCCGTTGCCAATTCGAACAACAAAGCAAAACCAATAACCCAGATCAGTGGCTGTGCCTCTAAAAGAGATTTTCCGCTTTTGGGCATAAAATCTGTAAGGTAAGGGTATCCCACTGCAATGCACGAAAACAATACCAAGCCTAGAAAAAATAAACTAAGAGAGGTTTTCTTATAGTATTCATCAAGTTCTTTGATGGTATTTTCTGCAAAATGCTTACTAATAATGGGTGCCGAGATATTATAGAGTCCCATAGCAGGGATACTGATGAGTTGCACTACGGAAAAAACGGTGCTGTAGATTCCATTTTCTTCGAAAGAGAGTTTTTCGCCAATCATGTAATTGGAAATATTGAGCGCCAAAAAACTTCCTAAATTTCCTAAAAATCCATAGAAACTATAGTTAAGAATCTCTTTCCAAAGTTGATTTTTCTTGATAAAATCGGTATTAAAATCTGGAGAGAACTTTTCAATTTTATTGTTGTAATAGATGTAACCCAATAAGCCCAAAACAAAAACACTGAAAAACACCACATAAGAAGCCTTTTCTGGAAAGCCTATGAAAAAAAACAAACAAAATGCCATAAGGTTGGCCATTTTAGGAAAAAGGTTTTCGAAAATATTAGGAACAGCTATTCTTTTAAAGTTAGAAATATAGCGATTAAAAACAGCTGAAAGCGATAACACTAAAACCAAAGGAAGGATTAGCCATTTCATTTTCCACAATTTTAAATCCATTTGAAATTGAGGAAACAAATAAAAAAAGGCAAAAAATCCAATGCCGAAGATTAAAAAATTAACGAGAACTCCTAACAAAGAAAGGCTGAGCAAATTTTGCTGTTTGCCTTCTTTTTGGGCCTTTCCGAAAAAATAAACACTAGAATAAGACAACCCGAAAACCACCACAGGCATAAGCATTTGTGCCACAGGCAAAATAAATCTTAGTTTTCCGTAGAAAACCATATCATATGGAAAAATAAATACCGCCGAAAAAGTCCCCAGTAAAAAACCAAGATACCCAATAATGGAATATTTAAAACTCTGCCTTGCTACTACACTCATTCTTTTTTGTTAAGTTGCTGAATTGCAAAAATGCAAATTTGCCTTTTCTCGTTTTACGATTTTACTGTAAATATGATGTTATTGATATAATTTTGATAATCCTTTACAAAGATAGCATTTTGAGAATTAACAAACTCTTCAGAAAGGTTAATCAGCGTTAAAGAAGTTCTATCCAAATATTGGGCAGTATAGCCCCAACTTTCAATTTCAGAAATCAATCCCCATAGCATTTCCGGATGATGACGTTGCTCCATCTCTACCATTAAAGTGGGCTTAAATTTCAAGATGGTTTCTTTAGCCCCTCTTAGAGTTTTCATTTCATTGCCTTCCACATCTATTTTAATGAAATCTAATTTTTGAAGATTTTTAATCGGTTCAAAATCATCCAGTTTCACCACTTTTACTTTTTGGATGATGGTTTTTTCTTCATCCTCTTCCCTAAAACTGGTTTGAAGTGTCCCGCGAGAATTCACCTGCTCTCCTTTCAACACAGGAATTTTGAATTCTGCAATTGTATTTTCATCAGACAAAGCCACCGAAAAAAGGTTGATTTTCGGAAAGAGCCTTTTTAATCTTCTGTTCAGAGATTTATTGGGTTCAAATGCATAGATGTCTTGAGGGAAAAGATGATATTCTAACTGATAAATAAAATGACCTACATTGGCACCCACATCCATAAAAACAGCATCTTTGGGAAGAAACTCAGTCAGCCAAAGCAATTCTGGCTCTACTTTTCTTTCGATAATATTTTCACGAGTCAGTTGATTCTGCTTTTTGAAAAAACGCTGTTTATAAATTTTCGGAACAATGTATTGAGAAGCCTCCGCCAGAAATTGATAGAACGTCATGATGTCATTTGGTTTAAAGATTTTTCGAGGTTTGCCAAAATCTTATCTTTAGAAAAGGCAGAAAAATCAGGTGTTTTTTTATGGGAAATAAACTCTTGAAAACTTCCCTTTTCCTGAATGATAAAATCATATACCGATGGATAAGTTTCTGGAAACACTGCTGTTTTACTATACTTGATGGCATCACCAATATTACCACTCATCTTGGAGATTCCGTAAACTTCTTTTTGGCTGAAAAATTCGGTTTCGGACTGAATAGGACACCAAAGAATATCTGCCATCTGCATATACTCATCAAACTCTCTTTGTGGGATTTTTTCTTTGAAGTATTTGATAGAAATGTTTTCAGATATATTTTCTTCAAAATCTTGAAGCATCTCCAATTCCTTTCCCTTTGCTTTTCCAAGGAAAACAATATCAAGATTGTCATGCTGAGTTCGCTGAAGCATCTTCAAAACCCTTTCATAATCTCTTCTTTTCTGCGATACCGCTCCAGGAATAACTATCGTCAATACTTCGTTGGTTTGCTGAATGGAAAATTTGGTATAAAAAACGGGAAGAATTTTATACTTGTCCTTTGCCATCGTCTCATCCAAAACCAA
Organism: uncultured Flavobacteriales bacterium; assembly: GCA_937973555.1. Classification (GTDB taxonomy): domain Bacteria; phylum Bacteroidota; class Bacteroidia; order Flavobacteriales; family Weeksellaceae; genus Cloacibacterium. Next base: position 5,520 of record CALJKL010000059.1, on the reverse strand, counting down.
CAAATGCTTTGCCTTTTGATAGACTTCAGATTTTCTCAACAGACCTTCTTTCAGCAAAAGTTTCAATCGGTACTTAAAATCTTCTTTAAAAAGAGACTTCAACAAATCCCATTTTGAGGTTATGACAAAATTCAAATTATGACAAATCACCGCCGTATTGTACTTTTCAACAATTTTTTCAAAGACATTGAAATAACGATGAACGGTGCCAATGATGACCAAATCATAAGTAATCAATGACAAGTGATGAATGATGTTTTCGGGGGTTACTTTTTTGATATTTTCAGGTAAAATGTCATTCTGAGCGAAGCCGAAGAATCTAAGGATTTTTTCGCTGAAAAAATAATCCACGGAAAATTCTTTGGAATCCTTTATCAATTCCATGAAATTCAGGGTAATTTCCGCATGGGTATCGAGTTCTATGTAGGCGATTTTTTTCAACAATTAATACCCTTGTTTTTTTATTTTTTTATCTGTCACAATTATGTTATCAACAATAAAGCATACTCTATTACCATCAATCCATGTTTCCAAAACCTGTGTTTTTAAAATATCTTTTTCATCCACTGTCATCAAATCTTGGTTCAAAATAATGAAATCTGCATTTTTACCTACTTCCAAACTTCCCCTTTCGTTCTCCTGAAATACAGATTTTGCGGCCCAGATGGTCATCCCTCTTAAGGTTTGTTCTCTGGTTAAAGCATTTTCTTTTTGAAAGCCATTTTCAGGATAATTTTGAGCATCCTTTCTGGCTACAGAAGCCAAAAACGTTTTGAACGTGCTGATATCTTCCACCGGAAAATCGGTTCCCAAAGGCAACCATCCATTTTGTTTCAGCAAATCTTGGTAGGCATAGGCTGTTTTCATACGTTCTGCATCCAGTCTGTCTTCTGCCCAATACATATCCGAAGTGGCATGTGTAGGCTGTACTGAAGGCACCACACTGTATTTCCCGAAATACTGAAAATCTTCAGGATTCACGATTTGGGCATGTTCTATCCTCCATCGTCTGTCGTTTTTAGTTCCCAAAACATCGGCATAAATTTTTAGGATAGTGCGGTTGGCAGAATCGCCAATGGCATGGGTACACATTTGCAAATTGCTGTTCTTCAGTTTTTGAGCCAAATCTAGAAAATGAGAAGGCTCACTTCTCAAAAAACCTCTCCAGTTAGGTTTGTCATGATAATCATTCAAAAGACAAGCTCCTCTGCTTCCCAAGGCTCCATCTGCATATACTTTGAAGCCGCCAACAGTAATTTTACCGTTGGTATATCTTCCTTTTTTAATCCATTTTTGATAATAATCCGGATTGTCCTCCAATAAGGCAAAAACATTCATCTTCAAAGCTTTTTTCTGTTGAGATTTTTCCAAAAGGGAAAGCGTATGCTCAGAGATTCCACAATCATGAACGCTCGTTAATCCATAAGCAAAACATTCTAGCTGCAATTCATCAAAATATTTAATAGCCATTTCATCTTCCAAAGGTGGAATCACTTTTTCCACCAAATCCATAGCATTATCTGTTAGGATGCCGGTTAATTTTCCGTTTTTAACTTCTACTTCCCCGCCTAAAACTTTGCTTTTAACCGTTACTTTAGCCAAATCCAAAGCTTTCTGATTGGCAATAGCCGCGTGACCATCTACCCTTTTAAGATAAACAGGTCTATTGGGAAACAATTCATCCAGCTTTTCTTTGCTTGGAAACTCTTTTACCGCCCAATCGTTCTGGTCCCAACCTCTTCCGTACAACCAAAATTTTGGAGCGTTTTTGCTGTATTCCTGAATTTTAGAAACAATCTCTTCCCAAGATTTGGTACCTACCAAATTGCTTTTCCAGCGATCTGTAGCATACCCGGTAAAATGACAATGCGCATCAATAAAACCTGGATAGACAGGCTGCTGATTAATATTTATTTTTCTTGAAGAAGTATACTTCTTTAAAATATCATTATCTGTACCTATTGCAACAATTTTCCCTTTGGAAACAGCCATGGCTTCCGCTCTGTCAAAATTTTGATTGATGGTGTAGATTTTCGCATTGTAGATAATTAGGTCCACATTTTTTTGTGCGAAACTCAATCCGAAGAAAAAAAATGCAATTAATAATATTCGATATCTCTTTTCCATATATATAAATCTTTGTTGTTTACATTTTTAACAATTTCCACCCAGTTCTGGTAATGATCAAACTTATACTTAAATGTGATTAATGATAAATTATTATTTTCAAAATATTTAACCGTTACAATATTATCTCCCTCATAAGAATATTCAGTCCATGACTGTAATTTGCTCTTATAATAATAACTTTTTTTATAAAGTTTATTATCCTGATATTCAAAAATCTCTTGTGAATGGTTTATAAGTGAAAATTCATTAGAATTACTTTTTCTTTCTCTTGAATATAATTTTCTTAGAATTAACAGATTATTTTCATCATATTCCATCTCCTCCTTACTCACTATATAATTATGATTGTTTTCATCTAATTTATAATTTTCCTTGGCAATTAAATTATCTTGAGAATCATAAAAAAATTTATAAACCACTTCTTTCACTCCCAAAGAATCTGGACAAAAACATAAATGATTCTCCTTTGTTAATTTCCATTTTGACTTATGTAAAACTGAGGTCTCAATCAACTTTTTTTTGTCATCGTAAATAAAAATGCTATCTAATCCTTTTTTGTTATTTAAAAAACGAGAAACTTTATTTTTTTTGTGTTTATTAAAATAATATTCATTTCTAATTTCATTTTTAGATAAAGGCAAAATCATTTTTTCAATTCTTTTAGGATTAAAGAGTTGATATGAAATTTCAAATTTTCTAAAATGATGTACATTATTAGAGTCCAAAACTTTTTCAATTAAACGATTTCTTTTATCATATTTCTCAGAAAAACCACTTAAAAAGGAATTGTCCTTTAAGAGCCAGTTTTCTTTAATTGTTTTTTTTCCTTTATTATAAGTAATGAATTTTTCATAATTGATATAGTAAACCCATTCATTATTAAACCAAACATTCTTAAATTTCTTTTTTGTAAAATCATTCCCAAGAAAGCCTTCATGCCCATAATCACTATTGTACAAAAATTGAGGGTTTTGCTTTTCGGTTAAAAAAACAACATATTCATGAATGTATTTTGGATTTCCATATAGAGTGTCTTTATAAACTTGTGAACAGCAATAAAGTGGCAAAAGCAGGAAAAAAATTTTTAAATTCATCGTCATTATTTCATGAATTTATTAAACATTTCCTTCCATCTCAATTGACGGATGAATGCTATTTCTTTAGGGGTTAAAATGCTTGGTTGCTTTTGGCCAAGATAAGATTTCATGGTGATAAAAAATTCTGAAACAGATTTATTTTTGAAGGATGATTTGCCTGAAGAAATGATGGCTAAAGGGAAACTTAAGCCAATATTGTAAAAATATTCTCCCAGTTTTTTTGCCTTTTGAGATTTATATTTATAAGCCGTAGGCCTAAGGTGTTTTACCCAAACATCCTTCAGCGTTATGGTTTCGTAGCCATGCATCTTGCAGAGCATTACATCTATATTGTCCCATCCCAAAACAGGTCTTAGCCCATTCATTTTTTGAAACAATTCTTTGCGATAAGATTTTATAGGACCACGAACATGATTTTGAGAAGACAGGTTTTCAAAAGCCCATTCTCCATTTTTTTCGATAAACACCAATCCTGAAACCATTCCGGCTTTTGGATTTTGCTGGTAGGCTTCGTTCACTTTTTCCAGATAGTTTTCCGGAAAAATAATATCTGCATCGAACTTGCAAACAACATCAAATTCTTCCAAATTCTGCGTTTCCAAACCTTTGTTAAAAGTTCGGACCACCTTGGCTCCCGGCTGGTGTTCTGATTTTTCTAAATTCAGAACTTTGAATTTTGAATTTTGAATCACAAATTGCTCTACAATCTGTGGTGTTTTATCTGTAGAACCGTCATTCACCACCACACATTCAAAATCCTGAAAAGTCTGATTTTTCAGGGATTCTAAACAGGCTAAAACATGCTGTTCTTCGTTATGGGTGGGAATAATGATCAAAAACTTCATACTTTACATCAATTCGTCCATCCATTCTCTGATGATTACTTTGGAAACCAAACCTTCGGTTACGAAAGGATCGCCTTTCACAAATTCCTCAGCAGATTCGCGGTCGGTAAAAATAGCCATAGCGCCTTCACCAGGGACCGTAAAAGGACCAATGCCTAATATTTTTCCTGCTTTTACAAATTTATCCTCATTAGCCTGATGTGCTGGATAAAATTCCATCATTTTTTCCATGGTAGCATGGGGGGCAGTTTCGTATAAGATTACTGTTTTCATATTTTATAATTTAGTGTGCTTCTAGCCAGTTGTTGCCTGTTCCCACTTCTACCAATAAAGGCACTTTGGTTTCTAGAGCAGATTCCATTTCGGTTTTGATGAGTTGGGTTACCTTTTCTACTTCTTCTTCTGGTGCTTCAAACAGCAATTCGTCATGTACCTGCAAAAGCATTTTGGTTTGAATGTTTTCTTTTTCAAAAACCTCATCAATTTTAATCATGGCAATTTTGATGATATCTGCCGCAGAACCTTGTATTGGTGCATTGACGGCATTTCTTTCGGCATGTCCTTTCACCACAAAATTATTAGAGTTGATGTCCTTTAAATGACGTTTTCTTCCTAAAATGGTTTCTACATAGCCCAATTCTCTTGCCTTGTTCACCTGCTCTGCCATGAAGGCTTTCAGCTTAGGATAAGTCTCGTAATAAGAATCGATGAGCTGTTTGGCTTCCGTACGCGAAAGTCCGGTTTGCTCTGCTAACGCAAAGGCTCCCTGACCATAAATAATCCCGAAATTAACGGTTTTTGCTTGTGAACGTTGGGTTTTAGTCACTTCTTCTAACGGAATATTGAACAATTTTGCTGCCGTAGAAGCGTGAATATCTTCTCCTTTTTGGAAAGCCTTAATCATGTTGTCTTCACCGGAAATTTCGGCAATCAAACGAAGTTCTATCTGAGAGTAATCGGCAGAAATAATCTTTTTACCTTTAGCCGATACAAAAGCCCCACGAATCTGTTGACCACGCAAAGTCCTAATTGGGATATTCTGCAAATTAGGGTTCACAGAAGCCAATCTTCCTGTTGCCGCAGTGGTTTGTGAAAAATTGGTATGTACACGGTTATCAACCTTATCAATCTGACTTGGCAGTGCATCTACATAGGTGCTTTTCAGCTTGCTCAGTTCGCGGAAGGCAAGTATATCATCTACTATCTGGTGCTTGTTGCGCAGCTTGGCAAGTACATCTTCGCCTGTTGCATATTGCCCAGTCTTGGTTTTCTTCGCTTTTTCATCCAGCTTCATTTTATCAAACAGAATTTCACCAAGCTGCTTTGGCGAACCTACATTAAACTCTTCGCCGCACAAAGCATATATCTTCTGCTCAAGTTCTGCTATTTCTCTAGCAAATTCTGATGACATACCACTTAGCATCTCTTTGTCTATAAGTATTCCGCTA
>CALJKL010000058.1 GCA_937973555.1 uncultured Flavobacteriales bacterium | reverse complement strand
AATGCAGCACAAGAAACAGGTGGCAATCTTGCTTCTATAAAAACAAATACAGACACTCCAACCACACCATATAATAATAAAGTAACAGTAACTACAGCCGCTACAAGAGTTCAATTAAATTCAAATAGGGCTGTAAAATCAGTTACAATAAAAGCTGGTGTAACTAATACAGGGATAATTTATGTAGGGGATTCTACAGTTTCTTCATCTAATGGATTAGAACTTAATCCCGGTGATACAGTTAGTATGGATATTTCAAACTTAAACGTATTGTACATTGATGCTTCCATTAATTCACAGTATGTAACTTATATAGCAGTAAATTAATAACAATGCCAAAAACATCAGCTTCCACATATTTTAATCCTGTATGGGTAGATTATTCTTCGACTTCAACATTAACAGGATGGACAAGTACAAGTGTGAAATCTATTCAATACATGATTATTGGTAAGTTGATGATTTTTAAATTTAATATTGTTGGGGTTACATCAACGGGAGTAAATACTGCAACTTTAACTATGCCATTTGCATCATCCAGTTTTGCTGATCTTAATACACCAATAAAAACAATTACAGCTACAACAACGGCTGTAGGTAATGCGTTGGTATCAGCAGGTTCATCAACTGTAAATTTATATCCAACTGCTGCAAATGGTAACTGGCAAAGTGGTGCAGGATCGGTTAAAACAGCTTATGGAACTTTAATGGTAACACTATCATAAAATGCTATTACCATTACAATTATTAAATCTACTTGAGGCGAATCCCGTACCACCGGAGCCACCTTCGCCACCAAGTCCTATAATACAAACTGCTGGTGGTGGTGGATATGGAGGAATAAGACACAAATATGACGATGATGATGAAATAAAAGAAAGGATAAAGAAAATACAACAGGAAGAAGATGAATTAATAATTAATTTTGTAAAAGCGTTTATGCAACACTTGAATTATAATTAACAAAATGCCACTACGTAATTGCCTTGAAAATATATCAGAATTGCATCCCGAAATGAGAGATGCAATAAACTCTTATTTAGATAAGCATTTAAAAAATGGTTTACCTGAAAGACAAGCTGAATTAAAGGCAGTAGAAGATTATGCAAAAAAAATAAACGATGATGTAAACGGATTACGTAAGAAAGTAAAACTTGCACCCAACCAATACATACCACACAATCCATCTGAAAAAATAAAAGAAATAGAGCAAAGGTATGCGGAACAAGAAAAGCAGATGAATCAAAAATCAGCGACAGCAGAACCTATTGAAGAAAATACTACTGGTGTTAAAAAAATAAAATCAAATGAGGTAAGAGCGGCCAATAATTTACCCAAAGTTGATTTTCCTAAAATGATACCAGATGCAGAGGCTTTAGGTAAGGCAAAAGAAAGAATTGATAAAGGAGAAGTTAATCCTCAAAATATGGTTGATAGTATTTTGAAAGATAAAAGAGGATATAAAGATGAAAGTGAAGTAATGGATATGCAATATTATTCTCATCAATTGGAAAGGCAAAGTCAGCAATTGGATGTCGAATTAGCAGCAGCTAAAACGCCGGAAGAAGAAGCAGATATTAGACAAAGAAAATTGCAATTATCTGATTTAAGAGATGCACAAACAGAAGCAGCATTAACAGCCGGAAATCAATGGGGCAAGATAGGTAATAGAATGGTTCCCGTTATTAATGATGCCGGACAAATATTTAGAGAAAATAAAGCAGATATAAAAACAGCTTACGGAGGTGAAATACCAAAAGAAGTTCAGCAAAAAATTGATGTTATAACAAAAGAAAGAGATGATGCTATTGCAGAAAGAACGAAAGTAGAAGAAAAGTTACGTCAAAAAATGGCAGAAAGAGGTTTTGAAGAAATAAAAAAACAAGCTGCAAAAAACTCTAAAAATAAGGAAACCAGAGAAGCATTAAAAAAAGAAGAATCCGAATTAATTAATGAACTTAAAAAGGCGATAAAAAAAGATTTAGGTCAAGCTAACGCAGGAATACCAATACCCAAAGAAACATTAGAAGTATTAGGTAAATTAGCCGTTAATTATGTAAAACAAGGAGTAAATGGAGTAGAAGCATTGGTAAATAAAATTTATGAGAATGTAAAAGATACTGATATTACTCGTCAGCAAATAAAAGATGCCATTGCCAACTATGAACCTTTACATGAAATAGAAGAAGTAAAAAGGCTAAATAAGAAAGCTGATTTACTTGAAGAAAAACTTACTCCTCCAACAGTTAAAACAAAAGGTAATTCATTTACACCATCGGAAAAAATTGATTTAGCCAAACCGTCAAAAGAATATAAAACTTTTAGAACAAGTAATGAATGGATTAAGGCTAATCAAAGAGTTGCAAATGCTGAATTTAGAATGAAAATAGAAAAAAGAAAAGCATTTGAATCTCAAAAAAATTGGTTTCAAAGGGGGTTGGCATGGGCAGGAAGGATTACAAGGTTATCTGTTTTATCTGGTTATCATGTACTTGGTAAATTAGCTTCTGCTGCCACGATTGGTAGTGCAGTTAAAAGAATACCAGAACAAGCAATTGGTACTATTTATGCTGGTGTTTTTAAAGGAATTTCTGAAAAAGCACCAATCGAAGGTGCATCATACTTAAATGCAAAATCTGAAGCTAAATTTTATAAAGAGTTTTTTAATCCTAAGAAGTTCGCTAAAAACGCATGGGAAATATTAAAAACAGGGTCATCAGATTTAGGTAAAAGATTAGGGAGCGCAGAATATGAACACGTACCCGGTTTGTATCTTCCAACTGATTTGCACCAAATAATTAAAGACCCACCCAAAAGAGCAACTTTTGAAGCGTCCTTTAGAAATGGGTTAATATGGGCAGAGAAAAATGGACTAGATATTAATGATCCATTGGTTATTAATTCTATTGAAAATGCAGCATACAAAAGAGCGCAATATGAGATATTTCAAGAACAAAACTGGCTTTCTAAAAAATTCACATCTTACAAATCTTCGTTAGAGAAAAAAGGAAATGTTGGGGCAGCCACTAAGCTGTTGATTGATTTCATGATACCCGTAAGTACTGTTCCTACTAATATAGTTAGAAGAATAATAACCACATCTCCATTGGGCTTAATAAGAGGTGGCAAAGAAGTTGTAGAGGCATACAGGAAAGGAATTGAAAAACTTAAACCAGAAGAAGCGGAGCATGTAATGATGCAATTAAAGCAAGGTTCTCTTGGTACTGCATTATGGCTTATTGGATGGTTTGGGTATAATTCTTTTGGTGGATTGTATAGCCAATTTAATCCGAATAAAAAGAGAAATGAAAATGATAAAATGAGCGATGAAATGGAAGTTGGCGGTGAAATGATACCAGTACCAGTACAACACGCTTTGCCTTTAGAAGTTATACAAACTGCTGCTACCGCTCGCAGAATTTATGAAAATTACAAAGAAAATAAAAATGCCACTACTCCTGAAGCATTATATAAAGCTGGTTTAGGGTCTATAGGTGCTAGTTTAGAGCAAATACCAGTAATAGAAACAGGAGTACATGCTGTAATGGCAACACAAGACCCGGTAGAATCTGAAAATCTTAAAGAAGATATTAAGCGTAGATTTCAGCCACAAATTTTAAGAGAAACTGGCATTATTCAAAAAGGAGAATTAGATAAATCTCAAAAAGAATGGAAATA
>CALJKL010000057.1 GCA_937973555.1 uncultured Flavobacteriales bacterium | reverse complement strand
TATCTGAAAACCCTGCATTAAGAGATGTAGAGAGTACAGCTAAAGCATTAAGTGAAAATATTAAACAAGAGCCAGATGTTATTAAGGATGGGGACGATTTAATACTTAGGCATGGGACTCCTCACGATTTTTCTAAATTTCAGTTAGAAAAAATAGGAACTGGCGAAGGGAAACAAGCATTTGGGTATGGGCTTTATTTTACAGATGGTTCTAAAATAGCCGAACAATATGCTAAAAAACTTTCAGAAGATAAAACAGGGTTAGTGTATGAGGTTAAAATAAAAGATGGTGCAAAAAAAGAATGGGTAGAATGGAGAGAACCTTTAGAGCAAGATGTAGAAAATAAACTTTATGATTCCTTAACCGATATAGAAAGAAAGCAATATGAAGATTATTTAGATAAGTCAAGTTGGGATAATGACCATGTTGGCAAATTCGATGAATTGAAGAGGGATGAATATGGCTTTGAAACTTACGACAAACCTTCAGCAGTTGGGTTGATATATAGAGATTTAAGAGATGCTTTTGGGCAAGAAAAAGCTACTGAGATATTTAAAAGGGCGGGTGTTGACGGAATAAAATATAGAAGTAACGCTGGCAGAGGAGATAATTTCAACTATGTTGTTTTTGACCCAAATTCTATTGAAATAATAAAAAAAGAAAAACCATTATTAAGTGGTAATCCACAAAAAATTTCCGAAGCCTACCACAAAGCCAAAGCAGATGGTAGTAATCCTGAATTAGTAAAAGCAGTAGAAGATTTACTTGGTAAGCCAAAAGAAACAAAAATACCCAATGAACCAATTACAGAACCATCATCCAAAGTAAATGAAGAACCCAAAGTTAAAGTTCAGCAGCCAGAAAAAACTGAAAGTTTTTCAGAAGAAAAACTGGAAGAAAATGTACCATCAACAGAAGACGAAAGCCAAAAAGTAGGGGTATCACATGAATCACTTACTGATTTAGCTAAAAGACTTAACCTAAAAGAACCTGAACGTGGCGAATATCAAAAGCCACAATGGTATGCAGACAGAGGTAGAATGTTATTGGATGAAGGAGCAAACCCCAACGAAGTAGATAATCCAAATGCCCCATTACATGATAGAATAGCTGTAGGTAGAGCGCATTTAGAGGACTTAGTAAAAAAAGCAGATGAAATAGGACGTACTAATAAAGATGGCGTGGATAGTGAGGAATATAAGAAAGCATGGGAAGATATGCAGGAATATGCTGACAAGGTAAAGACTTTGGGTACAGAGGCACATCGGGCTATGGTAAGTTTACAAGGAGAACGTGATATAAATACAGGTTCATTTACAGAAGTTAAAAGAGCAACCGAAAGTTCAACAGGTAAAAAAACAACCGATAGTCAGAATAAAAAAATAAAAGAATTAACTGCTAAAAATGAAGAACTTAAAAAACGGGCAGATGAAGCAGAAGCCAAACTTATAGAAGTTACCAATAAGGCTATGGAGGAAGAAAGCAATCCAACTCCAAAGTCAATAAAAGAAAAAACTAAAAATGCTGCCGATAGATTAAGAAAAGATCGGAAGAGCACACGTCTGAACTCCAGTCACCGATGTTTATCTCGTA
>CALJKL010000056.1 GCA_937973555.1 uncultured Flavobacteriales bacterium | reverse complement strand
AAGTTATTCAACAATAGTTTTTCAAATGCCCAAACAGGCACAAAGCCTTACCGTTGTAGGTCATGCCTACCTTTCGTTCATTATCCTTATGCCATACTGGAACCCACATTGAACCATCTCCACCCTTTGGTATTTTAGCCGAAACTATTTTACCGCATTCCGGGCATTTACATATTTGTTTTAATTTTTTCATACTTCCTTATTTACAATTATGGTTGTGGGTTTGTAATTTCTAAGCCTTTAGGGTACTTATAATACGTCCAAGATTTTTCACACCACTCGATTGTTTTCTCCAAAACATCCTCCATTGTTTCATCGCCAAACGATATTAATTCGACATCATCCCGGTATATAAATACGTTGTTATTGTCTTTGCCCCAAAATTGAAAACTGAATTGGTATCTGTGAGACCAGTACCCAATCTTCATCATTAATATTCCAAGGATTATTTTATCACTCATGGGTTTATTTATTTACAATTATCAAATTGCGCTATACCCAGAAATCGAATCCGGGCTATGCACCATGTATAGCGGTTATACAACAACGGCAGGAGCGTGTTTAATACTTACCGTGCATTGCCGGTAGTTATCATGCCCATGACCATTTGCTTCAATCATTAAAGCCGGGTCTCCGTCTTGGGCGTAATTCTGTTTAACCAGCCCGATCAAATGAGGAAGTGCAGCGTCAAACTCAACTTTTGATGGGCCTGCTCCTTCCAGTGATTTGCTTTTCTCTTCCAAAGCCTTGATAAGATTTTCGGTTCTCCCGATTAATTGAATACTCCAACTCATAACTTTACCCGGTTACCTATACGCCCGGAAGGTTTTAATTTTTAAATCCTTTATCTTTAAGCATCTGTTCCTGTCCATCAAAATATCTCTGCATTTGCTCATCAGTGGATAAAGCCCTCACAATATCCAGCCAATACTTTACTTCATGTTGTTTTTGCTCTAATGACCGCAACCTTTTAGCGTCTTTTGAATGACTTACTTTTCTATTGTAATTAGCCGTATTTAGATTTACATTAAATCCACGAAGCAATGCCTTTACCTTTGGAACCAATATTTCTTTACTAAAAAATGGCTCATCAGAAATAAGTTCAATTAGTAATCTGCTAAACTCATCAAAAGATGGGTTTTCTTTATATCTCATTTTTTACCATTTACAATTATCAATGCTTTTTCTGTTATTGAGTGGGAGCGGAGAAGGGAGGCGAAGGAACTTTTTGCTGCTATAAATACCCAATTCGGACGCTCATAATCTTTAAATAAATAATCATTAATTATGGCGTCAACATAACTTATCTTGCTGTCGTTTGTAACAAATATCCTTTCTACAATCAGTTCGCATTGCTCCTCCGTCAATTCGTCCGACCATCCCAAAACCTTCCATGAGCCGGGAGGGAGATTAAAACGATGTGTACCATATCCTGATTCATAGAAAGTAATAGCTTCTTTATGTCCCTGAATATCGACAATACCCTCCGGCAACCCTGTTACCGCCAGTACGCCGTCTTTGAGTTTTGTTATCGTGGGCATGGGTTATGGTTTAATATTATCACCAAGATAGAGATATAGCTTAGCAGCCTGATCCCTGTTCATTACAACTTGATCCTCGTACTGCTCCCCGGTTCTTAATATCTTCCAGCACAGCTTCAATCGCTGCCACAGACTACGCTTTCCCAGTCCATATCGAAACATGGCAAAATAAAAATCTTGTTCATGTCCCTCTACCTCATTACACACTACAACAACATGACAACCACAGTCGCACTCGATAAATTCCTTATTCATTTTTCCCATTTTATGCCCCGAAGGGCGGTGAGTTAATTATCTAAATATATAAGATAGAATTATCCATCCTATAATACATATTAGTACTTGCTTAGTCTGTGTTGCCATAGTTGTATGTTTTATGGGCCGCAGCCCGGTGATTAGTTGTTTAACCTTTGGTTTACTTCT
>CALJKL010000055.1 GCA_937973555.1 uncultured Flavobacteriales bacterium | reverse complement strand
GTTGGCTTAGAAGCAGCCATCATTTAAAGAAAGCGTAATAGCTCACTGGTCAAGTGTTTTTGTGCTGAAGAATGAACGGGGCTAAGCAAATTACCGAAGCTATGGCAAAAATATTTTATATTTTTGGTATTTTATAGTCAATATTTATTAATAGAAAAGCTCCGGAAGAACGATCAATGCCTCATTAGCAAAAGAAAGACCTGCTGTAATTGTCAAAAGTATTATCCCATACAATGCATGCTTCATATGTCTTGCTTTAAATTCCATAACCAGAAAAGCAATAAGAGAAAACAAACTCAAGATCATTACAATTGTAAAAATATATTGAACAAGTAGTGGCTGGCTAGCCAAAGCTCTGTCTTTTGGAGTACTTAATTGTGTATTTAAATTTTCAGAGTTTGTATTAACACTTTCTTCGGTAGACACGACCTCAGAAACTACATCAGGTGATTCATCTTTTGCTATTGATAGATACTTATCTTCGTACATAGTTGTTATTTCAATAGGCGCTTGCTCAGCCGTTGCCGAAAGAACCGTGGTCGTTAAGTTTTCATTTGGAATACTCTCAGCAGGACTAGTATTTACTGTTACAACGGGTAATTTTGTTGTCTTTGGCTTACCAAACATTTGAACAACAAATGTTGCAGGTTTTCCCTTGTGATATCCGTCTGCCACAGCAATACCAATTTCTGTAAAATTTGAAGATAAAATATTTGCTTTGTGAGTTGGTGAATTTATCCACCCAGAATGAACCTGAGATGACTCATTAAATCCTACCGCCAAATTTTCACCCGCATACGCAAACTTATACCCAACATCTGCAAACCAAAACCACGGAGTTACACCATTAGGTGAAGTATGTGCAAAATACGAATTTTCAACCATATCTTTGGCTTTTTCTTCAGCGGCCTTAACTAAAACTGGATTTATTTTAAGTGTTGGAAGATTTGATTCGGCACGAGCTTCATTTGTCATATCAACCAAAATACTACTATATACTGCTCCAACTTGCTCGTTTGTTCGGATAGACAAAGTAGAAATCAAAGACGTTCCATAAATAAAAACCACAAAAGCAACAAGGCCAATACATACTTTTTCAGAAAAAATATGCGGAACATGTCCGTTATCTTCGTGCGGTATTAAGAAATTTCTAATTTTCCTCATAATTTGAATCATATTGATTTTGAGTTGTTTGTTCAAAATTTACATGATAATTGTACTCTATGTAGATATAGGCGCCAAGTGCAAGAATAAGCATCGCTAAAGTTGCAAAAAATCTATTTTTTACAAAATCATAACGCGTCTTAAAGTTTGAATTATCTTCTTTAATTATTCCCATACATTTACAAGTTTTGACCTAACTACAAATCTTTCTTTTGATGTCCAAAGTGGAGTACAAGTAAACATGGTCAAAATATTTTCGTCAGTATTTTGTAATATTTCAATATGACTTGGGTCTACTGTAAAAGTCTCAAAGACCTCATATTCGTATATTTTACCACTCCAGACAACATAAGACTTATCCCCTGTAGCCATTTCAGGTAGATTATAGAATGTACTGGCACGATTTCCACCAATACTTGCGTAACGGTGTGCCAAAAGCACAGTATTTCCACCTTCATTTGGTTTCTTTGAATCTGGCCAAATCCAAACATCTTCATGAATATTTTTTATATTATCAGTTTCAATTATAGCTCTATTGACCTGGCTTTTTGAAATATACAATAAGTTTTCTCCCCTATTAAGGGCGCTCAATACCTCAATAGGTAAATTATTCTTTGGATCTACGTCTTCATTAAAGTAAGAAACAGCATATTCTAATTTTGGGAAATAAGGAAAAACAACTAAATAAAAAGCCATAACAAGAAGAATAACTCTCATAACAATAGTGCTTCTATCTAATATTTTTATTTTTTCAATTATTCTCATAATTTTTAAACAGAAAAGGGCCCGAAGGCCCTTTTCTAATTTATTAAATAATGCTTTGTTTTCTTTTTGTTGCTACAAGGAAAGCAAGTATTAGGGCTGACAAAACTAAGTAAGAAACATTTTCTGTTCCAGTTGAAGCCAATGACTCACCAAGAACTTCTCCATCTCCATTACCAGTACTATCTCCTAAAACTGTTCCTGAAGAGCTAGATGAGCTACCACCAGAACCACCTCCTCCATTTCCGCCACTACCATTGCCGTCATTACCGTCTCCATCATTATCCCCTCCGTTTCCATCACCGTCGCCATTATCATCTCCTCCTTCGTTACAATTTTCTGGGGCTGAATAAGAAGCAAAGAATGCATCACCCTTTGACATAGTTCCAAGAGAAAATTCTACAGAATCTCCGTTTATTCTAACTTCGTCATTGTTATGATCTGTGCCACCAAAACCAGTGCCATCAAATCCATTTTCAAGATGTAGACTTCCTGGTCCATCGATTAAAGCAACTGCTCCTGTGTTTCCTGAAAACTCAATAGTTCCATCTACATGCTCTAAAGTGTCTCCACCAAGATCATGTCCATAAATTCCAGTTAAAATTTTTGGAACACCAGCTGTAACAACTCTTTGCACAGCAACACCTGGAACATTGAAATATGCGCTTCCTGTTGTTCTAGTGTCTTTAATGTAATCTACTCCATCATAAATCATAAACCAAGTTCCAGAAGGCAAAATATTTAAATTTTCTGATCCGCCAAGATAAATATCTGAAGTAATATTTCCACTTTCCGCAGGGTCTTTTATTACATTATTAATTGTTATTTTAGCAAAAGCCTTGTCAGTACACTGATCTTCAAATTGACAAGTTTGTGTACAACTTTCTCCTCCGTCACAAGCTTCCCAATCTTGGTTTATTTTTCCATCACCACAATAACCACCTTCTTCTTCAAAAGTATTTGTTATTGTACATACGTGTTTGTTTCCTTCAGTAATAACAACTTCTGCGATACCGTCAGAATTTTCATCAGAACAAGCACCTGAAAAGGTTGCAACATATCCTGGAAGATTATCTTCTGAAACATAATGTGTTCCAGTTAAAAATTCATTTTCTTCACCTGAAGTAACCAATGATTCGTCAACATAAAGAGGAAAATCTTTAACAATTTTATCTCCTCCGTTAACCACCTTGTTTACAGTAAGATATCCAAACTTATCTTCATTATCGTCGTCACATGAGTTTTTCTTGTAATGAATATTTAATTCATACAATAATCCAGCAGGATTTGTTTCTGCGGTTGACCCAGGTAGTCCCCAGTTTTTAACTTCAAAATTAAAAGTGTTTCCACCCTCATTAAGATAATCAACAAGATCAGCTGGTCCGATATCTGTAATATCTCCAGTGTAAGTATCTTGACCTTCTGCTGTGAAATTAAATTCACCTCCATCAACGTATACTTCAGAGTTTGAATTTATAGAAACTTTGTAAGAATTGTCAGTCGCAATTTTTAGAGTTGCAGTTTGAGCAACGCCAGGTAAAACAAAATATTTAGTAAACAATTTTGTTGTGTCTACAGTTGGGTCAACAATATTAAAAGTTTCCCAAACCCAAGTAGCGCCCGGTATAGATGCTGTCCATCCTGGGTGAACCCAAGTTGCTACAGAAGTAGCAGGCCCATCATCAACAAGTTCACTACCATTACTAGTTACAGTCATGTCTCCATAACACACCTCTTCAGTGACAACATATTCACAATGACCTTGAAAATTAAAGTCGTCTGGGTCAGAGTTAAGAATTTCTTGACCTTCAGGACTATTAAAATACGTCTCACTCCAGTTAGTTGTATTTCCATCAATACAAACTTGTATTTGATTTTCAGAAACATTTCTAATTGAAGAATCTGGATCTGTTGGGTCAACACCTTCATCACCAACGCCAGATTGACCACCCTCGTTATTTCTAATGTTATTAAAATCTAGTGATTCTTCTCCAAGAACTTCACCAGTTGAAACACTTTCAGAATCAACAACATCTTCAACTGTCAAACTAGATTCGACCTCTTCAACGGTTGTTAGCGGAGATGGAGTGTCTACTGTTTCGTCACCATATGCAACAAACGGCATTGAAAGATTGAACCCTGTAGAAAACACAAAAATCGCTACAAAAAATAGCGTTGCACTTTTTCTTAGAGTCAATTTAAGAATTTTTTCTGTCATAAAACTTTTTAATAAAATAAATAATAATTTTTTGCCCTCATTAAAAGCAAATCTTCGACTAAAACTTAAATAAAAACATTTGTTGCTATTATATTATGTATAGCATTTTTTGTCAATACTTAATAAAAACCCAATATACCCTCTAAATATATACTAAAAAGTTTGACATTTTAAGTGTTTTTGTGGACAAACCATTAAAAAGAACCGCCCCCTGCCAGAGACGGTCTTTGCTTTTGACTAAGCAACACTTAAATAAGTAAACTCCTTTTCAATTTTACTCAACTCTTCATTCGTCGGCTCGGTTTCTTTATTCGTACGCATGGCCCACATTTTGACAAGCCTCAAAACAAAAAATGAAGAATTTTTTACACACTCTGGAATTGGAAGAAATTCCAAAATTAAATCACCAGGACCCTTTCTTTGTGACGGTTTTGGTCTTCTAAAGATTAAATAAAAAACTAGTTTCAACTTCTTGAAAGAGGTTCTCTTTTTATAAAGTTTTTTCTTCCTAGGCTTTTCTTCATGAAATTCTCCATCCTTTTCTGTAGAATACTTTTTGGTTCTCATAAGCTTAAATTTTAAGGTTTATTTAGGTTCTTTATTCAAATTTATTATAGAAATAATTACCATACAGTCAACCGATCAGCCCAAAATTGCAATTATTTAAAAAATATTATATAAAATGTAAAATATAATGCCAAAAGGCAAGAGAAATAAATGAAACAGGAATTCCTACGGCTACCATCAGGTTACATAATTTAGGATCCAGATTATGTGCAGAGGCAATAATGGCTGCTGTAATCATAGGTGCCATGGCGGCTTCCATAATGCAGATGTCTATCATTTCTCCGCTTTGATTTAGAATAAATTTATATATCACCAAAATAATGAGTGGATAAATAATCAACTTAAAAAATAGCCCTATGAAAAGGTGAAACCCGTCCTGTTTTTCAATTTTTTTCCATTGCATTTGGCTGCCCACAGAAACCAAAGCCAACGGAACAGTGGTGGCTCCTAACTTCATGAATACATCATCCAAATCCTTAGGAATTTCAATAGAAAAAATATTAAGCAATAAGGCGATGGCAAATGCAATAAATGGAGGAAATTTAATGACTTTTACCAAATGTTTTGTTACAGAATCTTTGCTTCCGGAATAAAAATTTGAAACTAAAATTCCAACGGTAGATAGTGCCACAAAACCTGGTTGGTCTACCAGCATCAAAGTCTTTAAGCCTTTTTCTCCATAAAGTGCCTGTATTACAGGGATGCCAACAAAGGAGGTGTTGCTGAACCCTGCACACATAATTAGTGCCCCAATGACGGAATATTTCCAGTTTAGTAGTTTTCCTAAAACGATAAAAAATAAGATGGCAGCAAAAATACCGATCCAGGTTACTGCAATTGGGTATATTACAGAAGCGTTGAGCTCTATTTTAGAAATATAGTATAAAGAAAATGCCGAAAGTGAAATATTGAGCACAAAGGCATTTAGTGATTGATGAAAGTTCTCCGGAACTATTTTAGATCTCTTTAAAATAATCCCGAGAATCAGGCAAAAGAAAAGTAAAATTAAGTTCGACAAAATTTTAATTTAGAGATTTTAAATAAGCATTCCAAGAGGCCAATTTGTACATTAGTGCGGCATCTTCTACATTTTTAGCCTTATAAATACCACGTCCAACGATAACAAAATCTGTTCCCAGATTATTGAAAACATGCTCAGGAGTATTATACTGCTGACCTTTGTCGTCACCTTTGTCTGCCAAATTTACACCTGGTGTAAAAAGCAATGTCTGCGGAGAAACCCTATTTTGTGCTACACAGCCAATAATATGAGGGTGTGTTTCTATAATTTTCAAGGCTTCTGTTCTGTAATTGATGTCGGTTAAAGCTCCTTTGCTACTCATAGAAAGAATGGCAATTACTCCAGAATTTCTGAAACAGTCAAGACTTTGATAGCCTGCAATGACATGAGAAGTTACCAGGTCTGCCCAATGAGAAATTTTATAGATGCCATTGGTGTACTGCAATTCTTGGGTATTGCCAATATCGCCAAACTTACGGTCTTCCATCAAAAGAAAATTGTGTTTTGCAGCAATATCTTTCAGCGGAAGTATGGTTTTGTCAGAATCAAAATCAGCAATAATATCGATGTGGGTTTTCAGCGCTACAATATGAGGACCTGCTTTTTCGGCAAATTCCAACAGTTCTTTTGTGGTAGATACATCTGCCGATGCAATAAGGTTAGAGTTTTTGGTAATGGCTATTTCCAGAAGTTTTCTTCCGGTAGCATGTTCACAGTTCAACATTTTTTCTTCATAAGAAAGTCTTTTTTCTGGTGCAAATTCTACTTTGTTTCCAGCAATAAAATCATTGATTCTTTCTACTTCTTCATCGCTTAGGTGGTCTACCTCTTTTAAGATTTTTACGACTTCAGAAATGGTAAATAGGGTATGTACATTGTATCCTTTTTCTTTCAGGAGTTCCTTCCCTCCTTGTTCTCGGTCTAGTACCACCACAATGTCAGAAACATGAAGTCCTTCGTTTTCTATTTCCGGAATGGTTTCTAAAAGAGATTTACCAGAAGTGATAACATCTTCTACCAAAAGGCAGTTTTGCCCAGCTTTGTATATGCCTTCAATGAGTTTTTTGGTGCCATATTCTTTGGCTTCTTTTCTTTTTATAATCAAAGGAATGTAGCTTTCTAAAGACATAGCAGTAGCCATAGGCAGTGCAGCATAAGGAACACCGCAAATCACATCAAAATTGTCTAAAGGAAGCATTTCCAAAAGATAATTGGCTAGGTGTTTTAGGATTTTTGGTTCGGAAGCCAAAGGTCTTAAATCTACATAAAACGGACTTTCGATGCCGCTTTTTAAAGTAAATCTTCCGAATTTGATGATGCCCAGTTTGTAACACTCTAAGAAAAATTCTTTTTTACTTTCCATTGCTTTATTAGATTTTTACAAAGTTAAGATTTTAAAGGGAATTTTAATTGATGAAATCTAGGAGAATTTATATTTTATCAAATATACATTTTTCAAATTTTTTTTCAAAATTTCTATCTTTACAAAAAAATCAACATGAAAAAATCATTTTCTCTATTCTTTGTTCTTTTCTCTTTATTCTTTTTTAGCCAGATTTCTGAGCAGAAATTAGATGAAGTGATCCAAAAAACCATTACCACTTTTGATGTTCCTGGCATGTCTGTTGGGATTGTAAAAGACGGAAAAGTGATATATTCAAAAGGCTTTGGAGTTCGTTCTTTAATGACTAAGTTACCGATGACTCCTGAAACTTTGGTGGGCATCGCTTCTAATTCTAAAGGGTTTACCTGCACGGCTTTGGCCATTTTGGCAGACGAAGGAAAACTGGATTGGGATGATAAAGTGACCAAGTTTTTGCCTGATTTTAAAATGTATGACGATTATGTAACCCGCGAAATTACCATTAAGGATTTGATTACCCATAGAGCAGGTTTAGGACTTGGAGAAGGAGATTTGATGTTTTTCCCGGAAGGTGGCAATATCTCTATAGAGCAATTGGTGCACAATGTACGTTATCTAAAGCCCGCGCATTCTTTCCGCAATAATATGGACTACAATAATATTATGTTCATTGTTGCAGGTGAAATCATCCATAAAATTTCAGGAAAAACCTGGGCAGAATTTATTGAAGAAAGAATTATGAAGCCCGTAGGCATGACGGCAAGCTTTGGTTCTTATAACCGTGCAAAAGGCATAGAAAATAAAATTGATGCTCATGCACCTGTCAACGGAAAAGCTGTTGCAGTGCCTCACGATTGGAACGAAACGGCCAATGCTGCCGGAGGAATTCTGAGCAATATCAACGATATGACTACATGGGCTACTTTCTTGATGAATGGTTTTGTGACAAAAGATGGAAAACGACTGGTTTCCGAAAAAAATGCAAATATGCTATGGCAGATTCAGCAGCCGATTCCTATGGCGGCTAAGAATCCTTATGACACCAAATTTTATGGCTATGGATTGGGTTGGTTCATTAGCGATGTGAAGGGGCATCGTCAGATTCAGCATTCTGGAGGGTTGATTGGTACTGTAACACATTTCACCTTGATTCCGGATATGAATTTGGGCGTTGTTGTTTTAACGAACCAACAGTCAGGTGCTGCATTTACCACCATTACCAATACGGTAAAAGATGCCTATTTGGGAATTGAGGGAAGAGATTGGCTAAAAATGTTAGGGGATAGAAATGTTCATAACAACCAACAATACGAAAAAGAAAAATCTGAGACTTACGCCAAAGTAGATGCCTATAAAAAAGATAAAACTGTAAAACTTTCATCGGAACAATTTGTAGGGACCTACCGTGATGCGTGGTTTGGGGATGTAGTGATTTCTAAAGAAAAAAGCGGATACAGAATTTTTTGCAAATCTTCTGAAAGACTGAAAGGAGAAGTTTTGCCTTATTCTAAAGATACCTTCGTTGTAAAATGGGACGATAGAAGTTATGATGCCGATGCATTTTTTACTTTGACTTTTGATGAAAATGGCAAAGCTGTTTCTGCCAAAATGAAACCTATTTCGGAGGTTACAGACTTTAGTTTTGATTTTGGAGATTTGGATTTGAAAAGAGTGTTTTAATTAAAATTTAATTTCAATTCCGAATGTTTGATAGCCCAAAAATGAGGTTGAAGAAAAATTGATTTTATATTTGTTTTTAGAATTTTCTGGTAAAGAAGATTTTTTATGAATGGCAGATTTAGCAATATTCTTTCCTATAAGAAATCCAAAGAGAATTGCTATGGGATAATCAGAAATCCAATGTACACCGCTTTGCATCATTTCAAAACTCATGAGTCCTAAAATGGTAAATCCTAGAGGCTTAATCCATTTTTTTTCAGGATAATTTTCTGCAATGATGATCCATGCTGCAATTCCTGTTGTTAAATGCCCAGAAGGCATTGCATCATATCTTGAAGTTTCTTTTTGATATGCTGAAAAGCTTGGTAGAAGGTGCCAATTGCTATTTTTACGGTTTTCTTCATTAGCGATAAAAGGGCTTTCTCTACCAGTAATCCTTTTAAGGGTTTGGGTAAAGATACCGGAAACCAATATGCTCTGAAACAATTGAAAAGAAACACTTTGCGCTCTGTAATCTTTACAAAGAAAACCATAAGTGGCAAATCCTCCACTCATTAAGATCACAGAAGTTCCATTTCCTAAAAAGTATATAAGAGAATTGGCATTTTGAGGAATTATTTTTAGTGGTCCCAGTTTTTTATAACTATGGTTATAATCAAATCCCAGTTTTTTACCAAGCCCTCTACTGTTTTTATTGATAATGGGATCTAAAGGGATAAGTAATGCCGTGGATGCCATAGAGGCCAGTGAAAAAGGATAATATTCTTTATTCACCATATCCTTTGCCGTATTCATAGTAATAAAAGGAAGTCTTTTGTACAGGTCAGAAAACTTTACTTTGCTATATGTGTAGTTTTCGTTTTCAGATATTTTATATGTTAGAAAATCTAAAGAATCTCTTGTTTTCTGGGCATTGATCCGCAGAAAAAAAAATAAAAAAACACAGAAAAAACGATAATGATTTTTCATGTTTATTTAAAATTTATCAATTCTTATAAATTACATTCTGAAAAGGGTCTTTTTTAGATTTTTCCTTTTTATTCCATTTATATTGATGTGTCCAATAAGCTAATTTGGTTGAAAGGATACCCAATCCGGCTCCAAAAATAACATCACTCCAATAATGCTTGTCATGTACTACTCTCAGTACGCCTACGCCACTAGCTACGGTATATGCTGCATATGGTACCCAAGGATAATCTTCTTTATATTCCATAGAAAGCATTTCAGCTCCCGAAAAAGCAGTTGCCGTATGACCGGAAGGAAACCCGAACTTATTGCTTCCATCGGGCCTTGGTTCGCGGAATGTCTCTTTTAAAATATAACTGCTTCCCATAACAATGATTTGTGATTTTGCTAAAATCGCAGACCTGTTCCAAAAATCTGTTTTGGGTTTCATGCCCGCCAGTTCAAATGTGTATACTGAAATATGCGGCAAAAACTGTGCATAATCTTCAAAAAATCCTCCAAAAGCTAAATAATTTTTGTTTTGAATTATAGTGGCGTTTCTGTTTTCTGTTGTCAGAACTACAGCTCCAGTTGCCATTAATGTGGCAGGAATAATGAGTTGTTTGGCTTCAAATCTAGGTCTTTCCGGTATATTTATACTGTCTTTTTTTTGAGATAATAAAAATTGTGAGAAAGTTAAAATGGTTAATAAAAAAGTCTTCATGATATATTTTCGTTGGTTTTCTTTTTCAAAAAATTATAAGTTTCAATCTGTGCTCTAAATTGTTTTTTGCTGTTTTTTATATATATATTGCTCAGTTCTTCATCCAGAATTCTGGCTTTTACATTACCTTTCAACTGAATTTCCAATAAATCTTTCAGTTCTTTTTTGAGCGTTTTATGATTGATTTTTACAGCGGCTTCTATTCTGTAATCCAGGTTTCTGGTCATCCAGTCTGCGGAAGAAATATAGATGTCTTCACTGCCTTTATTGTAGAAATACATCACGCGGGCATGCTCTAGATATTCATCAACGATACTGATGGCATGTATTTTTTTCTTAAAATTTTTCTGTTCTTTTACGCAGTATATTCCTCTAATAATCATTTTGATTTCTACTCCTGCTTCAGCGGCTTCATATATTTTTTTGATGAGGCCTTTGTCTGAAAGAGCGTTTGCTTTGATAATAATTTCTGCTTTTCTGCCCGCTTTTACCTCTCCAATTTCTTTGTCTATATGCCATTCTATTTTTTCCCTCATATAGTGTGGGCATACCAATAGATTTTTACAAGATTTAAAGGCAGTTACAGGATCTAGTTTTGGTTTTCTAAATAGGTTGAATACTTTGTTGATGTCTGCCATTACCCCTCTATTTGAGGTCATCAGAAGATGATCTACATATACTTTTGCTGTTTTTTCGTTAAGGTTTCCAGTGCTTACAAATCCGTATTGTATGGTTTTATGATCTACTCTTTTTTTGATGACACATAGTTTGGCATGTACTTTTTTATTGGGCAAGCCTACCAATACTTTTATGCCTTCCAGTTCCATGCGTTCTTTCCATTCCAAGTTGGCCTCTTCATCAAATCTTGCCCTAAGTTCTAACATTACCGTTACTTCTTTTCCATTGCGTGCAGCATTAATGAGTGCATTTACAATTTTAGAATTATTGGCTAAGCGATAAGCAGTAATCTGTATGCTTTTTACATCAGGATCCATTGCCGCTTCGCGAAGCAGATCTATTACAGAATCGAAATTGTGATACGGAAAAGTAAGCAATACGTCATTTTTGATGATGACGTCAGTAATTCTGCCTTCATGGTTAAATTCAGGATGGGTAAAAGAAGTTCTTTCGGCAGGCTGCTCATAATTTTTAAATACATTCGGAAAATCCATAAAATGTCTGAAATTATGAATTTTTTGTCCCGGAATGATGCTGTCTCTTTTCGTAAGATTCAGTTTTTTGATGAGGAATTCCACCAATGCTTTGTCCATGTTTTTGTCGAAAACAAATCGGGTAGGTTTTCCTTTTCTTCTAGATTTTATACCCTTTTCTATTTTTTCGGCATATGAAGTTTTGATGTCGTTGTCCAAATCAAATTCAGCATCTTTAGTGAGTTTAAAGGCGTTTGCTTTAAATTCATCATATCCGAAATAAGAAAAAATGTGAGGCAGGTTGAAGGCAATTACATCTTCCAAAAGCATGATGTTGGTTTCAGATTCATCCTCAGAAGGAAGGATTACAAATCTGCCATTTATCTTTGCGGGAACTTCTATAATCGCAAATTTGGTATCAAATTTCCAGTCTTTTTTGCGCATGGCAATTCCTAAGTAGAGACTTTTCTCTCTCAAATAGGGCATTTGCACATGGTCGTGAAGGAGTATGGGGATGATGTTGCTTTCTACTTCTTCGTCAAAGTATTTTTTTACAAATTCTTTTTGTCGTTCGGTGAGTTTTTTTGGCGTTTTGATGAAGATTTTCTGTTCTGCCATTTCCTCCTGGATTTTCTGCCAGGTTTTATTAAAATCTTCTTGTTGCTTGATGACAATTTTGTTGATTTTGTCCAGAATCTTTTGTGGATTATCAAAAAAAGTCTCTACCGCAATTTTGTCTTTAAGTTCTAACGCCCTCTTAAGCCCCGCTACACGTACCCGGAAAAATTCGTCTAAATTATTAGAGAATATTCCTAGAAATTTAATGCGCAAATGAAGCGGAACGGTTTGGTCCATTGCTTCTTGTAAAACTCTTGCATTGAAACCCAGCCAGGTAATATCTCTAGGATTGAATTGCGACATATTGAACAACTTTCTTCAAAAATAGGGAAAAAACCCCTCTTCTAAAAATAAATTTTGTTAACAATTAGTCAGCATTCATTCATGTTTTATTATAAAAAATGTCAATTTGTCACAATTTTCTTGTTGGTATAAAATTGGAGAAAACCAGAGAAATAAGTTTAAAAAATAAAACATACATAAAATGAGCAAAATTATTGGAATCGATTTAGGTACTACCAACTCTTGTGTGGCAGTAATGGAAGGAAAAGATCCTGTAGTAATCCCTAATGCAGAAGGTAAAAGAACTACACCGTCTATTGTAGCATTCACAGAAGATGGTGAAAGAAAAGTAGGAGATCCTGCCAAAAGACAGGCGGTAACCAATCCTACCAAAACGGTATACTCTATCAAAAGATTCATCGGTACACAGTTCTCTAAAGATAAAGAAGAGATTTCTAGAGTGCCTTATGATGTAGTAGCAGGAGCTAACGATACGGTGAAAGTAAAAATAGACGACAGAGAATATACTACGCAGGAAATTTCTGCCATGATTCTTCAAAAAATGAAAAAAACGGCTGAAGATTTCTTAGGTCAAGAAGTAACCAGAGCGGTAATCACTGTACCGGCATATTTTAACGATGCCCAAAGACAAGCAACCAAAGAAGCAGGAGAAATTGCAGGTCTTACCGTAGAAAGAATCATCAACGAGCCTACCGCAGCAGCTTTGGCTTATGGTTTAGATAAAGTAGGTAAAAAAGACCTTAACGTAGTGGTTTTCGACTGTGGTGGAGGTACGCATGACGTTTCTGTTTTGGAAATGTACGAAGTAGATGGCAACGCTTCTTTTGAAGTGAAGGCTACCGATGGAGATACGCACTTAGGTGGAGACGACTTTGATAACGTAATTATCGACTGGATGGCTGCTGAATTCCAATCAGAAGAAGGGGTAGATCTTAAAGGTGATGCCATTGCCCTTCAGCGTTTAAAAGAAGCAGCAGAAAAAGCAAAAGTAGAGTTGTCTTCTTCTACACAGACAGAAATCAACTTGCCATACATCACGGCTACGGCTTCAGGGCCTAAGCACTTGGTGAAAACTTTGACAAGAGCAAAATTCGAGCAGTTGGCAGATTCTTTAATCAAAAGAACCATTGAGCCTTGTAAAACAGCCTTGGCCAATGCCGGAATGAGCACTTCTGATATTGATGAAATCATCCTAGTAGGAGGTTCTACCAGAATCCCTGCCATCCAAGAAGCGGTAGAAAAATTCTTCGGAAAATCGCCTTCTAAAGGAGTAAACCCGGATGAGGTAGTAGCCATTGGTGCTGCCATCCAAGGAGGGGTATTGACAGGAGATGTAAAAGACGTTCTTTTGCTAGACGTTACGCCACTTTCATTGGGTATTGAAACCATGGGTTCTGTATTCACCAAATTAATTGAAGCGAACACTACTATCCCAACCAAAAAATCTGAGGTATTCTCTACAGCAAGCGACAATCAGCCTGCCGTAAGCATCAGAGTAGGACAAGGGGAAAGACCAATGTTCAACGACAATAAAGAAATCGGAAGATTTGACTTAACAGATATTCCACCGGCACCAAGAGGCGTTCCTCAAATTGAGGTAGTCTTTGATATTGATGCCAACGGTATCCTTCACGTTTCTGCGAAAGACAAAGGAACTGGTAAAGAGCAGTCTATTAAAATCCAAGCTTCTTCAGGTCTTTCGGATGCGGAAATCGAAAGAATGAAAAAAGAAGCAGAAGAAAACGCTGCTGCAGATGCCAAGAAGAAAGATGAGGTAGAAGTAGTGAACAAGGCTGATGGAATGATTTTCCAAACAGAAAAGCAGTTGAAAGAATTTGGAGAAAAATTGTCTGCAGATAAAAAAGCGGCCATAGAAACTGCCCTTGCAGAACTGAAAACCGCTTACGAAACCAAAGAAGTAGAAGCCATTAAAACCAAACTAGAGGCACTAGATGCCGCTTGGATGGCTGCTTCAGAAGAATTGTACAAAGCAACCCAAGAGGCACAGCCTCAACCGGAAGCGGGTGCAGGTTCAGACGCTGGAGACAACGTACAAGATGCAGACTTCGAGGAAGTGAAATAAGCATCACCCATGCATTAAAAATAGAATCCTCCCAATTTTGGGAGGATTTTTTTATTGTGGTTTTGGGTTTTATTTTCCTATTAATTGTCTTAAAGATTTAATGACATTTTCAGGCTTGTTTTTTAGAAAATCAATATTAATACTTATTGGTGTTTTTTCTGTGTAATTAGAAATTTTATACATTAATTTTTTAAACAGATTTAATTCTTTTGAAATTATATCTTGGGGATTTTTGATATAGATATTAATAAAGTAATTTTTATTTACTTTTTTAAGTTTTAAAGAATTGATTTCTGAAATATTAATAATGGGTTTGTTGTCTTGATATAAAAAGTTATTTGCAATTTCAAAATTCAAAGTTTTTTTTCTTAACAATTTTAATAATCGAATATTAAAAAAAACAAAAACACAAAATAAAATAGAAGAAAATATTCGAATAATTAATTCATTTTTAAAGAATATTCTTCCGTATCTATTTGAATAAGTAGATTTACCTTCAAATATAAGGCTTTTGGCATCGTAAAAAATCCATCCGAAGAAAAGTGTTAAACTAAAAGAAAATATTAAAAATAATATTATTTTTCTCCTATTATATTCAAATTCTTTCATTTATGCGTAATTTTTTCATGAAATTGCAGATAGCATCCAAATATACGCATTGTGTATAAATTAAATATATTCTTTCATGAAAATAGATACAAAAAAATGGATGAGCATAATTAGAAATATTGGTAAGGTTGTAAAAGCATAGAGATATGTGGATAACTCCAAGTCTTCAGAAACGTTTAAATTCACTATTTTCGCAGCATGATTTTTACAGAAGAAACCACCTTAGACCATCTTTGCATTAACTATGTGGGTAACCAGACGCATCAGGAAGCCCTAGTGACTTCGGATACCGAAGTTTTTTTGGAAGACGAAATGAAGCCTTTGCTCAAAGATTATTTCCTCAAAAATTTTAAACCCGAAATATTTTTCGAATTTTTCCACAGTTCCAACATTGAGAATAACGAGGTATTTACCTACGTTTCCGAAATTTTTGAACAACCGGAACTCCTCGAAAACCAATCCAAAAAATTGGCAAAATTGCTCTATGAAAATTCTACCAGCCCCAGAACAAAAGGCGGAGAATTTTATGTATGCTATTTCAAAGACTGCATCGTAAAGGGGGAAAGATATGATGCCGTGGGCCTTTTTAAATCCGAAAACAAGGACACCTTTTTGAAAGTTTCTGCCAAGAATGAGAATTTTGAACTGGAAACTTTACAAGGCATCAACCTCAATAAGGTAGACAAAGGCTGTTTGGTGTTCAATACCAACAAAGAGCAGGGTTATTTGATTTCAATTATCGATGGCACCAGCCGTGCAGAAACCAGCTATTGGATGGACGATTTCTTGCAGGTTCGTCAGCGTCAAGACGAATATTTTGAAACCCAAGAAACGTTGACTTTATATAAAGAATACATCACCAAACAATTGCCTCAGGAATTTGAGATTTCCAAGGCCGACCAGGCGGATTTGCTCAATAAATCTTTAACGTTCTTCAAAGAGAAAGAAGAATTCAAGATGGAAGACTTCACGGGAGAAGTATTGTCAGACCAAGAAGTAATTAATAGTTTCAATACTTTTAAAACACAATACGAAGACGAAAGAGATTATGTGCTTTCGGACGAATTTGTGATTAATGATGCGGCGGTAAAAAAGAATGCCAGAATTTTCAAAAGCGTCATCAAACTCGATAAAAACTTCCACATATATGTCCACGGTGACCGCAAGAAAATTCAACAAGGACAAGACGAAAATGGAAGGTATTATATCCTTTATTTTGAGGAAGAGAATTAAAAAATTGAAAATGAATTTTTTCAGCCTTTAAATATTGTTCAATCCTCAAATTATCATTAAATTTGGAGAACATAAATTTCAACAAAAATTCAAAAAAATAGATATGAAAGTAACCGTAGTAGGCGCAGGTGCAGTAGGTGCTAGTTGCGCGGAGTATATCGCAATGAAAAACTTCTGTTCAGAAGTAGTATTGGTAGACATTAAAGAAGGTTTTGCAGAAGGCAAGGCTATGGATTTGATGCAGACGGCATCTCTTAATGGATTTGATACCAAAATTACCGGTACAACAGGAGATTACAGCAAAACGGCTGGGTCTGATGTAGCCGTAATTACTTCTGGGATTCCAAGAAAACCGGGAATGACAAGAGAAGAATTAATTGGCATCAACGCAGGTATTGTAAAAGACGTAACCGCTAATTTGGTGAAATATTCTCCAAACGTTATCATCATTGTGGTTTCTAATCCTATGGATACTATGGCTTACTTGGTACATAAAACTTCTGGATTGCCTAAAAACAAAATCATCGGTATGGGTGGTGCGTTAGATTCTGCACGTTTCAAATACAGATTGGCAGAAGCATTAGACGCTCCAATTTCCGATGTAGATGGGATGGTAATCGCAGCGCATTCAGATACAGGTATGCTTCCTCTATTGAGCAAGGCTACCAGAAACGGAGTTCCTGTAACTTCTTTCTTAAGCGAAGAACAACAAGCGTATGTGGTAGAAGAAACCAAAGTAGGAGGGGCTACATTAACTAAATTATTAGGAACTTCTGCTTGGTACGCTCCAGGTGCAGCAGTTTCTGTAATGGTTCAGGCTATTGCTTGTGATCAGAAAAAAATGATTCCTTGTTCTCTAATGTTGGATGGCGAATACGGACAGTCTGATATCTGTCTGGGTGTTCCTGCCATAATCGGTGCTAATGGGGTTGAAAAAATTGTAGAAATAGCATTAACTGATGCAGAAAAAGAAAAATTTGCAACCGCTGCTGCTGCAGTAAGAGAAGTAAACGGAGACTTGAAATTCTAAGACTCGGTCTTTATCATATATTAAAAAACGCATCATTTGATGCGTTTTTTATTTTAATACCATTCAAAATTGGGACGAGAAAATAAAACCATTAAATTTGCTTTGTCAAAAAAAGAAATTATGTTCAAAAAATTAACGTTTATTGCTTTAGTCTTTTTGTCACTTACATCAATAGATGCACAAAAATCTGAAGCATACAAGCATATAAAAACAACTCAGCAAACTACCCAAAAACCAAAATTGGTGGTGGGTTTGGTCATAGACCAGATGCGTTGGGATTATCTTTATAGATATCAGGCAAAATATACAGAAGGAGGTTTCAAGAGATTATTGAGCCAGGGATATTCATTCAATAACGTCATGATTCCTTATGTGCCTACGGTTACGGCTTTGGGGCATACCAGTGTATATACAGGTTCTGTGCCTTCGATTCATGGAATTGCAGGAAATGATTGGACGGATAGATCCAATGGCAAAAATGTGTATTGTACTACAGATACCTCTGTTCAGCCTGTGGGAACTGCCAATGCAACAGTAGGGCAGCATTCTCCAAGAAATTTATGGAGTACTACCATTACAGACCAGTTGGGCATTGCCACCAATTTCCGTTCGAAAGTGGTAGGCGTTTCTTTAAAGGACAGAGCTTCTATATTGCCGGCAGGGCATAATCCTACAGGAGCATTTTGGTTTGATGACTCTTCTGGGAATTTTGTGACCAGTTCTTATTACATGAACGATTTACCGCAGTGGGTGAAGGCTTTCAATGCCAAAGGCGTTCCTTCTTCTTTAGTAGCCAATGGATGGAATACTTTATTGCCAATAGAAGAATATACAGAAAGCACAGCAGATAATGTTTCTTGGGAAGGGCTTTTGGGGAGTGCCAAAACCCCAACTTTCCCTTACAGCAATTTGGCAAAAGATTATGAAGCCAAAAAAGACAACATCAGGTCTACCCCTTTCGGGAATACATTGACTTTACAATTTGCCGAAGCCGCTATTGACGGATACAATATGGGGAGAAATACAGATGCAGACTTCTTGGCCATCAATATTGCTTCAACCGATTATGCAGGACATAAATTCGGGCCTAATTCTATTGAGGTGGAAGATGTATATTTAAGATTAGACAGAGATTTGGCAGCGTTTTTCAAAATTTTGGATGCTAAAGTAGGAGCCGGAAAATATTTGGTATTCTTAACGGCAGACCACGGAGCTGCCCATTCAGAGGGATATATGGAAGCCAATAAAATGCAGACGGGTATTTTTGGAGAAGGTTTTGAAAAGACCTTAAATGACAAACTGAAAGAAAAATTCGGGGAAGATAAATTGGTTTGGGCCATAGACAACTATCAAGTTTATTTGAATCAGAATAAGATCAAAGAGAAAAATCTGGATTTGCCCAAAGTAAAAGAAGAGACTTTGAAAGTTTTAAAGGCAGACCCTTCTGTCTTGTATGCCGTAGATTTAGAAAAAGTGGCAGAATCTTCTATCCCTGAACCAGTGAAAACCAGAATTATCAATGGTTACAACTGGCAGAGAAGTGGAGATATACAGGTGATTTCCCATGACGGGATGCTTCCTCCATATTCCAAAAAAGGAACCACACACAGTGTTTGGAATTCATATGATTCACATATTCCATTAATCTTTATGGGTTCTGGAGTGAAAAAAGGCGAGAGCAACACTCCGCATTATATGACGGATATTGCCCCTACATTGGCACAATTCCTGAAAATAGAAAACCCAAGTGGTTGTATAGGTCAGCCTATTACAGAAGTTCTAGGAAAGTAAATTGACTTTGTCAGTTTAACAAAATAAAAACGGTCGGCGCGAACAAAGTTCG
>CALJKL010000054.1 GCA_937973555.1 uncultured Flavobacteriales bacterium | reverse complement strand
GACGCTCTTCCGATCTTCTCTCTATATTTGATATGTTGTAAGATGCCTCAAAAAAATATTTTCATATTAATCTTATTATTTCCCCTTTTTGCTTTGGCGCAAAAAGATTCTATTCTCATTGAGGCTCAGCTCAACAATAATCTATTGTCAGTAAAACAAAAGCTAATCTATCATAACAAGACCAAAAAGAATTTAACACAAATAAAACTTCTCAATTTGGTGTCTGCCTACAAAAAAAGAAATACAAATCTGCTGAAAAGAAAACTGGAAGACAGAAAAACCGATTTATACTATGCTACCGATAATCAACAGGGAAACATCAATTCTCTTGTGATAAACAACATTCTTTACTCTAAAAATTACAATACAGAAAATCTTTTTATTGACATTCCTCTTCTTGCTCCAGAAAAGGCTATAACCCTTAATCTGGAATACCAGATTCATTTGCCCGATACCACATTTACCGGTTATGGCAAAGGAAAAAATAATGCTTTGCTGAAATATTTTTTTCTGGTGCCGGATTCTTTTGACACAGAAAATAATCTTGAGAAAAACTATTATGACATTGAAGAAACCTGCAATATAGATACCTATTATAAAATTGACTTTACCTCTACACCACTTCATATTTCAAGCAATCTGAGGGAAACATCATCTAAAATTTTCGAAGGAATACTGAATAAAGATGTGGAAATTTATATTTCCGAAAATCAAAATTTTAAACTCGATACAAAAATTGAAGGAAAAAAATATGAAGTAGAGTTTGCGTATCCACTATCAGAAGACGAACAAAAATTTATTGAATTTTATGTGCCTCTGCAATTAAAATTCATTTATGAAAAAATAGGTTTTTTACCAAAGAAAATCTTCATCAGCGAAAAATCAAAAACCAAAAATGATTTTTTGTGGAATGATGATATTAAATTCTGGAAATTTAGGATCAAACTCTTTAATGAATCCGAAAAAACAGATTTGGATTACATCAGTATTATTTCTCAGGAAGTTGCAGATCAAATTTTCATTTCAGACAAAAATAGAGACCATTGGCTCACCAATGGACTGAAAACCTATTTAGAAATGCAGTATCTAGAAAAATTTTATAAGGATTATAATCTTTTGGGAGAGCTTTCTGACTACAAAATTTTAGGAATAAAACCTTTGAAATATACCTATGCTTCTAAACTGAAACTCTCTGAAAGATACGGGCTGCCTTATCAATATATTATGGCTCAAAACCTGGACCAAAAAATTGACGAGCAACTTCAAAAACTAAGTAATTTCAATGAATTTGCCATCAGCAAATTTGAAACTGGTAGTCTATTAAATTTTATCGGGGAAAAAATGGGCAAGAATAAACTAGAAAATTTCCTGAAAACATATATAGACAAAAATCAAAACAAGCTAATTGATAAAAAAGATTTCCTGGATCAATTAACTGTAAGATCAGGCTATTCATCAGAATTTCTCGATACGTTTATTCAGCATAAAGAAAGAATTAATTTCAAATTGAGATCCTTAAAAAAAGAAGATAATAATTACATCATTACCGTAGAAAAAAATACTGCTCAAAATATTCCTTTTAAAATTGAAACACTAAACGATAAAAATGAGGCTACTGCATATTGGTATGATACCAATAAAAAGGAAAAGCCCTATGTGTATATAGTCCCGGATAATAATGTTCAAAAAATTACCATTAACGACCACTATTCTTTCCCTGAAAGCAATTTTAGAGACAATTATCTTTACACAAAAGGGATTTTCAGAAACACCAAAAAAGTAAAATTTAAATTTTTCACAGACAATCCCAATCCTGAATATAATGAGGTATATCTTGCTCCAAAAATCAGTTGGAACAATTATGATAAGCTTTTATTAGGCTTAAAATTTCAAAACAAATCTCTTTTTGACAGGCCTTTTTTATATGCTTTTTTGCCATTTTACAGTTCTGGAACAAAAACCATCGCCGGTTCTTTTGCAGCATCATATAAAATTCAACCACCAGAAAGCTTCTTCAGATCTTTGAGCTTAGGATTTTCAACTTCTTATTTTCACTATGATTACAATTTGGCTTATAAAACATTATCACTTTCGGCTGCTATGTCTTTAAATAAAAACCCAAGAAGCCAAATTGGAAGAAATATTATTGTTTCATATAGCTATTTTGATAAAGATATAAGTGAGCAAATGCGCTTGGCCAATGATTATTCTATTTATAACTTATGGAATTTAGGATTCATCTACTCTGAAAATGGCATCATTAAAGACAAATATATTTTTGGCAACTTGCAATTGATGAAAGATTATCAAAAACTTTCAACTGAAAGCTATTATCGTTGGGAATTTGCTAGAAACAAAAAACTTAGTCTACGTTTTTTTGGAGGAGTATTCATCAACAATCATACCCGTAACAACACATTCGATTTTGGGATTTCAAGAGTCTCAAATTATGCTTTTTCTTATAATCTATTGGCTCAAAGTGCTTCTAGCGGGATTCTTTCTCAACAATTTGTAATTGCAGAAGGTGGCTTCAAATCTCTTATAAAAGGTACCTCGAACCAATTTATTTTTTCCACAAATGTAGATTCTCATGTTTGGAAAATGTTTAATGTATATGCAGATTTTGGAGTCTATAAAAACAAATATTCCCCTTCTCAATTTATTTGGGACAGCGGTGTGAAATTAAAAGTCATCCCAGATTTTCTTGAAATCTATTTCCCAATACAATCTACTTTGGGCTTTGAACCCGGTTTTAATGATTACAAGAGTAGAATAAGATATACCTTAAATCTTAATCTCAATTCTATTATAGGATATTTCCGAAGAGGCTGGTATTAATAAAAAAAGCCGCTCAATAGAACGGCTTGTCTTATATTGAATTGTCAATTATTTTTTATGATTTTTTGAGAAAATTTTTCACCATTTACTTGACCGGAGATCAAATAAATACCCTTTGGCAAAAAAGAAATATCCAAAGAATTCCCAACATCCACAGCAGCAGTTTTCAGAACTTGTCCGTTCATATTCATCAGTTTGATAATGGCTTTACTATTAAATTCTAATAC
The DNA here is from genome assembly GCA_937973555.1 of uncultured Flavobacteriales bacterium. Taxonomy (GTDB): domain Bacteria; phylum Bacteroidota; class Bacteroidia; order Flavobacteriales; family Weeksellaceae; genus Cloacibacterium. The sequence goes on along the minus strand of CALJKL010000054.1, from coordinate 2,060 downwards.
ATCTGAAACGACAATATTTTTTAACAAATTGATTTTAGATTTCATATTTTCATTAGTCCCTAAAGTAGACTGATTAGAAGAATTGATAGGTGTAGGAGATGTAGTCATAAAATCAACAGAATTATTATTGGTATCAACCCCGTTAGTCCTAGAAATAGAAGCAGTAACAGAAGGAACTGGTGCTACTGCTCCCTCAAAAAGAGACGCCGTACTACCCCATCCTACCAAATCAATAACATTGCTTTGCGAAGAAGAGGTTACCAAAACATTATCACTCGTTAACGCTACTTTTCCTGCAGTGGCAGCCATATTTAAAGTAGAAAAAGTAGCATCCGGAGATACTAAATTTACGGTACCATTGGTTCCACCAGAACACTGAATGAGATAATATTGTCCTGGACTCAATGTAATAGAAGTTGGCAATGCATAAGCCGTCATAGTACTTGTAGCACCCGCATATTGAAGATAGGCATTGGTAAGCGTAACCGGAGCCGTTCCTTTGTTGTATAATTCTACAAAGTCTTGCTTGAAAGCGGCACCAGAATTTCCGCCTGTAGGAAAAACTTCATTAATTACTACTTGAGCTTCTGCAGATACGCCAATCGTTAAAACACTTAAAATTGTAAAGATTTTTTTCATCATATTGATATTTTTATGTTAATTTATTTATGTTAAATTTAATATTTAAACAATAATATTGCATAAATATATGATTTTTAATTAATTTTAACAACATTATGATAATTTTAGGCAAAAGTTTTTAAACAATAATCGTTTGAATTTTTAGTTACCTTTACACAGGGGATTTACAAGAAATTTTGTGAAAAAAAATCTATTGTTTTTTTTTATTTTATTGATAAATATTAGTATTATTTTTCATAATAGGCTTTTGTTTTTTTTTTTATTAAGGTAATAGGTGATTTATGGCTAATAGTGTTTTTGGTGTAAACTGTTTTGATAAACTTCCTGACGAAGTCATTTTAGAAATTGGCCGTCATTTAAATTGTCGAGATTTACTTGCTTTTTCAAAAGTGAATCCTCGGTTTCGTGCAATTGCTAATGATTGTGCACTTGCAGAGAAAGTGAAATATGAAATGTTGTATAAAATTTTTAATTTTTTAGTTCTTTCGAGGGATAGAGGAAATGATTTAAATAGACTAGCTGAAAAATATACATGTTTTGGAAGAAACATAAATAAAATAATAATTAGAAGAGCTAGAAAAGCGATACTTCCTCATGGAGTGTATCCAAAAAATTTTCTTCCTAAAGTCGATCATATTGAGAAGTGTACTGCTTTTGCAAATATGTTGTTACTTAAAAAGTCTCAAGGATTAGTTGAATCCATTATAAAGAAGATAGATGAAAATCCTGATAATCAACAAGTAGTAGCCGTGAACGCCGCACGTGAAGAAATTAAAAAACAATTAGATCTTCAGATAGATCAAGAATGGTTAAGTCAATTATGTTTGGAAACAACTTCATTTGAAATAGTGCAAAATAATCGAATAGATGAATATTATCAAATACAATTACAAAATACTATTTGTACAGAAACTATACAATCTTTGGAAGAAATAAAACAACAAGACCCATCTTTCTATGATCAATTGAAGGTAATTGCACAAAAAAAATTTTCTCAAGAAGATTTTATGGGGAATAATGATTTTACCCATGTTCTAAAAACTAAAATTTATAATGTTCTGAATCAAGAATTGGAAAATTCGTTAATTGAGGAAATATTTCAAAAGATAGGAAATCAGGAATTATTAAATGAACAAATTTTAGAAGAAAATAAAAGATTAATTGAATTTTTTGAATCAAATCCAAATAAAGATCTTTTAACACATTGTTTTGATGAATTTGAAAATTCTGAATTGTTTTTGACAGATTTTACAAAAATAATTTCTTTGGAATCTCCTGTAGAGATAATGTTGGCTAATATTTTAGATTCAATAGGAGGATTCAAATTATTAAGTCCTAGTGCGAGCAAGGAAGACGTAGTCGAAATGTTAGTTAAAAAGTTAAGAGAATTTGAGATTTTAAATATTGGTTCTAGGAGA
>CALJKL010000053.1 GCA_937973555.1 uncultured Flavobacteriales bacterium | reverse complement strand
TCAATTCGTCAAGAATATCCCTGACATTACCTACAATGAACGGCTTGTGTTTTGCGGGTTCGGGGCTATTCCCTTCGAGGAAGTCATATACGCACCTTGATCCGTATTCACTCAAGGCACGAAGTACCCATCCGTATTTTTCATTTATTTCCTGTTCTGTTAACCCGCTGTGCATGGTAGCGCACTGAATTGGTGTTATCATGTGTTGTTTTTATGTGTTAATAAAACCAATGTAATATTTCATATAGTTCATTTATTTTGTTGCAAAAAAAGCTGTTTTTGTAACTCAGCAAGCGAATGAATAATTGCCGTTATTGACTGGGGATTGCTAAAAGACATAACAAATCCGGGGCAATCCATTTCATCGGTGGTCTTGCCTGAATCCTCGCTATCAACACTCCCTATTTCTTTAAGTGGTGCTTGGTTATAAAATATTAGCATTGATTCATGTGTTTCGTCCTGACCCCTTGCTTTTGTTATTCTAATGTCGCCATATCCAAAGTCAGCAAATAACACTTCTTCGTGTTTTCCAAGTTGTTTTTTGTGTATCATCGTTTTATTTTTTACATTTTAAAAAAGCGGAGGGCGCAAAAGGCAGTAGCGAACTACTGGAAAACTCCCGGCGAAGGCTTGGCCGTTTTTGATGCGCTTTTCGGTTCACACTACCTATCCGCAATTATCTCAAAAATCTTCACCGGGTGATACTACGGTGGAGGATTCTAGAAGGTATTCAATACGATTAAAATCTATTGGCAATATACTCCCTGAAAAATCTGTGGTTTTTGTGTCACTATAATGTATCCAATAATAAAAACACACAACTCCTTCCCTGCTCCAAAAATAACCAGAAGCAGGCATTCCGTCAACTCTCAAAGACCACCTATTGCCTATTTTTTTGTATGGATATTTTTGTTCCAAAATTTGTTTATCGGGGTAGTTTTCTTCACTTGCCCGTACCCACCTCGGCCCGGATTGGTGGGCGTATTCTTCCAATCTTGGTGCGGCAGGCGTACTTGATAACTGTGGACAGATAATGCCACTGTATCTATTGCGTATCTTCTGTGCCTTGGCTTTTGGGTCTGTCATGGTTTACATTTACAGTTATTTTTTAAAGGACATTTTTCTCGTGTCTTATGTTGCTCCTTCAAATTACAAGGGCATGAATATTTTGACACCCGGTCAAGTAATACTCTTTTTGCAAGGTCAGGGCCAGACAACCCTCCATTAACCAGATAATCTATTGCCCATCTCATGGCAATAAAATCCTGCTCCCATTCGTATTGCATCTGTTCTCCTACTGCAAACAACTTGTTTTCATCAGTCCACAATCCGCCATGCCGGGTGTATTTTTTTCTTATATCATCGTGTCTCATACTTTTAAAATTTAGCAGGGCTGGTACAATTCGGGGTCTCAATGCCCACATCGCAAAAGCCCAATTTCCCTGCTTTTTATTTTTAATTTTGTCAAGTTATACCATTACTTTTTGACACAATTTGTCAAACTATAACCTGACAAACGGCGGTTAACACTGTATTGGTGCTATTTGGAATTTCCGTTGTTGTTTTCTCTGTTTTCATTGCTTTTTGGTTTGGTTATCCTCCACACCGGGAGGGGCCGGAAGGGGTTGCCAGTGGGAAATTTCGTGTGCTGTAAATGCGTTATCGCAATCCATAAAAAATTTGTTTGTTTGTCCAAACCATATAGCAGTTCTGGTGCATCTTTTGTGTTCAGGGGCCCAATTATTACAAACCAATACGGCACATAACCTGCCATTCGGCTTAGCATCCTCAACACTCACCCATCCACTACCGGGGGAGGAAAGGGAGGCGTACTTTTCTATTACAAACTTATTAGCCTGAATTGCCGCTTCGCTGAATGATGTTTCAATTCTTAGTTTATCATAAACCAGCTTCCAGTCGTCGTAAATGCTGTCAATTATTGATAACAATGGATCACCAACTTTACATTCTTTTGCAAAGAATTTCGCCAACGCCTCTGCCATCCCTTCGCTGGATGGGGTAGATACGGGGGATTCGTCAAGCCATTCAATTTGATTTAATGGCATTTTTATAGGAACGATTTCAGTTTCGAGTTTTGTACGAACTAATCCATCTACTTTTGTTCTTTTTGCCTTTGGTTTGTAAAACCCATTTTTTTTATCGTAAAAAACCACATCGTGCAAATACCCGGATTTGAAATGAATTAAACCAGGCTCCGGCAGCCTTTCACTCGCCTTCACCCATCTCGGCCCAGGTTGCTGGAGGGCGTATTCTTCCATTGCTTTTAATATATCACGGTATGTTTCAGCTGGCCCGTGATTATCTTTAAGGTATTTATCCAGTATTTCTTCTTTGCTTTTCATATCCTTATTGTTTTGTTTTATCAATGGTAAGACCGGATTCTACTATCTCGTTGGCTTCAATAACATCATTGGCTGTAACGCCCCTTGTGTACTTCCGGTCGTATATGTGTTTGACTAAACCTTTAATAAATAACCGACGTAGAGCGGAATACATAATCCCCAATTCTGCGGTTGTATTTTTATCGTGCCGGTAGTAACGCTTATAAGTTCCGGTAGTATGTTCTGATGGGTATTCAACCATTGGCCTGTGAACCGCCTTACACTTGCCGTCCGGCGAAACATATAACAATCCCCAGCCTAATGGAAGCTCCTCTTTACTGATTAGACCCGTTGGACAGCAATACATTCTTTGGCTTCCCATGCCTTCTGAAGGCGATTTACGAAAACTCTTATTCTTATCCGACAGAAAGTCACTACGACTAACTTTTACTTCAATAAGCACACTGTGATCCCATCCACCAAAACCTATAACGTCTGGTATTTCGGACGAACCGTGTGCATCCAGCTCTTTAAAGGCAACTCCGCAGCTACCGTTTTTCAATACCCATCGGTAGGCAATTTCTACCAAATCTTTGTGAGTAAACTTTCGCCCGTCTTTCAGTTCCATGTTTTTATTGTTTATCGCCAGGGGCGGGGTGAGTGAATTGTTCGTATTCTTCGGCGGTGATTCCCCAGCGCTTGTCAAGTATTTTTTCAATCGGCTTCAACGATTCTAAAAAACAAACTATTGGTGAATCTGCTTTAGCCTCTGCTATTTCATTGGCATACATGGTAATCATTTGCTCTCCCTGTGTCATCTTTACAGAATTAATAATTCCAGATTCAAACTCAACTATAATCTTCTTTGTCATTGCCCAAGTGTTTGGTTGATTAATTCGGTGAGGGCGGCTTCCAGTTCTAATTTCGAGTTGTCGGTAAAGCCACCAATGTACCGGTAATGTGATTCCATTGTCTTTTTAACCACTTTATCTGAAAACTCCCTCAACGCTTCCTCTACCCGTTCACGGGTGACGGGGCGCAGCCATTGGGTAGGCTGCTCTAATGAACCATAACATAGCCATCTGTTATTCTCGTAGTCGTAAACGCCTCTCGATGATGGCCCAAGCTGGTTGCACACACCAACAGTAATGCTTAAAGTGTCTGATCGTAGCGGCGGCAATTCCTTTTCCACCGGCACTCCCTCGTACAAATTGTTTATGTTCATTGGTTACAAAATTTTATCTTTCCCTTTTTTGCAATGATTTAGCACATCAATAAACTCGTTCAGTTTATCCCTCTGGATATGTATAACTTGCGGGTCGGTTGGTTGGTCGCTCCACACAATAACAATGTCTTTTTCAGTATTAT
>CALJKL010000052.1 GCA_937973555.1 uncultured Flavobacteriales bacterium | reverse complement strand
AATTTGGATTCAGATTCCGTTATACGAAATGACGCTTTTACAGAAATATTAGCACTTCACAATAATTATCCTGATAGAATAGTTACTGGATTTCATTCAACAACAAAAAATGCTAACGGAACAGAACGCCACATTATTTTAAAAGAACTTGAGGATGGGTATAAAAAAAAATCATGTGGTGGAATAAATTTTTGCATGAATAAACAAATCTTTGAACGTTATTTAGAGCCGTCATTAAAGTTTTGTTTAGAAAAGGGAGGTAATTTCGATCATTTAACTTCTATTAATTGTAATGCAGATGATAACCCAATAGTTTCAGTAAAACAAAGTGTAATTCAGCATATAGGGATTATTTCTTCATTAGGACACGCAGCGGGTATTGAGAAGCCAGATACAGCAGATACGTTTATTCCTATTCATTTACCGAATGTAACGCTTGTGTGCGCTGATTGTATTGATGTAAATGGAGCAATGAGGGCAATAACTAAAAGCATACAAAATATAAAGTTTGGTGCAGTTAAATTTTTCACTCACTTCACTATACCTAAAAATAGAAGTTTTGAAATAATAAACATTAATCAGTTAAGATCAAAAGAAGATTATTCTCGATTTATTTTTGATGATATTGTAAAATACATTGATACAGATTACTTTTTAATTATTCAAGCTGATGGATATGTAGTTAATTACAAAGCGTGGGCATTTAATGAATTTTTAAGTGTGGATTATATAGGTGCTAAATGGGCATGGTATGATGATGGTATGAGATGTGGAAATGGAGGATTTTCTTTAAGAAGTAAACGATTGCATGAAATATTAAGAGATGATAAAAATATTGTTTTAACAAACGACAATATTATTACAAATTATGCAGAAGATCATAATATATGCAGGATATATAGGCATTATTTGGAAGAAAATTACGGGATAAAATATGCCAGCGATGAATTGTGCGATAGGTTTTCAATAGAGGCATGGAAAAATCCTGATGCTAAATATAAAGGTTCTTTTGGGTTTCATGGTAACGGAATTTATTTTGGATATTTTAAAATATAGTTATGACTTACGGATTGATGCCTCAAAAAGATTATGAAACAATGGACAAAGTTTTAGAACTTATTTCAAATGATTTCCCAAGTGGGATAATAAATACTTTGGAAATCGGAGTTCATGCTGGAAATACAAGTAGAGGTATTCATTCATTTTTTTTAGATAAGGGAAGAATAAACTTTCATACAGGTATAGATTCTCAAAAAGATTTTTCTATGTCAGCACCTTTTGAGGGCTGTAATTTTTTAATTGGGGATAGCCTTATGGTATCTCAACAAATAAGAGATAATAGCCAACATTTTGTTTTTATTGATGGGTGCCATAATTTTCAATATACAGCAGCCGATTTTTTATTGTATAAAAATAAAGTTATTAAAGGCGGCTATTTAGCTTTTCATGATACCGGATCGCAAATAAAACCTATGCAGGACTTCCAAGGTGGGGATAGGAATAATCCTTATCACTACATAGCTTGCCGGGAAGCTGCATTTCAACTTGGGTTATTAGATAACAAATTTTATGGTTTTGAGTTGGTTATGGATGAATGGGATAATAGCTTTCCTACAGGTGGTATTTTGGTAGTTAAAAAAACTGTATAAAATCTTAATAGGTAAAAAAATATGGCAGAATTAGGGTTGGCAAAAAGCAAAATGATGGTAGTTTCTCAACCGGCAGGGCTAGGTGATATTATTTACAGTATGACATTGATAAGAAGGTTGGCAGCACCAAGTTATAAGGTTTTATGGCCGGTATTATCTCATTTTGTAGAAGGTTGCCAAAGGGCATACCCTGACGTTACTTTTATACCGAAAGAATGGTGTCCTGTTGACCTTACTATGAAGAAAGATATAGAATTTAATTTATATAGGTATATCCCGATAAGATGGAGCGATGGATGGAAAGGGCTTCCTTATACCGAAAACATGAAGTCAAAATATTCGATGTATGACATGGATTATAGAACGTGGAAAGAACTGTCATTTTTTCGCAGGGATTTGGAAAGGGAAAAAAGATTAATGGAAATACTTGGATTGAAAGAAGGGGAAAAGTTTAATCTGATAAATAAATTTTTTGGTTCAAATTCTCAATACCAGTGCGATATTGAAATAAAAAACGAATATAAAAATATTGAAATATCATCATTAGATGGTTTTAGTTTGTTTGATTGGAGTTCGATTATTGAGAACGCATCCGAAATCCATGTGGCAAATTCTTCAATCCTGTACCTTTTGGAAATTTTGAATTTTAAGGCAAAAGAGGTTCATTTATATTGCCGGAAGCCGATTGAAAAAGACTTCAGTTTTACTGATTATTTGCATACAAAGCCATACATTTTGCATTATTAGTATTTTATTTAAAGGGATTCTTTATAAGATAATTGAAAATCATTATTTTTGGTTTTAAAAGTTAATTTCAAAACTAATTAATTATAAAACAGTTAGGAGGTAAAAGTGCCAAGAAAGAAGCCATTATTGATAAATCCTGTATTAAATCAATATGTTTACGATTGCTTATTAACCGCAACCCATCATGAGCGGTTAAATCTAAATGGTAAGTATCTTAGGGCTGCAAAAAATTCAAAAACAGCCAGAACTTTTGTTGCTAATTGCACGGATGAAGAAAAGGCAATTCTGTTGTCAAAACTTGGAAAGTCCTTTGCTTGGGTTATAAACATTGACAAAAAAGGGGTTCAGCAGTTAATGGAAGAAAACGTGTTTGGGCAAAGCGAAATGGTGGAAAGGGCAATAAAAGAAAGGTTTATAGCTATATCAGATAAGCAAATTTTACAATATATTAATTTGATGGCAGCTAACACTCATAGCGAAACATGGATGCTTAATAGAGAGTTTTTAGCGTTAGGATTTAGGGTAAAAGAGTGGAGAAAGCAGTATAATAATACTACAGTTACAGAGGTTAAGGCAGCATCATTAATAACCAAAGATTATTGTAAAAATATAATTTTTACATTATTAATGGGGGATAAAACAGAAGAAATATCAGGTGTCCACAGGTATTCTTTTTTGATTTTGGTATATATGTGCAGCCGCCAGTCGGAGTTTATTTCTTTATCGGATATTAAATTGTTTTTTTCTAAAATACATAAAAATTTTAAAACTGTAAGAGGTATAACCCAGCTTTTAGAAGTTAAATACATAGAGAAAAGTTATTTAACAAAAGATGTTGAATACCGGGTAACGGGGTTGGGGGTAGATGCCATTATGAGATTTCAGAAACGAATATTAAATGCTGAAAATTTTTAATTATGAATCATTACCAATGGTTACAACAAATATGCGACAGGTTCCCTGATTTGTTTTCTTTAGAACATGAAGTATTTCCTCATAAGGTAAGTGTTCGTTTAAAAGATAATGATGGACTTGTTGTATTACATAAGGAAATAGAATGCAGCACGATGGATATAGTAGAAGATTTAAAAAATCAGATTGCTTATGATATGATATGTTCTATGTTTATTCAGGCTTTTTCAGCAGCCAAAAGATTTATGCAACCACAACTTGATAAGATAAAAGCTCAAAAAAATTGATATGGCAACACTAAATTTTAGAAAGATATTACACGACATGGTAATTATAGAACCTGATATTTTACCTGAAAACAATAGCGGTATAATGCTTACTGAAGAGCAAGTAAAAAAAGTTAATACAGGTCGTATTGTAGCTATGGGTGCTGGTAAATATGCCGAAGAGACAGGTGTTTTAATACCTATGGAAGTACAAGTTGGAGATAGAGTTTACTTTGAAAGATCGGCTGCCGTTCCGTATATGGATACGGACTATTTAAGTATAGCTCAACCATATATAAAATCAATCATTAACTAAAAAAATAATTAAATACATAAAGAACATGAGAGTATTTTTAGATAAAAAAGGTAAGATCGGAAGAGC
>CALJKL010000051.1 GCA_937973555.1 uncultured Flavobacteriales bacterium | reverse complement strand
AATATAAGTACCACCTGTAAGAAGTGCCATATCCTCCATTTCTTCATGCCTTGTTTCTCCAAAGGGGGATTTTACAGCACATACATTAAATACCTTTTTATTATTTATTGCCATATAAGCAAGCCCTTCATCTACACTATCTTCTGAAATAATTAAAAGTGGCCTTTTCATTTCAATAGAAAACATGATGGCTCTTTCTATTTGTGTGTGATGATTGATTTTGTTTTGATAAAAAAGAATAATAGGATTCTCAAATTCACAAGTTTCTTTTGATCGGTTGGTTATAAAATAAGGACTTACCCAGCCACGATCAAATTTATAACCATCTATTATTTTTATCTCTGTTTTTGTACTTTGATTGGCTTCAATATCTAAAACACCATCATCCCCAATTTTTTTAAATGCTTCAGCAATTAAATCACCTATTTCTGTATCATTATTAGCAGAAACCGTTGCAATTTGTTTTAGTCTTTCGTTATCCCCCCTAACTGGCGTAGATATTTCTTTTAATTTAAGAACTATTTTTTCCAAAGCACTATCCATTCCTTTTGCAATTTGATGGCAATTGGCTTTTTCATCAACTAATTTTATTCCCTCTGTAATCAAGTAATCCGCTACAACTGCTGTACAAGTGGTTGCATCCCCGGCTATTTCTACTGTTTTGGTACACGCTTCCCGAATTGCCATTGCACCCCTGTTTTCTATGTGATCGTCTAACTCAAAGTGTTTTGCTACAGTATAACCATCTTTTGTGCTTTTGTTGGGTAACGGCATCAGCCATCCATCATGATAAACTGATTCACCAATAATAACATTTCTACCAGCAGCACCCATTGTACTACCAATGGCTTTTGCGGCTGCTTGCGCTCCCTTCACTAACTTATCTCTTGATTCTTTACCGTATAATACCGATTTACTCATGGTTTTGGTTTAAAAAATTCGTTTAAAATATATCGTATAGTTGCCCTTATTGACGGAAAATCGTTTTCGTTTTTGTAACGGACTACCTTAGTGTATAATCCATAAGATAATGTCATTATAAATCTTTTCATAAAAACAGAGGTATCAATAAGATACTCTTTTGCAAGGTAACAATTTTTAATTAAATACTTTAGCTGTATTATTAATAATTAAAAAATTAATTGTCATGGCAAATGTATTTTCCATCATTCCTTACCAGCTTAACTCTGGCCCAGCTATCCCTGTAGGAAGCGCACAACAAATTGCATTACCCACAACTGGTGTAACCGTTGTTGACTGCACAAATTCATCTACAAGAAGTTTAAGCACAGGTGTAAACGTTTACACAGAAATCACGTTGCTTGCAACTGGTGTTAAGTATTATGTTAGTTCTACCTATGCAACTGTTATTGCTGCAATTGGGTAAAATAACATTTAATTATTTGGAGGAGCCGGTAATTGACCGGCTTCTTTTTTTGCCAATATTTCCTCTATAAAACTATTGTAAGTTCCGTTTAAACTATGAAAATGCGTCTGTAATGCCATGCTATCAAAAAAATCAAGCGCATTTTCTCCTACCGGAATAACATTGGGTGCCCATGAACATAATTCAACTATTCTTGGAACTTTTAAACCTTCAGCAATTTGAAATATCATGGTTTGGTTAGATATTAAAAAATTGCATTGCTGAACAGCTTGTGCTAATTCTAAAAAATCATTCACATTTAATTTTTCAATTTCTAAATCAAACTGCATACAAAAGTTATTCCACTCCCTTGTGGTTCCTGCAAACAACAAATTATCTTGATTGTTTTTTAGGAAAGAATAATCAATTGTTGAATTAAGATACCTTTCAGTTCTGCAAATAATAATTTTATCTTTTGCTAATTTCTTTTCTGTTTCGGGAACATGAATATATTGCTTAGATAAATCGCAAGTCAAATCAGGATATGGATAAAAATACCATCTTCTTATATCTCCGTATGGTATATTACAAAATGTATCTCTGATAAAACTTAAATTAATATGCCTTTTACCGTCTGTAGTTTCTGCATAATGTTGAGCAAAAACAATTTCGTTAATATCAAGACTAATGGCATCTTCAATATAATCCTGACACTTTAATAAAGGAACCAACATTCTTATCATTTCTTCATTTAAAGAAACATTGTTGCCTTGATTATCTTTTACCGGGTGCGTTGCTCCATCATAATATTTTGCTGGATGATCTTTAACTAAATAAAGTATTGGTTTTATTCCTGTTTTTTTATAAAACTGACGAATAGCAGGTAAAGCAGCAATCACATCGCCACTATTCCCACAATGAACCATTGATTTTAATATTTCAGCCATTATATAATTTTTTTTGATTCAGGTAAACTATCGTACAATTTATTAGGGAGTTCCCTTTTTTCTTTAAAAACATCTTCTACTCCATCCGATACTCTTTCCGTATAAGAAGAAATACCCCACAAGTGCCTAATACCAGCTTCATTAATAGTGTATTCTTGTTGTTGACCAATTCTGTTTGGCATCCATTTTACTTCTATTGGTATATTAAAAACTTTTTTACCTGAAGCATTTAACCAATAAGAAAAATATTGCCCCGGCTCATAACCCACACGCTTAATTATTTTACTTTTTTCATCAAACAAAACATCAATCAATCCTGTTTCAAAATTTCTTGTACCATAATTCAAAACTTCTTCGTTTAAATTACCCATACCATTATGGAAAACGCACGTAGTAGGTTTATAATAATTAATTTTTTGTAATGCGGTATCTATTGAGTACGGTAGATAAGAATTTGATAAATCAAAAAAATCATCAGGATTTTTTAATACTTTATCTAGCCATTGATTATGAATCATGATGTGATAATCAAATCCCTGACGCTTATTCATGTTTGGGAAGTAGCTGTATGGTATAGACTTAACATATTCGCTACATTCTTTCCATGCTTTTTTACTGTATAATGCTCCGCACGGATGCCCATAAACCCCTCCTGATAATTTCAATATTGAGTAAGCAGCATCGTATTCTTTATCAATTATTGAAAAATAGTAATCAATCCATTCATTATTTTCCGGGAATGAATCTGATTCAAGAACCATAAAATAATCACAAGTAACAAGATTATTTTCAATAGCCCAATCAACGGATATGCCATGTGACTGTAATTTATCTTTTGGGTATTCAACATATTTCACAAATTGATTTGCACCAAACACACTATCAATTACTTTGTTAACTCTTTTTTCTGTTTCGGCATCAACTAAATAATTATTTACCAAAATAACTTCCACACTACCCAATGGAGAATGTTCAAGTATTTGTGCCAGCGAATACGCTGTCATTTTTGGAGTGTTGTAGCAAGGAACTATTATGCTAAATTGTTTTGTCATAAAATATCTTTTCTTGCCCCCTGAAAGTTTAAACCAAAAGAACTTTCCAGTTTTTTTTCTTTAAAATCGGGTGAATTTATAATAGCCCAAAGAAGTTTAAAATTTCCTGTTTTAAACGCTTCATAAAGTTCATGATTAATTGTTCTTTCTTTCATTACATCATATTGCCCTTTCACAAAATTAATCCACCCTTCATTTGTTGCTCCAATCAATTTTGGCTGATCTACTAATTTGAGGTAATTGCTGTCGTAGCAGATTTCTTTTATGCGATTAAACACATAGGCTTTTTTACTATCCTCCATATCTTTTTCTGTATCTGCCATCATAAATATTGGCTTGTGATATGGTTTTTCTACATCCACGATTGCTCTTGGTTCTTCGTGTATCACCCCGCTCCATAACATTTCTTTCCTGTCAAAACATCTAAACCATCTGTGTTTTTCTGTTCTGTGTGTAAAATAAAAACAATTACAATTTGTGTTTTTTTCTACTATCTCATTAATTCCGTAATCTTCATCTATTACTTCGGAAGTATTCATGTAAAGCACTAAATCATTGGAAGCATGAGATATTAAAAAATTCAATGTACTT
>CALJKL010000050.1 GCA_937973555.1 uncultured Flavobacteriales bacterium | reverse complement strand
GCCATTGGGTGGATGAGCAAAAACATGGAGCCCGTTGCCAAGCTTTGGGAAAAGGCCACTTATCCCATCACAGCCAGTAAAAATTTTATAAAAGAAAATGTCTTTAATTCAAAAGCTGTAAAGAAGGTACTAACTGAGGCCGAGCGCGCCGAACATCTTACGCATAGCTCTCGTTCGTTTGTTGAAACGCTTTGTATGTGCATAGCTGGCTCGCTTATTCTCTGGCCAGTTAAGGCATGGGAAGATCGCAGAACCAAAATCATTGATAAAATTGACGGTTGGTTCCATCCAAGTAATAAAAATGATAAAAAAGCTTACAGTTGTTGTTGATGGCGTTTTGTACACTGAAAAATGGAAATTTGTGGATGGCTTTATTGGGCTATACCAAATAAGTTCGTTTGGAAGGGTGGTTTCGTACCATAATGGGAAACAAAAGATATTAAAACCGTCAATAAACAAAACTGGATATAAGGTGGTTATTTTGTATAAAGCCACAAAGTATAAGTCATTTTTAGTTCATAGGCTTGTTGCAAAGGCGTTTATTGACAATCCTAAAAATAAACCGCATATAAACCACAAAGATTGCGTTCCTGTTAATTGTCATATTTCAAATCTGGAATGGTGTACGCATAAAGAAAATATGGAGTATGCTAAAAAGTTAAACAGACTTAAAGGTGGCAATAATAGCAATATGATGGGAGGCAACCAAAGAACGGCTAAATCTGTAACAGCATTTAAAAATGGCATCAAGATAGGAACTTACCCATCCATGAAAAAAGCTGGGATACATTTAGGGATAAATGTAAGTAATATTTCAGACTGTTGTAGGGGTAAGGCTAAAACAAGTTTTGGCTATTCTTTCTCTTACACTTAGAAATGGACAGCCAAACCCCTTCGGGGTAAAAGTTCTTTAAAAATACTCTTGTGCTGTAATAATGTGTGGTTGGGGAGGTAGGCTTAGAAGTAGCCATCCTTTAAAGAGTTGGACGAAGAAATTGGTTAGCTATCTATAAAACTGGACAACAGATGATATGCAATCATTCCATTTGGTGTAACAACACACTCTTCTATACATTAAGCACAAGGGAAGTTAGTTATTTTTATTCATGGAGTTGGGTAGGGGTGTCGTTTAATGGTAAGACTGGCGACGGCCAAGTGGGAGTTCGAGTCTCCCCGCCTCTCCCAACACTATCTTTGAACGGGCAGAAAACGCCTCATCCTCTCCGAACTGGATGGTAGGATGAAATAAAAAATACGATTATGGCAAACAACAAAAAGTATGTAACAGTTGAAATCAGCGGGATAGTAACCCAAATAGCCAAAAAGCTGAAGCCGGGATATACCGAAGGGGTTATTGAGATTTTCTTCCCCGGTGACGACGTGAAGCTAACCAAAAAGCAACAGAACGCTTGGATAGCCGAAAACAACAAGCGAATGAAAGCTATCTGCAAGTTCTTAAACGAAAATAATTTGTAATACTACTGTACACAGTACGGTGGAAACAGATAATTGAAATGAAAAAGACGTTACAACAGAAAAATATAGCTGAATTAAAAAGAATACTTGTCAGTGGTAAAGATCATCCTCATTGCTTAGTATGTAAAACAACTAAGAATTTGTATGAAAAAGGCAGAGGTAAAAATAAGTACCACTTATGCTTATCTCATTTAGATCATTGAAAACATTGAGCGTGAGGCGTGTGGGATGTTCAGCCGTCAAGACTTGAAAAAGAGAACGGGAGATAGAGCGCAATGGCATTATGCTGGTTGCCTTCCCACGGAAAAGCAGGTTATTAACCGATTAAAGTAGGGTAGCGCCGATAAGTAGCAATCCTGCCGCCTCAATGCTCATAACAGGGAAGGATAGGGGGAAATAAATTTTGCCGAGATACAGAGTAGGCGGCCCCTTCCTCCCTGTTTTTAAACAAGTAAAAAAGAAAAGTTATGAAAATAGAAAACCAAGTCGTGACTATTGATCAGGCTAAGAAATTAACGGCGTTTGGCGTAGCAGCCGATCCTTTATTCTGGCACGTTGTCAATATTGACCCGATAACGCCATTGGATATTATCCAAAAATGGCAGCACTCGAATTTCGATCAATGCGAAAAATATCCAGCATATACCGTAGCCGAACTGGGGGTGATGGTAGACTGGAACCATGTATCTCAATCTGGCCCATATAAAGAAGATCAGCATTTTTATTGCTTTACACACCTTCAAGATTATAGCGATAAAAACGAAGCTATTGTTCGAGCGGATGTGCTTATCTACCTTCTGGAAAACCACCTCACCACCCCTGAAGAAGTAAACCAAAGATTAAACAATTAAACTACCATATTATGACACACGGAATTGATTCAATACACAATTCAGAACAAGGGCCACAAGACGGCCTCACCAAGCGGGAGTACTTTGCTGCAATGGCTATGCAGGGGATTCTGTCTAATAGCGCAGAAAGTAGTGTCTCTACTTCTTTTGTATTGCAGGAACTTGGATTACCAAAGGAAACAAAGTATGTATATGAGGAGCATTATACCGCCTATGTAGCAAAAGTATCATGCGCATTTGCCGATGCCCTAATCAAGCAACTAAACTCTTAACCGGGCCTGCGCCCATAAAATGGAAGAAGATGAAAATAGAGCAAGCTACAATTTACAGGTGCGACCATTGTGGTAAAGTCCAATTTAGAAAGGGGGATATGACTAAGCACGAAAAGTGGTACAAGTTGAACCCTACAAACCTACATGCGTGTTTTAAGTTTTGCCAAAACTTGATAAAATCCGAGGAAAGATATGAGGTTGATGGTGGATATTCAGCATACGGGAATGGCTATTCGGGCATGAGAACCGTATTCACCTGCAAAGTAACAGGTATGGAAATGTATTCTTTTATTGCAGAGCGAAGGAAATTACCTGTGGTTAACGACGGAAATTCTATACGCATGCCGATACAATGCGACCACTATAAAAACCCCGAAAACCTTATTGACGATTCAAACTTTTAACCACCCATGCCCACCATCAAGAACTTAACCGAAGATACCGCAGCCGTAGTGGGTGGTGGCGCAGGACATTATTAACAATTAAACTAAAATATCATGGAAACAAAAATTAAGACAGCATCAGTTAAAGTAATGCTAAGCTATGACTACTCGCATTTTGAAGCATCTATGTCATTGGAAAATGACGAAGGGTTATCAATAAATGATATTGATTCGGCTCGAAAAAACTGTCAGAGATTGGCAGACAAGGCCGTGTCGCAATACAAGACCGCCAAACAACAAGCAGCAATGCGCAATGACGGTAATTATAGAATGCAAAATTTTGAAACCGAATGTAAGCGAATAGCAGCTAAAGACGAACAGGATCGAACCATAAAAGAAATTGCCATGTTAAAGCAATATGAAAATGAAAACTGGAAGGCGCAATTTGATTATGACTATGATTATGACGATGATGAAAATTACGGTTTCTGATACATATTCCGCAATCCCGACATAGACAAAGCATTGGTAATTAAAAAAGAGAAAGAATGAAAACAATACCCATACCTACCGGACGGTTGTTAATTGTGCCGGGATTGCCGAAGGATGCAAACGCATTGACTATTTGGACAGGTCAGTATTCTTTGAGGGGATACCTAAAAGACAGGGATTATTTGTTTTATACGACAAACGGGGTTATCAAAAACGTATTGCTACCCAACGGCTCCTGGTCAAAACTCGGCAAGGCATCGGAGTTGACGGAGGAGCAGATGAATTTTATTGCAGACAATCTCTTTGGGATACATTGGCTTGATTATACAAGGCCAAAAGAAGGCGGTTATGCACCGGGTTTTTTGTTTGATAACGTTTCCGATTCCTACGCATCATTCCTAACCTTCCACGGCATAAAGCCGGAGGATTATTTACTAATTGAAAATAAGAAGTGATGAGATATAAAGACATTCAAAATAAATACACAAGGCATGGTGGTTTATGGAAAGAAGGAAACAACCTTTTTGAAGTTGGAGAACAGATGCAATACGAATGGGAACAGGATTTTATTGCTATGAAGTGGGCTATTGATTATTTGATGAATGGCGGCATTGCAGGCCCCGACCTGGCATTGCGTGTTCTTTTAAATAGGGTATCTGAACATTCATGTCCTTCTAATTTAAAAGATGAGCACAAGACAAAAGATAAATGTCCTTTAAAAAATAATTGTAAATGTACCCCATGACACCCGAACAGATAAAAGCGCAGGAGATAATAGATAGGCACAGGAAAATACTTAGCGTGTATTATCACCCGATAGTTGCGCAACAAGCCGCCGTGTACTGCGCCATAACCGATGTAGAAGATAGAATAGAAACCCTTGTAGAGTTCAATAAAATCATTCCTATATCAGTTAAGGCCGCAGTGGAACAACTGGATGCTGTGTTAACTGAACTTAAAAACATGAACCAATGAAAAATAGAGACAGTTTTAAAGAACCTTACTTAATAAAACAGATTAACAGCAATCCAACAAATATTAAGGGTGGTTATGCTGATCTACTTGTAGATAATACTGAAAAAGACATTGTTATTGTGTGGAGCGACCAACCAACCGACCCGCAGGTTATACACATCCAGCGGGATAAGCTGAATGAGTTTATTGATGTGCTAAATCATTGCAAAAAAGGGAAAGATAAAATTTCGTAACCAATGAACATAAACAATTTGTACGAAGAAGTGCCGGTGGAAAATGATTATGA
>CALJKL010000049.1 GCA_937973555.1 uncultured Flavobacteriales bacterium | reverse complement strand
AATACTACTGGATCACAATCCTACCCACAATCAACCGGGATCGAACCTCAACAACGAAATCCAAAAAGTCAAGACATACGTGGACGGCGAACTGGCAGATCATTTCCAAAAACTTACTTATGAAAGAATAAAACTTCAGCCTTTTGTAAAGAAAGCCAGATTTATTTCTAAACAGGAAGCTACACAAATTGCAAAGAACCAATTGGGGGTTCAGTCTGATGCCCTTTTTGAAGGGGATATTTTCCCATCTTCAGTAGAAGTTACTCTAAAGCCAGAATATGTAGACCCTGCCAAAATAGATGAAGTTGTAAAAAAACTAGGAGAAATACAAGGCGTAAAGGAAATTAAAAATGACAGTAAACTCACTATTGAAGTCTATAATAACCTCAATAGAATTTTATTCTGGATTTTGGCATTTTCTGTCTTATTTTTAATTGTAGCCATGGTATTGATCAACAATTCTATCCGTTTGAAAATTTTCTCAAAACGTTTCATCATCAAAACCATGCAATTGGTAGGAGCAAAAAGAAGATTTATCCTTAAACCTTTTGTAAAGGAAGCTGTTATTTTAGGAATTATCGGTGCAATTATTGGTTTGGCGGCGCTATTTACAGGTTGGTATTTCTTTACCAGCGAAATAGGAACTCCATTCGTACAAGATACCAATCAATATATTTGGCTGGTATTGGTAGTTTTTGTTGTTGGCATTTTAATTACTGTTATCAGTACTGTTTTTGCCACTTGGAGATTCTTGGCGTCTAGTGTAGATGACTTGTATTATTCATAGTAATTGCTCATTTCAAAATAATAAAATGTCTAAAAAACAACTCAAAGAAACTTCTGAAAATCAGAATTCCAACGCTTTTTATTTTGGCAATAAAAACTATCAGTTGATGCTGATCGGTTTAGTACTTATTGCTTTAGGTTTTATCCTGATGATGGGGGCAGATGCCAATACGGTGAATAGTAAATTTGATCCTAATGTATGGAACGAAGATATATTTTCAATCAGAAGAATAAGGATTGCGCCATTATTGGTAATTGCTGGATTTGTAGTACAGGTCTTTGCTATCTTAAAGAGAAATAAATAACAAATTTTATAAATGACTTCGGTGGGCTTAGTCCTGACAATGCTATACTAGTGTCAGACTGAGCCTGTCGAAGTCTTTAAATTAAAGAATATATGGAATTATTACAAGCAATTATTATTGCAATTATGGAAGGTCTAACAGAATATCTTCCGGTCTCATCTACTGCACATATGATTTTTACCAGTTCTATTTTTGGAATTCAGCAAGATGAATTTGTAAAGATGTTTCAGGTTTCCATTCAGTTTGGAGCTATTTTGGCGGTTGTTTTTCTGTATTGGAAAAAATTCTTTGATTTCAAAAACTTCAATTTTTACAAAAAATTGGCTTTTGCTGTAGTTCCTGCTTTGGTTTTGGGAAAACTGTTTGATGATAAAATAGACGAAATTCTGGGCAATCCTATTCCAATTGCCATTGTACTGGTAATAGGCGGAGTTTTCTTACTTTTTATTGACAATTTATTCAAGGTACATACCATTCACAGTGAAAAAGAAATTACCATCAAGAAGGCAATTGTCATTGGCTTTTGGCAATGTTTGGCGATGATGCCAGGAACCAGCAGAAGTGCGGCTTCCATTATTGGTGGAATGCAGCAGAAATTGACCAGAGAAGCTGCAGCAGAATTCTCTTTCTTCTTGGCAGTGCCTACCATGTTGGCGGTTACGGGATATTCTATTTTTGTAAAACATTGGAATTACAATGGAATCGAACAAAAAGGCTATGAAATGCTGATGCAGGGAAATAATCTTTTGTTGTTTTTAATTGGCAATGCCATCGCTTTTTTGGTGGCAGTAGTAGCCATTAAATTCTTTATTGGTGTCATCAAAAAATATGGGTTCAGACCTTGGGGTTGGTATAGAATTGTAGCCGGATTGGCGCTTTTGGTTTATTTTGTTTGGTTTAAATAATTTTGCATGACGGCAGAAGATTTCTTAACTGGACAAATACTTTTGGTAGATAAACCACTAGACTGGACAAGTTTTCAGGCGGTGAATAAACTGAAATATAAGCTCAAAAGAGAATTCAATCTGCCAAAGAAATTCAAAATAGGGCATGCCGGTACATTAGACCCCAGAGCCACAGGACTTCTGATTGTTTGCACCGGAAAATTCACTAAAAAGATTCCTGAAATACAAGATGCCCCAAAAGAATATATTGCCGAAATTAAAATAGGCGTACAAACCGAATCTTACGACACCGAGAAACCGGAAATTCTGCCTCAGGATTTTTCTCATATTACTGAAGAATTTATTCAAGAAATTTTATCAAAATTTATAGGAGAAATAGAGCAGAAGCCTCCTGTTTTTTCAGCGATTAAGATTGATGGGGAACGTGCCTATGATTTGGCAAGGGCAGGACAGGAAGTAGAAATGAAATCCAGAAAGACTACTATCCATTATATCCAAGACATAGAAATAAAACTTCCTTTGGTGCGTTTTACTGTAGGTTGCAGCAAAGGAACTTATATAAGGAGTTTGGCCCATGATATTGGTCAAAGCCTTGGTGTAGGAGCTTATCTTACGAATTTAAGAAGAACCAAAATTGGAGATTATTTTATAGAAAATGCCATTTCTGGAGTACTGGAAAATGACTTCAGGTTTGGAGAATCATAATAAAAACTAAAAAAAACTAATCCATGAAAAAACTTTATTTTTTAATGCTTTTTGCCTCAGTTTTTGGATTTTCTCAAAAAGATAAAAATCTAAACCAAGGTATATACTTTAGTACGGATGTTCAATTTGCGCCAGGGCTTAAAAATGTGGTGGCAGATATTATAAATAAAGATAATAACATACCCTTTAATGCTAATTTTGGAGTTAAGATCGGAAGAGCGTCGTGTAGGGAAAGAGTGTCTTCGCCTGTGTAGATCT
>CALJKL010000048.1 GCA_937973555.1 uncultured Flavobacteriales bacterium | reverse complement strand
CGATCTGGCAATGAAAGCTATATTTCAAAATATAGCTCAATTAGGAATTGACGTATTCGGTGGCCTTGCTGAAGTAATTAAAGGTGTGATTAGTTTCGATCCTGATAGTTTGTTCTCAGGAGTTGATAAATTAAAAAATGCTT
This sequence comes from uncultured Flavobacteriales bacterium, assembly GCA_937973555.1. Lineage (GTDB taxonomy): Bacteria > Bacteroidota > Bacteroidia > Flavobacteriales > Weeksellaceae > Cloacibacterium. The sequence goes on along the minus strand of CALJKL010000048.1, from coordinate 4,103 downwards.
TTAGTGATTTTGGAGGCAAAGTAGCCGATGGATTTAGAAAAGGGTTTGATGATCGAATTGGGGTACTGAGTGTAAAAAGTGAAGTAGATGCAACGAAAGGTAATATACTTCCTAAAAAAACGACTGCATCGACTGCTGCTGAAGGCAAAAAAGCCAAAGATATAGCAGGAAATTCAAGGCCTACTAACATTAATATAACTATTCAAAAGCTTATTGGAATTGAGACTTTAGAAACTAATAGTACTCAGGAAGGAGCTCCAAGAATTGAGCAGATAGTTACAGAATTAATGTTAACGGCGGTAAATAACGCTAATATAATTGCTGCCGGATGATAGAGCCAGAAGATATAGTAGGGTATTCCTATTTAGGAACTCCCTATGCGAGCGATATTATTTTCCAAGATGGCAAATATATTAATAGTCAAGGGAAAACGATTGAATACAATGGGATAACACTATATAATATGATCATCGTAGTGAACCAAACCAAAAATGTGATAAAGACTCCTGTTCAAGGCAAGAACACCACATTTAAAGAATATATCTCTGATGGGGATTTTAATGTAATTATTACAGGAAAGCTTTCACCTCCGGATAGGGAAAGTGATTCTGTTTATCCAGAAGATGCGATGAACACCCTTATTGGGATTTGTAAAGTGCAGGATTCAGTAGCTATAGTATGTAAATACTTACAGCGATTCTCTATTTACAATCTAGTGATAGAATCCTATGATTTTCCCCAAACAGAAGGATCGCATACCATCCAAGCATTCACACTTAATTGTGTGAGTGATGAACCAGTAGAACTAATATTAAAATAATATACCTCATATTTCTTTAAATATAGATAGTATTGGTGGCGTTTCACCATTTACTGTTAAATTACTTCCATTGTTGTTATATAACATGAACCAAACTTTTTGCCCCTTTCTTAGATACACTTTTGTATTCATTGTTATAAACTGAAACCCTTGTCCAATGGCTCCGGCTTGTGTTACAAACTTATTGGTAAATGAGCCGTTATATTCATAGTACATTGTAAGCTGTGTATAACTTGCAAAAGAAACGCTGCTAGTTCTGAATGGAAATGAAATATTATAAAAGCCATCTTCTTGAACCGTATACTCATTAGTAGACCTATTAAAGCCACCTCTATTATCTACATTAATAAGTGTTGTATCAAATGTTACATCTTCTTCGGCCCCTGCGGTATATGTTTGCCCTGTATTGGCAGTTATCATTAATTTGGCAGACTCATGCAACGGGGTTATTAATATTTCTGTATAAGCATTAGTGTTTATTGTTGCCGGTGTTGTAGATGACAGCGCAATATCATACCATACTAATTTCCTGAATGCCCCTTGTCCGATTGTTGATGTGTAGCCAAAGTTATAGCCGCCAAACCCATTCTGAATAACACTGCCTACTACAACTTCGATATTAGATGCGTTCCATGTTGCGTCGTCTGTATAATTAGCGTCTGTGTATAATCTGAAAACATTATTATTCGTTCTGTCTGAAAACAGGCAGCATACTCTACCCCCATCTTTATAAAACCAAGGTGCATGACATTGGTCTGACGGGGCTACTGTAATAACACCTTCGCTTGTCCAAGAAGTACCACCGTTTGAAGATGACATTAATCTTGGTTTTGATTGCTCCCGCCTTATCATGCAAATTAGATTGTTCCCAGAAGTACTTATAATATCACACTCTGTTACATAATCACTTGCGGTTGTTGTATTCCCTGTATATATATTACTAACTGCCCAACTTACACCATTGTCTGAACTTTTCAGCATCATGGCATAGCTTTCTGCGTTTGATCCTTTTTGACCATAAGCGGGAACTATCAATACACCAGACCCTAAATCAACTAATTGCCCATAAAATGTAATCCAATCGTATGTAACTGTATTGTATGTTATTTGTGTTGGATTACTCCATGTTACCCCACTATCTGTACTTGTCCAGTACCACAACCTTGCACCTGCTTCGGCTGCATTTACATAATCAGTCCCAAACACCCATATTTTCCCTGTATGGTCGGAACCACCAGCAAGATTTCGTATATCATCAGAAGCGGCCCCGGATATTCCAGTAAGAGACAAATAAGACTTGGTATATGATATTCCGTTGTCCGTTGATAAATAAATGACAGGTTTTGTACCTGCTATAAGGGCATGTCCCGTCCCTTCCGATTGAGCGATAATAATATTCCTGTTTACATAAGCGGAAAAACCGAAGGCTGTGTGATTGCCCGGAGTTATTCTACCATCCCTAATGGGTTCAAGTTTACCGTTAAATGATAAATCTGCCATTATCTTTTTATAGTTGTGTCCATGCTCCGCTTACTCTACCCCAAAATCCAATAGCGGTGAATGTCCCATTTGTATCGGTTACATAAACTATTAAGCCATCTGCGGGGCTTCCTATTGCGCTGGCTTGTGTTGCTGTCATTCTTGGCATAAGAACGCCACCGGTTGTTCCCCTTACTTCTAATATGGAACTGGCATCTCTTGTTCCAGAAGCACTTCCGATTAAAGACCCATTTTCTTGCTTGGTATTCCCGTTTTGATCGATTGAAAATCGGGCAGCCCCGCTTGTATAAGCCCCTAATATTGTACCGGCCCCTGTTTGATTATTTAGTGAAAGTATTACACTGGCATCCCCGTATGCAGTTCCACCCATATCTGTAGTTCCTGTCAGATAATTTTTTGTATTGGCTTCATCTACATAAGAAGTTGCTCCAAAAAATATTTTACCTTTTGTACCGTTGCTTGTAGATTGTATGGTAAGATTACCACCAGATGAAGAACCTCCATAAACAATAGGGCTTAACAATGAAGTTGTAAATGTAGGGCTCGTAGATAGCACCGCAGTTGTTCCTGTTCCCGTAACAGAATATTCCCCTACAACTCCACTGTTATTATAAAGTATTCTGGTATTTGTTCCAGATGTTATTGTAGTAGTACCTATTGTTAGGCCGGAGGAAGGAGTTGTCCAAGTCATTGCCGTTGATCCGCCCCCTTGTGATGTTAATACTTGCCCAGCCGATCCTGCTGTTGTAGGCCAATTCCAGTTATAAGTTCCGGCTGCCGATTGTGGTTGAAAAGTTATTGTCCCAGATGTAGCCCCGACTATATCTAATATACCGCTTTCTGTGCCACTTGTCCCAAATCTTACTTTCCCTCTCTTAAACCAAGCGGCTATATTAGTAGCCCCCTCTGTTGCCCCAGCCATTAAAGCTATGTTAGTTAAATTTGTTCCAAAACTTGAATTTTGTATATCGGCAGAATAAGTAGTTATCCCGGTAGCAACTGGGGTATGAGTTGTTGTTACTTGTAATAAAATTTCACCACCCGTTGCAGCCGTACTTGATTCAGAACTAATATACATACCTAAATTACCTCCTCCTAATGTAGGCCAACTAAAAGATTGTGTATTATTACCTGAATTTATGTTATTTGATATATTTAACGTACTCCCTGCTGTTAGTGTTTGTTGCCATGTAGGTGTAGCTCCCCCACCTCCACTAAAATAAGATAGTTCCCCGTAGCTGTTAACGCCTAAGCCTTGAACCGTCCCTGTATCTGGCACTATCCCATCAGCATGTATTTTAAACACGGTATTCCCAGAAGTAATTACATTTATGCCGTTTGTACCAAAAGTACCAAACTTAGCATACCCATTAACGTCTGTTGGTACTGCAAAATTACCTGTTGTGAGCCATGCCGACAATCCGCCCGTTCCGCCGGATGGAAGTAGCTGTACCCATTTTTGATTAGTAGCATCTCTCCAATAAACCGCATTATCCGCTGTACAATATATTAAAGCCCCATTGTACAGCTTTAGGGATGTGGCTAAACCATTTGCACTTGTCGTATCTGAAAATGTATATGGTATCAGTCCCCCTCTAAAACCACCATAATTCGGGTTTTGCACCAACGTAGTTGGGCCACCTAAGTTTTGCGTAATATTATATTGGCTATGCCCTAAAAAGCTAAGAGAAATAAACAATATTAAAAATAGTAACTTTTTCATTGTGCTATACTGGGTATATTTGAAATAGTTCTCCAAGCCCTGCGGCGGTAGATATATTAA
>CALJKL010000047.1 GCA_937973555.1 uncultured Flavobacteriales bacterium | reverse complement strand
CTTATTTGGGATAGTTTCATTGGTTTTTTATTTTTTTATAAATGTGAAGTAAGCCTTCCTCTGTGAGTGCATTAAGGGCAGAATCATTCCAATACCACCTTTCATTTGGTGCGCCAGCTAAACTACCATAAGGTGATAAATAATCCATCAATTCGTACCCTATTTTATTAGATGCTCCCTTTACTAACATCAATAAATCTTCCCTGTCTAATTCTACTGTCATTGGTTTAGTCTTTTTTAAGGTTGTCAATTTGTATTTGAAGTTCTGCAAGTTTGTTAAATATAAATATATTGACTGCATCCTGATAAGATAAGCCTTCAGATTCCATTTCTTTGTAGATAGCTTCTACTATTTGGTGGCAATCTTTCTGAAAACGCTCCGCTAATTCCATTGTTTCATTACTCCAAGACTTTAATGATTTATTTACTACTTGTTCCATATACTATTACTGTTTTAGTTTTTGTTTTACAATGGTATCCCGTATTTTTGGCAATGCCTAACCCCATGAGTAAACCCTTCGCTATAAGCCTCAACTGTATTTAAGTATCCCTCTACTGGCTTACCTTCTTCTTTTGGTTTAGTTTCTTTGGATAATGAGTTAAGGTAGTCTTGTAGGGTTGGGTATTTTATCTTTTGGTTTGGGAAATCTTGTTCGCCTTTAAAAGAAAATGTTGTTTCCCTTGCAGCCTTCCATGTTTCCTCTCTTATGGTATCTACTTCTGATTGAGAATATTTTTTATCAAGTAAAATTTCATTAACAAGTTTAGTTACTGTTTTATTTACATCTTTCAATGTTGGGTTAACTAATTTTCTGTCCAATAAAAACTTATCAAATAATTCCTGTGTTCTATCTAACGATGGATTACCCCAAGTTGAAGAAACACAATCACGAAGCAGCCCAACTATATCATCTTCCACTACTGTATCTCCATTGAGTACTGCTTCTATGGCTTGTTTTATTTTTTCTGATGGGAAATCATTATATCGTATTGGCTTATTTGTTTTAAATATAAACGCCCCACCGTTCGGTTCGTTCCAATTAGCATGACCGCATGTAGTTACTTCTATCCTATCAATGGAAGATGGTTGGGGTTTATCTTGGGATTGTAGTTTGGATTGTTTGAAATCTTCCGCCCATTTACACATTTGAGAATGCACCCAATTTGTTTTTTTTGAAAGATGGTAAAGAAGTTCGGTAACATTGTTTTCATCCCATTTAAATTTATCTTCTGTCATGGGTTAATTGTTTTTAATAGTTAGGTTCTTTTTGTTTTTCCTTCCATTCATTCATAGCTTCTACTTTAGCTAAAGCCCATAGTGCATCAATAGCAAGTAGTTTTGTTTGAGTGGATGAACGTGGGTTCATTATATCGTCTATTAATTGAGACTTCTGTTGGGCTATTTGTTCGGGGGTCATGGGGTTATTGTTTTTTA
>CALJKL010000046.1 GCA_937973555.1 uncultured Flavobacteriales bacterium | reverse complement strand
ATTAGTGTAATATTTTATTATATTTATAAAAAAATACGAATAGAGATGAAGATTTTTGTAAAATTTGATCACAATATTGTGTGTAAAAAAGTACTTGAAGAAAAATTAAATAAATATAAATTCAAGCACAGAACGGTAGCTTTTGGTGAAATAGAATTTTTGGAAAAAATTTATGAAGATAAGCTAAAAGAACTACGGACAGAGTTAGAAGAGTATGGCATAAGTATAATAGAAAATCAAAAAACTGCACTTGTAGAAAAGATAAAAGAAACTATTATTGAAATGGTGAACAGTGCGGATTCTATTAATGTGAAAGCTTCTGTGTATCTCACGGAAAGATTGCGCCATAGTTATGGATATCTTTCAAATCTTTTTTCAGAAATTTCATTTAGTTCAATAGAAAATTTTATCATGCTCCAAAAAATAGAGTGTGCTAAAAATCTTATTATCAAAGATAATCTTACCCTTACAGAGGTTGCCTATAGGCTCAATTATAGTAGTGTGGCACATCTAAGCACACAATTTAAAAATATTACAGGAATTACCCCGTCTCAATTTCAAAGAATAATTAATAAAAGAAGAACGATAGCCAATAAAAAATAAAAATTAAAGTAAAAATGCAAACAGATTATATACACATCATTTTAGCTGATGATGACGAAGATGACAGGTCATTCTTTAAGGATGCCTTCAGTGAATTGAAAATTAACACAAAGGTGGAAACTTTTAGTGATGGAGTAGATTTAATGGACTACCTTAATTCTGATGATGCTATATTGCCTAATGTATTGTTTTTAGACCTTAATATGCCAATGAAAACCGGACTAGAATGTCTACATGAAATAAAATCTAACAAAAAATTTGATGACATAGCTATTGCGATATATTCTACCTCCTCGTCAGAAGAGCATATAGAAGAGACATTTGTAAACGGAGCAAATATCTACATCAGGAAACCAAATGATTTTAATGTGCTTAAAAAAGTATTGTCAGATGTTGTATCCATCAATTGGCAATACCACACTTCCAGTCTCAATAAGGATAATTTTTTACTCAGAATGTGAACGAAACATAGGAGATAAATGAAAAAAAAAATCAACTCTTCTCTGATACAAAAAATTATTTTTTTGTTATCTGTTTTTTTAATCTTCTTTATCGCTATCATTAGCTATAAGAATATTAGAAAACTTTCAGATTCTACCCAAAAAGTGAACAATACCTATAATGTTTCCCTTTCATTGGAAAATCTCTATATGAATTTAAATGAACTGGAAGATGCCAAAAAAAATTATATTATGGAGCAAAATGAGTCCATTAAAAACATAATTTTTAAGAAAAAATATATTGCAGATTTTTCACTCAATAGGCTCAAGCAACAATCAAAGAATAATAACCAGCAAAGTAAAAACATACATGAATTAGAAACACTGGTAAAAAAAAATTATAAAAATGTGGAAGAAGCATTGCTTCTTCCTTCGGAAAAATATAAAAATTTTGATACGGTAAAACTCTATTTATTAAAAGGTGCACCAGTGATGTCTCAGATAAAAAATAAAATTACTGAGATGAAAAAAATTGAAAAAGAAAACTTAAAACAACGATCAGAGATCTATAATACATTATCAAATTCATTACCTCTTTTAAATTCAACTACATTGCTGATCGCTATTATAATGTTTACCGCTTCTTCATTAACATTGCTTAAAAAATTGGGAGAAGCAAAAGAAACCAATACAAAGCTCACCCTAGCCAATGAATCTGCAAAAATGGCCGAACGAATCGGCAATTATGGTACTTGGCAATATAATGTTAATAAAAATGAATTTTATTTTTCTGATAACGAATACAGGCTTTTTGGCTATGAACCAGAAGAACTTAACAATAAACTTGAAGATTATATTGATGAAATATATCCTGGCGAAATAAAAAGACAGGAAACCTTGATCGGAAATTTAAAAGTAGAGGAAATGTTAGGTCCAAATTTGTATAAAATTATAAGAAGAGATGGAGAGCACAGAAAATTAAGAGATATAAGCAAATTGGTAGAAAATGTATATGGTGAAAAAATCTTAATTGGAGTTACTACTGACGTTACAAACGAATACTTTAACCAAAAAAAAAATGAACAAAAAAATAAGGAGCTTGAACAAAAAAATAAAATTTTATTCCTAGCAAATGAGACCAAGACGGAGGCAGAGGTGGTAGGTAAATTTGGCACTACACAATGGTTTGTTAATGAAAATAGATTTGAGTTTTCTGAGAATATATACCGGCTTTTTGGACTAGATCCTGCTGAAGAAGCTGGGCTGCAAAAAATGTTTGAGTGTATACATCCTGATGATGTTTCTTTGGCAGAAGCCAAGCTTCAGGAACTTAATAGTAAATATGCTTTTGAGCCGTATGTATTGAAAATTATAAGAGCAGATAACAATGAATTAAGATACCTCTCTGTTAACAATAAACATATTAGAGATTTTGAAAATGAAGAATATGTACTTATTATTTCGGTAGATGTGACGGAGATAGTGAATGCTCAAAAAACGATTATTGAAAGAAATAAAGAATTGGAAGAAAGTAATCACGAACTTCAAGCCTTTAATTATTTTGCAAGCCATGATTTGCAAGAGCCTCTAAGAAAAATAGAAACATTTATTTCTAGGTTAGAAACAACGGACCATCAAAATCTAACCGATATGGGCAACCAATATTTCAATAGAATAAAAATATCTACCGAACGAATGAGGCAGCTTATAGAAGATTTGCTTCAGTTTTCCAGAGCCGGTAAATCTGAAAAAATATTTGAAGATGTGAATCTTAATATGCTTTTAGAAAAAGCAATAAGTGAAATGACAGAATTTATAGAAGAAAAACAGGCCACGATAGAATCGGAAGAACTGCCTACCCTTAGGGTTATTTCATTTCAGATTCAGCAACTTTTCATTAATCTTTTGTGTAATTCTATTAAATATTCGAAGCCCGATGTAAGTCCGTTCATAAAAATAAATTATGAACAAGTGAAGCTGAAAAAAATTGCTGACGTTCAATTTCCATCCAAAAAATTATTTCATAAATTCACCTTTAAAGACAATGGAATCGGTTTTGATCCGGCATATTCTGACAGGATTTTTGAACTCTTCAGCCGACTGCATAATAAAGACGAAATAATAGGTACGGGATTAGGTTTGGCCATCTGTAAAAAGATTGTTGACAATCACAAAGGATTTATTTTTGGAGAGGGAAAATTAGGAGAAGGTTCTGTGTTTACAATTTATCTGCCAACCGAAATGTCCTAAACAAGACTTCGAAAAAATCTTTTGCTCCTCAAATATTAGGATTATAATTCTATAAATCACCAGCAAAATTCTATAATACAATCAATCAATTAATTTACAAAATTTGTAAATATAGATTTGTAATTGTTAATGTAATATTGATAATTATGAAATTTTAAATCGTTATAACCATTAAAAAAAATATTATGATTAACATTCTCTCTTGGATTATCTTCGGTTTAATAGCCGGGACAATTGCTAAATTTTTAAAGCCAGGATTAGACAATCAAGGATGGGTTACTACTATTATTATAGGTATAGTAGGCAGTGTATTAGGCGGTTTCGTAGGAAGAATTTTTTGGGGAGAAGGAGTTACCAATAACGTTTTTAATTTTTATAGCTTGATAATGGCTGTGGTAGGATCTATTATAATACTTTATGCCTTTGGCGCAATGTCCAGAAAATAATACTTGTTTAATATATTTCTTAAAGTTAATCCGCATTCTATTTATTAGGTGCGGTTTTTTTATTTTAAAAACTCTATTTTTGCAGTCTCAAAAAAACATTCTAAGTACTTTATAATAAAATGATTTCAGTTCAAAGTTTAGGCCTCCAACATTCAGGAAATTATCTCTTTAGAGATGTTAATTTTACCATTAAAAGAGACGATAAAGTTGGCCTTGTAGGAAAAAATGGTGCAGGGAAATCTACCCTTCTCAAAATGCTTTCAGGAGAAATTAATTTCTATGAAGGAAATGTAGTTCCCGATGGCAACATTACCATAGGTTTCCTGAAACAGGACTTGGAATTTGTGAAAGGAAGAACCGTATGGGACGAAACGCTTCAGGCTTTCGAGCAGATTAATGCCTGGAAAAACGAACTGGAAGAAGTAAATCATCAATTAGCAACCCGAACAGATTACGAATCTGATGCCTATCATGATCTTATTCACAGAATGACAGATCTTAATGACATGCTTCACCACCATGATGCTTATAATCTAGAGGGTGATGTAGAAAAAGTGCTTTTGGGACTTGGTTTTAAAGCAGCAGATTTCAACAGAATTACCGACGAATTTTCTGGAGGATGGAGAATGAGAATAGAATTGGCTAAGCTTCTTCTTCAGCACAATGACCTTTTGCTTTTGGATGAGCCTACCAATCACTTAGATATGGAATCTATCATTTGGCTCGAAAACTTTTTGAAGGATTATAACGGAGCCATTGTTTTGGTAAGTCACGATAAGCAGTTTATGACTTCAGTTTGTAACAGAACTTTTGATATCAACAATAAAAAAGTAGACGATTATAAAGCCAATTATACCAAATATTTGGAACTGAGAAAAGACCGCAAAGAAAAACTGCTTCAGGCGAAGAAGAATCAGGATGCAGAAATTAAGCAGATGGAAGACAATATCAACCGTTTCCGTGCCAGTGCTACCAAGGCTTCGTTTGCACAGTCCCTCATCAAAAAGCTCGATAAAATAGAAAGAATAGAAGTGGATAATGATGATGTTTCTAAATTCAATATTCGTTTTGTGCAAAGTATGGTGCCGGGTAAAGTGATTTTCGAGGCTGAAAAATTGGGCAAAAGATATGGTAATCATCAAGTTTTTGATAATGTGGATTTCTTTGTTCAGCGTGGTGACAGAATTGCGCTTTTGGGGCAAAACGGACAGGGAAAAACCACTTTGGCGAAAATTTTGGCCGGAGAAATTAAAGATTATTCCGGTGGATGGACTTTGGGGCATAATGTAAATATTGGCTATTTTGCACAAAATCAGGAAGAAGTTTTAAACCCTGAAAAAACAGTTTTACAAGAAGCAGAAGATGCCGCGACAGAAGATACAAGAACACGTGTGAGAGATTTGCTGGGCAGTTTCCTGTTTTCTGGAGAAGATGTCACCAAAAAAACTAAAGTGCTTTCCGGTGGAGAGAGAAACAGACTAGCGCTTTGTAAATTGTTGCTTCGTCCGTTCAATACTTTGATTATGGACGAGCCTACCAACCACCTCGATATTCAATCTAAAGAAATTATAAAATTGGCGCTGCAGAATTTTGACGGGACCGTTATTGTGATTTCTCACGACAGAGAATTCCTTCAAGGGCTTTGTGATAAGATTTTCGAGTTCAGAGATGGCAGCATGAAAGAATTCTTAGGAAATATAGATGAATATTTGGAATACCGTCAAAAAGAATCTTTAAGAGAAGTTTCTGCAGAAAAGTCTAAAATCAATGAAATAAAAGTTGAAGAAAAAATAGTAGTTGCAGAACCTATGAAACCTCAAAATCAGTTCATTTCTAAAGACCAGAAAAACCTTCAGAATAAACTAAAAAAAACGGAAGAGAAAATTGCAGATTACGAAAAGGAAATTGCTTCTTTGGAAGATATTTTTGCAAAATCTAATCCCAATACACAGGAGTTAGAGAAATACAATCAACTGAAAAATGAGTTGGCAGAAACGATGCAGCAATGGGAAGAAATTGCTTCGCAGATTGAGTAGTTTTTTTATTGAAAATTAAAAAGCGAGATTGAAATCTGATCAATCTCGCCTAAAAACACAAATGAAAAAAAGTTTAAAATTTTTACAACACAATTCGCTTGGAATCTATTATTAGAAAAACTTTAATGTTGTCTTAATCTCTTATTAAGATATTGCAAAATTAAAACTGTTTTTACCTTGAAAATAATTATTGACGTTAAAAATTGTTATTAAAAACGTTAATTTTATATTAAAACAAGCAGCAATGCTAAAATGGTTCCCAAAATGCTTATAATAATTCCATTTCTGAAAATTTTGGATTTTGGATTGAACATCCAAAAGGAAGAAATCACAAAAAACAATAAAGAGATTCCGAATAATGTATTCAGCAAACTAAGTTTGTTTTTGGAATCAGATTTGTGCAAATCAGTCATTTTTTTCAAAACAAATGGCAATTCTTTTTTGGTGTAATGGGCTTCGCCGGTTTTAGCATTATAGGTTCCTTCTTTAAAAATCAATAGGTCACCTTTTTGCTCTTTCACTTCCAAGCCTTTTATTTTTAGCTCTTTGCCAAGTTGTTCTTTGTGGATGTTGGTTTCAATTTTCTTGTCAAATTTCTTTTCCTTTTTCAAAAATCCAGTGTCTCTGTAAATTAATAATACTCCACTGATGGCATATACTGCCATTATTCCTGCCATAAAATACCCGATATATCGGTGTAAAAGTCTCATTGTGGTCCTCATGTTCTTCATTGTTTATTAGGTTCGGTTTTCAAAATAAAAAGTGGAAATGTCTTTCCACTTTACAAATAAATAAAATTAATATAGAAACTATAACTTATAGTTGATGGTTATATAAAAATTTCTTGGGGTAATAGGATTTACAGAATAGTTTTCGTGAACATTGTAGTCTACGGTATCAAAAAAGTTTCCGATTTTTCCCATAATGTTGAATTTCTTAAACTGATATCCTACAGAAAAATCTACCGTAGTAAAATCTTTCAGCTTTATAATCCTATCTTGCTGGTTGGCGGCAGGATATTTGGTGTTATTCCAGCCGGCTAATCTGTCGCCAGTATAGAAAGCTGTAACACCTAATTTCAAACCTTTTACAAAATCCTTTAAGGCATAAAAAACTGAAGCGTTAGCAGTAAAGGCGGGCGTTCTTACGATTCTTTCGCCTTCTACATAGCTTCCTTTGGTGTCAGGGGTTTTTACATAAATAGCATTGTTGTATGAGACGCCACCCGTAAGAGATAGTTTAGGGGAGGGATTTCCGGTAATGTCCAATTCTAAACCGCGGCTTCTGGTTTGTCCGGATAGAAACTTAAGATTAGAATTGCTATTTAGATTTCCGTCTTTGTCATAAACTGCTGTTGAAAGCAGATTGCTGTTGTCTATTTGGTAGGCTGTAAGGTTACAAGACAAGGTGTTTTTAATAATGTTGCTTTTCACACCGAATTCATACTGATCTATAATGGAGGATTCCAAAGGATTTCCATAGATATCCGTATTGCTTCCAGAGTTGTTTGGGGCGAAAGAATTGGCGTAACTGGCGAAAGCCATTAATCTGTCATTGAATTCATAAATCAAACCCAATCTTGGAGAAAATTTTCTTTCCACCAAAGAATTATTGGGTGCGGTAACATTGGATACAGGGCCTATAATTCTTAGTTCTGGCGCTTTGGTTTCATTATATGAATATCTTACTCCTGCCAAGAATTTTATTTTCCCAAAATCTATCAAATCTTGAATATAAATACCAAACCTTTGTGTAGGAGTAGTGGTGATGTCATTAAGATTGGTGCTGTATTGTGTGATGCTATTCCAGGTTTCGGGTTTTGCCAGTTCAGCAATAAAAGGTGTTTCTGCCGCATTTAGCCTTGTATTTTTTCCATTAATGAAAGCGTAATCATAATAAGTGGCTGATTTGGTTTTGTCGGCATCGGCACCTATCAATAATTTATGTGAAAAATTAAAAGTTTTGAATTTTCCGTTCAGATTCATTTGAATAGCTCCATAGTTGATCTCATTATAAGATTTGGTAAGCGCTTGTTTGAAACTATATTCAGGAAGTGAGCTATTATTATTGTAAAACCATCTTACCCTTTCTGTAGAATAAAGATCTTTAGTGTAGTTTTGATAAGAAGCCAAGGTATTAAAACTCCAATTTTCATTAAATTGATGATTTAAAGTAACAGATGTGGTTGCCATTTGAGTAATCTGATATTGCCATTTTGCCCCAATAAAAGTATTTCTTGAAAGTCCCGTATTGTAACTAGATATCCCCGTAATATTATCTACTAGGCTTCCGAGTCCATAATCTGGTGTAAAATGTTGTTTCAGGTAATCTGCTTCTATAATCAACTGGGTTTTATCTGAAATGTTATAAAGAAAACTTGGATTAAAATAATGCTTTTCTGAGGTTACTAAATCCCTAAAGCTGTCTTTGTTTTCATAGCTTCCGTTAACTCTGAAAGCCATATTTTTGGTAAGTGCACCGTAGATGTCCAAAGTGGGTTTTATAGTGTTCCAGCTTCCATAATTGAACGCTGCATTTCCTCCGAAATTGAATAAAGGTTTTTTGGTCACCATATTTACAATTCCTCCAGGGGCTACATTTCCGTAAAGGATGGCAGCACTTCCTTTCAGTACTTCTACACGTTCTAATCCGCTTACTTCCGGGAATATCCCGGAATTTACCCTGCTTCCATTTTTGAAAATATTTTCATTCCCAAAAATGTATCCCCTTGCTCCAAAACTATCTTGAGAAGCCCCTCTTGCTGAGGAGAGGTAAACACCATTTACATTTTTCACCACGTCAGAAAGTTGCTGCGCCTGCTGTTGTTCTATCACCTCATGAGTTACTACCGCAAGGGCCTGAGGAGTTTCCATAACATCTAACTGTGATTTGGTGGTAGAAATTCTGGCGTTATTGGGGTTGCCTGTTTTATGAAGTTTTATATCTTCTATTGTTCTGGTAATCAAAGTGTCTTTCTTCTGTTGTGCATTCATTCCTAAAGAAATCGCGACTAAGATCAAGGGAAGTTTTCGGCTTTCCATTTTATATTTATTTAGAATGATTAAAAATAATGCAGCAAAAATAGAAATAGTGTTTCAAACAACAAAATTTATTTAGAATAAATTTAAATAAGGATTAAAATAATTTTTTATATATTGTTAATCAATGTTTTATAGTAAAATGACTTTTGTCATGTTTGTATTTTTACAATTGTTTTCAATGTCTTACATTTGCATTAATTTTTGAGAATTCTGCATGAAATACGTTATCCTTTCATTTATATCAGCACTTTTGTTTAGTGTTTCTTGGCCCACTTACGGAATTCCTTTTTTCATCTTCTTTGCTTTCGTTCCGTTATTGTTAATGGAGCACGAAATTTCTAAATTTTCTAGCATCAAAAGAAAAGGCTGGGCTGTTTTTGGGTTAAGTTATCTAGCATTCATTATTTGGAATATCGTAACCACAGGGTGGTTGTATTACGCTAAAAACCCAGATGGAAGCCATGCCATGTTTGCGGTAGCTTTTCCGGTTATTGTCAATTCTTTGTTGATGAGTATTGTCTTTCAGTTGTATTATTGGTTTAAGAAGGTAAGAGGTACTTATTTTGGATTGGTATTTTTTGTAGCCATTTGGCTTTCGTTTGAAAGATTCCATTTGGGTTGGGAATTTACCTGGCCTTGGCTTAATTTAGGAAATGCCTTTTCAGAATATCCTAAAGTGATCCAATGGTATGATACCATTGGCGCTACGGGAGGAAGTTTCTGGATTTTACTCATCAATGTTTTTGGTTTTTATACCTTAAGAATCTGGGATGCGGGGAAAAATAGAAAGGATTTGATCAAAAATATGACGATTCTTTCTGGGATTATCTTTTTGCCGATTTTTATTTCTTTATACCAATACAATACCTATGAAGAAAAGCCTATTGGCGAAGTAAATGTGGTTTTGCTTCAACCAAAATTAGATCCCTATACCGAAAAATATAGCAAAGATTCTCTTCAGATTTTGGGAGAACTTTTGAGTCTTGCCGAAGAAAATTCCAAGACAAAAGTAGATCTTTATATAGCTCCGGAGACGGCATTTCCCGGAAATGGAAGTTTAAGCGAAAAGGGTTTTGAAAAAAGCCTTTCCGTAAACATTGCTAAAGAGTTTTTAAAAAAACATCCTGAATCAGTTTTTCTTACGGGGGCCTCTACTCATAAATTTCTTTTTAAAGAAGAAGAAACGGAAGAATGTTCTGTGAAATTGCAGGATGGTATTTGGGTAAATAGTTATAATTCGGGTTTGCAGATTATGCCCAATCATAAAGTAGAAGTCTATCACAAAGGTAAGCTGGTTCCGGGAGTAGAAATTTTCCCATATATACGTTTTTTGAAACCTATTTTGGGAGACGCCATGCTCAATTTTGGAGGAGCTACTTCTTCGCTCGGTATTGATAAAGAAAGAAAAGTCTTTTCAAATCCTTTCAATAAAGCCAAAGCGGCGCCTATTATCTGTTATGAAAGCGCATACGGAGAATTTGTGACCGAATATGTAAAAAATGGAGCCAATCTTTTGGCGATTATGACAAATGATTCTTGGTGGGAAGATTCTGAAGGCTACAAGCAATTGCTTTCTTATGCAAGATTAAGGGCTATAGAAACCCGAAGAGAAATCGTAAGGGCTGCCAATAGTGGAGTATCGGCACATATTAATGCAAGGGGAGATATTTTAGAAGATACTATTTATAATGACAAAACTGCACTAGTGGTAAAGGCCAATCTGCTGGATGAAATGTCTGTCTATACCCAAATAGGAGATTTAATCTCAAGAATTGCTATCTTTGTGCTCGGCTTTTTATTGGTTTATCATTTTGGAGAGAAAATAGCGTCCAAAAAATAATTTCAAAAAAGAAGAAATTAATTAGAAGAAGACTTGTGTGTTAAAAAAAATATCTATAATTTTGCACACTCAAATATTTATAGTAGTAATAAAGAACATCGAGATATGTCTAGAATTTGCCAAATAACAGGTAAGCGTGCAATGGTAGGAAACAATGTTTCTCACGCAAATAACAAAACGAAAAGACGTTTTGAAATTAACTTATTAGAGAAGACATTTTATCTTCCTGAGCAAGAAAAAAGTGTAACATTAAGAGTTTCTGCTCATGGTTTGAGAGTTATCAATAAAATTGGTATCGAAGAAGCGATTGAAAGAGCAACAAGAAACGGATTTATTAAATAAATAAGAAAATGGCTAAAAAAGGAAATAGAGTTCAGGTAATTCTTGAGTGCACAGAGCACAAGGAAACTGGTATGGCTGGTATGTCTAGATATATCACTACGAAAAATAAAAAGAACACTACGGAAAGATTAGAGCTTAAAAAATACAATCCGGTTCTTAAGAAGTATACAGTTCACAAAGAAATTAAGTAATCTTATAATACAATAAAAGATGGCAAAGAAAGTTGTTGCAACGCTACAAGGCGGAGCAGGATCTAAAAAGATGACTAAAGTAGTGAAAATGGTAAAGTCTCCTAAAACCGGAGCATACGTTTTCGAAGAAAAAGTAATGAACGCTGATGAGGTAGATGCTTATTTGAAAAAATAATTGTACCCCTCACGTGGAAATATAGAAAACTACTCAATTTATTTTGGGTAGTTTTTTTGTTATCTTTGCTAACTTTAAACGTTGAACCTTAAACTTTAAACAAATCCAATGAGTTGGTTTAAAAACATATTCAAAAAAGAAGAAAAAGAAACGCTGGACAAAGGTTTGGAAAAATCCAGCCAAGGTTTTTTTGATAAGATTTCAAGAGCCGTGGTAGGTAAATCCAAAGTAGATGAAGATGTGCTGGATGAACTGGAAGAAGTATTGATAGCATCTGATGTGGGAGTTAATACCACCGTTAAAATTATCGAAAGAATAGAGGCCAGGGTGGAAAAAGATAAATATGTAAACACCGATGAGTTAGACAAAATTCTACGTGAAGAAATTTCTGCTTTATTATTAGAAAACCCACATTCTCAATCCAAAAATATAGATGACACCAAAAAACCTTATGTAATAATGGTGGTGGGAGTAAATGGAGTGGGCAAAACCACTACCATTGGCAAATTGGCGCATCAGTTCAAGTCCCAAGGGTTAAAGGTGGTTTTGGGCGCAGCAGATACCTTTAGAGCTGCAGCAGTAGATCAATTGGTGATTTGGAGCGAAAGAGTAGGGGTGCCTATCGTGAAACAGAATATGGGCAGCGATCCGGCTTCAGTAGCTTTTGATACTGTGCAGAGTGCTGTGGCACAGAATGCTGATGTGGTCATTATAGACACTGCCGGAAGATTGCACAATAAGGTAAACCTTATGAATGAGCTTTCCAAAATAAAACGTGTGATGCAAAAAGTTTTGCCAGAGGCACCCCATGAAGTTTTATTGGTTTTGGATGGTTCTACCGGTCAAAATGCTTTCGAGCAGGCCAAGCAATTTACAGCAGCTACAGAGGTTACGGCTCTGGCTGTTACCAAATTAGACGGTACGGCAAAAGGTGGTGTAGTAATAGGTATTTCAGACCAGTTTCAGATTCCGGTAAAATATATTGGTGTAGGCGAAAAGATGGAAGATCTGCAACTCTTTAACGGAGAAGAATTTGTAGATTCTTTCTTTAGAAAAAGAGATTGATTTTAAAGATTAAAAATACAAAACCCCCGTTTCAAAATTTTTTGAAATGGGGTTTTATGTTTAATATGGGTAAATGATGTTTACTGGATTTTTATTTGATAGGGTAAAGACATTTGCACTCCATTACTGAATTGTGGATTGCTCATTTTTTGGAACAATTCGTAGTTTTCTTTACCAATTTTTTTAGAAATAATTCTGGCCTCAATTTCATCTTCATCAGCTCCTTTAAAAAATTCTTCAAACTTGCTCATTTTTTTAGGATATGCATTTACGCTATAATCTTTTAATTTTGCTTTAGCTGCAGCAAAATCAATTGCTTGTTGCAAAGTTCCTAATTCATCTACCAAGCCCAATTGTTTTGCTCTTGTTCCGCTCCATACCCTTCCGCCTCCAATGGCATCTATCTGCTCGAAAGATTTTTTTCTGTTTTGACTTACAAAGTATACAAAGCGTTTATAGGTTTGTTCTACACTTCTGGTAAGCACGGGTATTGTTCCTGAAGCAGGTCCCGAAATAGGAGAATAGATTTGAGAATTGGCATTGGTGGAAATGATATCCGAACGCACTCCGTTTCTATTGGCCAACTCTTTAAAGTTGGTAATCATACCAAACACTCCAATAGAGCCGGTTAAAGTATTGGGTTCTGAATAGATTTTATCTGCCGCCATAGAGATATAGTATCCTCCAGAAGCAGCATAGTCTCCAAATGAAACAATCAGAGGTTTTTTCTTTTTCAATTGTTGAAGTTCAAAAAGAATTTCATCTGATGCATTGCCGCTTCCTCCTGGCGAATTAACACGAAGCACCACGGCTTTCACATTGTCATCATCTGCAAGTTCTTTGATGTACTTTACGTATTTTTCAGAATTGATATCCTTGTATTCGTTCCCATTAAAAATTTGCCCAGCTGCATATAATACGGCGATTTTATTGCTTTTTTCATCTTGGTCATCAAGAGTATTGATATACTTGTTGATAGAGACCCTATTTAAATCATCTTCTTGTTTCGTTTTAAGCTTGTTTTTAAGAATGGCTTCGTATTCTGATTTTTGCAAAAGTTGATCTGCCAATTTGTTTTTTACAATTAAATTCGGAACAAAACCATAGAGGCTGTCAACGGTGGTCTTGAAACTTGCAGGATCTATTTTTCTGGATTTTTGAATTTTAGAAGAAATATTCCCCCAAATATCATTTAATAAAGTAGAGAGTTGCTCTTTGTTTTCTGGCGAAATATCATTTCTAAGAAAAGGTTCTACAGCTGCTTTGAACTTGCCATGTCTTATTACGTCTACACCAATTCCATATTTTTCGGCAAAATCTTTGAAAAAAGTAATTTCAGTAGAAAGCCCTTTTAATTCTACCATGCCAACAGGGTTTACATATAATTTATCGGCAACAGACGCAAGATAATAGGATTTTTGAGACATATTGTTGCCATAGGCATACACAAATTTTCCTGTTTTCTTAAAATCTTCAAGGGCAGATCTAATATCATCTACCTGAGTAACTCCTGCCGCAAAATTGTCGGTTTCAATACTTATACCATAAATTTTATCATCTGTTTTCGCCTTTTTAATAGCTTCTAAAATATCTATAAGTAAGATGTTATTGTCTTTCCCAAAATTGAAAACATTTGTTTCGTCTTCTGTGCTCGAGTCCAGTATTCTGTTTTTGAAATTTAAAACCAACACAGAATTTTTTTGGATATTTGGCTTGCTATCTTCACTGGCAGCACTTACTACTAACATCATTATTAAAAAACCAAATAAAACCATACCTATGATTAATATGGCTACTATATTTGCAAAAACATTTTTTAAGAAATCTTTCATAACTTTTTTGAATATTTTATAATATGTCGTTACACAAAGTTGTTTTGTTACTCGGGAGTAATTTAGGTAATAGGGAGGCTTATTTACAGGAAGCCATTGCAAAAATAGGAAAACATATCGGTGAAATTGTTATTTTATCCGAGATAGAAAAATCTCAGCCGGTGGAATTTGTGAGTAATAATTTTTTTTGTAATATTGCAATGTACATCCTTACCGATTTTTCGCCTGTAAAGCTCTTGAAAGAGATAAAAAGGATTGAAAATGAAATGGGGAGAGTACAAGATTCGTTTAAAGTAGGAAGATATGTAGACAGAATTATTGATATTGATATCATACAGTTTGATAATATCATATTCGAGTCTAATGCTTTAGAAATCCCTCATAAAAAGCATCTCTTCGAAAGAGAATTTTCTAAAAAACTTCTGAAAAATTTAAATGAAAAAATTAAAACACAAATATGAAATTACGTTTATTTACGTTATTGTTGTCTATTCCTAGCTTTTTTTTAGCACAAGACAACAAGGAGAGTAGTGTTAAATCTGAAATTTTCAGTTCAGGCTCAGCCAAAGTTGAAAAATTTGATAATAACGCTAAGAAATTCAATGATTGGGCAATTTCCTTTGGTGGAGGTACTGCTTTTTTACATCACTCAGATTTGACTTCATTTAACAAGGATGGAAATCATTTTGGTTGGAATACCTATGTAGGGTTGGAAAAACAAATGAGTGATAAATTTGCTTTCATTCTTCAATTCCAGAAAGGAGAAACCAAACAAACAGGCCGTTTGCCTTACAAGCCAATTCATGGACTTGGAGTTGCAACTACTCATTATAATGAATTGTCTTTATTGGGTGATTTTAATTTTTCTAATTTATTTAGAAGGATTGATAATAAATCTCCATTTAGATGGTCATTACACGGTTATGCAGGGATTGGTCTGCAAGGATATACCTATCATAGAAAGGACAGTCATCCTACCCAGGAGGCCAATCGAGATTTTACACAACCATTTAGGATAGATTCTTTCTTTTATCAAGGAGGGCTTGGGTTAAAATACAACCTTTCCAGAAGATTGGATATAGAAAGCCGCGTTATGTATATTATTACCGGTGATGATGAATTTGATGGAGGGGGAGAAACTACAGACGAATGGCCGGGCTATAATCAGTTGATCCGAAACGGTTCAGATAATCTGGTAGTTGTTAATGTAGGTTTATCCATCAAACTTGGTAGGCATAGTCAACATTTAGAATGGTATGATGCAAATAATGAGGCTGCAAGAAGACTGGAAGAATCAAATAGTAAATACCAAGAATTGGTAGCTTGTGCCAGTGGAGACAAGGATAATGACGGAGTATGTGATGACTGGGACAGAGAGCTTAATACCCCTCCGGGAGCGCGTGTAGATGGCTCTGGTAAAGCATTGGATATGGATTTTGACGGTGTTATAGACCTATATGATAAATGTGTTACAGTGCCTGGATTACCAGAACTTTCGGGATGTCCTCGTTTAGAAGAAGAGACCATAGTTATTGAAGAAAAAGTTGAGAAACTTGAAAGCATTGAATTTGATTTGAATAAAGATGTTATAAGACCTAAATCTTTTGATAAATTAAATAAAGTAGCTCAAATTATCATGAAAACGGATGCCAATACACAATTTTATGTGATTGGATGTACAGATACCAGAGCTTCAGATGCTTATAACTTAGACTTGTCTAAAAGAAGAGCCAATGCAGTGAAAAAATACCTTGTTGATAAAGAAGGTGTAAACCCAGGTATACTGGTTACCGAAGGAAGAGGTGAAAAAGACCTTAAATATCCTGAGTGTGACCCTGCTTCTAAATGCCCTGAATGGAAGAATGAAGCCAATAGAAGGGTTTATTTTATAGTTAAATAATTTTAGTTTTAAAAATATAAAAATACAACACAATGAAAATAAATTTAGCAATTATTGCTTTAGCATTATTACTACCCATAACAGGTTTTGCTCAGCAAAAAAATGATTTTTACGTAGGTGATAAAAACAATCCATTTACCCAAGAAGATAAAAGGTTTAATGATTGGTCAATATCAGTAGGAGTAGGAGTTCCTTTAATTCAATCAGCGGATTTAACTTCTATTAAAAATGGAAACGGAACTAATCTTTTGGGATATTCTACATATTTAAGCATTGATAAAGCGATAACCCATGCATTTGGGCTGAATCTGCAGTATGATATGGGGGAGACCAGACAAGGATTTGCAAAAATAAAAGCTGGAACTGCCATTTCCGGGGCTGCTGCTAAAACAAAATATAATGCAATATCATTATTGGGAGATATCAATTTTTCTAACTTATTGAGAAGGCCAGATAACCATTCTCCATACAGATGGGCATTTCATGGATATGCAGGCATAGGCACTCTAGCTTTCAAAGCATACAGGCAAGATGCTGGTAAAACAACAGTTCCGTTAATTACAAAACAAGATTTTTCTTTCTCCTCAGTTTTTGCACAGGCAGGTGCAGGAGTAAAATTTAATGTAAACAGAAGAATTGATATTGAAGGAAGAGTTATGTATGTCATTACTGGAAAAGACTCATTTGACGGTGGAGGAAATTTTTTGGGTGACTATAGTGTAGGCTATGGAGGATATGATAGCCCAATAAATACGAGAGAAGATCAAGTTTCTGATAACTTTTTTAACGCCACATTGGGCATTTCTTTAAAATTAGGAAAACACCAGTCTCACTTAATGTGGCATGATCCACTACAAGAAATCTACTATAAATTAGATGTTTTAGATAACAAAAATATAGATGTAGAAGTTTGTAAAAACGGAGACAAAGATAATGATGGCGTTTGTGATGATTGGGATAGACAATTAGACACTCCTGCAGGAGCAAGGGTTGATGGAGCTGGAGTTGCTTTGGATGCAGATTTAGACGGAGTAATAGATCTTTATGATAAATGTGTTACAGTTGCAGGACCGGTTGAAAATGCTGGCTGTCCTATCAAAACATCTGCTACAGATAATAATAAAGTGGCTTCTGACATTGAAATGGCGCTTAAAGATGTTCTATTTAACTTCAATAAGTCTACAGTAAGATCAGAATCTTATCCAAAATTAGATTTAGCTGCAGATATCATTAAAGCTTCTAGGGGTGGAAATTATCTATTGATAGGTCATACAGACAAAAAGGGATCGGATGAATATAATCTGGCTTTATCAAGATCTAGAGCTGCTGAAGTGGTGAAACAACTTGAAAATAGAGGGGTTAATCCAACTCAAATAAAATCCAAAGGGGTGGGCGAAGCAGATGCCTTAGTGCCGGAAACAGCATCAGATGAAGAAAGACTTTCAGATAGAAAAGTGGAAGTAAAAAACATCTCCGGATCAGAATGGGATTCGATTCCTAAAAATGACCTTCCAACTAAAAAAAGTATGAAAAGAAAATAATTTTCATTATATAAATTGAAAGCTGCGCTAGTCGCAGCTTTTTTATTTGCATTTAATAGTAATTTCTTAATTTTACGACATGCAAATGGCAGCTAATATATCTAAAATTATAAAAGAAACCCTTTACAATTTTTGGGGGTATCATGATTTTAGAGATTCACAGGAAGAGATTATTCATTCTGTTATTCATAGTAAGGATACTATAGCTTTATTGCCCACCGGAGGAGGCAAGTCTCTTTGTTATCAACTTCCTGCATTGGTTTTAGAGGGTACTTGTTTGGTGATTTCTCCACTTTTGGCGCTAATGAAAGATCAGGTTCAGCAACTCAAATCCAAAGGAATTGAGGCAGAATATCTCAGTTCAGAATTAGATGAACTTCAAGAAGAAGAAATTTATGGAAGATGCATAGAAGGCTTTACCAAATTGCTGTATGTTTCTCCGGAAAGATTACAGAACAGTACATTCATAAACCGAATAGAAGAAATTGCTATTTCTTTCATAGCTGTAGACGAAGCGCATTGTATTTCCGAATGGGGGCAAGATTTCAGACCCAGTTATCAAAATATAAAGAAGTTTAGAACTCAATTTAAAAATGTTCCTTGTTTGGCCTTAACGGCTACAGCTACGCCCAAAGTATTAGAAGATATTAAAACAAAATTAGGGTTCTTACAATGTTCGGTTTTCAAAAAGAGTTTTAAGAGAGAGAATATTCAAATTTATAATGATGAGGTGGCAGATAAATATGCTCATATTTCCAATATTTTAAAACACAATAACTCATCTGGGATCATCTATACGAGAACAAGAAAAGATGCCGAAGAACTTGCACAGTTTCTTCAAAGCAGAAATATTCAAAATGTAGACTATTTCCATGCAGGACTTTCTACAAAAGAAAAAAACAGCAAACAGGAAAAATGGCTGAGAAGTAATAATAATGTCCTAGTTTCTACCAACGCTTTCGGGATGGGTATTGATAAAGATAATGTGAGGTTTGTAATTCATTTGTCTCCCTCTGCGTCCTTGGAAAATTATTATCAGGAAATAGGAAGAGCCGGCAGAGATGGCGAAAAGAGTTTTGCCTTTTTACTTTGGAATGAGCAAGAGCTGATGGATCTTGATGATGTTCTAAAAAACAGTACTCCAAATAAAAATGAATTCCTAAAAATTATATCCTATCTGTATTCTAAATTTATGATTGCAGAGAACGAATTGCCAGAACAGATTTTTGAATTGCATACTTCTAAAATTAAAGATTTCACAAAGATTTCTCAAGCTAAAATTAAGAATGTGCTCAATTTTCTTCATAATCAGGAACTGGTATATATCAATACTTCTAAGAAGCTTTCTACCCTGGAATTAAAATTTGAAGTAAGTGATTTGGAAAGCCTCTCCAAAAAAGACGGATATTTTATTGAATTGCTGCTGAGGAATATAGATGGACTTTCTACACATAAGGCACATTTCAGTGAGGCCAACCTTTGTAAAAAATTGGGCGTTGAAAGCAAAGAACTTAAAGAGAGGCTAAGAGAGGTGCAACAGAAGAATTTTGTAGAATATCTTGATGGCAGCCTTCATAGCATTAGGTTTTTAAAGCCTAGAGAAGACCGTTCTATACTGGGGAAGTGGTGGAACCTGTTTGAGCAGATACAAAAGAATAAATTGCAGAAATGGGAAGAGATGAAGTTTTATGCCAGAAACGCTGAATTCTGTAAAATGAAACTGATTCTTTCTTATTTTGGGGAGAAAAGCCCAAAAGATTGTGGAACCTGCTATGTCTGTACCAATACAAGACCTGCTGAAAAACAGCAAAGCATAGAAAGCCAAATATTGGATTTGCTAAAACAAAAACCTGCAACAATAGATGATTTGGCCGTTTTGATGAATTTCCATCAAAAAGATAAATTACAGAGCCAACTTATTTTTCTGCTCGAATTGGGAAAAATAAAAATGTTGGATTTTAGAACCTATACCATAAAATGAAGAACTTAAAAGTAGTATTTTTCGGAACTCCGGATTTTGCCAAAGCAAGTCTGCAAGCAATCCATAAAAGCCAACACGAAGTAGTGGGAGTAGTTACTGTATCCGATAAACCTTCTGGCCGCGGACAAAAACTTACCGAATCTCCCGTAAAAAAATATGCAGTAGAAAATAATCTTACTGTTTTTCAGCCAGAAAAATTAAGAAATCCCGAATTTTTGGACCAAATAAATGCCTTACATGCAGATGTTTTTGTGGTAGTAGCTTTCAGAATGATGCCCAAAATCCTTTTTGAAATGCCCAAATTAGGAACTTTTAATCTCCACGCCAGTTTATTGCCAGATTATAGAGGTGCTGCACCCATCAATTATGCCATCATAAACGGAGAAGAAAAAACAGGAGCTACTACTTTTTTTATCAACGAAAAAATAGATGAAGGGAATATTCTGTTACAGGAAGAGATGCCTATTTATCCTAATGAAAATGCCGGTGAACTGCATGACAGACTGATGGAAATGGGAGCCAAGCTGGTAGTGAAAACATTGGACGGCCTTGCAGAAAACAAAATTGAAGAAAAGCCTCAGCCTATAGTAGATTTGCCTAAAAATGCTTTCAAAATTTTTAAAGAAGACACTAGAATTCATTGGGATTTAGATACCAAAACAATCCATAATTTTATAAGAGGAATGTCTCCTTATCCATGTGCTTTTACCACCCTGAAAATAGGGGATGAAGAAAAAGGGCTGAAAGTTTTTGCCGGAGAATATGAAGTCTCTGCCCATGATAAACCTGCAGGAACTCTAGAAGTCGAAAAAAACATTTTTAAGATATATACTCAGGATGGTTTTTATTGCCCAACCGAAGTGCAATTAGAAGGCAAAAAAAGAATGACTGTAAAAGATTTCTTGAATGGCTTTCAATCCTATGAAAATATTTCTATTAAATAAAAAATCCGTCAATTAAAAATTGACGGACTTTCTGTGAAAAATATTAAATAATTATATATGAATTAAACTTCTGTAGGACGAAAAATCAGTCCGCTTTCTTCGAAATAATCTAAAGTTATTCTATCTCCATCCTTAATTTTACCAGCCAATATTTCTTTAGATAAATTATTAAGCACCTCTTGCTGAAGAATTCTTTTTAGCGGTCTGGCACCAAATGCAGGTTCATACCCTTTATTCATCAAATATTCTAAAGCATCTTCAGTTGCTGTGAGTACAATATTTCTTTTTTCTAACATTTGATTGAAACCTCTCAGTTGGAAATTCACAATTTTACCGATTTGAGATTTGCTCAATGGCTGGAACAGCACAATTTCATCAATCCTGTTCAGAAATTCCGGTCTTAGGGTTTGTTTCAGCAAACCGAAAACTTCATCTTTTGTTTTGTCTACAACAGCATCTATGTTATTTTCATTGATTCCCTCAAAGTTTTCCTGAATGATTAATGAGCCAAGATTGGAAGTCATGATGATGATAGAATTTTTGAAATTCACCACCCTTCCTTTATTGTCGGTTAATCTACCGTCATCCAAAACCTGAAGCAAAGTGTTGAAAACATCCGGATGGGCTTTTTCTATCTCATCTAGCAGCACTACAGAATAAGGTCTTCTTCTCACCGCTTCCGTCAACTGGCCGCCTTCTTCATAACCGATGTATCCCGGAGGCGCACCTACCAATCTGGAAACGCTATGGCTTTCTTGGTACTCACTCATGTCAATACGCGTCATGTTATTTTCGTCGTCAAAGAGAAATTCTGCTAAGGCTTTTGCCAATTCTGTTTTCCCGACACCTGTAGTACCCAAGAATAAGAAAGAACCAATCGGCTTCTTCTCGTCACTTAATCCTGCGCGGCTTCTTCTAATGGCATTAGCTACAGACTGTATGGCTTCATTTTGTCCTACCACTCTTTTGTGGAGTTCTTCTTCCAGGTGGATGAGTTTTTCTCTTTCGCTTTGCAATAGTTTAGTCACCGGAATGCCTGTCCATTTGGCCACTACTTCAGAAATGTTTTCTGCCGTTACTTCCTCTTTAATGAGTTCGTTTTGATGGTTCTGCATTTCCAGTTCCAGTTTTTTGAGGTCTTCTTCTTTTTCACGAAGTTTACCATACTGTATTTCTGCTACTTTTGCATAGTCTCCCACTCTGGAGGCACGTTCTGCTTCCAATTTTAGGGATTCTATCTCTTTTTTAATCTGAGTTAAATCTTCAGATTTTTGTTTTTCCTGAAGCCACTTGGCGTGAATTTCATTTCTCTGCTCAGAAATTTTAGCAATATCTTCTTTAAGATGGTCTATCCTTGTTTGATTGCCTTCTCTGGAAATGGCTGCCAATTCTATTTCCATCTGCATCAGTTTTCTATCCAGAACGTCTAATTCTTCCGGTTTAGAATTGATTTCCATTCTGAGTTTTGCAGAGGCTTCATCCATCAAGTCTATGGCTTTATCAGGTAAGAATCTATCCGAAATATATCTTTGAGACATTTCTACTGCGGCGATAATAGCCTCGTCTTTTATTCTTACTTTATGGTGGGCTTCATATTTATCCTTAATCCCTCTCAAGATAGAAATGGCAGATTCAGTATCCGGTTCTTCTACCATTACTTTTTGGAAACGTCTTTCTAAGGCTTTGTCTTTCTCAAAATATTTTTGATATTCATTGAGGGTAGTAGCCCCTATGGCTCTCAGTTCACCTCTTGCAAGGGCAGGCTTCAAGATATTGGCGGCATCCATAGCGCCTTCTCCGCCGCCGGCTCCTACTAGGGTGTGGATTTCGTCTATGAAAAGAATGATTTGTCCTTCAGATTTTACCACTTCATTGATGACGGATTTCAGCCTTTCTTCGAATTCCCCTTTGTATTTGGCTCCGGCAATCAAGGCGCCCATATCCAAAGAGTAAAGCGTCTTGTCCAAAAGGTTTTCAGGTACATCTCCACTAATGATTCTATGGGCAATCCCTTCTGCTATGGCGGTTTTTCCTACGCCAGGCTCCCCAATGAGGATAGGATTGTTTTTGGTTCTTCGGGAAAGGATTTGTAATACTCTTCTTATTTCTTCATCTCGCCCAATAACTGGGTCTAGTTTCCCTTCTGCAGCCAATTCATTGAAGTTTTTGGCATATTTATTAAGACTTTGATAGGTCTCTTCAGAACTTGCAGAAGTAGCTTTGCTTCCTTTTCTAAGTTCCTTGATGGCTGCTTCCAAAGAATTTTTGGTAACGCCATAGTTTTTCAAGATTTTAGAAACTTCAGAATTAATATCCAAAAGGGTGAGCCAAAGGTGTTCTATGGTAACATATTCATCACCCATTTTTTTAGCGATATTGGGCGCGTCCAATAAAACTTTGTTGGCAGACTGAGAAAGGTAAATGTTGCCTCCTTCCACTTTTGGAAGGGCATCTAGAGATTCGCGGTTTCTTTCTCTTATTAAGTTGAGGTCTGCTTCTGATTTTTTCATCAAAAAAGCAGAGATATTTTCATCTGTTTGAAGAATCCCTTCTAACAAATGTTGTGGTTCAATAGATTGATGGCCAAAATCCAAAGCAATTTGTTGTGCTTTTTGAATGGCTTCCTGTGACTTGGTGGTATATTGATTTAAATTCATAATAATAGGTGTCGTTTATTTTTAGTTCATTCCACAAAAAGTGTTCAAAAAATATTTTTGAGCCAAATTTTCTTAAAATCAAGGGTTTACAGATTTTTTACAAGACAAAATTTCTGATTTTTGGGTTTTTTCTTAAAACTTGGATGACAAAATTTCTGGCTTTTGCGATTGAAAAATTTATTGGTAAATTGCCTCATCATTAAAATGATAGATTTTTTATAAAAAATCCCAATTATGATCCAAAAATTATTCCTGCTCTTATCAACGCAGTAGTTTCTTTTATCGTCATTGTGCCATTGAGTTTTGTGATGAATAAATACATCAACCATTCTGAAGATTCCTTTTCAAAATTTTTTGAGGAGAAATGGCCTATTTTACTCACCTTTGTGGTGATTTTTACCATTTACAATATTTTTCTGAAAGGAAGAAGATTTAAATAAACTTATTAATTTGTCTATGACGCCTTTAGAAAACGCACAATATATACTGAGCCAAGACCAATTTTCTCAATGGATGGGAGTTTCTTTGGTAGACATCAAAGAAAATTATTGTTTGATAGAAATGCCGATAAGAAAGGAAATGATTAATGGACAGAAGACCGTTCATGGGGGAGTTACATTTTCTTTTGCGGAATCTGCATTGGCCTTTTCATCGCTTAATACCGGTGAGGCGGCAGTGGCTTTAAACTGTACCATTAATTTTACCAAAGCCGTAAAATTAGGGGATACCTTAACTGCAGAAAGCATTTTGCTGGCCAATACCAAAAAGACGGCGGTATATGATATTACCCTCACCAATCAAGATAAAACGGTAGTGGCCAGTTTTAGAGGAACGGTATATAAATTGGGGAAAAATATCACGGATTTGTAACAAATTTTGTATCAATAATGGAAGCATTTGTAACTGCAGAAAACAGAAATCATATTTCCGAAATCACTTTCGGAACGCCAAAAAGCAATGCTTTGCCGGGGCATATTTTAGAAAAATTGGCCAACACCATTTTAGAAGAAGGCGCTAAAGCAGAGGTGAAGGTGATATTGCTGAAATCGGCAGGAGAAAAATCATTCTGTGCCGGGGCAAGTTTTGATGAATTGTTAACGATACAGGATTTGGAGGCTTCTAAGAAATTTTTTGGAGGTTTTGCCAAAGTATTGAACGCCATGCGAACTTGCAGAAAGATTATAGTGGTACGGGTGCAAGGAAAAACGACCGGAGGTGGTGTAGGTATTGCCTGTGCCGCGGATTATTGTTTTGGGACTCAAGATTCTGCTATGGCACTGCCTGAAGTGAATTTGGGCATTGGGCCTTTTGTAATTGGTCCTTATGTGGAAAGAAAAATCGGGAAATCTCAGTTTGAAGCCATGGCGCTGGATGCGGCTTTCAGAAATGCAGATTGGCTACAGCAAAATAATGTATATCATTTTGTGGGTAAAGACATTCATGAAATGGATTTTCATATTTCAGAATTTCTAGACCAACTTTCTCAGAAAAGTATTGATGCGTTGTCTCTCATTAAAAAAGTTTCTTGGGAAGGCACGGAACATTTTGAGGCGTTAATGCCAGAAAGAATTTTGATGAGTGCCACTCTTCTTTTAGAAGATGCCGCCAAACAAAATATCGAAAGAATAAAGAATAATCTAGGGAATAAATAAAAACTATTTCAGTTTCTCAAACTCAGCTATCAAGCATTCTATAGGCTCTGTACCCACCGAAATTCTAAGCAAGTCTTTGGGTAACCCTATTTCTTTGAGGTAATCTCTGCCGGCTTCACTCTGTAGTAAATGATAATGGGCCAGATAGGTGTAAGGCATGGACAAAGTAAATTCTGTACCCAGACTTGGGCCTTTGGCAAAGTTTAAAGTATTGTAGCAGTCTTCAAACGGTTTTTTGAATTCAATACTCAGCAAGCCAATGTGGTGATTGTTTTTTCGGATTTTCTGAAAATTTTGCCACGAATCTTCTTCGTACACCGAATGAATTTTTCCGATAAAATCTTGATTTTTAAGGTAATCAAACATGGCTGAAGTGTTTTCGGAAATTTTTTGCATTCTAGAAGCATAGCCTTGGATTTCGAAAGCCAGCCTTTTAGAATCCTCAATATAGGAAGGAAGAATGGTGTCTTGAACTTTTTCTATTAAAGCATCTTTGTAAACAGAACCAGAATTGATGATTAATGCCCCCATCATCACGTCTCCATGCCCGCAGGCAAATTTGGTGAGGCTTTCTACCACTACATCACAATACGGCATTACCTCTGCGCAATATGGAGTAGCCATGGTATTGTCTAGAATAAGCCCAATTTGATATTTTTGGCAAAGAGCCGACAGCCAAACAACATCTAAACACTGTAAAAGTGGATTGCTGACGGTTTCGGCAATGATGTTGGCTACTTTCTTGTGGTTTTCGGCCAACCAATTTTCAAACTGTTCTTTTTGATGAATGTTGACAAATACAAAACTTTCGTCACTTCTTTTTTGGATGATTTCTATGGTGTCCAGATACAGCCAACCCAATTGTACATTGAGGGTTTTGCCTTCCTTTTTTTGGATTTGGCTTAAAGCCTCTATGGCCGAATAAACAGCATTGGTGCCGGTATTGGTCAAGAAAATATGGTCTTTTTCGGCAGTATAGGCCTCCGCCAAAATATTTTTGATTTCTTGTTCCGGATGAGTGGCTTTTGATTTTTCTTCTTCAAAAAGGTGTGTCAAAATCCCTCGTTCAAAAAGTAATTTTTCTGCTTGACGAGAACTGATGATGGCCCCCATATGCTGAATCATTTTTTGGATTTGTTCTAGATGAGCATGCCCTTTGTTAAAGAGTAAAAAGCAGACGTCTTCATATTCTACATAATCAATTTTTTCATTGAAAATGTTTTCCAAAATCTCTTTTGCTTTGAGAGAAGTAATGGGGAAAATGATTTTTTTTTCGTTAAAGTCAAATTCTTTTCTGATTTCCTTTTCCAGTTGTTCTACCAAATGGTTTTTGAAAAATCTTGGATAGCCGTTTTTTAATTGGCTGATGGTGTCAGGATTGTTTTCTTCATAGCCAATAACGTCTTGCAGTTTCGGAAAACTGACGGAGACGGCATGAGGGTTTCCCAACGGAAGGGAACTCCCCAAAGGAATATGTTGAAAACAGGAATCCATTATTGTAAAGCCTGAGTTAAATCTTGAATTAAATCTTCTGTATTTTCTAATCCTACCGAAATTCTTACCGTAGCGTTGTCTATACCTTTAGACGCTAAGCACGATTCAGAATTGGTGGCGTGGCTCATCTGCGCAGGGATTTCTAACCTAGAATCTGCCGTACCGAAAGATACCTTTTTCCCGAAAAGTTTTGTTTTGGCCAATAGGGTATTGGCGCTTTCTTCAGAATCCAATTGTATGGTTAGTACCGCAGGTACTACTTTCATTTGTTTTTTTACCAATTCATATTGAGCAAAATCCTTCAATGCCGGGAATTTTACTTCTTTTATTTTAGTAACAGTTTTCAAAAATTCTGCAATAGTAATGGCGCTTTCTTCCTGAACCTTCATTCTGTAAACCAAAGTAGGCAAACCTAAGGTAGTTAAGAAAACATCCATAGGGCTTTGGGCTCTTCCATAGGCATTGGCATGATAGTGCATCTTGGTATGCCATTCTTCGGTTTTAGAAACCAATGCTCCTGCCGTTACACTGCCATGTCCTGAAACAAATTTGGTGGTAGAAAATACCGAAAAATCTGCGCCAAAATCTAAGGGTTTTTGGGCCGCAAAAGTAGCCATGCTATTGTCTACCGCAAAAAGGACATTGTATTTTTTGCTTAAATTCCCAATGGCTTCTAAGTCTACTACTTTAAGACTTGGGTTGGTAGGAGATTCACAAAGAATCAATTTTATAGGGTTGTTTTGTAGGGCAGTTTCCACTTCTTGTTCATTGGTGAAATCTGCATAAACCGTGGCAATATTATTTTTTTCTAAAAGAATATTGAGCAGTCTGTAGGTGCCACCATAGCAATCCCTTTCTACCAAAATAGAATCACCAGTTTTCAGGATGGTTTCTATCAAAAGGGAAATGGCGGCGATACCGGTGTTGGCACAGACACATCCATAACCGTTTTCTGCTTTTGCAAAAATGCTTTCCAGGGCATTACGGGTAGGGTTATCGGTACGCGAATAGTCGTAAATAACATCGTTGTCATTCTGTCTCTTCATGTCGAAAGTGGCCGTACTGTATACAGGAATATGGGTAGACCCATAAGGGTCGTTTAGACCACAATGTTGCGCAACATTGGCCAGAAGAGTTTCAATTTTCATTCTTAACTTTTTTAGATTTGGACTGCAAAGTAAATGAAAATTATGCTAATTATGGTAATTTTTAAAGATAAAATGGTGGTTTTTACAGCCAAAAAAAGATAAATTTTAGGCAAAACAAAAAAATATTTGGAGGAATAGAAATTATTTTTAACTTTGCATTTCAAAGTGCTTTATATGGATGACAATAATTACCAAAAAGACCTACAACACATCCGCAAGATGATGGAGAAAAGCTCTAGATTTATCTCATTGAGTGGGATATCAGGAGTTTTTGCTGGTTTGTTCGCTTTAGCGGGTTCTATTTACGTCTATTTTCTGTTTCAGAAAAACGGAATCAATTATTTTGATAAAACCATTAAATTTTACGATAAAGAGATTCTTTTGCAATTGGTGGTGGTAGCATTTGTCATTATGATAATGGCGATTATTTTTGCGGCTTATTTTACCATTAGAAAAAGCAGAAAAAATAACTTGAGCATTTGGGATACTACTACCAAAAAACTTCTTTTCAATTTTACGGTTCCCTTGGCAGTAGGTGGTTTGTTTTGTATAAGCCTTTTGGGGTATGGGTTGCATGCGTTTTTAGCGCCGGCTACTTTATTGTTCTATGGTTTGGCTTTGTTTAATGCCGGAAATTATACTTTTTCAGACATAAAGTATTTAGGATTATGCGAAATGACCTTAGGCATTGCATCGCTATTCTTTTTAGGATACGGATTGTTTTTCTGGGCCATTGGTTTTGGCGTTTTGCATATTGTATATGGAGTGATTATGCATAAGAAGTATAAGTAATCTTTGTAGGATTTAGAAGTAAAATCATGCTCAATATTAATCAGTTCAATAAAGAATTTGAAAGTCGTGTAAGGCTGGGTATTATGTCTGTGCTGATGGTGAACGATTGGGTAGATTTCAATGAAATGAAACAGCTTCTGGAGGTGACAGATGGTAACCTTGCCAGCCACAGCAGTTCCTTAGAAAAAGCAGGATTTATAGAAGTGAAAAAAGAGTTTGTGGGCAAAAAACCCAAAACTTCTTACCGAGTTACTATTTCAGGACGACAAGCCTTTGAGCAGCATTTAATGGCATTGGAAAAACTACTAGGAAAATAAAGTTATATTTTTTTGAAAATTTACTTTGTATTTCAAAGTTCTTTATATATTAACATTAAAAAATAAATTATGACACAGAAACAAAGAAGCATCGCCATCTATAGTATGGCTGCAGTATTATTAGCCATTCCTTTTATCGCCATGAAATTTACACAAGAAGTGAATTGGTCTGACTTTGATTTTTTAATTGCAGGAATTTTGCTTTTTTCCACCGCATTTATTATGAATTTGGTGCTGAATAAAGTAAAAACAAACGGAAAGAGAATGTTTTTAGTCCTTGTTATCTTATTGGTATTATTCCTTATCTGGGCAGAATTAGCCGTAGGTCTTTTCGGGACTCCTTTTGCAGGAAGTTAATGGATTTTAAATTGAAAAATATGAAGACACACCATTTAATTTTTCTCACTACTGCTATTTTTGTAGCTCTTTTTTATGAAGAAACTCCGGGGCTTAATCTCGGTATTCTTGGGGTAACCATTTCTATTCTTACTTTTTTTAACACCCAAACAAGAAACAGAACCAATACCTTTTATGCTGTTTTTGCGGCGAGTATCTGTAGTAGTATCGCTTTTGCTTGGTATGGAGACTTCGCATCATTTTTGGCAGTTTTTACCTCTCTTTTTTTATTGGCATTTAAGTCTAAAAACAGTGAGTTGAAGTCTTTATTTATCATTCCCGTATTTGCCATTAATTTCCTCACTTTTATTTACAGAATCTTTCTGTTTGATAAATGGTTGCCCACACAGAGATCTGAAGGTTTTTGGCAAAAAATAATGGCAATGGTAATCATACCCGGGATTTTACTTTTGGTTTTTTTTGGTATTTATGCCCAAGGCAGTTCTCATTTCGCAGCTCTTTTTTCAGGATATAAGTTAGATGTCAATATTTGGGAGATTATAGTCTTAAGTATTTTAGGTTTTTTTCTGTCTTTCAATTTTTGGAATTATGCCGTGGAAAAGTTTATTTATAAACAAAATCATTTCCTGAAAAATGATTTCCTGCAGGAAGAGAGAAAAGAAAAGCCAACCTATTCTTTCCTTGATTTGGACTCAGAAAGAACAAGCGGCGTAATTTCATTTTTGATGCTGAATGTTTTGTTGGTGTTTTTTATCATTACCTTTAATTATGAACAGTTTATAGAGCTTCCCAAAACCGCCAATCAGCTGGCTGAAGAAACCCACGAAAGGGTAGGTGCGGTAATTGTAAGCATTGTAATGGCGGTATTGGTAGTGATGTTTTATTTTAAAGGAAGTTTCAATTTTGATAAAAAAGCGGGAATGCTTAAAGTATTGGCTAAAATTTGGGTTTTGTTAAATGCCGTCATGATACTTTCTGCCTTTGCCAAAAATACCGAATACATAATTAATCTTGGACTAACCTATAAAAGATTGGGCGTGTATGCTTTTCTGATTTTGAGTATAATAGGGCTTATGTTCACTTTTATCAAAATTAAGCAGCAAAAAACTAATGCCTATATTTTTAACCAAATGATATGGTACTTTTATGGAACTGTACTGGTGTGCAGTTTTATCAATTGGGGGAATTTGGCTACTTATTACAATATCACTAATCACAAAGGAGATTTCAAATTTTTGTGTTCATTAAACTACAATGATAGAATCTTAAATGAAAAATTTCCATTAGAAATTAAGAATAGGATTAATCACAATAAAGAATACAATGATAAAGCAAGTTTTCTTTCTAAAAATTTATATTACGAAACATTAAATTTGCCAGAGAACAAATAAATTTAACATAAATCAGTTATAGAAGTAGTTACAAAAGTTTTTTCCGTAAATTTGATAAAAAATTTTGGAGATAATTTTTGAAGACAAATAGAAAAAAATAAAATTATATTTATGAAAAATTTATATTTATCAGCAGTTGTTGCAGCTATTACCGTTACTAGTTGTGGCACTGTGCAAAGCATTGTACAAAATACGGTTCCTTATACTACCAGTGTTTTGGTTTCTTCTGGAAGTTCTGCAAGTGAAGAATATTCTACTACCTCTTCCGCAACGAGTTTTGCTCAATATATAGGAGCAGGAACAGATATGGTGAAGAATATTAGAGTAATAAGCGCCAAAGCAACTGCTTCTAGCAAAAGTGTTAACCCAGATTTGGGAATTTTTAAATCCATCAAAATTTACCTTTCTGGAAATAACACCAATGAGGTTTTAGTTGCCGAAAGAACCGATATTGGGGATAATCTTGGAAAAACCATCAATCTAGATCCAGATATGTCTAAAGAATTAGACGAAATAGTGAAAACAGGATCTGTGAAAGCAAGAACAGTATATGTTCTGAAAAATAAGGCTAACAATGATACTAACCTTACTATAACGATGAGGTTTACCAGTGATCCGATAAAAAAATAGAAAATAAAAAAAATAAAAAAGCATTCGCAATTAGTGAATGCTTTTTTATTTTATACTTCGTCGTCAGATTCTATCGTATATGATCTAGACTTATAGTCCTTATCATGTTTTTCGGATATTACATCTTCTCCTTTTTGGGAAATAATAAAATCTGTAGATTCATCAAACATTTCTTTAAAACTATTAAAATCTTCTT
This sequence comes from uncultured Flavobacteriales bacterium, assembly GCA_937973555.1. GTDB lineage: Bacteria > Bacteroidota > Bacteroidia > Flavobacteriales > Weeksellaceae > Cloacibacterium. The sequence continues at coordinate 36,752 of CALJKL010000046.1, read as the reverse complement.
TATAAAGATAGATTTTGTGTTTTTCGAAAGTTGCTACTCCATTATCCCCAAAATTCTTTTTACTCTCAGTAATGGTAAGATAATAGTCTCCTGCTTTTGTCTCGCGCACATCAAAGAAATAAGTTCTTCTTCCGGCCTTCAAAACTTTGGTGAAAATTTCATTTTCGTTTCTCTCCTTGTAATCACTCATTGTTACTTATTTTTAAGAAATCATTTGAAACAAATATAAAAGAATTCTTTGAATTGCAAAATTAATTTTCAAAAATTTGCTTTTTTGTGTATAATTTTGAAAAATATGCCAGAAATTTTGTATTTAAACTACTTCTGCTTCTGTCTGATGGAGAATGAAATCAGCTCTTTTTGCGCTTGATTCTCTGTGGGTTATGATAATAGAAGTACAGGCTCTAAGATCGTTTTCTATATTCTGAAGAATGTTCTCTTCAGTCTCGGTATCCAATGCAGAAAGTGAATCGTCAAAAATGAGAATTTCCGGCTTTTTGATAAGGGCTCTTGCAATACAAATCCTTTGTTTTTGGCCTCCTGAGAGCATTACGCCGCGTTCGCCTACCATGGTTTGGTATTGATCTTTAAATTCTACAATATTCTTATCCACGTCTGCTTTTTTTGCATATTCTTTCACCAAATCAAGCGTTGGGTTGTCAATTGCAAAGCCAATATTGTTTTCTATGGTATCCGAAAAAAGATAACTTTCTTGAGGGATATATCCGATATGATTTCTATAAAGTTCCAAATTATGGTCTTTCAAGTTTTTTCCATCGATGAGGATTTCGCCTTCATCAGGATCTATCAATCGGCAAAGAAGAAGGGCAATGGTAGATTTTCCGCTTCCTGTTTTACCCATAATCGCCATAGATTTTCCGGCTTCTAATTTGAAACTGAGATTCTCCAAAGCCTTGATGCCTGTATTGGGATAAGTATAAGAAACATTGCGAAATTCTATATCGCCTTTGATAGGATAAGTTTCGAAGTTTTTATTAACGATTTCTGATTGGGTATCCAAAAATTCATTTACCCTTGTCATAGAGGCCGCTGCCCTTTGGTTTACCGATGAAACCCAACCTACCATCGAGAAAGGGAAAATCAGTTTATTGACATACATGAAAAAATCTACAAACTTGCCTACGCTAAGATGTCCGGCGATGTATTTTTCACCCCAAATATAGAGCATTGCCACAGTAACTATCCCAATAACGAAGATGATGATGGTAAAGAAATAGGCTTCCGTTCTGGCCAAATCTAAGGCTTTGTCTTGGTAGTCCTTCACCTTGTCGCCGTAATTTTTTTCGATGTATTTTTCTTTGTTAAAGAATTTGATCACCCTTATGCCCGAAAAACTGTCTTGCACGAAAGTTGAAATCGCCGATTGGCTTTTCTGCATGATCTTGGATTTTCGGTTGATGACAGAACTTACCTTGTAAATCAAATAAGACAGAATGGGAAGCGGCACCAAAGTCCAAACCGTCATTTCTACATCGGTTTTGAACATGTAGATGCTCGTAATGATCAACAATACCAATAAATTTACGATATACATCACCCCAGGCCCTAGATACATCCTTATGGCTACCACATCCTCGGAAAGACGGTTCATAAGATCTCCCACGGTGGTCTTTTTGTAGGTAGTTAAAGACAGTTCTTGGTAATGTTTGTATATCTTGTTTTTAAGTTCATATTCTATCCTTCTGGAGGCAACAATGATGGTTTGTCTCATCATGAAGGTGAAGAAGCCTGCCAATAAAGAAAAGCCTACAATAACGCTTCCGTTAATGAGGATAGATTCTAGAAACATGTAGCGGTCTACCTTTTTGTTTTCCAAAACAGTTTTGATGACATCTACCGTTTTTCCTACGTACTGTATCTGGTAAATCGCAAAAAAATTAGAAGCAATAATAAACAGAAGTCCCCAAAACAAAAGTGTTCTGTGTTTCCAAAAATACGGATTAAGTGTTTTGAGTGAATTCATATATAATGCGTTCTGCGGTTTGCTAGGCTAAATTTCGATACAAAAATAATCAATTAACGGCCATCTGCAATAAGCCTTATGCTAAAAGCAAAAAAAATATTATCTTTGCAGCATCTTATAAAAGTTCTTTGATAATGTTAGGAAGAAGACAAATCCGTGAAAAAGTAGTGCAGACGCTCTATTCTTATCATCAGAATCCCATAAAGACTGATGTGTTGGAGAAAAATATGTTTACAGAGATTGAGAAAATCTATCATCTGTACATTTATGAACTCAATTTTTTGGTGGCTCTGAAAGATTTGGCAGAAAACCAAATTGAAATTGCCAAAAACAAGTACATTAAAACCGAAAAAGACCTTAATCCTAACCTTAAATTCGTGAACAACCAAGTGCTTTTGCAACTGGACAATAATGATGAGCGAATTGCCTTTACCTCAAAACATAAAAATCTAAGATGGGAACTCCATGATGACCTTTTGGTGAAAACCTTTCAGCGTATTATTGCCGGAAAGCGTTACCAAGATTACATGGAAGATGAAACCCTTTCTTTTGAAGACGACCAAAAATTTGTAGGAAAACTTTTCCTAAGATATTTGGCAGAAAACGAAGATTTTCATGATCGTGTAGAAGAGATGGAAATGTCCTGGGCAGATGATTTTCATATTGCCAATTCTATGGTGCAGAAAACCATTGGATACATGAAAGAAAATCAGCCTTCGCATACTTTAATTAAAACCATTAAAGACCAAGACGACAGAGATTTTGCAAAAAAACTGTTGTTCCAAAGCATTGTGAACTGGGAAAATACCGAGAAAAAAATTGAAGAAAGATTGGAAAACTGGGATTTGGAACGTATTTCCTTGATGGATAAGGTGATTTTAGTTTCTGCTTTGACTGAGCTAGACCATTTTCCATTAACACCGTCAAAAGTTATCATCAACGAATACATTGAGGTTTCCAAAGTTTTCGCTACGGATAGAAGTCAGATTTTTGTCAATGGAATTTTGGATAAATATACCAAAGATGTTTCCCGAGCCTAAATTTTTTGATTACATTTGAAAATAAAATTTAAATTTTAATCATGAAAAAAGTAATAGGTATAGGTTTAATGGCTCTTTTGGCCTTGTCTTCATGCAAAAAAAATGAAGGCGCAGACCAATTGAAAGAAGGACAAACCCTTATGAAGCCGCAGGAACCTTTTATGGAAGGTGATTTGGTGGAAAACACTAAAAAAAATGCACAGACCAATCTTGCCCTTTCTGAGCCGGATTTTGATTTCGGTAAAATTAAAAAAGGAGATGTGGTAAACCATGTCTTTGAGGTAACCAACACTGGAAAAAATCCTTTGATTATCTCTAATGTGCAGCCTACTTGCGGATGCACCGTTCCGGATTTTACCAAAGAACCAATCTTGCCAGGCAAAACCGGAAAAATTACTCTTACCTTCAACTCAGCCAATTTTGATGGCATTGTGCACAAAACCGCCTCAGTCTATGCCAATGTAGCGCATGTGCCGATAGAATTGAGATTTACAGCAGATATTCAACCTTAAAAATTATTATACAATGTATTCAACCATATTTTTACAAGCAGGTGGCGGAATAGAAGGAATGTTACCTTTATTGGTAATGGTAGCAGCGATGTTCTTGTTGTTCCTTTGGCCACAGATGAGAAAGCAGAAAAAAGAGAAACAGTTTCAGGAAGCCCTAAAACCGGGTGCCAAAGTGGTAACGACTTCCGGAATGCATGCCAAAATCTTACAAGTAATGGAAGACGGTGTGATTTTGGAAACCATGAGTGGGAAACTAAAATTTGAGAAAGCCGCTATCTCCAGAGAGTTTACGGAAGCGAGATTCCCGGAAACGGTAGGAAAGTAACTCTAAGATAATAAGCAAAAAAGCAATCCCAATCGGATTGCTTTTTTATTTATCCCAACAACAGAATCAGCAAACTAGCCACAAAGATTCTGAAGATGGTCACCAAAGGATACACCTGAGCATAACTTTGGATCGGGATGTCGTTTTCCAAATAATTGGTACTGAAGGACAAGGCAGCAGGGTCGGTATAGCTTCCGCTCATGATACCTGCCAATTGCATATAGTTAATCTTCATGATAAATCTGCCCACTACCACTATATAAATCAATGGGATAAAGGTAATGGCAGAGCCATAAAGCAGCCACATCCACCCATTGAATTTGATGAAATTTTCATAGAAGCCTTCTCCTGCATGGATGCCTACCGCCGCAAAGAATAGGCAGATGCCCAAGTCTTTCATAAAATAAATGGCACCATTGTTAATATAAGAATGGATGAAAGAGATGCCTCCATATCTGGAAATCAATAGCGCTACAATCAGCGGTCCTGCAGCAAAGCCCAGTTTCAAAGGAATAGGCAAGCCAGGTACTACAATAGGGATAGAGCCTACAATAATCCCAATCAACAATCCTCCGAAAAGGGAAAGAAAATCTGGCTCCATGAGTTTTTTCTCTTGGTTCCCGATGATTTTTTCGGCTTCTTTAATGCCCTGCTCGGTACCAATTACTCGTAAGATGTCTCCGTAAAACAGCTCCAAAGAAGGATTGGGCAAGATTTCTTTTCCGGCTCTGAAGACTCTGGTCACTTTTAAATCATAAGTATTATACAAGTCAAGCTCAGAGAGTTTTTTGTGCACCGCAGAAGGTTTGGTTACAAATATATTTTTCTTGCGGATGTCAGAGTCAGATTCAATGAATGAATCTGTAGAAGGACGCCCCAATTTGTTGACGAAATCATTCAGTTCTGCCTCTTTGCCCACAATCATCAGCACATCTCGGTCTTGGATGTGGGTGTCTAAAGTAGGAGAGAAGACGGAAACCTCTCCGCTGTGTTTTAATCTAGAAACTACAATGTCATATCCAATGGATTTGATGGTTTCGTTTAAAGATTTTCCAAAATATTCAGGATTGGTGACCCTTAGTTTTTGATGGACAAGCACTTCTTCGCGGTTGGTTTTGTTCATTCTAAATTTTCTCATTTCCACCTCAGGCTGAATTTTCAACAAGATTTTAGAAAGAATAATCATACCTATAATCCCGAAAACGCCCAAAGGATAGGTGATGGCATAGCCAATGGTAGGATCAGCAAAAGTTTTATTAGGAAATTGATTTTTGAGTTCAGAAATCGTGTTTTTAGCGGCTCCCAAACCAGGGGTATTGGTAACAGCACCACTCATTATCCCTACCAAATTTTCTATTTCTACGCCGGTAAATTTGAATAAAATAAAAGTAATTAATCCACCGAGGAATACGGTAGAAATGGCAAGGATATTAAATTTCATGCCCTCATTCCTGAAAGAAGAAAAGAAGGATGGCCCCACTTGCAAACCAATGCCATATACAAAGAGAATTAACCCAAAATCTCTAATGAAGTCAAAAATGTTATCATTGATTCGGTATCCCAAATGTCCTAAAAACAATCCTGTAAACATAACCGCCGAAACCCCAAAAGTGATTTTTCCTAATTTTAATCTTCCCACAAAAATGCCAGTGCCTATGGCCAACATAATGGTAATTAAGGACTGAATAATGGTAGGGTCTTCTGTAGGAAAGAGCAATGTTTTCAACCAATCAAACATAATCTTAGGTTTTTAATAGTGCAAAGTTACCGCTTTGGGGCGGGGCGAATAAGATTAGAAAACTGAAATATATCAGAAAACAGAAATTTACAAACTTTTCAGTTTACCTCGGAAATCTTCAATTTTTTCGTAGCCTTTCTCCTGCATGATGGCTTTTAGTTCTGATAAAACTTTATCGAAATAAGCCGTTCCGTTTTTGGCCAAATTGGTTCCTATCTGTACCATAGAAGCCCCACACAGAATATGCTCAAATACATCTTTTCCGTTTTCTACACCACCACAACCAATAACGGCAATTTCAGGATTTAATCTGGTATAGAAGGCTCTTACGTTGGCCAGTGCTGTTGGTTTTACATAGGCGCCACCAATGCCACCGAAACCGTCTTTTGGTTTGATGACAACACTTTCGCTATCCACATCTATATACAATCCGTTGCCTACAGAATTGATGCAATTCACGTATTGCAAAGGGAATTTATTGAGGATTTTGGCCATTTGGTCAAAATGAACAATGTCAAAATAAGGAGGCAATTTCACCCCGATTGGTTTTTTGAAAAAATCAAAAGCCTTAGTTAAAATTCTTTCAGTGGCTTCAAAATCATAGCCTACTTGTGGCTTCCCCGGTACGTTGGGGCAAGAAAGATTTAGTTCGGTAATGCCTTCAAAATCAGAATCATTTATTTTATGAAGCATCTCCAGATTTTCCTCCATCGTCATTCCGGCGATAGAAAGAAAGGATATTTTGTGTCCGTTTTTCTTTTGGTTTTCTAAAGAATAATTTAGATAAAAGTCGAATCCTAAATTCGGCAAGCCCATTGAGTTGATGCTTCCCAAAGGCACTTCCACATATCTTGGCGAAGGGTTTCCTTCACGGAAATTAGGCGTAGCACTTTTGGTAACGAAACTTCCGGCCGAAGAAGCCGCCATTTCATCTAGTTTTTCGGTGTCATCACACCAAACACCTGAAGCGTTCATTAAAGGATTTTCAAATTCAAACTGAGCAATGTGCGTAGAAAGGTTCATTGTATTTTTACTTTTAATCATTCAAATTTACAAAAAAAGCGGGAAGATAATTCCCGCTGTATTTTAAAGATTTATTTTCAATGCCAATTCGTCTAGTTGGTCTTTGGCAATAGGGGAAGGTGCGTCTATCATCACGTCTCTTCCGCTGTTGTTTTTCGGGAAGGCGATATAGTCTCTTATCACTTCGTTTCCGTCTAGGATGGCTACCAATCTATCAAAACCAAAAGCCAAACCTGCATGTGGTGGTGCCCCAAACTTGAAGGCATTCATCAAGAATCCGAACTGTGCTTCGGCTTCTTCTTTAGAGAATCCTAGCAAATCAAACATTTTAGATTGCAATTCTTTATTGAAAATTCTTACAGAACCCCCTCCGATTTCATTTCCGTTCAATACCATATCATAGGCATTGGCTCTGGCTTTACCCGGGTCGGTTTCTAATAAGTGTACGTCTTCTGGTTTTGGAGAGGTGAAAGGATGGTGCATCGCATGATATCTGCCTGTTTCTTCGTCCCATTCTAAAAGTGGGAAGTCTATAACCCAAAGCGGAGCAAATTCGTCTCCTTTTCTTAGTCCTAGTCTGTTGCCCAATTCCATTCTTAATGCAGACAGTTGGGATCTAACTTTATGGGCGTTTCCGCTCATTAAAAAGATAAGGTCTCCAGGTTTTGCATTAAAGGTCGAAGCGACACGCTGCAAATCTTCTTCGCTGTAGAATTTATTGACAGATGAGGTCAATACGCCATCGTTTTGGAATTTAATCCAAACCATTCCGCTGGCGCCAATTTGAGGACGTTTTACCCAATCGATGAGTTCGTCTATTTGTTTTCTGGTATATTCTGCACAGCCTTCTACATTAATCCCTACCACCAATTCTGCATCATCAAAAATCTGGAAATTTTTACCTTTTACCAATTCATTTACTTCTACGAATTTCATTCCGAAACGGATGTCCGGTTTGTCGTTTCCATAGGTTCTCATGGCTTCGTCAAAGGTCATTCTAGGGAATTTACCAAATTCTTTTCCGGTAATGTCTTTCAACAAGTGTGCGGTCATTCCTTCGAAAATCTCCAACACATCTTCTTGCTCTACGAAAGCCATTTCGCAGTCTATTTGGGTAAATTCCGGCTGACGGTCTGCACGCAAGTCTTCGTCACGGAAACATTTTACAATTTGGAAATAACGATCCATACCGCCCACCATCAATAACTGTTTGAAAGTTTGAGGCGATTGTGGAAGGGCATAAAACTGTCCTTGGTTCATACGGCTTGGCACCACAAAATCTCTTGCTCCTTCCGGAGTAGATTTAATAAGCACCGGAGTTTCTACTTCTATAAAGTCTTTTTCCGAAAGATAGTTTCTTACTTTTTGCGCCATTTTATGACGGAAAATCAACTTGTCTTTCACCGGATTTCTACGGATGTCCAAGTATCTGTATTTCATACGAAGTTCTTCACCACCGTCTGTTTCATCTTCTATAGTGAAAGGAGGCAATTCTGCTTCGTTAAGAATCGTTAGTTTTTCTACCAAAATTTCAATTTCCCCGGTAGGGATTTTAGGGTTTTTGCTGGCACGTTCTATGACGGTGCCTTCTGCCTGAATCACAAATTCTCGCCCCAATTTTTTGGCTTGTTCTAAAATTTCTGCCGATGTTCTTTCTGCGTCAAAAAACAATTGGGTAATGCCATAACGGTCTCGCAAATCTATCCATACCATAAAACCTTTGTCTCGGCTGGTCTGTACCCATCCGGAAAGGGTTACTTTTTCATTAAGATTTTTGAGGGTTAATTCTCCGTTGGTGTGCGTTCTGAACATTTTTTTTAATTTGAAATTTTCGAGAGCAAAGATACGGTTTTAAGAGGAAAATCAAATTGTATCTCTTAAGATTTGCATAAAAAGTTAAAATTTATAACTTTGTAAGAACCAATTAAATAAACAAAGATATTATGGGAAAAGGTGATCAAAAAACCAGAAGAGGCAAAATAAATGCTGGAAGTTACGGTAAATCTAGACCAAAAAAATCTGCTTCTGCTAAAGTAGCTGTTGCACCAAAGGTAGAAAAAACGAAAAAGGAATCAGCTCCAAAAGTTGAAAAGCCTAAAAAAGTGGCGAAGCCAAAAGCAGAGTCTACGGAAGAAAAACCAAAAACTACCAGAAAGAAAAAAACCGAAGAATAGTCCTTCGGTTTTTTTATTGAATAAAATTAAAACTAGTTTTTAAAAATAGGCACATTGCTGCAAGCCTCCCCAAACATAAGTGATTTTACCAAAGGCTTCAGTTTTTCTACCAATTCTACATAAGCATTTTCGGGGATGTCTTCTTCGCTGCACCCTTTTACCAAGACTCTTTTGTCTTTCATGGTTTCAAAATCATAATGGGCAATGGCCTCGTGCATCAATAGGGTTTCCAAATCTTTTTTAGATCCATACACCACTTTTTTGGCGCTTCCGGAAATTTTGGAAGTGATAAGGAAATAAGCCCAAAGCGGGATAATGGCATCCGCAGAACAAAAAATATAGACATAGGCATCTTTGTAATCTTCGGTTTCTAAGGCAGCTACTTTTTCACGAAAGTCTTTTTCCTTCAAAATCATTTCCATAAAAAGAAAATCCTTCAAATCTATGCCCATTCTTTTGCCTTTCGGCGAAAGTTCTGATAAATCAAAATTCACCAAACCGCTTTCCGCTACTTTATTTTTTATTTCAAAATCTTCAGACATTTTTTATTATTATCTTTGAACAAAATTAAGTTAAATATTTTGATTTGGTTTGAAAATCTCAAATCTCAAATCTCAAATCTCAATTTATTGTGAAATACTACATCATTGCAGGAGAAGCCTCCGGAGATTTACATGCTTCTAATCTCATGAAAGCCTTATTGGAAAAAGACCCCAAGGCAGAATTCAGATTCTGGGGTGGAAATCTCATGCAGCAGGTGGGAGGAACTTTGGTGAAACATTACAAGGACTTGGCATTTATGGGTTTTTTGGAAGTCGCTAAAAACTTGAAGACTATTCTCGGCAATATCAAAAAATGCAAAGAAGACCTCCAAAACTATCAACCGGATGTTTTGATTTTGGTAGATTACCCGGGGTTTAATCTCAGGATTGCAGAATTTGCCAAAGGCCTAGGTATAAAAGTGATTTATTACATTTCTCCTCAGTTGTGGGCTTGGAAAGAAGGAAGGGTAGAAACCATCAAAAAATATGTAGATGAGATGCTGGTGATTCTTCCATTTGAAAAAGATTTTTATAAAAAACACCAATATAAAGCCCATTTTGTGGGCCATCCTTTATTGGATGCCATTTCCGGGTTGAAAGGAATCAATGACGAAGCATTCAAAAAAGAAAATGGACTGAACGATAAGGAAATCATTGCCCTTTTGCCGGGTTCCAGAAAACAGGAAGTTGAAAAAATGCTGGCCATGATGTTGTCTGTTCGACCTTTCTTTAAAGAATATCAATTTGTTATTGCGGGAGCGCCGAGTTTGCCTAAAGATTTCTACGAAAAATTTGTGGATGACGATGTGCATTTTGTGTCCAATAAAACGTATGATTTATTGAGATGCAGCAAGGCTGCTTTGGTCACTTCCGGAACCGCAACGTTGGAAACGGCTCTTCTCAATATTCCTGAAATAGTATGCTACAGAACAAGCAGGGTTTCTTATGAAATCGGGAAACGCTTGGTGAAAAACATCAAATACATCTCTTTGGTCAATCTTATTATGGATAAAGAAGTAGTGAAAGAGCTCATCCAAAAAGAACTCAATACCCAAAATTTGGTGGCAGAACTGCATCTTATTTTAGAAGGAGAAAACAGAGATAAAATACTAGAAAATTACGAGCTTCTTCGCGAAAAATTAGGCGGGAAGGGAGCCAGCGCTAAAGCCGCAGAAATCATTACACAAGTCGTATGAAAAAAATATTAACACAATTAGATGAAATTGAAAATTTAAAATCATTTTCTACAAAGTCTAAGCCTTCCGTTTCTGATGCGTCCGTGGGTTGGCATTTGGAGCACAGTCTTTTGGTCATCAAAAGTATTTTAGAAGGCCTTCAGAAATCTGACCCTCAAAAATATCAGTCCCAAAATAAATTATCCAAATTTTTGGTTTTGTTAACCGGGTATATCCCAAGAAAAGGGGGTAAAGCTCCCAAATTTACCATCCCAAATAATGAGGCCTACGAAGAAAATGTCACCAAGTATTTGGAAACAGTAAAAAATTCCCTTTCCCAAGTAAATGAAATGGCACCGAATTCTTTTATTCAGCATCCCTATTTTGGTCATTTAAATCGCAATACAAGCATAAAATTTTTGTATATTCACACCAATCATCATTTGAAGATTGTGAGGGATATACTGAAATGAACAAACAGCCATTATTAATTTTACTGCTCTGTTTTGTCGCTGGGATTTTGCTCTGCGATTTTTTTCGTCCTGAAGCATTTTTGGTGAATGCGTTTTTGGCTTTGAGTTTATTATTGTTGATTTTTTCTTTTTTTAAAGTCAAATTTTTCTTGAGGTTAAGAAATCTCTTTTTAGGATTTTTCTTCTTTTCAGTGGGTCTTTTTTCTCATTTTTTGAATTCTAGGGTCCCTTATTTTCCGGATTTTAAAGGCCAACAAAAAGTAATTTTTCAACTGAATAAAAAACTAAATTCCAATGAAAAATTCAGGCGGTATGAAGTTTCGGTTTTTGAGATTGTGAATTTTAAAAACAAAGAAATTTTCCCATTAAATTTGGTGCTTTCTATTCCAAAAGAAGAGAACCAATTGGGTTTTAAGCACTATTATCAAACTGAATTATTTCTCAACAAAATAGAGGCGCCTCAAAACGATTTTCAATTCAACTATGCCCAATATTTAGCCAGGAAAAATATTTTTTACCAAGGTTTTGTCTCGGATGAGGTTTTAGAATCTCCCAAAGAGATTATGGCAATTGCGGATAAAATAAGACAAAAAAGATTGGAGGTTCTTCATAACATTGATACTTCCACGCTACAATCCGACACCAAAGAATTTTTGAAAGGTATTATTTTGGCAGACCGCACCGAAATGGATACCGAAATGGTGCAGGATTTTAGTAAAAGTGGTTTGGTGCATTTTTTAGCGATTTCAGGGACCCATTTTGCCGTGATTTTCTGGATGCTGTTATTTGTTTTGAAGCCACTTTTCCCAGTGAAATTCCGAAATTTTCCCATCATTATTTCATTGGTTTTGTTGTGGATTTTTGCCATTTTTATTGATTATGGAAGTTCTGTGGTGAGGAGTTGTCTCATGATATCTGCCTATTATGGATTTGTCTTATTGCAACGCAAACCAGATTTGCTACATGCCATGGCCATAGCCGGATTTGCCATTTTAATGGTAGATACCCAGCAGTTGTTTGATGTCGGTTTTCAATTGAGTTTTCTGGCGGTTTTAGGCATTTATTGGCTCAATGAACCTATTTTGAGGTATCTGCGAAAACCTAGAAGTAAGGTTCAAAATTTTTTGGTCAATATGGTTTCCATAGGTTTTGCAGCGCAGCTCGCCACATTGCCTTTGGTGGTATATTATTTTCATCAGTATTCCTTTTTGTCGATTATTGCCAATTTGGTGATTCTTCCTTTTTCTGAAATTATCATTATTTTTTCTTTATTGATGACCTTCTTGTTAGGGTTAAAATTTAATTTCTCTTGGTTAAATTTTCTCTATGATTTTATTGTAAAATGGCTGATGAAGAGTATTCATTTTTTTGCGGAACAGGATTGGTTTTTTATCAAAAATATTCCTTTGAATTTAATGGAAATGGCTATTGTTTTTGTTTGCCTATATTTTCTAAAATTCGTTTTAGAGAAAAGTAGTTATAATTCTTTTATTAAATTTTCAAGGGTTTTGCTTGTCTTTTTTGGAGTAAGAATTTTTACCAATTGGTATTATTTGGAGAAAAAAGAGATAATGGTTGCTGCTTATTTTAAACAAAAAATCTTTCTAGTAAAGAATAAAGAAAAGGCTGTATTTTGGATTGAAGAAAATGCGAATGTTCAAAAAATCAATAAGACATTAATTAATGCTTATCTTACGAACAGAAGAATAGAGAATTTTGAAATTAAAACCTTGCCAAAAAATAGCAATAAAGTAATTATTGGTGATGAATCATTGAACATAAAATGAATCTTATTTAGAATGATTACAAAATAAGAAACATGACAATTGTCATGTTCGGAGGTGTTAACAAATTCTTAATTTTGTGAAAATTCAAAAAAAAAATAATAAACAATGGCAGGATTAACTCAATCTACAATTGGTAGAAAGTTTTTAATGGCGCTATCAGCAATGTTTTTGTTGATTTTCTTATTGATTCACCTTTCCGTAAACATTCTTTCGGTATTTGGTGAGGAAGGTCCTTTTAATGCAGCTTCACATTTTATGGGTTACAACCCGTTAATTCAGTATGCAATGCAGCCTGTTTTGATGGTAGCGGTAATTTTCCACTTTGTAATGGGTTTCGTCTTAGAGCTTAAAAACAAAGGGGCAAGACCTGTAAAATATGCAGCCAATCAAGGAAGCGCTAATTCTTCTTGGTCTTCTAGAAATATGTTGATTTCTGGAGCAGTGATTTTAGCGTTTTTGGGATTACATTATTACGATTTCTGGATTCACGAGATGAATTATAAATATGTAGAAGGATTGTCTATAGACGAAACTAGATATTGGGCAGAGCTTCATGAAAAATTTGCTGATCCAATAAGAGTTGCATTTTATGTAATTGCATTCATTCTTTTAGGATTGCACCTTGCACATGGTTTCCAATCATCTTTCCAATCAATAGGGGCAAGACATCCTAAATACCTTAAATGTGTAAATTCTTTAGGCACCTGGTATTCTATCTTAATTCCGCTTGGCTTTATTGCTGTGGCTGTTTTTCATTTCGTAACTCAATAATTTTTAACATATTATGAGCATTTTAGATTCAAAAATTCCTGCAGGTCCTTTAGCGGACAAATGGAAAAATCATAAAGATCACATGAATTTGGTTGCACCAAACAACCGTGACAAAATCGACATCATTGTAGTAGGGACCGGTTTGGCCGGAGGTTCTGCTGCAGCTACTTTAGCAGAGCAAGGCTATAACGTAAAGGCTTTCTGCTATCAAGATTCACCAAGAAGAGCGCACTCTATTGCGGCTCAAGGGGGAATTAATGCTGCTAAAAACTATCAAGGTGATGGTGACTCTACTTATAGATTGTTCTATGATACCATCAAAGGTGGAGACTATAGAGCAAGAGAAGCTAATGTATACAGACTGGCAGAGGTTTCTGCTAATATTATAGACCAATGTGTGGCACAAGGGGTGCCTTTCGGAAGAGAATATGGAGGCCAATTAGACAACCGTTCTTTTGGAGGGGTTCAGGTAAAAAGAACTTTCTATGCAAAAGGACAAACTGGTCAGCAATTGTTGCTAGGTGCTTATTCTGCACTAAGCCGTCAAATCGGGAAAGGAAGAGTAAAAATGTACAACCGTCATGAAATGATGGAACTGGTAATTGTAGACGGAAAAGCAAGAGGTATTATTGCTAGAAATTTAGTGACCGGAGAGATTGAAAAACATTCTGCTCACGCCGTTGTTATTGCTTCTGGTGGATACGGAAACGTATATTTCTTGTCTACCAATGCTATGGGATCTAACGTTTCTGCAGCTTGGAAAATCCACAAAAAAGGAGCATTCTTCGCGAATCCTTGTTATGTTCAAATTCACCCAACTTGTATTCCGGTACATGGTACACAGCAGTCTAAGTTAACCTTGATGTCTGAGTCTTTAAGAAACTCAGGAAGAATTTGGGTTCCTAAAAAACTAGAAGATGCACAAGCCATCAGAGAAGGAAAATTAAGACCAGAGAACATCAAAGAAGAAGATAGAGATTACTATTTGGAAAGAAGATATCCTGCATTCGGAAACTTGGTGCCAAGAGACGTAGCGTCTAGAGCGGCTAAAGAAAGATGTGATGCTGGTTTCGGAATCGAAAATAATGATACACAAGAGGGTGTTTACCTAGATTTCTCTACAGAAATCATGAAAAAAGGTAGAGAAGCCGCTATCGAAAAAAATATTCACAACCCATCAGACAAGCAAATCTATGATTTAGGTAAAGCATGGGTAGAAGAAAAATATGGTAATCTTTTCCAAATGTATGAAAAGATTACAGCAGACGATCCATACAAAACACCAATGAAGATTTATCCTGCGGTTCACTACACCATGGGTGGTGTTTGGGTAGATTACAATTTGATGTCTACCATCCCTGGATGTTTCGTTATCGGGGAAGCTAATTTCTCTGACCACGGGGCCAACAGATTAGGGGCTTCAGCATTGATGCAGGGTCTTGCGGACGGATATTTTGTATTGCCTTATACCATTGCGGATTATCTTTCTGCAGACATTAGAACGGGTGCTATCCCTACTGATTCAGCTGAATTTGATGCTGCTGAGAAGGAAATTCAAGATAAAGTAAACTTCTTTATCAATAATAACGGAACGCATTCCGTAGATTATTTCCATAAAAAATTAGGACACATCATGTGGAATAAAGTAGGTATGGGAAGAACACCTGAAGGTCTGAAAGAAGCCATCAAAGAAATAGAAGAAGTAAGAAATGATTTCTGGAAAAACGTAAAAGTTCCTGGAGAGACAAACGGAATGAATCCTGAATTGGAAAAAGCATTCCGTGTGGCAGATTTCTTGGAATTAGGCCAATTGATGGCGAAAGACGCTTTGGAAAGAAATGAATCTTGTGGAGGACACTTCCGCGAAGACCATGCTACACCGGAAGGAGAAGCAGAAAGAGACGATGCCAACTATAAATATGTTGCCGCTTGGGAATATAAAGGTGGCGATATCAATGCCGAAGTACTTCATAAAGAAGAATTAGTGTACGAAAACATAGAAGTGAAAACCAGAAGTTATAAATAATCTCCATCAAATAATTTAGAAAATGAGTGCTAAAAAAGGATTAAACCTGACTCTGAAAATTTGGAGACAGAAAAACAATAAAACAAAAGGTCAGTTCGAGACCTATAAAATATCTGATGTTTCTACAGATTCTTCATTCCTAGAAATGTTGGATATGCTCAATGAAAATTTAGTAAACGAAGGTAAAGAACCTGTAGCATTTGACCACGATTGTCGTGAAGGAATCTGCGGAATGTGTTCGCTTTACATCAACGGTAGAGCACATGGTCCGGATACCGGAATTACTACTTGTCAGCTTCACATGAGAATGTTCAAAGATGGTGAAACCATTACGATTGAACCATGGAGAAGTGCTGCTTTCCCAGTCATTAAAGACTTAGTAGTAGACAGAAGTGCTTTCGATAGAATTATGGCTGCGGGAGGTTTTATCTCGGTTAATACTTCCGGGAATACATTAGATGCCAATGCGATACCGGTTCCTAAAGAAGATGCAGACAAAGCCATGGATGCAGCGGCTTGTATCGGTTGTGGAGCTTGTGTGGCGACTTGTAAAAACGGATCTGCTATGTTGTTTGTAGGGGCTAAAGTTTCTCAGTTTGCACTTTTACCACAAGGTAGAGTAGAGGCGAAGAGAAGAGTATTGAAAATGGTTTCTACAATGGACGAAGAAGGTTTCGGAAACTGTTCTAACACTGGTGCTTGTGAAGTAGAATGTCCTAAAGGAATCTCTTTGGAAAACATTGCCAGAATGAACCGAGAATTCTTAGCGGCTAAATTTACCACTGCAGAATAAGACTTATTCAACAATATCATTGAAAATCACCTCTTTGTTGAGGTGATTTTTCGTTAAAACTTTCCCAAAATTTCAACTTTATTTGAGCAACTAAAACTAAAACTTTATTTTTGCGCAGATTTTTTAACAAACAATTTTTAAACAAAAATGAAAAAATATCTTTTTTTATTCTTACTTTCTGTTTTAGTCCTTTCATGTTCTAAAGGCGGTAAAATAACTCTTACCGGTAAAGTAAACAATGGTTCACCTCTTGAAAGAATAGAGCTTATAGAATCTTCAGGGGTAGCTACATTACCTATTACCAATTTTGGTGTTGATGCCAAAGGCAACTTTTCTCAAACCATAGAAATCCCTAAAGATGGGGTGTATGTGATTACTTATGGTGGAAGAACAGGATTCCTTTATCTGAAAGTTGGCGATAAAGTAGACCTTCAGATAGACCCTATGCTTTTCCCTCAAGGCATGAAAATCTCTGGTGATGCCAAAGGCAATACTGAATACATTATGGAAGGTCAAATGTTTATCAATCAGTACTTGTCTAAATTAGATCAATCAGTCTTTATGAAAAAAGAAACTGATTTCTTAAATGAATTAGATAAATACAATACTGATATTACTAAAAAATTGGCAGAGATTGCCAAAATTAAAAAGCCAGATAGTGATGTTGAAAAATTCAATAAAAAGGAATTAGACGTAGCAATGCTGATCATCTCTTCTCAATACGAAAACTTTCATGGCCAAATCATTAATGATCCTAATTACAAACCTTCAGTTAAATTTGCGGATTTCCAGAAGAAATTAGAAAATGATGATTATGTAGAAGATATGCCTAGCTATAGAAGATATTTGATCAATAAATTGGGCAAGGAAATACAAAAATATTTTGAAAAAAATAAGAATTCAAATTTCACTTCTAACACACAAGCATTTGCACAGTTTTTAGATACTCAAAAACAATACAGTCAGAAAACCAAAGATTATTTATTAGCTACCATTGCAGCGCAATACGATATACAGCCAACCAATGGAAAGCTTCAAGATTTGATGAAGTTTTTGGATACTAAAATAAAAAACAATGATGTAAAAGCTGATTTGAAAAAAGTAGAAGAAGCTATCTATGGCATCAAGCTGGATACTGATTATTCTAAAACAGAATTAATAAAACAAGATGGCAAAAAATCTTCCTTATCGGAACTAAAAGGTAAACCAACTGCGGTAGTATTTTATGCTTCTTGGAACCCATATTTAACGCAAAATGCAGTTCCTGTTCTTAAAGAAATGGTTAAATTCTACGGAGCTAAAGTTAATTTTGCTTTTGTGAATTTAGATGATACCCAAGAACAATTTGCGAAAACATCTAAAGCAATTTTTACTGGTGTAAACGGAACTAATTTTTACGGCAATGGAGGTATGAAATCTGAAATTGCACAGCAATTTGCAGTTTATGGTTTCAAAATGCCAAGTTTTGTAATCTTGAACAAAGACGGTAAAGTGATGAGCAAATCTTTCCTTAATATTGCTGATCCTGATTTGGTAGATGCTCTTAATAAAGCTTCTGGCCTACAGGCTCCAATGGCGGCACCGGCTCCTCAAATGATTGTTCCAGGACAGGAATCTGCTGCAGCCACTGCGCCTTCAGCTACAAAATAAATTTTCCAAAAAACAAGTATAGGAAAGCGGACTTTTGGTCCGCTTTTTTTGAATTAAATCGGCAAAAGCAAAAGCTTTATTTTAGTTTTAAAAACGTAATTTTGCAAAATTATGAGTAAGAAAAAGAAAAATCTAATCCTCGAAAATATAAAATTGATTTCTGCGGGTGCCAAAGGCGTGGCGGTAGGAAAAACAGAAGAAGGAAAAACGGTATTGGTTTCTGGTGCAGTGCCCGGTGATGTGGTAAATGTTAGGGTAAAGAAGGCTAAATCTAATTATTATGAAGCAGAAGCCATAGAGATTACAGAAAAATCTCCTTACAGAACAGCGCCTAAATGTGTTCATTTTGGGGTTTGTGGAGGTTGCAAATGGCAAAACCTTTCTTATGAAAAACAGTTAGATTTTAAGCAAGATGAGGTGGTGAACAACATCAGACGAATCGGGGGAATAGAGCATTTCGAGGCCTTGCCTATTTTGGGTTCTGAACAGAAATATTTCTATAGAAATAAGATGGAATTTTCTTTTTCTAATGCCCGTTGGTTAAGCAATGAAGAGGTAATTTCTGGAGAAGATATTTCAGAAAAAAACGCTTTGGGATTTCATATTCCGGGAATGTGGAGCAAAATTTTGGATCTCAAAGAATGCTTTCTTCAGGAAGAGCCTTCCAATGAAATAAGATTAGCGGTAAGAAATTATGCCATCGAAAATAATCTGGATTTTTATGATGTAAGAAACCAAGAAGGATTTTTAAGAACGCTCATGCTTCGTCAAAATTCTAAAGGGGAATGGATGGTGCTTTTCCAACTTTACAGAGAGGAAAAAGAAAACAGAATCCGTCTCTTTGATTATATTTTACAAAAGTTTCCACAAATCAAAACTTTGGTTTTCGCCATCAACCCAAAAGGGAATGATTCGGTATATGATTTGGACATCCAAACCTATTTTGGAGAAGGGTTTCTTTATGAAGAAATGGATGGTTTGAAATTTAAAATCGGCCCTAAATCATTCTTTCAAACCAATTACAGACAAGCGTTGAATCTTTACAGAAAAACCCTGGAGTTTGCAGATATTACCGAAAACGATGTGGTCTATGACCTTTATACCGGTACGGGAACCATTGCGCAGTATTTGGCTAAAAAGGCAAAATATGTGATCGGGATAGAGTCGGTGCAGGAAGCCATAGATGCTGCCGTAGAGCATGCTAAGCTGAATGGTTTGGAAAACTGCGAATTCCATTGTGGAGATATGAAAGAAGTTTTCACCGAAGAATTTTTGCAGAATCATCCTAAAGCAGATGTCTTGGTAACGGACCCCCCAAGAGATGGAATGCACCAAAAAGTGGTAGAGCAAATTCTGAAACTTTCACCCAATAAGATTGTCTATGTAAGTTGTAATTCGGCAACGCAGGCAAGAGATTTGGCTCTAATGAAAGATGCTTATGATGTGGTGAAAATTTTGCCAGTTGACATGTTTCCACAGACGCATCATGTAGAAAATATTGCCCTTTTGGTGAAGAAATAATGTTTACATTTGAAAATGAAAATTCTCTGATGAAATATCTTTTATTCCTTTTTCTGTTTTTTGGACTCTTTGCCATTTCTTGTGGCGGGGATGATGATGTCTGCGTGAATGGAGAGGCTACCCCTAGAATGAAAATAAAATTCAAAAGTGCAGACAATAAACTGATGACGCTAGATTCCCTTTATCTGGATGTGGATTATGGCTCAGGATTGGTAAACGTTATTGCCAAGGCAAAGGTAGATTCTGTTTTGGTGCCTTTACGGGTAGACAATAATGGATTTACGGAGATGTATGTGCATAGAACCAAAAAAGGAATGGCTTCTAAAGTAAAAATCTCATACACTACACAATCGCAATATGTATCGCCAGCATGTGGCTTCAAAAGGCTTTATGAAAACGTATCAGGAAATCTGGTAACGCCAACGCCGGTAACTAAAATAGAACTCAATCAGAATCAAATTATTAATGAAAACAAAGTTCATCTTTATCTTGTTTTTTAGTTTTTGCTTGAGTTTTGCTCAGGAAAAAGACAGTCTTAAAACGAAATATAAATATCAGCCCAATCTTACCATCGGAGTAGATGTATTGAATGCTACTTTTGCTACTTTCAGTGACAGGAAGCTTTTCCAAGGCTATGTTTCTACAAAAATTAATAAAAATCTGCATGTCGTATTTGATGCTGGTTATGATAAAAATATTTATGAAAAAGGAGGTTATAAAACTTCTGCTAACGGAATTTTCGCCAAATTAGGAGGCTACTACATGCTATCTATGGACAGCGAAAGCCCTGATAGCGGATTTTATGCTGGTGGAAAATTAGCAGGTTCTTTTTATACACAAGAATATAAATCGGTCCCTATTCGTGGTTATGCGGGAAGTGATCAATATCTTAGTTTTCCTGCATCTACTCAATCTTCTTATTGGCTGGAAGGTTTTGCGGGAGCAAGAGTGCAGCTATTCAAATCTAATTTTTATGTTGATGTCAATGCTCAGCCTAGATTTATGGTATATACTACCAAACAGGAAGAAATAGTGCCAATGATTGTACCAGGCTTTGGGAAAAGTTCTACCAAATTCAATGTGGGATTCAGCTGGAATTTGGCATATAGATTCTAAAAGTACTACAAATCCATTTTCAGAATTTCTTGAACAACCTGTTCAGTATATTCTTGTAAGGTATGGAGGTCACAATTATTTTCAATAATGAAATTGGCCAGTTTTATTTTTTCTGCCTCCGGCATCTGATGATCAATGATTTCTTTTACATCGCGGTAGGTTCTGCCGTCTCTGTCCATTACTCTTTTTATGCGTAGATTTTCTTCAGCGGTAACCAAAATAGACTGATAACATGTCTCATGAAGTTTTAATTCAAATAAAAGAGCGGTTTCCTTAAAAGCAAGTTCAGAAGTCTGTGCATTTACCCATTCTTCAAAATGGATTCTTACCGCGGGATGAATAATTTTGTTGAGTTGTTCGAGCAATACTTTATTGTCAAAAACCTTTTCAGCTATCCATTTTCGGTTGTATTTTCCGTTTTCGTCATAGGCTTCATTTCCTAGCAGAGCTTTTATTTTGTTTTTTAAATCTTCGTCTAGGTTTACCAATTCTTTGGCCCAAAAGTCTGAATGGTATACAGGAAATCCCATTTCCGAAATATATTCCGCAACTTTAGATTTTCCACTGCCAATTCCTCCGGTGATGCCTACAATTTTTTTTGCACTATGTATTATCTCATCTTCCATTTTCAGACTTTATCAGTTTATTAGTAACCAAAAACTTCATTAAAACTGAAAGTTTCGTCTAATTTTACGCCTCTTTCCGTCATTTTAAGACTTGCCAATTCATGGTATGCATCGTGCTCTAAAAATAAAAGATATTCGTTATCCACACATTGTTTCAGGAATTTTCCTTTTTCTTCCATCGTCAAGAGAGGGCGGGTGTCATATCCCATTACATAAACTTGCGGGATATGCCCAGAAGTAGGAATAAGGTCTGCGGCAAAAACGATAGTCTTTTCTTGGTATTGAATCACGGGAAGCATCTGTTTTTCCGTGTGTCCGTCTACAAAAATGATATCCATTTTCAAATCTGGAGCAAAGCCATAATTGCCGTTTTTAGGCAATTCTACAAAATTCAATTGACCGCTTTCCTGCATCGGCAAAATGTTTTCTTTCAGAAAACTTGCCTTTTCTCTTGGGTTGGGTTCCGTGGCCCACTGCCAGTGGTTTTCGTTGCTCCAGAATTGAGCGTTTTTGAAAGCAGGTCGGTAACCGGTTTTATCGTCGTTCCATTCTATGGCGCCACCACAATGGTCGAAATGAAGGTGCGTAAGAAAAACATCCGTAATGTCTTCTCTTACAAAGCCATATTTCTGTAAATTTTTGTCTAAAGTATCGTCTCCAAAAAGAGAATAATGACCAAAAAACTTTTCGTCTTGTTTGTTACCGAGACCACAATCAACTAAAATAAGCTTCTTGCCATCTTCAATAAGCAATGAACGGGTACCTAGGTCAATTAAGTTTTTTTCGTCGGCTGGGTTTGTTCTTTCCCAAAGAGATTTTGGCACTACGCCAAACATGGCACCGCCGTCCAGTTTAAATTTTCCGCATTGAATAGGATATAGTTTCATAAAAATGTGATTTATGGCTAAAATAATAATTTTGAATTTAAAAAAGCTCCCCAGTATTTTTCGGCCTCGAAATTCCTAGATGTTTGTATGCTTTTTCTGTTACTTCTCTTCCTCTCGGGGTACGGATGATAAAGCCTTCTTGGATAAGGAACGGTTCGTACACTTCCTCCAAAGTTTCCGGGTTTTCACCTAGAGAGGTTGCCAAAGCAGAAATCCCCACTGGTTTTCCTTTGAAGTTTTCTATCATCACCCGCATGATTTTATTGTCCATATCATCTAGCCCAAATTCATCAACATTCAGAGAGTTGAGGGCAAAACGGGTAATCTCAATCTCTATTTCTCCGTTGCCTTTTATTTCAGCAAAATCGCGTACTCTTCTCAGTAAGGCATTGGCAATTCTCGGTGTACCTCTACTTCTTCTGGCGATTTCTAGGGCAGCATCTTCATAGATAGGAACGCCCAAAACTCTTGCACTTCTTTCGATAATCATGCCCAAAAGTTCAACCGTGTAATATTCTAAACGGCTTTGTATCCCGAACCTTGCCAGCATAGGTTTGGTTAGCATCCCTGAACGGGTAGTGGCACCCACCAACGTAAAAGGATTCAGCCCTATTTGTACCGAACGGGCATTGGGTCCCGTTTCTAGCATGATGTCTATTTTGTAGTCTTCCATCGCAGAATACAGGTATTCTTCTACTATAGGAGAAAGCCTGTGAATTTCATCAATAAAAAGGACGTCGTTTTCTTCCAGATTGGTTAACAAACCGGCCAAACTGCCTGGCTTATCCAGCACCGGACCTGAAGTAATTTTGCAGTTAACCCCCAATTCATTAGCAATGATATGTGCCAAAGTGGTTTTTCCCAATCCGGGAGGGCCATGCAAAAGTACATGGTCTAGGGCTCCGCCTCTGTTTTTGGCAGCCGCCACGAAAACTTCTAGATTGTCCAAAGTTTTTCTTTGTCCTGCAAAATCCTGAAAACTTTGCGGACGTATCTGTTCTTCCTGCATCAATTCCTCATCAGAGAAATTTTCTTTATCGGGATGTAAAAAATCTGGCATTGATTTGTGAAAATTTTATAACTCAAAGATAAGTTTTTTTGCATGATAACAACGTAAAGACTCCAATAAAACAATAAAGAAGAGTAAGCCTTTTGAACTTTATGCAAAAACTTTGTGCCTTTGTGTCGAAATGGTTATTTTTACCAATATGAAACTCATTGGTCCATTCAAACAAATCGTTACGCTAAATAACCTCCCATTAAGAGGAAAAATTTCTGATGAAGAATTGGAAATCATTGAAAATGGAGGGATTTTATTGAATGATAAAAATAAAATTGAAATCGTTGCGCCATTTCAGGATTTTCTCAATGGCAATTTATTGAGCCATGAAGACATAGCCCACTTACAAATAGAAAAAGTGGAAGGAAAAAAAATTGCTTTCCCCGCTTTTGTCGACTGCCATACGCATATTTGTTTTGGAGGAAGTCGAGCCAATGATTTTGCGATGAGAAATTCCGGGAAAACCTATCTTGAAATAGCTGAAGCTGGTGGGGGGATTTGGAGCAGTGTAAAGCATACCCGAATTGCTTCCGAATCCGAACTTCTGGAAACGCTTTTGGAAAGAATCAACAGGCTTTTGCAACTTGGAATTACTACCATAGAAATAAAATCAGGCTATGGACTGAACTTGGAAAGCGAACTGAAAATGTTGCGCGTGATTAAAAATGCCAAGGAAAAAACCAAAGCCACTTTAGTGCCCACATGTCTTTCTGCGCATTTAAAACCTAAAGATTTTGAAGGCAGTTCAGAAGGGTATTTGAACTATGTTTTAGAGCAAATTTTACCCAAAGTAAAAGAAGAAGGATTATCTGATAGAGTTGACATTTTCATTGAAAAATCAGCCTTTAAGCCAGAAGAAAGCAAAGCATTTTTATTGAAAGCCAAAGAAATGGGCTTTGAACTGACGGTTCATGCAGATCAGTTTACTCCGGGAAGCAGCAGAATAGCCGTAGAAATGGGAGCGCTTTCGGCGGACCATTTGGAGGCCACATCAGAAGAAGATATTGATTTTCTGGCTCAGTCCGAAACGGTGGCAGTAGCCCTTCCAGGAGCGAGTTTGGGTTTGGGAGAACCTTTTGCTCCTGCCCGACATATTTTGGATAAAGGGGGAGTTTTGGCTATTGCCAGCGACTGGAATCCGGGTTCTGCGCCTATGGGGAACCTCATCACACAAGCCAGTATTTTGGCCACCTACCAAAAACTTTCTACGGCTGAAGTATTAGCAGGTCTTACTTTCCGTGCTGCCAAAGCTTTAAACATAGAAGATAGAGGAGTTTTAAAAAGAAATATGAAAGCCGATTTTGTGGTTTTTGAAACAGATAATTACCAGAATTTACTTTATCATCAGGGTAGTTTGCGTGCGAGTGAAGTCTATATTGATGGTGAAAAAGTAACCCTTTAATACTAAAATATTGAATACTGAAATGAATATTTGGCAAGGACGCAATGATGGAGGTGATCCGCTGTATCACAGGATATTTCAGCGCGTGAAAATAGCTAAAAACCAACAGGAAGTAGAAGGTAATGCTTTTGCTTTGCATGGTTTTGCAGTGGATGAAGGTGTGAAGCGCAATAAAGGCATAATTGGTGCGGCAAGCGCACCAGATATCATCCGAAAAAATATGGCCAATTTTCCAGTGGTAAATCCGGAATTTACTTTGATGGATTTTGGGAATGTAACTTGTGAAAATGGAAATTTGGAGCAGGCGCAGGAAAATTTAGCCCAAAAAGTTTCAGGTATTCTTGCCCAAAATGGCAAAAGCATTGTTTTGGGAGGCGGTCATGAAGTTACTTTTGCGCATTATTCAGGCATCAGAAAGGCCTTTCCTCAAGAGAAAATAGGCATCATCAACATCGATGCCCATTTTGATAATCGAGAACCCGAAAACGGCGCGTCTTCCGGAACAGGATTTTGGCAGATTGCTCAGGAAGGTGAAATCCATTCTTTGCATATTGGCATTCAAAAAAATTCCAATACTTTAAAATTGTTCGATACTGCTCATCAATACGGTATGAAATATATTTTGGCAGATGAAATTTTCTTTGAAAATCTGCCTTCTGTATATCAGAAAATAGACGAATTGCTGGACAAGGTAGACAAAGTATACCTTACTATCTGCATGGATGTTTTTAATGTGGCTATTGCACCTGGCGTTTCTGCACCTGCCTATAACGGTCTTTTTGCAGATGCTGCATTTCTACATTTTTATAGACATATTTTGAAATCCGAAAAACTTATTGCTTTGGATGTGGCAGAAGTAAATCCCGAATATGATTTGGAAGAGAGAACAGCCAGATTGGCGGCCAGTCTTATTAATGAATGGTTTATAAAATAAGAAACTATGAAAAATTCAATACAAAATACACTACAAAAATCTCAGGAAGCTTTCACCATATGGAAAAAGGTTTCTTTCGAGGAAAGACAAAAGCCATTATATAGACTCTCTGAATTGCTTTTGGAAAGAAAAGAAGAATTAGGCAAAATCATTACAATGGAAATGAACAAGCCTATTGCACAATCCATCGCAGAAATAGAAAAAAGTGCAGGATTGTGTGCATATTATGCCAAAGCAGAAAATGTTTTAAAGTCTGAAAAAATAGAAACCGAACATCAGATTTCGGAAGTGCATCATGAAGCGATGGGTGTTATTTTGGGCATTATGCCTTGGAATTTTCCCTTTTGGCAAGTACTTAGATTTGCCGTTCCGGCAGTTTTGGGAGGTAATACTGTTATCCTGAAACATGCATCGATTTGTGAAAAAAGCGGTAATACCATTCAGCAATTATTTGAAGAAGCCGGTTTTCCGGAGGCTGTTTTCACACATGCTGTCGTTTCGCATAATGAAATAGAAGAGATGATAGAAAGCCCTATTATAAAAGGAGTAAGCCTAACCGGAAGTGAAGCGGCAGGAAGGAAAATTGCTGAAATAGCGGGCAGAAATCTGAAAAAATGCGTATTGGAATTGGGTGGTAGTGATGCTTTCATTATCTGTGAAGATGCAAATTTAGACCAGGCGGCTAAAGATGCGGCTTTGGCAAGGTTACAGAATACCGGACAAAGCTGTATTGCCGGAAAAAGGTTTATCATCCATTCTAAAATCTATGATCAATTTATTTCAAAATTTATTACAGAATATCAAAAATATCAGACTAACGACCCATTACAACAGGAAACCAATCTTGGTGCAATGGCAAGGGAAGATTTAGCGCAGGATTTAGAAAAACAATATCAGAAAGCATTAGAAAATGGGGCAGAAGCCATACTTCCTTTAGAAAATGTGGGTAAGGCGGCCTTCAATCCGGGAATTTTGAAGATGAACGAAGGAAATCCTATTCTTCAGGAAGAATTATTCGGGCCTTTGGCTATGGTTTTCAAAGCTAAGGATGATGAAGAGGCTCTACGAATTGCCAATGAAACCATGTTTGGGTTGGGTAATGCTGTTTTCACCAAAGACAAAGAAAGAGCCATGTTTTATGCCGAGCGTTTGGAAAGTGGAGGGGTAGCAATCAATCAGGTATTCCGTTCAGATGTAAGGTTGCCTTTTGGCGGAAGAAAAAATTCTGGTTACGGCACAGAACTTTCGCTGTATGCCCTTCAGGAATTTACTGTTAAGAAAAGTATTATTGGGAATTTTTAAAATAAAAAAGCACTCTATTTAGAGTGCTTTTTTATTTTATATGGTTGTTAATCTTAGCGTATTTGTTTTTCCGCCTTCGTAAACCGGCATTGCGTTGAGGTTTACTACAAAATCACCCTTCTCTACATAACCATAATGATGGGTAAGCATATTTACCTGGATTACGGTTTCGTCTGTAGACTTATTCATATCATAATAGAAAGCTCTTACCCCCCAAAGCAGGTTCAACATGGTAATTACCCTTCTGTTAGAACTGTATACCACAATTCTTGCATTAGGTCTATGCGCTGAAATCTGAAATGCAGTGTAACCGGAATAGGTTAAGGTAATGATGGCTTCAGCACCTGTAGTTTCAGCAATTTTTACAGCGTTTAGACAGACCATATCGGTTATAAAACGGTCATCTACACAGGTTACTTTTTCAATAATTTCATTTCTTTTATTGTAAAGCGGGCTAGACTCAATGTTTTTAATAATCTTAGTCATGTTTTTTACAACATCCACTGGATATTTTCCTACAGAGGTTTCACCAGAAAGCATTACGGCATCTGCACCATCCAATACGTTGTTTGCCACATCATTTACCTCAGCTCTTGTAGGAGTAAGGCTGGTGATCATGGTTTCCATCATTTGGGTAGCAATAATTACCGGCTTGGCATAATGTCTTGCCTTGTCTACTAATTTTTTCTGTATAACAGGCACTTCTTCCATAGGTACTTCCACGCCTAAGTCTCCACGTGCAACCATTAGCCCGTCACATTCCATAAGAATTTCATCGATGTTTTTTACACCTTCTGGTTTCTCAATTTTTGCGATGATAGGTGTTCTGAATTCTGACTTAGAATGAGATTTAATTAATTTTTTCAAATCAATAATATCCTGAGCATGCCTCACGAAAGAAAGCGCGATCCAATCAAATTCATTATCAAGCATGAATTTGGCATCTTGGATGTCTTTTTCGGTCAATGCTGGCAAAGAAACATTGGTATTTGGAAGGTTTACCCCTTTTTTAGAACTCAATGGTCCTCCTTGTATGGTTTTTGCTTTTACAGTATCTTTTTGATTGGTTTCTATAACCTCTAATACCAGTTTTCCATCATCAATCAAGATTCTTTCCCCTACTTTTACGTCTTGAGGAAATTTCTCATACGTCATATAAACTTTAGTAGAATCTCCTTCACATATTTCATTGGTAAAGGTTAGTACATCTCCAGTATTAAGATATGAACCTTCTTTTACAACACCTACTCTTAATTTAGGGCCTTGTAAATCTCCTAGAATAGAAGTATTGCAGCCATATTCTTCGTTTAATTCTCTTATCAAGTCTACATTTCTCTTTACCAGATCATAATCGGCATGTGAGAAATTTATTCTAAATACATCAGCACCAGCTTTAATCAGTTCTAACAAGGTTTCTTTGTCAGAAGAAGCAGGGCCTAATGTAGCAATCACCTTCGTCTTTTTCGTTCTCTTATTCATAATATTGTATTAACTTATACAGTTCATTTTGTGGTTGAAGGGAATAATCTTGTATAGGTTGCAAGATGTTTTCCGGGAGCAAAAGTAGTGAAAAATCCGGAAAGCTATCCTTTGCATAAATTATATATTCCACATCCTTATTTTTGGGCAGTAAAAACTTAATTTCTTCTGTTTGAGAAAACAGCTCGTCTGTAGTTTTTTGCTTTAGGGGAGCAGATTTGTTGGCAAGCACATGATAATAGGTTTTAGTTTCCGGAAGATAGGTTTCAAATTTTGAAAAACTAAACTCTTCTGCTATTAAATCATCTGTTCTGTAAAATTGAAAAGAATTCAGTTTGTTGATCTCAAAAAACACTTCGTAATTAGGTGCTTTTTTGGTAAGCCTTATCAACCCAATGTTCATAGGCTCATCATCATCCAACTCAAGAAATAACTTTTTGTTTTTCAACAATATTCTCTTTTTTATTTAAGGTATAAAATGCTCTTTGTGCCGATTTTTCTTCTGCCTTTTTCTTAGATGTTTCTGAGGCATTAGAAATCTTTTCGTCATTCAAATATATGCAACTTCTGAAAATAATACTTTTATTGGGTAATAATTCTTCAGAGGTTTCGTATCTTATAACTACCTTTTTCTTTTGACTCCATTCCAGAAGAAGACCTTTATAACTTACAATTTTGTTTTCCAGTTTTTCTATGTCTTTTTCTGTAAGAAGCTTTTTCATCACAATATCTTTGCATTTTTCATACTTAAAATCCATATAGATGGCTCCTATAAATGCTTCAAAAAGATTTCCGGAAATGTTTTCACCAAGATTTCCCTTATTATCGTTTTGGATAATATCTGTAAGCTTTAGTTTTTCACCTAAAGAATTAAGATTCTTGCGGTTCACGATTTTAGATTTCATTTGCGTAAGAAATCCTTCATTCTCGTTAGGGTAATTTTTGTAGAGGTAACAAGAAATAATGCTTCCTAAAACGGCATCACCAAGAAATTCTAATCTTTCAAAATTTCCTGAATCATTGGTTTTAGTTGAATTTTTAAGGGAAAAAGCTTCTTGATATAACTTAATGTCATTTACCCTTTGCCCAATAATTTTACTTATTCTGGCAGAGAGCAAAGCTTCTTTTTCGGTCTTTTTTTTAAAAACTTTTTTTTTGAGAAATTTCTTTAATGAATTTCTTAAGCCCATTTATACTTTCTTGAAAAGAACACAAGCATTATGACCACCAAAACCAAAAGTATTACTCATGGCTATTTTAACATCTTTTTTCACAGCATGATTAAAGGTGAAATCTAATCTGCTGTCGATGTTTTCGTCATCAGTAAAATGATTGATGGTAGGAGGAACAACCCCATGAATAATAGTTCCAATTGCAGCAATGGCTTCTATTACCCCGGCAGCACCCAAAAGGTGGCCAGTCATAGATTTTGTAGAGTTGATCTGAATGTCGTAAGCATGTTCGCCTAAAAGTTTTGCAATTGCGTTAGACTCTGCAATATCTCCTAATGGAGTAGATGTACCATGCATGTTGATATGGTCTACTTCATCAGTAGTTACGCCTGCATCTTCTAAACAATTTTTCATTACTAAATAAGCGCCCAAGCCCTCTGGATGAGGTGCCGTCATGTGATAGGCGTCTGCACTTAATCCTCCACCGGAAAGCTCTGCATAGATGGTAGCCCCGCGTTGTTTGGCATGTTCATATTCTTCAAGGATGATACATCCGGCACCTTCACCCAATACAAATCCATCTCTGTCTTTGTCAAATGGTCTTGAAGCCGTCTTGTAGTCGTCATTTCTTGTAGAAAGAGCCATCAAAGCATTGAAGCCACCCATTCCTGATGCAGTAACTGCAGCCTCAGAACCTCCGCATACAATGACATTAGCTTTACCTAATTGGATAAGCATCTTGGCATCAATAAGGGCGTTGGCAGAAGAAGCACAGGCAGAAACGGTAGCATAGTTTGGCCCATGGAAACCGTATTCCATTGAGATTTGTCCCGGAGTGATATCCGCAATCATTTTTGGGATAAAGAAAGGATTGAATCTTGGGATGTTGTTAGAATTGGCCCAGCCCAAAACTTCTGTTTCGAAAGTTTCTAAGCCGCCAATACCAGAACCCCATATTACCCCAATTCTGTTTTTGTCTACATCACCTTCTAAAAGTCTGGAATGAGCTACTGCCTCTCTGGCAGCCACCATACCAAACTGGGTGTTGCGGTCCATTTTTTTTGCCTCCTTTTTCTCGAAATGATCCAAAGGGTTGAAGTTTTTTACTTCGCAGGCAAATTTTGTTTTGAAGTTAGTAGAATCGAAGAGAGTAATAGGAGCAGCACCGCTAACACCTTTTACTAAGTTTTCCCAATATTCATTAGCATTATTACCAATTGGCGTAATGGCACCAAATCCTGTAACTACAACTCTCTTCAATTCCATAGGTTTTAATTTTTCTTTTAAAAAAAATTATTGTTTGATAACTTCTTCAATGTAAGCAATAGCGTGACCAACAGTAGTGATTTTCTCTGCTTGATCATCTGGAATTTGGATATTGAATTCTTTTTCGAATTCCATAATTAACTCAACAGTATCTAAAGAATCTGCACCTAAATCATTAGTGAAGCTTGCTTCAGGAGTTACTTCTGTTTCTTCCACGTCTAGCTTATCTGCGATGATAGCTTTTACTCTTGATGTAATGTCTGACATAGCAATTTGTTTTAAAAATTTTTGTTAATTCAAGTGCAAATATATAAAATTTCAGACCAATACCATTTTTTTTTAAAAAAATTAGAAGCCTTAAAAATGTAAAATACTCATTTTCATAAGTTTAATGCATTAGAAATATTTCTGTAATTTTGTAACATTAATTGGAGCTATGAACAATTTTGAAGATATAGAAGACGATTTTTTTACCGGGAAAGATCACACCCCTTTGCGGGAAGATGCTTTTGAAAAAACACCGGCAGAAAAAATAAAAATTATAGAAGAAAAATTTGAAGAGATAATGCATGCATTAGGCCTTGATATGACGGACGACTCCCTGAAGGACTCTCCGAAAAGGGTAGCTAAAATGTATGTGAATGAAATTTTCGGAGGGCTGCTTCCGGAAAACAAACCGGGCATTTCTACTTTTACCAATAAATATAAGTACAGACAAATGCTGGTAGAAAAAGACATCACGGTATATTCTTTTTGTGAGCATCATTTTTTACCCATTATTGGTAAGGCACATGTGGCCTATATTTCTAATGGTGAAGTGATAGGGCTATCTAAAATCAATAGAATTGTAGATTATTACGCAAAGCGTCCGCAGGTACAAGAAAGGCTTACTATGCAGATAGTGGATGCCCTGAAGGAGGCTTTGGGAACCAAAGATGTGGCATGTATTATAGATGCCAAGCACCTTTGTGTAAATTGCAGGGGGATAAAGGATACTGCCAGTTCTACCATTACAGCAGAATTAAGTGGTATTTTCCGTACCAATCCTATTACCAGACAGGAGTTTCTGCATTATGTAGGCAGTCATGCGAAGTTGGATTAATTTTAAGAAATGAACAGATTTAGAAAAATATCATCCCAAATTATTACAATAACAGTAATCTGTTGTTGCTGATTTTTATAAAATAAAATCTTAATTCTTTAATTTTTAAATCTTAATTATAAAATAATGCAACTTAAAATATATAATTCACTTACCGCCGAAAAAGAAATCTTTACGCCTTTACACGAAAATAAAGTGGGGATGTACGTTTGTGGTCCTACGGTATACAGCAATGTGCATTTGGGGAATGTAAGAACCTTCCTAAACTTCGATTTTATTTATAGAAGTCTGGTGCATTTGGGATACAAAGTACGTTATGTAAGAAACATTACAGATGCCGGACATTTAACAGATGATGGTGATATCAATAACGACAGATTCATCAAGCAATCTCGTCTAGAGAAACTGGAGCCTATGGAAATTGTGCAAAAATACACGGTAGATTTTCATAAAGTTTTAGAAAATTTTAACCTGCTTCCGCCTACTATAGAGCCTACGGCTACAGGTCATATTATAGAGCAGATAGAACTTGCCAAAGATTTAATTGTCAAAGGACTGGCTTATGAAAGTAACGGTTCAGTGTATTTTGATGTAAGAGCATATAATGAAAAAGGCGGCAATTATGGGGAACTTTCCAAAAGAAATATAGACGAACTTTTTGCCAATACCAGAGATTTAGACGGTCAGGATGAGAAAAGAAATCCTCAGGATTTTGCCCTTTGGAAAAAAGCATCGCCTGAACATATCATGAAATGGATTTCTCCTTGGGGAGAAGGTTTCCCTGGGTGGCACCTAGAATGTACCGCTATGTCTACCAAATATTTGGGAGAACAATTTGATATTCATGGAGCCGGTATGGATCTGAAGTTTCCGCATCACGAATGTGAAATTGCCCAAGGGAAAGGATGTAATGGTGTGTCTCCTGTAAAATACTGGATGCATGCCAATATGTTGACTATGAATGGGCAAAGAATGAGCAAATCTACAGGAAACTATATTTTGCCACAGCAATTGATTTCAGGGGAAAATGATTTTTTTGAAAAGCCATTTCACCCGAGTGTAGTAAGATTTAATTTTCTTCAGGCCCATTACAGAAGTGTTCTGGATATTTCCAATGAAGCGATGTTGGCTTCAGAGAAAGGATTTCAAAGATTGATGGAGGCAGTGAAACTTGTGAATTCTGATGCGTTGACGAGTGCTAAAACATCTTCTTTCAATTTGAAAGAATGGAAAGAAAAATGCTATGATGCTTTAACAGACGATTTTAATTCTCCGATTCTGATTGCACATCTTTTTGAAGCGGTAAGTTTTATTTTCAAACTAAAAGACGGTAAAGAAAGTGTCTCTGCAGAAGATTTAAAAGAACTGAAAACAATAATCAATGATTTTGTATATGATGTTTTGGGACTTCAGAATATTGAAGAGAGTAATAATGATAAACTGGATCAAACGCTTCAGGTATTGATAGAACTCAGAAATCAGGCAAGAAAAGCCAAAAATTTTGAACTGTCTGACCAAATAAGAGATAAGCTTCTCGCCGAAGGCATAGAATTAAAAGATGGTAGGGAAGGCACCACGTATATTTTGAATTAAAAAATTAAACTCCGAAATTATTCTCGGAGTTTTTTTGTGAAACGCTGCCAAACGTCATTTAAATAATATGGATATAATTTCTTATTCCATCCATAATTTTTGTAAATTCGTCAGTTGAAAAACTTATCAAATGAAATTATATTTCACGATTAATTACGGAACTCAATTTGGCCAAAAGGTGGTGCTGAAGGTTCTGGACGGTAAAAATATACAGACCTACGACTTGCATTTTGCCGATAATAGAAATTGGAAAACGGAAATAGACTTCTTCTCAAAAACCATAGAATATAAATATCAGGTTGTAGATGAAAACAACCAAGTTATAGACGAAGAAATTTGTCTTCATCGATTTAATTTTGTCAATAATTTTTCTGAATACAATATTTATGATGTTTGGAACAATAAAAATTTTCCGGAAAATTATCTTAACAATAAAATTCTTCAGAATAAATTTGGAGAATTTAAACCCGAGAAGGTTTCGATTCTCAAAAAACATACACATCACTTTAGAATAGAAGCTCCCCTTTATTCGCATGACTGGCATCTGGTGATTATGGGGAACAACGAAGCTTTGGGTAATTGGGATTATGCTTCAGCTTCAAAAATGGTACAAACTTCAATAGGTGTTTGGGAACTGGCGGTAGATCTTAGAAGCCAAAAAGATTTCGTACAGTATAAATATGCTATTCTTGATGAAAAACAGGGTAAGATTATTGCCATAGAATATGGAGACAACAGATTGGCATTCCCTAATCAGGATCCTGAAGTACTGCAGGTACAGGCAGATCATTTTTTCAGGTTTAATATAGAACAACTATATAAGGCTGCAGGAGTGGCTATTCCTGTTTTTAGTTTGAGAAGCGAAGGCGGTTTTGGAGTTGGAGAGTTTCCTGATTTGAAGAAATTGGCAGATTGGGCTCATAAAACCAATCTCTCTATCATTCAAATTCTGCCAATTAATGATACTACTGCCAATTACAGTTGGACGGATTCTTATCCTTATGCCGCCATTTCGGTATATGCCCTACATCCTCAATACCTGAGTTTAGAGAGTCTTCAATATGCTATTCCAGAAAGCCTTCAGAAAGAATATATTGTAAAAAAAGAAGAACTGAATGCGGAAAAATTTGTAGACTACGAACAAATGATTTCCGGTAAATGGAAGTTTTTGCATGTTATTTTTGAAACTCATAAAAATGAGATTTTAAAAGATAAAGAATTTATAAAATTCCTCAAGGAAAATACAGATTGGCTGAAGCCTTATGTTGCTTTCTGCGTATTGAGGGATAAAAACAATACGCCTAATTTTAACAATTGGAAAACCCATAAAAAATATGTAGCAGGTAAAATTGCCCAAATGTTTGAAAGCAATCATGCCGATTATGAAGCCGTGATGCTCCATGCATGGGTGCAGTATCAGTTGCATCTTCAATTGAAAAATGCTGTAGATTATGCTCATGGTTTGGGAATTTCTCTGAAAGGAGATTTACCGATAGGGATCTACAGATATTCCGTAGAAGCTTGGACAGAACCGGAACTGTTCGGAATGGATTTCCAGGCCGGTGCACCACCAGATGAATTTTCGGATTTGGGACAAAACTGGGAATTCCCTACCTACAATTGGGAAGTAATGCAGGCCAATGATTACGATTGGTGGAAAAAACGTTTCCATGTTATTGCCCGTTATTTTGATGCGATGAGGATAGATCACATTCTTGGTTTTTTCAGAATCTGGAGAATGCCAATGTCTGCTACGCAAGGTCTCTTGGGTTATTTTTACCCTGCTGTTCCGGTGACGCTGGAAGAATTTGCGGCAAGACATGTTCCTTTTAATTTCGACAGATATTGCAAGCCATTCATTAATGATGAAATTCTTTGGAATTATTTCGGGTATGAAAAAGATACCATTGTAGAGCATTTTATGTATCAGGAAAATGGACTGTATTTCTTTAAGCCTGAATATGATTCACAGAGAAAACTGACGGACTATTTCAAAGAAAATCCTAGAAACTGGGCAGAGGAAAAACTTATTAACCTTGCAGCAAATGTATTGTTCTTGCAAGAGTTTAATGGTGATGATTATGTATACCATCCTAGATTTAACATCAATAAAACAGATTCTTTCAAATATCTTCCGGATTGGGAAAAGAATGCTTTGTACAATTTGTATATCGATTATTTCTTTAAACGCCAAGACGGTCTATGGTATCAGAAAGCCATGGAAAAACTACCAATGTTGCTAAGTGCTACGGATATGCTGATTTGTGGCGAAGACCTTGGTCTTGTGCCTGATTGTGTGCCTGTGGTGATGGATCAATTGGGTATTACCGCACTTAAGGTGCAGCGTTCGCCAAAAGAAGATGTACCTTTCTATGATCCTCAATCAGCAGGATATATGAACGTAGTAACGGCATCTTCACATGATAGTTCTACGCTAAGACAATGGTGGAAAGAAAATAAAGAATTAACTCAAAATTATTTCAATCATCAGCTTAATCAGCCTGGTGTGGCCCCTTCGGAGCTGCTTCCAGAATTGGCGAAAATCATTATGAAACAGCATCTCCATTCTCAGGCAATGCTGGCTATTTTCCCTATTCAGGAATATTTTGCCACAGATTATGAAATTGTAAATCCGTATGCGGATGACGAAAGGATTAATAATCCTGCGGTTTTTCCACATTATTGGAGGTACAGAATGCATATTTCAATTGAAGAGCTTTTGCAAAAAGATGAATTCAATAATAAAATTGCGCATTTTGTGGAAGAAAGCGGAAGGCAATAATTTTTATAATAAACCTAAAAAAATAAAAAGTTAAAATCTGAAAATGATTTTAACTTTTTTTAGCAAATCCACCTTAACCGTGCTTACCTCTTAAAGAGAATTGACTCAACATGGCCTTTTTCCCTACCTTCATCAAAAACACTTGTAACACGTAGTTCTTAAGTTTCTTTATTAGTCTCATAGACGGGATACAATTTAAGATGTTATTTCATTCCGCATGCCTGGGCTGTCTTGGTAATGTCAGAGCTGATCAATTATCACCTGTTGCTTAGCAACATTTTAATATGTTGGAATATTTATATTTTTAAAATCAGAAAATCTTGTTGATATTCAATGGGTTGTAAAATTACCATTAGAGGATGAAACTATCAATGCTCGCTCTATAGACCTTGCTGAATAAGGGGTGTAGACGATGATGCTGATAAACCAGCGCTATATGGAATTAACCCCTTAATGTGGAATGCGGAAGAATTTCTTGGGCGAATGAAGAAAGTCCC